>DATKPJ010000164.1:0-33599 GCA_035524195.1 Occallatibacter sp.
CTCCTTCCTTCGCCAGTGCGGGGTCGAGTCGCCAAAGGTTCTCGCTGCGGCAATCGATGACCGGCGGACGCAGCGCTTCGTCGGTTTCGACGCTCGCGCCTGCCAGGTGCGCTTGTTGCTCTGGAGGCAGATATTCATAGAGAAATGCGAAGGGGACGCTCAGGCGACCTTCGCCAAGAGTCTCCGCAGTGACGCGCCAAACTTCGTCTTCGCTTCGCGCTCCTGCCGTGCGCGACGCTAAATCGCTTAGCAAACGCCGGCGTCGATCTTCGAGCACCCGTTCCGTCGTCTCGATAACTGTGGCTAATATGCCACCCGTGTTGCCGCTATCATCCGGAAGCGGGCTAATCGAAGAGGTGAAGTAGCCGTCTTCGAGATAGTTGCCGCGATTAACCGGCGATGGCAGGTCGACCAGGAATCTGGCCTTCCGCTCCCGTACGATTCCGTCGTAAAGAATATCTACGATGTGCAACGCCTCAGGGAAGACTTCACGGCAAGGGCGACCCAGCGCCGCCGGGTGCTTTATTCCGATTAACGGCATGTAGCCATCGTTGTACAAGTACGTGAAGTCAGGCCCCCAACAGATGGCCATTGCACAGGCGCTATCCAGCACGATTCGCACGCTCGTTCGCAGAGTTTGCGGCCACTGTTCCACCGGGCCGAGCTGCGTAGCCGACCAGTCCAGCGCGCGCATACGTGCGGGCATCTCGCCGCTTCCGGCGAACAATGATTCGATCATTTGCCTATCGCTGGGGTTCATCCAAAATCCCTCGACCCGGCGGCAAAGCTGAAAAGGCCTGTGCCCCATGGTTGATGATTTCAGGGAGCCACCCGGCAAGCCGGATCAGGCTGGCGTTGGAATGCGATCAAGGAAAAAACGCGAGTCCAACGGATCAGGAATATGGCTCTCAGGGGGATTCAGGGGAAACCTATGGGCCCATTCGCCTCGAACGTGCCGATCCAAGCAATGCACGAATTATATCGTTGGACGGTCGGCGGCGAAGATGAATCCGGTTCGACGGCTTCCGGCATGCCTTCAGAAGGTAAATCGGCCGACCAGTTGAATTTGGCGCGGGGTGGCGGCGGTGGTTTGGATTTGGCCTACGTTATCGGCAAAATCACCCGCAGCATCCTTGAAGACAGCATCCCCGTTACCTCCAAAGGAAAACGCGCTTTGTGTATTACTCGGAGCTCCAAAATTCGGATGGTTGAACAGGTTATAAGCTTCCACCCCAAGCGTGATTTTCCGTTCGTGAAAAATCGCGAAATCCTTGTGCAGCGCCGGGTCGAACTCCGCGAACGCAGGCCCCCTCAGGATGTTTCGTCCGGCATTGCCAAACTGAAGCGGTGGCGGTACGGCAAAAGCACTTGGATTAAACCAGCAGGCCACCGTACCCACTTTGGCCCCATTCGGGCAGACGCCCACATAAGGGTTGCCAGCAAGGTTTGGGCGTTCCGGAATAAGCAGCGATTGCACGTCGGCATTGTCGAAGGAGAGCATCGGAGTAAATGGGGGACCGCTATGAACGCTGGCAACAGCCGAGATCTGCCAGCCGGTCAGGAGACGTCCTGCGCCTGGCAGCTCGTAAGCGGCATTTACCTCGAAGTTTTGCCGGATGTCGAAATCTGACCGGCCCCGGCTTCCTTTGCGATCGAAAAGATTCTGCGATGCGGGTGGATCGTTCACGGAATCCACAGAAAAGCCCACCGACGCATCGTCCACCGAATGGGCGAATGTATACGCTGCCTGCCACAAAAGGCTATGTGAATACCTCTTCGAAACGGAGACCTGACCGGAGTTATAGAACGATTGCGCGTCTGTCAATATTGTCTCCAGAGGGGATGCCAGGTTTGGATTGTAGCGGTGGCCTAACGCCGGCTCAAAGGGGTTCTGCTCGCCTTCGCGGGTAAGGTGATTGCCGCGCGTACCAAAGTATCCCGCGGTGAGGATCATGCCGGGCGCAAGTTCCCGCTCCACATTGAGGTTGTACTGCATCGCATAGGGAAACTTGGGGTGGTAGGTTGTCGCGAAACCGTCTAGCGGCTGGGTCACTTGAGCATGCTGCGGGTTGAGAAACTGAGGGAAAACGAACTCCTCGATACCGAAGAATGGCGGCAGTACACGGTCGATACCGTACACCATTGCCGGGATCTGATCGCGATAGATGCCGAATCCGCTCCGCACTATCGTTTTGCCGTCGCCGAAGACATTCCATGCAAAGCCCGCCTGGGGTGACAGAAGATCCAGGGGAGTCCCGGCAAATAGTTGCCCGACGGTTGGCGCGGAGTCCATCGCCGGGTCTCGAAAGGCAGATTCGCGGCCGTGTACTTCGGTCGGGTTGGAGTAAAAATCGTAGCGCAACCCAATATTTGCGGTGAAGCGGCTGTTGACGCGCACGAAGTCCTGGGCAAAACCAGACACAAATGATTCGCGGTATCCGCGTTCAGAATCGGCATTGGAAGGATTAACCCCAACGTAGGCCAAGGGCACGCCTTCAAGGAAGAACTCGAGGGCAGGATTGTTGCTGGATGCCGGCAGCCCGAACGCGGTCAGGTCCTCAAATTCATACAGTCCGTTTACAGCGAAGTCCAGCGTCGAGTTGAGATCGAGCCTGCGGAACTCGGCGCCGAATTTCAAAGTGTGGCGGCCGATGGTACGCGACAGTTGGTCCTGAACCTGATAAACGGTCGAATAATCGCTCACAGGAAGCGCGGGATCATTGCCCAACAAGCTGATGCCGGTGATGTCGATCATTCCGAACGCCCGATCAGGGAGCAACGAAATCGACAGGCCCGGATGCGTATTGTCGCTAGAAGAAGATGCAGTGGTCCGGTTGACACCGAAGCGTAACTCATTAATCCATTCCGGTGCGAATGCCGTACGGTCCTGAATCGTCACATACTGATTCCGCGCCAGGTGAAGAGTCGGGAATCCCGGCGTGTAGGTGCCCGGCGGTGTTCCGACATATGGAACCACAGAAGAGCTGTCATCGACGGTGTAGCGCGCGAAGACCGAATGCGTCTTGGAAAAATTGTGGTCGATGCGAACCATTCCGTGATCCTCACGGGTGTCGCCTTTGTTCGCGGTGATCAGCTCGCCGGTTCCATCTCCATTGTCAGGTCCGTTCGAAGGAGGCATCAGATTGAGAAACTGTTGTACCTCGGGATTGATCGGAATGGCGGCACAACCGCTTGAACTGGCGCTGGTGCAGGCCGCGGAGTTATTCGCAGAAGGCAGGAAACCTTCATGTGCGAGAGCATCGGGCGCCGTAGCAATTGCCGTCGATGCCTGGACTTCGCGAAACCCCTCATAGTTGGCAAAGAAGAATGTGCGATCCCGCTTGAGCGGCCCTCCGATCGAGGCACCGAACTGATTGCGGACGAACGCGGGGATCGGGTTGGCGCCCAAGTCAAAATAGTTCTTCGCGTCGAGCGACGCATCCCGATGCAATTCCCACAAGGACCCGTGAAACTGGTTACCGCCCGACTTCGTTGTCATGTCGATCACGGCGCCACCATGGCCGCCGTATTCCGCGTTAAAGGTCTGCGTCAGAACGCGGACCTGCGCTAACTCATCGAGACCGAGAAAAAATCCTGAAGCGCCCGCGGGCGAAAAGCCCCAGACCGGATCGGTTGCATCCATACCGTCGATCAGGACGTTCGTCATACTGGGCCGGATGCCATTAATCGACACTTGCGCTGTCTTACCGCTCGAAAGCAACGAGGGTGCACTGCTGGGATCAGGAGCGACGCCAGGCTCCAGCGCAACCGCACTAAAGAGATCCTGATTATTGAGAGGCAGTTTCGTCAGGCTTGGCTCTGCCACGAGTCCGCTGACAGTTGAGGTCGTACTGTCGATGCCGCTGGCGTTCGCGTTGACCGTTACCTGCTGCCGCAGGTCGCCCACGGTCAGTGAGAAGTCGAGGACCGACTCGGAACCCGAAACGAGCGCAACACCTTCGCGAACCTGTGCCTGGAATCCCTGAAATTCGGCGCGAATGGTGTAGGTTCCCGGTGGCAGGCCGGAGAAGTGATATACGCCTGCCTTGTCAGTCGAGGTGTTCCGCTCCAATCCGGTGCGCTGGTTGACGATGACAACTCTGGCTCGAAGAATAACGGCGCCGCTCTTATCCGTAATTGTGCCCGAGACGGTAGCAAGCTGTGATTGCGACCACGCCCACGTTGGGAGCAGGGCAAGCCACAGGATGAAGAGTAAGCGCGTTGCCGAAGCGAAGAAGCGCACAATGCCGCAGACAGAGGCACAGCGTCGCCCTGACGACAGAGATTGGTAAGGCGCTCTCCTCATGACTTGTCGGACTCTCTTTCGATCGTTCCTCGGGTTTGGCCCTAAATCGCGCGTTTGTTCGCTAGACAACCCTGGCTAACGGGAAGAGAAAACGTTCGCATCGAGTTCTTTATGGCGCGGGCACTCTCAAGCAGAGTATCTTGCACTGCTTCAAAGAAGGTAGTGTGGAGCAGCCCACGGCACTATTGTACTTTGGTATCGGTATGGCCGGATCAGACTTGCAGGGGCCGGGCTCAGCTTGACGTTCGACTGTAGAAACCGATGATGGCCGGCTGGCCCCAGCTGACGAGGGTCATGGGGTCACATTCGCCTCGCGATTCCGTGCGGCGCGTGGATTAGCTCAGGGGAGACCTCTGGGGAGCTGAGGCGCCAAAAGGTACCAATACTAAAGTATTAGTGGAGATCGCACGGCGCATCTGTCGTGATATTGTTGCGTCAACTGATCGCCTGGAAGAGACTCTATCAGCAGCGTTGTTGATGTACTGCCCGGACAAGAAAGGGATTACGCAAGATCCGAACGCATCGACTTCCTCAGACAACGCTAATCTCTCGGAAATGTCTTTTGGCGTCCCTGAATTTCGCACGAGCGGAGGCATGAGAGTTTCTTGATGAAAGAACAATTGCTAATTTCAGTAGTCGACGATGACGAGTCAGTTCGCGAATCAGTGCCGGAGCTATTGAAGGAACTGGGATTCAATGCACATGCGTTTTCCTCGGCAATGGAGTTCCTGGCCTCCGATGCTCTCGTGCGGTCGAGCTGCCTGATCCTCGATGTCGCGATGCCGGTGATGTCCGGGCCGGAACTCCTTCGCGAGCTTCGTCGCCGCAACCTGAGCATTCCGGTTGTCTTCATTACCGCTCGCAAGGACGAAGCGGTACGAACGCGATTGCTCAATAACGGAGCAGTCGAATGTTTGTTCAAGCCCTTCAGCGATACGGCACTCCTGCAGGCATTGAACAAGGCGGTTGGTAACGAATAAATGTTATGACGCTCGTGGCAGGTGGCCACAATGAACCCAACAAGCGTGTTCTGCGATGATGAGAGAATCCTACTCGTGCCAAACGCCTCACCGACTGTATTTGTTGTGGATGACGATGTCTCGGTCCGCGAATCCCTGGAATTTCTGATTCGCGATGCTGGATGGCAAGTAGAAACGTTCACGTCGGCTGAAGAATTTGCCAATCACCCACGCGAATTTGTACCAAGCTGTGTCGTCCTCGACATTTCGATGCCTGGGTTAAATGGCCTCGACCTGCAGAAGCGACTCGCGGTGAATCGGCCGGACATGCCCATAATCTTCCTCACCGGTAACGCCGACATACCGATGACCGTGCAAGCTATGAAGGCCGGCGCAGTAGAGTTCTTGACGAAGCCGTTCAGTGGTGACACACTTCTGTCCGCCGTCAGCAAAGCCATCGCGCGAAGCACCGCCCTGATTACTCGCGATGCCGAACTTCGCGCACTCAGAGCGCGGTATGCCCGCCTGAGTTCTCGTGAAAAGGAGGTGATGGCTTTGGTGGTCGTCGGAAAGGCCAATAAGGAGGTTGCTTACGAATTGGGCATAAGCGAGATCACCGTGAAAGCGCATCGAGGAAGCATGATGCGAAGGATGGAGGCTGAGTCTCTGGCGGAACTGGTCAACCAAGCTGCAAGACTCCGTCTGCCGCGACCCAATCAGAAGCACTAGCACACGAGGCGCAACCTGCTTCAACTCTTCGGCATATTTCTGTTCGGCCAGAGTCGATATCCCCCTTGCTTTGCCCCCTCGGTAGCCACTGCGACCGAGTTAGGGCATTGTAGGTTGTAATTCCAGCGCAGAGCAGCGGCGCCGCATCGATATCGCCAAGGCTGTCCGGGATCAGAACCAACGCTTCTTCTGGCACCAGCATGTACTGCTGATACCCGCCGTCGTAACTTCATTGAGAGCGCACCGCCGAGTCTGAAGCAAAAGAACCGCAACAGATTGCACCGCAGAACTCACATAACAGATGAGCCCATCTTCAGCCGGTCTTTAACTCTGCGCTTGCAGGGACCCTGAATCGCATGGAATGGTGAACATGAATGAACTGCCTGGGCCGTCGTTCTTTATGGCCCAAATCTGCCCTCGGTGAGCTTCGACAATCGATCGGCTGACGGACAGTCCGATGCCGGTTCCATCCTGCTTTGTCGTATAAAACGGGTCGAACAGCCGGCTGGCAGCCTCAGGGTCGATACCGATTCCGGTGTCTTGCACAGTGACCTGAACATTCTTACTGTCGTCACTTTTCGTTCTGATCACTAATTCCCGCGGCCGATCATCAATACTACCCATCGAGTCCGAGGCGTTACGCAGCAGATTCTGGATCACTTGCTGAAGCTGGATGCGATCGCCCTTTACCGCTGGTAGATTCTCGGCCAATTCATGCTGAACAACTATACGTTTGCTCTGCAGCTCACTCGACGATAGAGCGATCACCTCAAGCGCGGCATCATTCAAATTCACCCACTCGGCCGCAACTTCCTTCCTCTTGAAAAGGGCGCGCAGGCGCACAACCACTTCCGAAGCACGAATTCCATCGCGAATCATGCGACGTGCCGTCTCGCGTGCACCTTCGATATTCGGGGGATCACTGTCCAACATGCGCAGACATGTGCCGGCATTCATCACGATACCCGATAACGGTTGATTCACTTCATGTGCGATAGATGCGGTCAACACCCCAAGGCTCGTAACCCTGGCAACATGGGCGAGTTCAGCTCTTGCCCTTGTGAGTTCCTCCTCTGCTCGTTTCCGATCATCAATATCGGTATTGGTCCCGTACCACTTGATGATCGCGCCCGACTCGTCGTGAAGTGGATTTCCTCGAAGCAGAAACCATCGATAGCTCCCATCGAACCGACGCAGACGCGCCTCAACTTCGCCTGGCTCACCGCTAAGGATGTGCAACCGCCAATGATCACTAACCCGTTCCACGTCGTCCGGATGAAATGCCTGCGCCCATCCCTGCCCCCGGGCTTCCTCCAGTGACAAACCCGTATAATCTAACCATCGTTTGTTGAAGAAATCGGCAGTACCATCCGGAAGCGCAGACCATGACAGCACCGGCATTGTATCGATGGCGAGCCGAAGATTTCGCTGACTCGCGAAAACATCCTCCTCGGCGCGTTTCTTTTCGGATGTATCCCGGATGAAACCCGTAAGTACCCTTCGTCCATTCGTAGTCATATCCCCGAACGAAATCTCCACCGGAAACTCCTCACCGTTAGCCCGCAGTGCGGTCGCCTCAGTTCCCTGCCAGTTCAGATTTCTCGCGCCGGTCTCTAGAAATCTTTTGAAACCGGTATCAAAGGGTTCTCGCATTCGTCCCGGCATAAGAGTATTGAGGTTCCTGCCGATAAACTCTTCCGGGTTGTATCCGAACATCCGATTTGCAGCGGGGTTCGCGAGAATGATTGTGCCGCTTTCGTCGACACTGACTACCGCATCGCTGGCCGTTTCAATCACAACCCGGTATCTTGCCTCACTCCGCTTCAGTTCGTCCTCGGCCAACTTGCGGTCATGGATGTCCGTACTGGTGCCGTACCAACGCAAGATCGTGCCAGCTTTGTCACGGAATGGAGCAACGCGAATGAGGAACCATCGATACACACCGTCGTGCCGGCGAAGACGCGCCTCGATTTCACTGGATTCTCCCGAGACTAGCAATTCTTGCCAGCGATTCATCAGTGGCGTCAGATCGTCTGGATGAAACGCAGAAGACCAACCCCATCCGTGCGCTTCCTCAGGGGAGAGGCCTGTGTAATCATGCCAGCTCTTGCTGAGGAACTCATTGGGTCCGTCTGCCAGATTGCACCAGGACAGTGTGGGAATCGTATCTATCACCTGTCGCAAATTGGCCTCGCTCGCTCGCACCCTTTCCTCCGCGAGTTTCTGCTCGTGAATGTCCGTAGTTGTTCCGACGAACTTGAGTACTCTTCCTTCCGCATCGCGCAAGACCACGGCTTGTTGGAGATGCCAGCGATAGGCTCCGTCCCGAGCACGGAGGGACCGGGTTTCGAACGAAAATCCATGTCCAGAACGCACTCCGTCCCAAAACGCCTTTGAAACGCTCTCGCGATCCTCGGGATGGACCACGGTCATCCAGGCATCGGGATGCGAGCGCACGAAATCGAGAGTTTGACCAGAGAATTCAAGCCAGACTTGATTCACGAAATCCGGGGTCCCATCAGGCTTGAGCGTCCAGGCGGATACTGGAAGATGCTGCAGCAGCCCGGCCTGGATTTGCAAGTCTTCGTTTGTTTCGACAAGCCCCCGCGTTCGCTCGGCGACGCGCCAATCGAATTCGCCTGCAACCCGTTTTTGTTCGCTCAGGAGCTGCGCCTTTTGATCGACCCGCTCACGAACGACTCTGTTCTCACCGTCGAGACGATCATTCGAGCGTTCGATATGTTCCAAGGCCTTTTCCCACGCGACTCGAAAAGGATGCCCGGTGTCTATTGCCCTCTGCACCAGTGCATTGAGAATCTCGCCTCCGGCATTCTCAAGCACAAGCACCGGCCGCCAGCGGTATTGGGCATCTCCGGTGGGACAAACATACGATGCCCCTCCCAACTCGGATGATTCATGTTCGGCTTTGGTACCCATGGAGAACGCGGGATGAGGCGTCGAGGGCGCCAGCAATAGAATCGACGATCGTTCCGACGGGCCGAGATCGCGGTGCCGGCCCCGGTACAAAATGAAGTCTTCATCTTCGCGAAGCGGTTCAAGGATATACTCTGAGAGATCCATAACGGCTACCTCCGCGTAGCTTCGCCTTAACCAGCGAGCGACGGACACTATTCATTCCAAAACCACAATTTGCGCGAATTGACTCCTTGCGTCCCGGCATCGCCTGCCGGACGCTCAAATTTGACCAGAGTTCTTTTGCACATACCTCGAAAACTAACTCTCGCTCGCGCTTCGCAAATTCCCGCGCACGAGCAGCAGTTAATTGATGCGCCGCGCTTCAGGTGAAGTTGGGAAATCTGAAGTCCTGCGCGGTTATCGATCAACCCGTAGATGTTGTAATGCCGTCCTCGTGCCGTAAGGCTGATCGAATGGCTTGGAGTAACTGCTCGTCACTAAAAGGCTTGCCGAGGAATGCAACTGCTCCGGCATGCATTGCCCGGCGTCGGGACTCATTACTGTTGTATGCGGTGATAACGATGACCGGGAGGCGGCGGCCCATCGCAGCGAGTTGGCTTTGAAGCTGCAGACCGTCCATGCCGGGCATCTGCACGTCAACGATTAGGCAAGATGTTGTATTCAGATCATCGGACTTCAGGAATTCCGCTGCAGATTTGAAGACACCAGCCCGAAAGCCAAACGACTCAATGAGAAGCTTCGTCGTTCTGCGGATAGACTCGTCGTCGTCGACAATAGAGATAAGCTTCGGCAACTTCGAGTCATTCTGTAACGCGGCACGAATCGATTCCACCAGCTGCACATCGCTGAATGGCTTCGCTAGGAAGGCAACGGCACCAGCCCGCATTGCTCGCCCACGAGATTCTTCGTCATCACAAACGGTGATGAAGATAACCGGCACATCGCAGCCCTCAGCGGCGATGCGGCGTTGAAGTTCCAATCCGTTCATGTTCGGCATCTTTATGTCGACAACTAGACACGCCGTCTCATGGAGCAGACCGGAGCTGAGAAAGGTCACCGCAGATTCAAAGACTGCCGCCCGAAAACCAAACGATTCGATAAGGAGTTTGGTGCTTCTCCGGATGGATTCTTCATCGTCGACGACCGAAATCAGATCTTTTGCCACTTGTAATACTCCCTATGGCGAGAGTATGGCCGAAGCGATCTGAAATCTATTGGCTCTTGGTGGCCGTACGGTTACAGAAAGTGGCGTTCGTATAATCACTTCGTTTACAAGGCTTTTCCCGCTCGATCCTTCAGTTTCTCGATCATTCTCACCAGATCTGCAAGTGATTGCGCTTGCATCTTTTCCATCGCCCGGCTTCGATGCACCTTCACGGTATTTTCGGCGGTTCCGAGAGCATCGGCGATTTGCTTATTGAGCATGCCAGATACGACCAGCGAAACAACCTCCTGCTCGCGAGGGCTCAACGAGTCGAACCGTCCTTGCGTTTCTTTCACGTCTCTCTCCTGCTCACGTCTGGCGCGGTCCTTCTCCATGGCAACGCTAATGGCATCCAACAAATCCTGATCACGAAACGGCTTGGTTAGAAATTCGATTGCCCCGCCTTTCATGGCACGAACACTCATCGGGATATCACCGTGGCCAGTGATGAAGATGATGGGAATGTGAATCCCCCTGGCGGCAAGTTCATGCTGAAAATCGAGCCCGCTTCGTCCGTGCAATCTGACATCCAGAATGAGGCAACTGGCCCCATCCGGAAGGTCCCTCCTCAGGAAGCTTTCAGTCGATTCAAAGGTCTCGACCTGCAGCCCAACTGTGCCAATCAGGAATTGGAGCGACGAACGTATTGCTGCATCGTCGTCGACAACAAAGACGAAGGAGGAGCTTTTGCCAGTCGTCATGAGAAGACCTCCTCAGCCACCGGCAAAGTGAAGCTAAACGTAGCTCCCTGAAGTGTATTAGACGAAGCCCAAAGACGCCCACCATGTGCTTCAACAAGCGAGCGACTGATCGACAGGCCCATCCCCATACCCTTTGTTTTCGTAGTGAAGAAAGGGGTAAATAAACGATCTGCCTCAGAGCCAAGGCCTGTGCCCGAGTCACGCACTTCAACCAATACATGGCCAGATTCCTTGAGCCCGGAACGAATCCAAAGAATATGAGGTCGATCGGTGACACCAGTCATGGCTTCGACGCCATTCATGATTAAATTGAGCAGGACCTGCTGCAACTGAATGCGATCGGCCTGGATGTGCGGCAACGTTTTCGTCAATCGGCACTCGGCGACGGCCCCTCTATTCTGAATCTCATGGCTGGCCAGAGCTAACGTCTCGTAAATCACTTCATTTACGTCCAGGTCGCTCCATTCCAATGGTGCCTTCTTCAGAAAGGCGCGAATTCGGGCGATCACTGCGCTTGCGCGCGTGCCATCCGCAACGATTTCCTCGAGTGCTCTGCGCAGCACGTCCGGTTCGAGATTGTGATTGGCGAGCAATCTAAGGCAGGCATTACCGTTATTTGTTACGGCAGTCAACGGCTGGTTCACCTCATGGGCAATGGACGCCGCCATTTCGCCCATATTGGTGAGCTTGGAGACCTGAGCAAGCTCCGATCGAGACCTTTCAAGCGCCTCTTGCGCTTGTCTACGCTCGGTAATGTCCTGAATTACAGCGATGTACTCCACTTCACCATCCAGGTCGCGAGTCGAATGGGCGACCGCATGCATGTGTTTGATCGAGCGGTCCGGCATCAGCAAGCGGAACTGCCATTCAAAGTCGTGGCCGCCGCTTCGTGCCTCTTCGACCATTCTTTCGTACAAGCTAAGGTCTTGCGGATGAACGCGAGTGCGGATCAGGTCGAGCGTCACGGGCACACCGAACTCAAACTCATAGATTCGATAGAGTTCGTTCGACCATTTGATCTCGTCTGTCGTAACTCTCCAGGAATAGCTGCCTATTTGGCCGAGACGTTGGCCCTCGGCGAGGAATGCCTCGCTACGGCGCAACGCTTCCTCTGTCCGTTTACGCTCAATGCCCTGCGCGATGATACCGGCGGCAAACGAGAGAGCTTCGACCGTGCTTTCGGAGAGAGGCTTCTGTGAGAACATGCCCATAACGCCCACTAGCCTGTCCTCCAGGACCAGCGGGTAGCCGGCAAAAGCGACCATTTTTTCCTGTTGCGCCCAGTCCTTGTCACTGACGCGGGGATCGTTCTGGACGTCGTTTGTCAAATGCGGTCTTCTTTCTTGGGCGATCAGACCGATTTTGTGCTGTCCGACTGGGATCCGGCTGTGAGGTCCATCCAAGCGTGTGTATTTTCCTGCACTGGCTTGCAATTCCAGTTCTCGGCCGTCGCTGCCGATTGTCCATATACGGGCGAATGCGGCATCGAGATGCCGAACGATTGCGCCGGCGCAGTCGTGCAGGATTCCCTTCAAATCCTCTTGACGCGATAGAGCTATTCCGATTTCTTCCCGGAATGCACTTATCCGAGTCCGCTCATCCATCGCAGTACGAAGCGCTACCTCTGCCTGCTTTCTTTTGCTGATATCGCGGAGAAAACCCGTAAAGATCTTGTGGCCGTCTCTGGTTAACTCGCCAAATGAAATCTCTACAGGAAACTCTTCGCCATTCTTTCGAAGTGCTGTGAGTTCGGTGCCCTGCCAATTTATATGCCGCTGACCGGTAGCCAAGTACCTTGCGAAACCACCCTCATGAAGCCTCCGCATGTACTCAGGCATTAGGTGGGTTAAAGGTTTTCCGATCAGTTCTGTTGGGGCGTAGCCAAACACCGTGGCGATGGCTGGGTTGGCAAATACTATCGAGCCCTTATCATCAATGCTTACGATGGCATCGCTAGCAGTTTCGACCAAGAGGCGATAGTTCTCCTCGCTGCTTCTCAGATCTGCTTCCGCGCTTCTGCGGCTGGCGAGTTCCCTTAGCTGATCGTTGGTCGCGGCAAGTTCTGCAGTCCGTTGCGCGACGTCGTGTTCAGGTTTGATCGCGGCCGCCTTCTTTTCGCTCACGAGCCATGCCTCCGCAAAACTCTGCTTGAACAAAAATCTTGATCGCGGAGCAGGCGTACAGCACGAAAAGACGCCTGCTGAGCCAGACGTGTCTTGACTGTCATTTTTTGGAATTTGGGCCCGCTTGCAATTTCGACCACGAGATCATGAACTGGACGGGGGAAACGTCCTCCTCTGTCAACTCAGTGGAGAAGTGACCCGCTACTGGTCGTGTGTCAATAATACTCCGAATGTCTTTTGAGATTGGCGGGGGAAAGCATTGGAAATAAGGAAATTATAAAGATTCCGCTGCGGTTTTGAGGCGTCGAATCCATCAGAAAAGAGCGCTGCTAATTCAAATTGCGCCGGTGCCGAGAACCCCAATCAAAGACCACCTCCCCGGAGGTGCGGATGGCTCCATTGTAAGCTCCGTCTTACCAGGCTGTTTTGAGCAAAACTCAGCAGCGCGCAATCTGAGTTTCGGCGCTTTTTAAAGATCACTGAATTTGGCGCGCATCAGGCGCTGGGCGACTGCGAAGATCATCGCAGTGGAAACACCGAACATCAACGCTCCATCAGCCGCTTCCAACGGCCCCAGGAGCTTCCACCGCGGCGTCATGATTAAATCGCCATAACCCAAGGTTGTGTAGTTAACAGCGGAGTGGTAGTAGGCGAGCTCGAATGACTTGAATTCTCCGCATATCACGAACAAGCCTGCCCACAACGCTATTTCAGTCAGGTGCGCAATAAACGCAAATGAAATCGCAAGCACGAATATTTCGAGATTGATTGAGACCATTTGTCCCACACGTCCTAGCCTTTTTTCGCGGCGAAAGAAGCGAATGGTCACTCCCAAAGTCACAGAGTGAATCAAAATTGTACAGAGGGTCGTGATTGAGCCGGCTACCATTGGAAGCAAAACGGCGACCTCATCTTTGCCCGTCATCGTATGATCTTCCAACCACTCGCCCGGATCGGGTCCATTTCCTCGAGGTCACCTCATCGCAACACCTTTCCCGTCGTCACGAAGCGACGGTGAACGGTGAGCACCGCTGCGGAATCTAGACCCGGTGCGCGCGCCTCAATGAACAGATCAAATCAGAAAGGGAAGCAGGAGACAATTGGACGATAGTATTGGGAACGCAGTATCGGTTTCTTTCTTGTCGGCTGCTTCGCAACTGGGATCGCGGCCGGCTCCCCGCAGTAATCGCGGCTTCATGTTCGCTGATACGAAAGTATCGATCGATACTCTCGTCCGATGGCCGCGCGTTGCTTTGTCTGGCTTAATCACGACAGTGGGTCAGGACCACTGTCGTGTGACTGAATGGGTCTTGATCCGAAGGAGACTTGTCAGCCACACCTCTTTCATCCAGATGAAGCGTCGAAGGAGTCAGAATATGGGAAAGTACACCGAATTCGAAACCCGGACACAACCCTGGTTCGATGAGTCCAATTTCAAAGGATCCAACTTTGCTATCCCAATGAAAACCCCGGTGATCTCCTGCGTAGATCCGCGCGCATCCGACCGACCGGGGCCAACCAGGTTCTAATTGGTGACTTATAGCCTGATCCGAACAAGGCATGACCCGGCACAACTTTCGCTGTTTTGGGCGTTCCCCGCGGGCTTTAAGTCGTTGAGACAAAATGGAACGAAAAACGGATCAAGGACCAATCGGCTGAGTGCCACTCCGACAGGAGCTAAACAAAATGAAGCGTGTCGTGATCGTTGGAGGCGGCTTTGCCGGCGTGAGTTGCGCCCGAAGGTTGGCATCAAATCCCAACGTTCACGTCACGCTGATTGACAAGAACAATTATCAGCAGTTTCAACCATTGCTTTACCAAGTGGCAACTGCGCTCCTAGGGCCTGGTAACGCCGCATTTTCATTGCGCTCGCTTCTTCGCGGCCATGCCAATGTGGATGTCAAGATGGCGGAGGTGATTTCAGCCGATCTCAAAACGCGGACGGTTGAGACTGCGGATGGAAAGAGGTTTCAGGGTGATTTCTTGGTTCTTGCTGCCGGCGCCCAGGCGAATTTGTTCGGCACCACCGGGGCGGACAAACATACCTACCCCTTGTACTCACTTCGCGACGCGGAGGTGCTTCGTTCGCGTATTTTGATGCTGCTCGAGTCCGTCGATCGAGAGCCTTCACTTATTGACCAAGGAGCATTGAATTTCGTTGTCGTCGGTGCGGGTCCAACCGGAACTGAGACAGCAGGTTCGCTTGGGCACTTAATCGAGACAGCAAGGAAAGACCTTTATAACAGCTTGGAGTGGACGAAAGCACAAGTGTTTCTAGTCGATCATGGCCAAACTGTTTTGCACGGGTTTTCCAAGAAATCCCAGGCATATGCTCAAAGGAAGCTGGAGCGCCGTGGAATCCACATCCTCTTCGGTGTGGCTGTCAAGGAAGTACATCCCGGCCATGTGCTGCTCTCGGACGGGACCAAGATCTTGACTCACACCGCAATCTGGGCCGGGGGACTGAAGGCATCTTCGTTGTCTGACGCACTGGGCATACAAACCGGGCATGGAGGACGCATTGATGTCCAGCCTGACTTTAGCGTCGCAGGCTTCCCGGATGTCTACGCTCTGGGTGACTTTGCCAACATCGCCGGTGCGGATGGCAAAGCGCTGCCGCAGCTCGCATCTGTTGCGCAACAGTCAGGTTACTATTGCGCCCACCACATCGCCGCAACAATTGCGGGCAAGCCCGGAGACTCCTTCCAATACTTCGACAAAGGAATCATGGCCATGATTGGCCGTAACGCTGCAGTTGCTGAAATTGGTAAAAAGCGCCATGAGTTGACCGGTCCGATTGCCTTCGCCGCGTGGCTTGGCGTTCACGCCCTGCTGCTCATTCCAACTCGCGCGAAGATTGAAGCTTTCCTCGATTGGGCATGGGATTACTTTGGCGGCTCGAATGTCGATCCGGTTCTCGATCGCCCCGAGCAGGTTGCTGTCGATTGGCACGCGGACAAGGAAGACGAATTGCTCCGAAAAACAAGTTAGAGCGCAAAATAAGATGAGTGAGCCAACGGACGAGCCCAGGCAGCCGTGCCCAGAGCGCCGCGACTTGACCGGTTCCATCGGAATCGTCCACGTCGTTTGCGATTTGCGCCAGTCATCTACGACGTCGTTGCAGTTTCATAAGACGAAGATATCGATCGATACCTTCGTCCAATTGTCGGCGTTCCGGTCGTCTGGCTTAATCGACGTATGGGGCCGTCGGGAGCGGCGCAAGGGGCGGCGTGCAACAGTCGCTGCGCCGAATCGCTAATCTTTAGCCCTTGGGCGCATCGAAGCGGGAAGAGCGGTGAAGGCTACGGAATGAAATGCCTGTGCGCCTGTGAGGCCATCACTTCCCAACATTCTGATTGCAGAGTGAGGAGCGAGTGGAAGAGCGCTCGATCTCCATAGACAACATCAAACCACGCGCTGTCGCAAGCCGCATTCCAGACTGGCGACGCGATCCAGGAGAATCCAAATGAGCTTGATTGAACGCGCGATTGCTGCAAACCGAAAGAATGCTGAGCATCATGATTCTCGGCTGGCAAATAAGCCCGCTCCGAAGGTTGCAATCCTGACATGTATGGACCCGCGCCTGAACCAGCTGCTCGAATGGCTGGACATTAAGCCCGCCGATGCAGATGTTATTCGGAACGTTGGAACGGCAGCAACAGAAGATGTTGTGCGGTCACTCATGTTTTCCATTCACGTTTTAGGTGTGCGAGAGATCATGATCGTCGGGCACACGGGCTGCGGAATGGAGATCTTTTCAGAAGAGGAGTTCGAGAACCACATTCACACACAATGCGGCGTTTGGGCAGTGGCTCCCGACAAATTCCACTGCTATAAGGACGTGAATCTCGTGACACAGAAACAGGTATTGAAACTCAGATCGCACCCCTGGATTCCTTCCGACGTCGTAATTCGTGGATTCGTTTTTGATTTGGCAACAGGGAAGCTGAGCGAAGTAACGCCGAAGGACGAGAGCGTCCTCAACCTTGCGCACAAGAAGGCGAGCTGACCGGGGCGCCCGTCGCGGAACGATGTCCTACAGCTTGTTGGGAAGGAGCGAGGTCGATCGTTGTATAGCCACATTCTCATCGGCCTGAACGAATCAGCTGCAGCACTCAGAGCGTTGCGGCAGGCGATTCGGCTCGCCGCGACGTTCAATGCAACTCTCACTGCTGTGGCCGTCACCCCCTCTCTTCCCCTATATGCTGCATTCGCGACCGTGTTAGGTGGTGAAGCGCGCCAAATCATCGAAGATGATCAGCAGGCGTCACTCGCAGGCCTGTTGGAAATAGCACGAAGAGAAGCTAGGCAGCACGACATCGAAATTGAAACAGTTCTGAGCAGTGGGCCAGTCATCGATTCCCTGTTTGAAGCAGTCCGGACGAATCACATCGACCTGCTTGTGCTCGGGATCCATCCCGGCCACGGCTTACCGGGATTCCTGTCGAGCGGTACCGCTCACGAACTCGCTGAAGGGGCCCAATGCGACGTTCTCGGAGTTCATTGAAGCTCTTCCATTTCGGTGGGGCAGAAGTGAGCCCAGGGGAGTCAAGAGACTCGCGACTCGGAAAGGAGTGATCTATGGAACTGGGAATGGTGGGGCTTGGAAGAATGGGCGCCAACATGGTGAGGCGCCTCCTCAGAGGAGGCCACGAATGCGTGGCCTTCGACATGTCTTCAAAGGCAGTTAACGAACTGGTCCGGGAAAAGGCTCAGGGAAGTTCCTCACTCCAGGAACTTGTGACGAAGCTCCCGAAACCACGAGCGATATGGCTGATGGTCCCGGCCGCAGTGGTCGACGAAACTATCGCTGGGTTATTGCCCTACATCGAAGAAGAGGACATTCTCATCGACGGCGGAAATTCTTATTACGTGGATGATCTCCGACGCGCCAAGGAGCTAGCAGCCAAGAAGATCCACTATCTGGACGTTGGGACGAGCGGTGGCGTGTGGGGTCTTGATCGTGGCTATTGCATGATGATCGGCGGCGAAAAGGATGTCGTGAAGCATCTGGATCCGATCTTCTCGACCCTGGCGCCTGGAAGAGGCGATATACCCCGCACACCTGGGCGTGAAAGGATCGGCGGCACCGCCGAACAGGGATACCTGCATTGCGGTCCAAATGGCGCCGGTCATTTCGTGAAGATGGTCCACAATGGAATCGAGTACGGCCTTATGGCTGCGCTTGCCGAGGGTTTTGGTATCTTACGCGCGGCCAACGCAGGAACGCACCGGGAGGCAGTAGATGCTGAAACCACACCCCTGCGCGACCCCGAACTCTACCAATATGATCTCGATTTGCGCGACATTGCCGAGGTGTGGAGGCGCGGTAGCGTAGTTGCATCGTGGCTGCTCGATCTTGCGGCGACCGGCCTGGCAAAGGATCCCGCTCTCTCCGAGTTCAAAGGACGTGTCTCAGATTCGGGTGAGGGGCGGTGGACGATCAAGGCAGCCATCGACGAAGCCGTACCGGCCCCGGTTCTATCGGCTGCGCTTTATCAGCGTTTTACTTCACGCGGTGAAGCGGATTACCAGGACAAGCTACTTTCAGCGATGCGTTTCGGGTTCGGCGGCCATCTGGAAAAGGCCGACGGCAAATGAGTCTGCGGGTAATGGAGGTCGGTCATGAACAATTTCAAATCGGATGCCTTGGTCTTCTTTGGCGCGACTGGTGATCTGGCCTATAAGAAGATATTTCCGGCGCTCCAGGCGATGGTGAAGCGAGGCAATCTCGGCGTACCGGTGATCGGCGTCGCCAAGGCCGGCTGGAACCTTAAACAACTCCGTGAACGGGCACGTGACAGCGTTGCGAAGCACGGGGGAATCGATGCCGCAGCCTTCAACAAACTATGCAACCTGCTTCGCTACGTGGATGGTGACTACAACGACCCTCTCACCTTTCAAGCGATCCGCAAGGAGCTCGACGGGGCCGAACGACCGGCGCACTACCTGGCCATACCGCCTCTGCTCTTTGAGACTGTGGTCGGACAGTTAGCACGATCGGGAAGTTCGCAAGGCGCTCGGGTCGTTGTGGAGAAACCATTCGGTCACGACCTTTCTTCGGCACAGAACCTCAATCGGATCCTTCATTCAGTCTTCCCCGAAACGGAAATTTTCCGCATCGACCACTATCTTGGCAAGCGTCCAGTGAATAACGTAGTCATTTTCAGGTTTGCGAACGCGTTTATGGAGCCCTTCTGGAATCGAAACTACATCGAGAGCGTCCAAATCACGATGGCGGAGGATTTCGGTGTGCAAGGCCGAGGGGCATTCTACGATCAAACGGGCGCGATTCGCGATGTGATCCAGAATCACTTGTTTCAGGTTTTGTCCAACCTTGCCATGGAGCCACCCGTCCGCACGGACAGTGAGACCATTCGCGACGAGAAGGTCAAAGTGTTGAAGGCAATTCGGCCGCTCGACGCGAGTAACCTGGTTCGCGGCCAATTCCGCGGTTATCGGCAGGAGGGCGGAGTGAGGCCAGATTCGAACGTCGAAACATTCGCTGCACTACGGCTGGAGATCGATTCGTGGCGTTGGAAGGGTGTGCCGTTCTACATCCGCGCGGGAAAGAACTTGCCGATTACTTGCACCGAGGTCTTCGCCCGATTCCGTAAGCCCCCGACAGTCATGAAAGAGAGTGTTGTTTCGCACAATCATATGCGCTTCAGGATCAGTCCGGAGATGGCAATCGCCATCGGTGCCACGGCCATGGGTGCCGCGGAGGTTCTTGAGGGCCAACACGTAGAAATTATGGCTAGTCGTTATCCCTGCCCCGACGAAATGGATGCATATGAGCGTGTGCTTGGCGACGCCATGGAGGGAGACGCCACACTGTTTGCTCGTCAGGATTACGTCGAAGAGGCGTGGCGAATCGTTGATCCGGTGCTGAGAGGCGAGACCCCGGTTTATGAGTACGAGCAGCGCTCGTGGGGGCCAGATGACATCGAGCGGCGAGTATTGCCCGAAGGGGGCTGGCATAACCCGATAATGACGAACGACGAAGCTCCAAGCCAAAATACCGTGCCGTGCTGATCAAGAGCTTTGCTCCGCCCGAACCGTGGCGCCGATGGTCAACCAATCCGCCAGGCATCCAAACAACAACCAGTCCAGGCTGGAGCGAAGCTCTAGCACTCGCTCCTCAGCATGAGGAACGAGGCGATCATCTTCTGGCAAATCACATCAATAGCCCGCGAATCTGGGGAGCCATGGTTCTCGAACGGCTTCTCGAATAGCCGGAGGAAATCATCGTCGATAGGCGGCGGGCCCTCTTCCTGTGCTATCCATGCGGCGACGTGCATGAGCCTATTGCTAACTTCGTGTAGAAGCTTGCAGAGAGCGCGATCTTGCTCCTCGGTCAATTGAGAGTCAACCTCTCGCCGCCCGCGATGCGACAGAAGACTGAGTTCCAGCAGGTATATCGAACGTAACGCTGGCTGGACCTTCTTAATGCGCCGGCACTGGGCTATGTCTTCCTCACCACGGCGGCGGAACTCAAATTCAAACCGCACCGCGTCTGTCTGCGATTCCAGACTGGCGAAGCTTTCATTGATCTGACTGCGGAGCCGACGGATCTGGGAATCGGCGATGGCCTCGTGCGGCGTGCGCGGGCTGGCAACGAGTTGTGCGAGCATGCGAACGTTTTGCACAAGCAGGTTCTTCAGTTGTTCAGCATCACTTTTCGTCCCAAAGCGATCGAAGACAAAGCCCATAACAAGAATGCCCAATAGGACTCCTGCCACTTTGTCGCGCGCGATCGTGAGGTCGGTCTCGATATAGGAGTCCTGCAGGTTGACGAAGTAGAACGCGAGTGCCATCTGCACGCCAAAGTACGATAGCCGCGGACTGGAGGTGGCAAACCACGCTGCGATCGCGGTCCCCGTTGCAAACAAGAGAGCAAAGCCGAAGACGCTGTCGAGGCCTGGCAGAATCAGAATCTGCGCCGACAGTCCCATGACCAGCCCTCCGGCAACAAATCCGGCAAGTCGGAGAGATTGTGCCTGCAGCGAATTGCCAACGGTGCTAAGCGCCGTGACGATGCAAGTGAGCACGGAGGTTGTGCCGATGCCCGGCCAGTCGAGCGCATTGTACAGAAAGTAACAAATGAAAGCAGACAGGCAACCGGCAAAGGCGAAGCGCCGATATTCTGGATTCTGCAATGTATCAGGCAGAAACAAAGCTCGCCACCAGTTTCCTCCGGATGCGTTCTGCACTTCATCTACAACCTGATCTCGTTGAAAGACCTCGGTGATGAGTGCGACGGTTCGCTCTAAATCCTGAAGCATGGGGAAACCGGAGGACGGCGCCCCCTCGACCATGCGAGGGCATGGGGAGATACCTCCTGACTCGCGCAGCTCAATTCGAATTGTGCCGAGCTTCTCAGAGAGTGCGCGCAGGCGCATTGCATCATCGTCGCTGGGATTAGGGGGGATGCGTTCGAGATCCGCGGCTAGACCAATGAGCCGACCGGTCAAGGAAATCAGCGCACCGCGCTGCGCTCGCCGGGTTGGGTCCACGCCCTGACGCTGCAAAGTCAATCTAAGTCGGCCGGTGCCAATAATTTGATATTGAAGAACACTGTTGCTGACCGACTTCGGCGGAGCCCGGTGACCCGCAAAGCTCTCTGCCAGCCGCTGCACCACCAGCAACAGATCGTCTAGAGATGTGATGAGCGGATCGCTATGATCGAAGATGCGGTATATAGACTCTGTTCCCATAGTGACGCCCGCACCGACAGCGATGATCAAAATAGGCCAGAGTGTGCCCTCCACTTGAAACTGGCTCGGCAGGGAACGGTCCCACAGCGGTAGGGCAATGCCTATCGGAATGGCGAAAACCAGCGCAGCTGCGTAGTTCGTGGCCGTGCGCATAACAAAGAAGATTAGAAAGAGACTTGTGATTACCCAGAAAAAGTGAGTAATAGGATAGTCGCGGAACAAGATCATCCCTAGCAGCGTATAGAGGCTCGCGCCGACGAATGCAAGGATAAGAATTCGCGCATTCCGCCAGGTAGCTGCGAGATTTTCCCGGGCGAGAAGAATTGCATAGACGCCAGCCAGGAACGCGTTAGGAATCCGGAAGGTCACAACAATCAACATGACCAGCGTGGCCGTGATCGTCATCCGAATGACGGCGTTTACGCGTCCGGGATACGGAGCAACTTCCCACCGGATGAATTCCCTGAACCAAAGCCAATTGGCTGTTCGTGCCGGTTGCTTGTGGGAGATCTGCGTGGATTGTGTTGCCATATCATGGCTTCCGTTCATATCCACGGATAACTACCACAGCTGATTCTCCGAGTCGGACGGCATCAGACGAGGGTAGTTCGATCCGGATGCGGACGGGGTATCGGCTTGCGAGATGTACCCAGCTCAGAGTGCGTTGTATATCGGGCAGGCCGGGCGTGACTCGACCCAGAATCGAAGGATCAGGTATTACGCCGTACCCCGTGCTCTCCACCACGCCGGTATATCGCACTCCTGGGTTGGACATGAGATATACCTCCGCAACCATACCTGGCTGAATATGCTTCAACTGCGTCTCACGAAAATTTGCAAGCACCCACCATACGCGGGTGTCGATGAGTGTGAAAATCTCCTGCCCTACATGGGCGTAGGCCCCCTGGGAAATGACGAGATCGGTTACACGTGCGTCAAATGGAGCATAGACGCGGCACTGATGATAGTTGTATTCGGCAATGGCAACTGCAGCGGCCCGGCCCTGCCGTTGGGCAATGAGCGGGTCGAGAGTGAGTACGCTGGACTGCGATTGCTGGAGCTGTGCCGTGCTCTGCTCCGCCGAAGCCCTTGCTTGGGCCAAAGCGGCCAGCATCGAAGTTAGATGGGCTCGATTGAGAGCCAATTGCGATTCGGCTTCATGAACGGACTGCTCGCCGGCACGCTCGGTCGTGCGGGCCTGGTCCACCTGGTCGACGGTGACGTATTGTTTGACCAGCAGCGGTTCGACGCGGTGCAGGTTATCCTGGGCGTATGCCCACTCGGTCTTCGCTCGGTCCAGCGCAGCCTCAGAATGCGCCACATCGGCCTCCGCCTCATCGACCAAGGCTTGAGCCCGCTCCACGTTTGCATTGGCGCTGCGGGTAGCCGCTCCGGAAGCCGTAACAGCGTGTACTTCAGCTTGAATGCGTCGCTGTTCATCAATTATCTGTCCTTCAAGCGCGCTCTGCTCTGATAGAGCGTGATCAACAGCAAACTTATACGGCCGATCATCGATCTCAAAAAGTAGATCGCCCTGTTTCACGCGCTGATTGTCGACGACGTTCAAGTGCAGAATGGGCCCCTCGACGACCGGCGCGATTCCGATGTAATTCGCAAAAATTTCGGCGTCATCGGTCTGGGGATGCCGGATCGCAACTGAGTACACCGCAGTCAAGCCAAGCAGGGCCAGCACAACCATCACCGCGGTGATGACCCGACCGTATGCGTGAAACTTGGCGAGGAGATCGCGTTGTTCGGGTTGGAGGCTCTCTTCATTTGCCATCGAATTTCCCTAGCTGTAGAACAGCAGCCACAACATGCACGTGAGGAAGACTGCCATGCTGAGATAGAAAAGCACAGGTGCGGCAAGTCGTCCGGCAATAGCAGTGCGGGCGATCACGGTGTGCGCTCCTGTCATTAAAAGTAGTCCCGCGATGGAGCAGAAGATCCACGCGGGGAAAAAAGAGCCGAAGATGCTGTATTCGGGGGAATGAGAGCAACCCGTTAGCGATAGCGGCACCTCTAGAGCTGCGAGTTGGCAGAATGATAGTGTCCGTCGCCGATCGCGCTCCCTCGACACAGTCTCGGTCTTTAGTCGATCGTCCATATGTCAAAATGCCCTATCTCTGTCTGATCGCTCGTCGATGCGGGCCGAGTTGCCCATCCCCCCGCACGGGTCGAAACCCACGCCCAGCCGTTCAACGCTACGCGGCGCCCCGCCATAGTGTTCGTGGCCATCAGCGATCAGCGATCCATCGAGACTCTCAACCACACGTCTCGATTCAGCCATAGAGTCGAACCCAAATCCATGGCACGAAAGTATCGATCAATACCTTCGTCCAATAGATTCGGTTCTGCAATTTTGGGTTAATCGCTCGTAGACGCGAAAGACTCGTGCTCTTCCAGTTGGAGGTTTGCCGACAGCGAGGGCATGTTGGAGCGCGGGCTTGATGCGTTGATCAACGGAGCGAAAGGACTCTTTCCACGAGCACCGGACTCATCTGTGAAACTGCAGGCATTGCACGCGTCACGCATCCCCGGAAGGATCACTTAGACGGATGTTGATTGCGCCCACTCGGGCTCCGCAGACGCGGAGGCGTTAATGTGAACGCGCGAAATCCTCGCGAGAGGGTCACGCTTAGCGATTGCCGACGCGTCAACGGCATTGAGTTGGAAGAAGTTTCAGGTGATTAAATACAACGCATCGTTGAATCTTTTGTCCCTGTGGCTCCTATTCGCCTTCTCGGCGACGCGACTTCCGGGACAATGCGCCGACAGAGTCTCTTCTCCAGCAGCTGTCGCGGATTGTGCCGCTCGCAACACGCCCCGCTCAGGAACGGCTATTCTCGATCCCACTCACCCGTATACCTTGGCAGAGCTGATCGACATTGCCGAGCAGCACAATCCCGCCACGCGCGTGGTCTGGGAGCACGCCAAACAGGCAGCGCGCGAACTCGGCTTGGCAAAGAGCGCCTATTATCCGAAGCTGGACGCCCTGGCTGTTTTCGGTGACGAGAGACTGATCAATCCATTTCCTGAGCCGCTCGCCCCTCGCGGTTACGTCATGGTCGAGCTGCCCGAAGTTCGGCCCGAAGTGACACTCCAATACCTTATCTTTGACTTTGGTAAACGCGAGGCAAGCGTGGACTTGGCGAGAGAGGAGAAGCTCGCCGCAGGTGCTGATGTCATTCAGGTGAACCAGGCCCTGGCGTTTCGCGTGGCCAGCGCCTACTATGAGCTTGTAACTGCAGAGGAAAGACTGCAGGCTACACAGGACACGTTACGGACCGCACAAACCACGCAGGATGCGGCCGAAAATAGGTTAAACAACGGGCTTGCGACTCTTCCCGATGTTCTCAATGCTCGGGCCCAAACGTCACAGGCTGTGTTCGACGAAGAATCGGCGGACGGGGACGAGAAGATCGCACGCGTCAAACTGGCTGAAGCAGTCGGGGCTGATCCCTCCCCCAACATCGTGATCGACAGCCAGAGGGCTGCGCCGCTGCCAGATAGACTCACGATGTCAATCGATGCCCTGATCGATCGTGCGATGAAAAATCGCCCCGACCTTATGGCCCAAGTCCTGCGACTCCGTTCCGCTCAAGCCAACATTCGTGCTGCCAAGGCGCAGTACAAACCGCAAGTCACCCTCTCCGGGTCAGTTGCGCAGACCTCGCTGTGGCCCGCGTCAGATTACGGCACGCTTGGCGCGGCGAGTGAGCCTACCTGGTCCGTTGCGCTCGGCATCCATTGGCGCATCTTTGACGGAGGCGCCCGCAAGAACGAGCTGTTGATCGCCGAATCGAAGCGCCGGGAGGCCAACGATGAACTGACGGAGATTCATGATCAGACCACGCGTCAAGTCTGGACTGCCTACATCGGATTCAGAACGGCATTGAGAAAGCAGGACGCAGCCGTCGCGCTTCTCGAGGCCGCCAATGCTTCTTACTCGGCGTCGCTGGATGCATACAAGTATGGAGTCAGGAATCTTGTTGATGTTGTCACCGCGGAGAATCAGTTAGCCCAGGCCAGACTATCCAGTGTCTCCGCACGGTCGGAATTGTTTTTGGAAGCAGTCAATCTCGAATTCGCCACCGGAACTTTGCTGAGGGGTCAACCGCCGGCAACAGGGGCTCAATCGCCGGGCGGTCACCCATGATTTCGCTGAGACGACAACCGCCGTATCCGCCAGGAAAAGATTATCGGCGCATTATGGTCGGGCAAAATCAGTAGATAGGCCATGTGTTACACGAAAGTGTTGATCAATGCTTTCGTCTAATAGATATGTCGCCGCTGCTCTGGCCTAATCGCGCTATCACATGCTGTAGGGTCGGAGGTCAAACAGCCGAACGTGCATGTGGCTTTACTCTGAGCGCTCTGGAATGACGTCACTTGTCATGTCGCAAGCAACGCCGATCGTATTCGTCGTCGACGATGACTCTTCCGTTCGCGAATCCCTTGAAGTCTTGATTCGTTTAGAGGGTTGGCATCCAGTAACGTTTGGATCGGCACAGGATTTTCTAACTCATCCTCGGATCTTCGTTCCAAACTGCCTCGTGCTCGACGTTTTACTCCCGGATCTGAACGGCCTGGATCTGCAGAAGCAGATAGCCACCGAAAGGCGCGACTTGCCCATCATTTTCATCACGGGGTATGGCGATGTGCCAATGACAGTCCGAGCCATGAGGGCGGGAGCTCATGAGTTTCTGACCAAGCCCATCGATGTCGATGTGCTGTTGACCGCGATCCGGGCAGCCCTCGAACGGAGCCGTGTCGCTGCTTCACGCGAGGTGGAGTTGCACGCTCTTAGCAAATGTTACGCATCCCTTTCCGGCCGTGAACGGCAAGTGTTATCGCTGGTCGCGTCCGGCCTGTCGAATAGGCAGGTAGGCAATGAACTCGGCATCACCGAGGGCACCGTTAAGACGCACCGTGGAAGAGTGATGGAAAAGATGAAGGCCGACTCTATCCCAGATCTCGTCAAAATGGCAGGCCGACTCGCTTCGCTCGCCCTCCGGCATGAACCGTCATTCGAACCGGTTATCGATTCTGAAGACTTCGAATGAGCTACTAAAGCGACACCAGAGCTGCTGTAGGTCGAAACCCTCGATGGTAAAGTCACTGCGACTCGCGGCGCGGCCTCGCGCTCACCCTTGCCGCCGGCTAATAGCGGAGGGCATGCCGATCTCGTGTGCCTAGACCTTCAATCGACCCATTCGTTTTGGAAAGTCAAACCACGTCTGAACCCAAACAAGATCAAGTCGTGATAGACACCAAGATCGTCATACCACGATAGGATGCGATTGACAGCGCTTCTTGCTTTATGACTCACAACGATGCCTACCCTCTCCTCTCCTCTTCAACGGTCAATTGTTTGAGGTAAGACTCCACGAGCAACTCCTGATCGCTCTGTTTTATTGTCCCCCTCTAACACTTTCGGGACTGATTGGATGCGCGAGTGAACCAGAAAAGCCAGCGCAGTTCCATTGAACGAAGGTGTCCCCGATACGTTGGTAGCATTCACGAATCCACCTTAACGACACACAAATGCGCCAACGGAACCAACGCGTGGTGCTCAAACGCAATTGCGGAGCAATTGAGCATTCGCGAGAGAGACCACTGCCGCTGGGTTTCGCGGAAAAGCAGATCAAGGGTGCTTGTGCCATCGCGAGAGGTGGATACGGCCGACATCAACAAACCAATACCAACGCGTAATAGACATTGCCAGTTGAAGTAGCACATCTTAATGTCATGAAACGCGCCTGAGATTCGAAAGGTTGATGTCTTTTGAGCTTAGAGGACGAGTAATCAACGAGGTGACACGATGAAGGCGACGAAGCTCCTGCACGACAAGGGTCAGAGTCTCTGGCTCGACAATATTACCCGCGACCTGCTGGACACGGGCTCGCTAAAACAATATATCGACGAGTTGTCGATCACCGGACTCACATCGAACCCGACGATCTTTGACCATGCGGTCAAGAATAGCGGCACATATGATGCAGCGATCAAGCACAAGATGAAGCAGGGCTTCTCGGGTGAGGCACTGTTTTTCGATCTAGCTATCGAGGACCTCACCCGAGCCGCAGATCTCTTCCGCCCCATCCACGAAAAAACAGACGGTGTGGACGGGTGGGTATCGCTTGAGGTATCCCCCCTACTTGCATATGACACGGCCAGCACTCTCGCCGCGGCCAAAGAATTGTTTGCGCGGGCGCATCGCCCTAACCTCTTCATTAAGATTCCAGGAACCGAACAAGGACTTCCGGCAATTGAGGAGGCGATCTTCGCTGGCATTCCAACCAATGTCACACTCCTTTTCTCGCGGGAGCAATATCTTGCGGCAGCGCAGGCGTATCTCCGTGGTATCGAGAGACGGATCGAGGCCGGACTAAACCCTCGTGTCGACTCCGTAGCATCAGTCTTCGTGAGCCGCTGGGATGCCTCGGTAGCCAGCAAGGTACCTGCAACGCTTCGCAACCAACTCGGAATCGCCGTCGCAAAACGCACGTACAAGGCGGCCAGCGCTCTTCTGAGTTCCAGTCGCTGGCAGCGTATTTACAACCTGGGAGGCCGTCCGCAACGCTTGTTGTGGGCAAGTACCGGGACCAAAGATCCCAAGGCTTCTGACATCCTCTACATCAAGGCCCTGGCTGCGCCCTTCACGGTCAACACCATGCCCGAAGGCACATTGAAAGCGTTGGCAACCCATACTGATTTGGGCGAATTGCTGCCAACCGACGGCGGAAATAGCGAAGAAGTTCTGGGGCAGTTCACCAAGTCTGGCGTCGATCTCGACGCGTTGGCTGTGCGGCTTCAGAGTGAAGGAGCTGACTCCTTTGTCAAATCGTGGAATGACCTGTTGCAGGTCATTTCTTCCAAGACTGAATCGCTTCATAAGAGTATCTCGCTGCAGGCGGTCAGTTAACCCGAATCGAGCCGGACTCGGATAACGGAGCGCTAGACACAAAGGAGCATAGGAATGGCTGCACACGTTCAATCACCCATAGAAGAGCAAACCGTTGGGGCGTCGGCGTGGAACGGACTTGCGTCGCATTACAGGAAGGTCTCGAAGCTGCATTTGCGGGAACTCTTCGCCGAAGATCCGAAACGCGGTGAACGAATGGCGATCGAGGCCGCCGGCCTTTATCTCGATTACTCCAAGAACCGCGTTACCGACGAGACTCTCACGCTTCTGCTTCAACTTGCGAGTGAATCTGGACTGCGCGCGCGCATTGACGCGATGTTCAGTGGGCAGAAGATCAATATTACTGAAAAACGCGCAGTCCTGCACACCGCACTGCGGGCCCCAAAGGATGCGACGATTCTGGTCGACGGAAAGAACGTTGTTCCCGAAATTCATGCGTTGCTCGACCGCATGTCTGACTTTTCGGGCCGAGTGCGCAGTGGGGAATGGAAGGGCTACACCGGCAAACGCATTCGTAACGTCATCAATATTGGAATCGGAGGCTCAGACCTCGGCCCGGTAATGGCTTATGAAGCGCTTCGGCACTACAGCGACCGATCTTTGACCTTCCGCTTTGTTTCTAATGTTGACGGTACCGATTCTGCCGAAGCCGTTCGCGATTTGGATCCTGCAGAAACTTTGTTCATCGTTTCATCGAAAACCTTCACAACGTTGGAAACAATGACGAACGCTCAGACCGCTCGTGCCTGGTCGCTCGCAGGCCTGGGCGGTGACGAGAAATCTGTGGCGAAGCACTTTGCTGCGGTCTCTACGAATGCGGCAGAAGTTTCGAAATTCGGAATCGACACGGCCAACATGTTTGGTTTCTGGGATTGGGTCGGTGGCCGCTACTCAATGGATTCAGCCATCGGCCTTTCAACGATGATTGCCATAGGTCCGGAAAACTTCCGCGCCATGCTCACTGGTTTTCACGAGATGGACGAGCATTTCCGCACCGCGCCGCTCGAAGCTAACCTTCCGGTGCTGATGGGCCTTTTATCCCTTTGGTACAACGACTTCTTCGGTGCGCAGACGGTTGCAGTGCTCCCGTATGAGCAATATTTGAAGCGCTTTCCTGCCTACTTGCAGCAATTGACGATGGAGAGCAACGGAAAGCACGTGACGCTCAATGGAGACCAGGTGGCTCATGACACCGGACCGGTCTACTGGGGTGAACCGGGAACGAATGGGCAGCACTCCTTTTACCAATTGATCCATCAGGGAAGCCGGCTCATCCCGTGCGATTTCATTGCGTTTGTGAATCCTCTGAATCGGTTAGGCCGCCATCATGAGATGCTGCTTGCCAACGTTTTCGCCCAGACAGAGGCGCTGGCCTTCGGCAAGACTCCCGAGCAGGTTAGGGCCGAGGGCACTTCCGATTGGCTAGTGCCGCATCGCGTCTTCGAAGGCAACCGACCATCGAATACGATCCTTGCGGAGCGCCTCACACCCGAAACGCTCGGGAAGTTGGTCGCCCTTTATGAGCACGCCGTCTTTACTCAGGGCGTGATCTGGAACATCGACTCATTCGATCAATGGGGAGTGGAGTTAGGCAAGGTTCTAGCGCAGCGAATCATCCCCGAACTCGAAAACCCAGCCGAGCCCGCGCTAAACCACGACAGCTCAACCAACACTCTCATCCGTCGGTACCGCAACCTGAAGAAACCTCAATGACGACAAAGTCTAGCACATGATGATCTCCAACTTGAAGGCTGATTTTACCCGAATGAGCGGCGCGCTATTGCTGAATGAGGCTGATCTGACGTGGTCCCGTGCGCGGATGCGTCGATTGAGATTGACTCGATTCACACGCGAGATAAAGTCCGCGATGCACATCTGAAAGACGGCGCTCGAGGCCGGCGGATTCATGGTAGGCGAGGATATCAGCATTACTCGCGACTTGGAGTTTGTGAAACGGGCAAGGGGTGTCGCTGGACTTTAAAACCATCAATGACCGCTAGAGCAGAGCGATAGCGTTTGACGTGTGTCTTATTGCAACGCCCCATACAAAGGTATTGACAATACGTTCGTCTGATTGTTTTACCGCTGCACTTCAGGCTTAATCGCTATGTCGAGCGCGCCCGAAATGCTCGAAGAGGCTAGCGAAGAAGAGAGGGCGACGAGCCGGGAACAATCGTCGCCATGGGGGAGTTGTGCGCGATATACGAGATGTCTTGGAACTCGCACAAGAGAGTGGAGTCGCGGTTGGTCATTTCAACGTGGCCGATTTGGTTCTACTGAAAGCAGTTTTCTCTTCCGCGCGGGAATTGCAGGTGCCGGTTCTGGTCGGCGCTTCCGAGGGCGAACGCGAGTTTATGGGAGTCCGTCAGATAGCGGCCGTCGTTCGAAGTTTGCGGGAAGAATCCGATTTCCCAATTTTTCTCAACGCAGATCATACCCATTCATTGGAGAAGGCCATCGAAGCTGCGGAAGCAGGCTTTGACACCGTAGTCTTTGATGCTTCCGCGCTGCCGTTCGAGGAAAATGCCCGCCAGACCCAAGAAGCCGTTGAGGCTCTCAAAGCGATCAACCCTGCGATCCTCATCGAAGGGGAGATCGGCAATATCGGCACAGGATCTGAGATCCATCAATTCGCTCCGGACTTATCGAAGTATTTGACCACTCCCGCGGAAGCAAGACACTTTGTTGAGTTCACAGGAGTCGATGTGCTGGCTCCCGCCGTGGGCAACATGCACGGCATGTCGCAAAAGATGGTTAAAGGAGAGAACAAGAAGCGCTTGGATATCGACAGAATCGCTCAAATAAAAAAGGCAGCCCGAGTTCCCCTCACTCTTCACGGCGGGTCGGGAACCGATGATGACGATTTGCGGCAGGCCATTGCCGCCGGGATCAACATTGTTCACATCAATACCGAACTGCGAGTTGCGTGGAGAAGCGGCCTGGAGACTGGTCTTTCGGCGCAGCCCGATCAGGTCGTCCCCTACAAGATTCTGCCATTTGCAGTCGCGTCAGTGAAGCAAGTGGCGTGCGCACGCTTGAGGCTGTTCAATGGCGCTCGGCAACTCCCTTTCGAGGATGAATGCCCGGAGGCTTCGGCAGCACAAAAACAACACACGCTGTCTTAGGAAACTCCGGGCTTGGTGCATTGCGGACAATACGCAGGTAGGGCAGAAAGGCGATTCCCGACAACGCCAGAGCGCGACTGAAACAGTGGGTGAAAATGAGCGATCAGCCTTTATTTCGGTGGCTTGAGCAGCAAGGCGAGGCCTTTGGAGGCCCTGGTCTGGAGCCGCGATGGACTTCCAGCGTGAAGGATGCGGTCTGCACGGCATACGCGGCCTCGAGCCGCGTGTGGTTCACTTGCTCGCATGGAATCCTGAATGAGATTTATCACCCGACCATTGACCTCGCTCAAGTGCGCGATATGGAGTTTCTCGTCAGCGATGGCGAGACCTTTACGCACGAGGAGAAGCGCGACATGGATTCGGCCTTTGAGTATCTCGATGCCGAAGCGCTGGGAGTGCGGTACGTGAATCGAGACCCTGAGGGCAGGTACGCGCTAACCAAGGAGATCATATGCGACCCGCACCACAGTGTGGTGCTGATGCGCGTACGTCTGGAGGCTCGCGAGGATCTTTTGCCGCGGCTAAGAGTCTATGCCTTGCTGGCGCCGCACCTGGATTGCGGCGGAGCGGACAATACGGCGCGCGCAGTGGATCTTGCCGGGCGTAAGGCAGTGGTGGCGTGGAAGAACCAATGGGCGCTCGCCATGGCCGCGAACTGCGGTTTCAGCCGCGTGAGCTGCGGTTTTGTGGGCGCGAGCGACGGCTGGCAGGACCTGATGCAGAATTTCACAATGGATTGGGAGTTTGGCTCCGCAACAAACGGCAACGTAGCGGTTATGGGCGAGATCGGCTGCGCGGAATACGGAACTGGCACCGAACGCGAATTTACGGTGGCGATCGGGATCGGCCAAGGATGCCACACCGCTGCACAGAAGACGATAGGGGCGCTGGCGACACCGTACGCGGAGCTGCGCAAACGGTTTATCGAGCAGTGGCAGCGAGTGGCGAATCCAGGGTGGCTGGCGGCAAAGGCGCGAGACGGTGGCAAACTGATGCGCGTTAGCCACAACGTGTTGTTGGCGCACGAAGACAAGACGTTTTCGGGGGCATTTGTGGCGTCGGCATCGATTCCGTGGGGTCAGACGAAAGGCGATAGCGACTTGGGCGGGTACCACCTGGTTTGGACGCGCGACATGGTGCAGACGGCGACAGCGCTACTGGCATGCGGGCGAACCGAAACCGCGCGACGTGCACTGGTTTACCTGGCCTGCACGCAACTGCCGGACGGAGGATTCGCGCAGAACTTCTGGATCGACGGGACGCCGTACTGGGGCGGCAAGCAATTGGACGAAGTTGCCTTTCCCATTATCTTGGCGTGGCGTTTGTGGAAAGCAAATGGGCTTGGCGAGCTGGGAATTCTCCCCTTCGTAGAACGCGCGGCCGGTTTCCTGGTGCGGAATGCGCCGATTACGCAACAGGAGCGGTGGGAAGAGAATTCCGGCTATTCGCCATCGACGCTGGCAGCAGTAATCGCCGCGCTGATCTGCGCGGCAGAGCTGGCGCGCGCGAGCGAGTCGGAGGAGATTGGCGAGTTCTTCGAGGAGTTTGCCGACTGGATCGAGGGGCATCTTGAAGATTGGACTGTGACCAACGACGGCGTGCTTCATCCTCAGATCAAGCGACACTACATGCGGATCGGCGCCCCGAAGTGCGGTGAAGCATATGCAAATGAAAGCTGCGGGAAGGAAGTGATCCGGCTGTCGAACAGGCCCCCGGGAACGCGAGACGAGTTTGAACCGCGCGAGATCGTCGATGGTGGCTTTCTCGAGTTGGTGCGTTATGGCGTGCGGCGGCCCGACGATCCCACGATTGTCGACACCTTGAAGGTAGTGGATGCAGTGCTGAAGCGCGACTTGCCGCAGGGACCAGG
>DATKPJ010000165.1:0-15316 GCA_035524195.1 Occallatibacter sp.
GAGCCCAGGTACCAGTAGTCGGGGGCAGAGAGGGGAGGCCTTGTATCCATGGCGGCTCTGCATCACGGGCTAACAGTTCCGGGCGCGACGCGTGACGGGCAGACGCCGCAAACACTGATGCTTTGATTCTAGCGTGAATACTGGCATTCCAAAAGTCGGAGCGGCTTTGCCTCTTCCCACTTTGGTGATGGCGCCCGACATGGAGATCAAATCCAGGGGGTGGGCATGACGGCCAAACAGGAATTCGCCTGTTCGACCACCTCAACGAGAGAATTGTAAAAATCTCGTTTCAGGATGCACCAAACGAGTCAACAGAATGCCTTATAAAAATAGAGGGCTAATTTTCCACATCGCTCTCCCAACTGGAATCCTTCCTGCCTGCACGACGGTTCAAAAAAGAACGCCTAAAAAAGTGCAGAAGAAAAGTTCTATCTCTCTCTTCATTTTTCTCCATTCGTGTGTATATGGAGACAGAGGTAACGTATGCCTTCTTCCCCTAATGATCCTCTCCGCGAGCGCCGGACCTGGCGGCGATTTCCGCCAGAAGCAATCGAGATCGTGCGCCAAGATAAACATCCCGTTGCGATTTGCGACCAGTTGGCCGCACTGACCGGGAGAGACAAGCGCGCCTGCTGGGATTTCATGACCAGGCACGGTATCCCGCGGCCCGGGTCCGTTTCGCGACAAAGATTTGATCGCAAAAGGACGGAAGAGCTCGTTGAGTACATTTCGGATCACGGCGTCCAGGAAGCCGCACTGAGGTTCGGTTATGAGGCAAAGAGCCTCTATAACCTCCTTTACCGGCACGATCATACGAAGATGAGCAAGGACATGATGACTCTTCGTGAGCTCGCCGTGCACCTGCGAATGAAATTCACCCAGGTCCGTGGCTGGGTCGACCGGGGTCTGCTCAAAGCGCGCCGGCATGAATTCAGGTCGGGGGGCGTGATCTACCTCATCGATTTTGAAGAGCTGCGGAGATTCTGCAAGAAACACCAGGACCTGATCATTACGCGACGCTCGTCCCCTAATAGAATGCGTTTCCTGGAGGAGTGTGTCTTTGCCCCGAAGCATGCTCATCTTTTCCGTTCGCGCGAGGCCAAGCGCGAGGCCGAGGCGTTCGAGCGGGGAGAATACCTCGAGAACCCGAGGCACTCTCAGAGGAGCGCCTGATCGCAATATGAGCGAACGCTGCAGCCTACGCAGCGGCCGCAGTGCTCGTGATTTCGATTTGCGGTCAAGCGTGCACGCGCAACTTCAACTTGGTGGATAGTCTGGAGAAGCCACTGACGCCGCTCATCTGTGAACTCGACTTTCCGGACCTGCTCTCCGGCATAGATGACAAGGGCATATGGAACACGAACTTGCATCTGATCTTCCACCAGGGCGCAATACGCCAGAGCCTGGATCATATGGTTGGCGTAAACTTCCTCACGAGCCGGTGGCTTGCTTGTGTTCTTCAGTTCGACCGGTACAGTGCCATACGCGGTTCTCACCAGGCAGTCTGGTTTGCCGAAAATTCCCAAAGCGCTTGAACGCAATGGTTTACCGAAGAAAGGTTGGCCCGGGAGATCCTGGTAGAACACTTCGCCGGCGGGAATGCCGGTCATCTTTCTCGATCGTGCCGCCAACAAGAATAGGACGAAGGCGAGAACGACCAGAGTGGCGGCCATCACTTGAAGGTTCATCGCGCCTACCCCAGCCATAGAAAAAGATAGAGGATCACCGCGAGCGCCAGAGCAGCAAAAGCGGCTCGGCGGAAACTGTCGCTCCGTACGAGCTGCCGTCCTTGTGCGGCATGCCATGCATTGCCTTCAACCTGCAACTGCTGCGTTTCGCTCGATGGCTCTACGCCCCGGACGTATTTGAGCTCCCAGGCTTTCGCGCAATAGACGAATTCCGCCAGTTCAGTGGCTGAGATCAGTTTCCTGGACACGGTGCCTCGCTTCCGGCATCAGATCACCTTTCGGGAATTTGAGCAAATCCCCGCAGAAGTGCGACAACCGGGGAGCGACGTTACCCTATCGCAATTGCGTCGTGGCGCTTCGGAAATCCCTATCTGTCAAGTTGTGGACAACTCTTATTCTTTTTGCAGGAATCTGCTCTCGGATTGTGCCCATCGATATTGAGGATTACCGTGGGGACAAATCGATGGAGCGAGCAATCGAGTTGCTCGCCTCGACGTGTGCCGAATGCGGCGGATGCACTTTCGATATTGTTCACGACGGAATCTGGAGAACGATACGGCATTAGGAATGCCCGCAGTGTTTTTGATCGGCTATCCACCGCAAGATGCATAGGAGGATGGGCAGGCCCGCGAGAGCGGCGGCTTAAAATCGCCTCTGCGGACTTTTGGCGGGCGCGGAGGGAATCAGAACTGCCGAAAGTTAACAATGTGGCTGGCAGGATTGGTGAATGCGACCGCGTGATTGATCGCAATAGCGAAGCCACCCGATTCGCTGTCGCGCTGAAAATCCACAACAACCTGGGCTGACTCGCCAGGGGCAGACGAAAGTAAATCGTTGTCCTGCCCGAAGATTGCGATCAAGCCTTGGACCCGGTGTATACCGCTCTGACGCGTTTCGGTTCCATCACTGTTGAGCAAACTGAATTCGAACCTGCCTCCCGGGGGATTCCCGAATTGGCCATTAGTACCGAGATTGGCAATACGGAACTTGAGCCGTGTCAGGTGGCGCAGGACTTCGCATTGCTCGAATGCGATTTTGACGCCGTCAATCACCGTGAACCGCCCTGCGGCTGTGTAGGTACCGATCTCTTGGAACTCATGCCGACGTTTCCAGCGCTGTTCCAGCAAGTCCCGCCGGGCTTGTTGTTGGGCTTCCCTCTTCCGCTGTTCTTCGGCCTCGGCCTGCAGTTTCTCGCAATGGTCTACCAACTCGGCAGTGGCCGGAATGAGTCTTTGGCCGCGGTCGTCGTATCCATCTTCGTTGCGAATCTCGCAGCTTCCCTCGACGAACCAGACTTTGTACTTGCCATCGCTTGCACTGAAGTAGTGGTTGGGGTCACGACCCGTCGTATCCTTGCTTTGGCTTTTTCCAATATCGATTGCGCGCAATACATCCGCCGTTAAGGCTTGTCGCTTCAAGCCCGTCTTGGGATCGATGCTGCCGGGAGGAGCATCCTGAATCACCGGGCCGTAGACCGTTTCAACATAGCTTTGGCGCGGGTTTCCAGAAGAATCGAAGAGAATTCGTGCGTTAGTGAATTTCATCGCTCCAGCGGCGGCGAGACAAATGGTGGCGAATCCCAGCACGGCCTTTGTGCCGCCCGTGAGCGGAGCAAGCATTAGCCGACGCCACCGCACCAGACGAGTCAACGCAAGTATGGCAAGCGTCACCAACCAGCCGACGGTTTGGTCGGACCCAGTTAGATCACCGAAGTGATACTGGACCCAGACGTGAATCCAGCTAGACATTACGCCTCGCTCGACCAAAACATAGACGACGCACACGATCGCTATAACCGCCAGGATTTTGAGTAGGTTTCGCATGTCTGAACCTCCTTCATCACCGTTTTCCCGAACGCTTCCAGGAATTCACCAGGGCGACTGCAGCCGCAGTGAGCATGGCCGTCAGCAGGAATACACGGGCCTCCGGCGAGTTCCGGCGCGGCCAGAAGATCGCTGCGACTGAGCCGAGTGCTACGCAGAAGAGAATTACGAGCATCGTGTTCATCTGTGAGGCCTCCTTTGCCTCGGTGTAATTCGCATTTCGGTTGGCGACGGACCAGTGCACTGAGATTTGTGCCAACGTCGCCCCGGCCCAATCATTTCGCCTTACCCTGTTGACTTGGCCTCCATCGCCAAGAATGTTTGAGACCATCGCGCGAATCGCGTTCGCATCGTCGTTTGCCATAACCACCGACGCAGCCGCCTCCGTTTTGCGTCGGTCCTTCCCAGATTCAAAAGCTCATTCGCTGGACCTCGGGATTCACTCCATCCCATTAGCTGAACTCTTCAAGGCTTCGGAGAGGCGTCTTCCAATCGATATGTCGGAATTCAAGAGCGCTTTAGCTGAATTGCTGACGTTGCTGACTGCCTCGGCCAGAGCGAACACGCCGGGCTTGGTCAATAAACTCTTGGCATTGCGTGCTTCGCGCCGAAGGCCGGTATTCCCTCCGCTATGAGATGGATTCGAGCACACGTCCAGAGCACGTTTTGTACCTTCAACACCTAGGTTCAGCAGATCTCGCAAAAGGGGTTCTTCCGGCGTTGGAGAATACCAAGGGCGCTTCAAACTCCTGAGAATCAATCCGAAGCTCGGTGAAACAGAGTAACCTTCCCTCTCTGCCAGCATTGCGACTTGTTGACGAATCGACCAGAATCGTGCCTCTGCCCTGCCGCCGATCGTTATTCTGAGGTACTCCGGCTCGTGAGGATCTCTGAGGTCGCCGTACATCGACTGACCGGCGTGTTCGACAGCATAGCTAAGAGGGTCTGCGCCATTGCCATTGTGATCCGATGCCTGCCACAAGAAGGTTCGAATGATTTCTGGGATCGGAAACAACGTGAGCTCCGTTGGGACCTCGCGTATTCCAGACGCAAGATCAGCAGAAATCGGGCCGGCGTAACCAGCAAGCCGCAAGCCTAAAGTTAGCGCCGTTATTGCGGGAAGGAAGAGAGGCGGATCAGGTAAACCACCAGACAAATGTGCGATTTTCAAAGCGGATGAGAACACGCGCACGTTAACGGGCTTACCCACCATTCGCTCGGCAATAGTTAGGGCATCAACTGCGCAGGCGCAAAATCCCAGCACTCGTGTGGGGATGTGCGCAGCAGGCCCGACGCCCAGTTGGACCTCGACTGGAGATTTCCGAACCGACAATTCGATGCGTCTTACGCCTAGCTCCGTGCACGGCTTAGCAATGGCCAACTGATCGGGGGCTTGCTGAGTCATGCTCACACCTCGCCATCGGGAAGTTCTGAATGTTGAGCTATCTGCCCGTCTTCCGTAACGAGAAATTCAAAACTGAATCCCAGAAGAGCCTGCGCTGTTGGGCGAGTTTGAGGTGTGGATACGGCCGTTTGCCGTCGAACTGGAACTGAAGATTCGGGCCGTTGGGCACGGACTTTCGAACTCAATAGTGAACTTGCCATCTAAGGTCCCCCTTCGCATTCGGAGAAAAAGTCCTTGCTGGGTGCGGTTTCGTTGTCAAACAGATGGCTGGACCATTGCCGAAACGGCTAAGCCGCCGCTGCCGGCACCTTAACCGTGGGCATCGGGTGAAATTCAAAATCCGTCTTTAGACGACGGCTGGTGCACTCGGGTACACCGATCGCGATGAATCGAATGCCGAGGCGCACACAAATGTCGGCGACCTCAAGGAACCGATGGTCGCCGGACACAACAACCAGGGTCTTTACACCGGCCGCAATGGCCTCAACGGCATATGTGACCAACCAGTAGTCCACATCCTGATCGGTCGAGCGCACAACGGAAAATTCAGGTTCCCAACGGGAGGGATTTTTAAAGCTGGTAGTGACGAAGATTTGGGCGCGTCCCAAACGACCATAGGACGCGGCAATGTCGCGAATCCCTGAGTAGTCGGGGCGCGTCGATTCGCCAGATTTTTTGGCCGCGTGGTAGGCATTTTGGCTATCAATAAGGAGGGCTACTTCTGGCTCGAAGGTCGCCGGTGTCGATGGCTGAGAACTGCTGAACGGAGTAGCGAGGTTGTCCTCCGCAAACTGTTGCTTGATCAGGGCCCGTTGCTTCTTACTCGGAACGTACATCGTGCCTCCTGTCAATCGTTGTCGCTCAAGTATTTTTGTTATCTGCCACTTTTCTGCTCACCTGCTTGGTGTTCGAAGGGCTTCGAAAGCTCATTCAGACTTGGGCGCCGGGTCATTTCCAGAAATCCTGGGCCCTTGGCAATCCCCACGAAGAGCCTCGGCCTCCTCCACCTCCCAAGGCCCCGGCTCATCTTGGGAATTCTCATTGAAGTCGAACCATATGCCCCAAAAGGTGTATCCTTACGATGTAGAGTGTCGCGTTTGAGGTCAAATTACACGATTTTTGCAGTATTGTCAATCGCTAATTATGAAATTATTTTGTAATGGGGCAAAAATCTTGCTATCCTTGTCTTTTTGGGATATTTTTCTCGTGTCGAGACTTGGAGGGAAGAAACGTGGCACGGCAGATTTCTAGGGGACCGGGGAGGGAATCAATCGGTTGGTATGGGGAACAATTCCTGCTTGGAAAACCTCAGGCTAGACGAGACCTAGTGCACGCCTTCAGGTCGGACGTAACGGAATCGTTCACCATTCCCCATCCGAAGGACAAGCATCGGGCCGACAATCCCGGCGAAAACGTTACACACGAGGATTTCGAAATTCCCGAGGTATGGGGCGAGCCCGCGTACAGGTTATTTCGCGCTAAGGTGGCGCCCGGTGATCCGCCAACATGGAGATCTAGCCATAGCGGCGAGGAGGTTCTCTTTGCCTATAAGAATGGTGTCGACTACGACTTCTATTGGCCACGTGCGCAATCCAAGCAAGAATCCTGCATTGGCACGGTTCTCGAAGGGCAAGCCATCAGGATCCTTCCCAATGTCCCGCATCGAAACAGGTGCATTGGGGACGAGGCTACCACTGTTTGGATGGTGATTCGGCATCTGTCCGGCTCGACTGTTCCCATCGAGTCGCGTAATCCGGTGAGAAAATCCGGCGAGACTGCCGATGGAGATGGAGAGGTCGATCAACAATCTGGTCATCCTGAGTCGTCGGACGGGCTCGGGAAAATCACATCCAAACAACTGGAAGATCCAACCCGGGCAATCTTGCTCCTATCTGACATTCCCGGTCGGCTCCAGCTGGCTCGAACCAGATCGGGGTATTCGATCACAGACTTGGCGAAGAGGGTGAACCTTCATCCAAGCTATCTTTGGCGACTGGAACGTGGAGCCACCAATCTCAGCATCAAGACCCTAGAACTGATTGCAGAAGAGGTTCGACTTGACCTCTCCGATCTTGGCATTCCTAGTCACTTCCCAGATCCGGCATTCCGGCCGGATCGAATGGTTCCTTCCGAGCTCGATAAGTATCTTCCATACAGCATTATGCCTCCCACACAGAATCAGAATCAGCATTCCGGTATGGGCGGCGTGTACCACAGGTCGGTGCTCAATTACTTCCCGTGCTATGAACACTGGGTTCACCTCCGGATCTATGAGATGGAAAAGGGCGCCCAAATTCGGCTGGCAAGCGGCCTGAAACCCGACCAAGAGCTACCCTATCTGGATTCGACCTTAGGTCCCTGGGGCAAGCAAAGTTGGATTGTTCTCGAAGGTGAAGTGGGCTTTGACGGATACCATGAGTTGACTGGCACACTGGCGTCAACTTCACATTGGCCACATCAACAACCAGTCATCCATCTACGAAACCATGCGAACGCAACAATACGTGCAGCTTCTGCATGCAAATTGCTGCATGTTGAATTCTCTGCTATGTGCAGTTGTGCAGGTCCAAAGATCAGACTGGCGGCAGATAACTATCAAGGGTCGAAACAAGATGGCTAAAGGGGGCGTTGCGATGAAGCACGTGACTTGGGCATTGAAGATGGCAATTGTTCTGGCTTCTCTTTCGCTCGTTGGCTGTGGACACGCGACCAAACATACCCAGCTATTGAAAGTTGCTATCACTTACATTGGTCCTCATGAGCTGATAAGTCAGATAGTGGCAGGCTTTCGGTCCGGCATGGGAACGGAGCTTGATGGCAAGCCGGTGGAGATCATTGAGCGCCATGCCAACGGTGATGAAACCCAAATCAGCTCAATGCTCAACGGCGTCATTTCTATGCGGCCGGACGTCCTGGCAACCATCACCACGCCGGTATCGCAGCAGGCCCTCAAGAACGCGCCAGCAGCGCTGCCGATCGTATTCATTGGGGTCACTGACCCATGTGGAGCCGGCTTGGCAAAGACGCTGGAGAGACCAGAATTCACGACCGGAGTTAGCGACGTGCCGCCCCTCGAAAGGACGCTGGCATTAATCAGGCAGCTGGTTCCTCCGGGAGCCAAGCGAATAGGGTTTCCGTACTCGCCGAATGAGGAGCCCGCAGTTTACTCCAGTCGCCAGGTTGAAGCCTTAGCAGCAAAATATGGCTTCGTGATCGACGCCCGCGCCGTGACAAGTACCGATCAGCTTCCTTCTCTAGCCCGCGCTTTGATACGAGGTAACGACGCTATCATGGTGGGCGCCGATAACGGAATGTTCGAGGCCGCTCCAATGCTGGCAAAAATGGCACTTGACGCGCATAAGCCCTTCTTTGCTGCCGATTCAAGCTCGGTCAAGGCCGGCGCAGTGGCCGGAGTCACGGTCGACTACACCCAAGTAGGGATCGAAGGGGCACACCTCGTGCAACGCGTCCTACGCGGCGAAAGAGAAGGAGACATTCCTGTAGCCTCGATGAGAGACGGTCAACTCGAAATCAATAGCAGATCGTTGAAGATACTCGGCATCAAGTTGCCCCCAACTCTCGCGGCACAGGTCAAGCATACCTATTAAGAGGCTATGTCCGCTCTGCGCGCACATTAAAAAGGAGGCGGCGTGAAATGTTCGAAATCCTTTCATATTTGAATGACGCGCTTTATGACGGCCTGCCATATGCAATGGTGTGCCTTGGCTTCGTCTTGACAGCCAAATACATGAAAATGCCCGACCTGACGGCTAGTGGTTCGTTTGTACTTGGTGCTGCAGTTGCTGCAACCGCTATTGTTAACGCTGGATGGAATCCGTATGCCGCACTTCTTGCCGGCGCCCTTGCAGGTGCCGCTGCGGGTGCAATTACAGCATTCTTCTATACGGTACTCGGGATAGATAAGCTGCTATCGGGCATCTTGAGTTCATTTGGTCTCTACGCATTGAATGTCATCCTTCTTACTCCTACTATCGCCTACGGTGACAAGGTCACCGTTCTCTCGCCATTCGAGAGCCGGGACCGCTTGATTTTGACTTCGGGAATAGGCTGGCACCCTTGGGCGATTGGAGTTTTCTTCATTGCTGTTTTCACCATAAAGGCAGGTCTGGACTGGCTTCTAGACTCAGAGACTGGCCTCGCTTTGCGAGCCCTTGAGGATGAAGACGCGGGTGAGAATTCGCTCAAGCGCCAGGCGCTCTCACCGAGGCACTATAAAGTGCTTGCCCTCTGTATTGGAAACGGAGTGGTAGCCATAGCTGGAGGGTTTGTCAGCTTCAAAGAGGGGGCCGCCAACGCGCAAAGAGGCTTCGATGTGCTGGTCACGGGACTCGTGGCCTTTATCCTTGGAACACAGCTGCTCTCCGGCCTTAGGTGGCTGTTGCGCAAGTGTGTTCCGGGACTTCAGCCGCGTCTTCTTGAAACCAGCGGCGCGATACTCGGTGGAGTGGCTTTTTTTGCACTGGTTACTTTAGCTCAACGACTGAGCCTCCCATCAGAAGTCGTTCAGATAGTCTTGGTCTGCATGGTCGCGCTGGCGGCGGCCCAACCCGGAAGCGGGATAACCGCGCTCTTCAGTTTGCGGAAGAAGCCAAAACAGCCCGGAGATGACATGCAACCGCTGCGGGTGGAGTCGCTCTCTTACCGATATCCAGCTACCGATATCGATGCGTTGCGTTCCTTAAGTTTCACTGTATCCCCAGGCCAAGTGATCGAACTGAGGGGCGGAAATGGATCCGGCAAGACTACTGCCCTGCGCTTGATTGGCGGGTTTCTGGAAGGTGCATCCGATGGTCGCATTTTCCAAGGGGAGACTGATGTAACGGGGAATCGGCCATGGCGCATAAGCGAGATTGCATATGTTGATCAAGACTCGCGACGGGGGGTGGTTGGGTCGCTTACTGCGGCCGAGAATTTGGCCCTCGCTGCCATGGGAGGCCACACAGCATTTTGGAGAAAGGCATTGCGCAGGCAAGTTAGCGATTATGTTTCCGACGTAATCGAACGGGGAAATTTTCGCCAGCAGGTGATGGATCAACCTGCACACTTGCTATCAGGTGGGCAGAGGCAGGTTTTGAATTTACTAACGTTATTGGCGAGACGGAAACGGCCAAATGTAGTGCTATTGGATGAGCCAATTAATAACTTGGATGTGGTGAATGCAGATCGTTGCGGCAGGATTCTAAGTTCCCTGCGCAAGGATGGAACAGCCTTCGTAGTTGTCAGCCACACACCCATTCCTGGGATCCGTCCAGAAAACACCGTCCAACTTGGGGAAAGCCTGATCAATGAAGAAGATCGTCTAAGCCCAATAGGGGGAAAATGAAATGGCAGATGAGGGTGCCCTGAAAACGAGTGCGAGCCGAGTCCAAACCGCTTTGGAAGCCCTAGGCCTTCCAGTGGCTGTGCTTCAAATGCCAGCCACTACACGCACGGCACAAGATGCTGCATCCGCCATCGGGTGTACCGTCGGGCAGATCGTCAAGTCACTTGTATTCCAGGGAATTGAGAGCGGCAAGCCCTATCTGATCCTTGCTAGCGGACCTAATCGTGTCAACGAGGCGTCGTTCGGCGTGCTGGCCGGGGAATCAATTCAACGGGCGAAACCGGATTTTGTCAGAGAGTGCACAGGGTTTGCAATCGGTGGCGTACCCCCGCTCGGACATTCTTCGCGACTCCCGACGTGGATGGATGAAGAATTATTTGTCTACGAAACAGTTTGGGCAGCTGCCGGTACGCCCGAATCTGTATTCGCAATCGCACCGAAGGATCTGGCAAGCGCGACTATCGCGACGATCATCCGGCTTTGATGTGGGGAGCGGTCGTAGGACTTGAACCGAGGCACCATGAGAGTCGTTCTTATCAATCCGCCGCGAACCAACTTCGACTGCGAGGAATTGGCACCGCCGCTCGGGCTGATACGTCTGGCACAAGTGGCATTGCGATGCGGATGGCAAGCAACTATTGAAGATTTCAACCTACTTTGGCATCTCGACCCAGCACTTCGCGCTAGTTTCTATGACACCGCTCTTGAGAGACTGTTGGACATCGATGCTTCAATTTATGGCTTTACTTCAATGGCCGTTGATTCGCACATTGCGCTCGAATTGAGCCGGCGTCTCAAACGGGTCCGGCCAGCTTGTCAAGTTGTTTTGGGAGGAGTTCACTTTTCCGCGATCGCTGACCGGGTCGCAGTTCTCTACCCTTGGGTGGATGTAGTTCTAAGCGGCGAAGCGGAGCAGTCGTTCGCAGAGATGCTCAAGCCGGGTACACGCGTCGGAAGCAATGATCTGCAACTATCGCCTGCCGTGCTGGATCAATTACATCTGCCAGGATATTTTTATGTCAATCCACGCCGTATGCTGAACTTTGAGACGGGGCGGGGCTGCATCTTCAAATGCGCCTTTTGTTACTCACCGGGGCATTATTCTGCTGTGCGCAACTTCCCAATTCCTCAAGTGTTGGAACAAATGTCGCACCTTTCCGAATTCGGGATCAAGCATGTCTGGTTTGTGGAAGACAACTTCCTTAACGATCGGGTCCGTGCGAAGGAATTATGTCGGCAATTGATGCATCTGGAGAGTGGCATCACGTGGTCTTGCTACGCCACGTTTCCACAGATGAACGAGGACGTGATCGAGATGATGGGGCAGGCTGGCTGTACAGAGGTATTCTGTGGGGTCGATGCGGTCGGCACGGTAGCCGAACGGGCCTTTCAGAAGGCGTTTCTCCGTGGTGAAACCCCGATAACCACGAAAGCCCGCCAGCTCACGGAGGCGGGGATACGGCCGACCTTTGCATTTCTCGTTGCGCCCTTTTCTCATGAGGCTGGTCCTGGATTCGACGAGACCGTGTTGGCCGCACTTGAGGCGCGAGTGGCGGGTGCATTTACACTTCTGAATCCCTTAAGCCTCTACGCCGGTACTGTCGCATATCGCAGAAGCGATTTTCGATTTGAACCCGATCGTTTGCAAGCTCAAATCATGATGGATTTGCCAGACGTGGCTGAATCGAATCCGTTTGCGGAATCTCATCCTCAGCTCTTTCCGTTTCACTCCAGGTATGTTGAAGAGGGGGAGTGGCAATCTTTTTTGCTTCAAACTCGTTGTATCTCCACGCTGCTCCATTGCTACCCGAAAACGCTCGCTCTCTTACGTGAATCGAGGGGAACTCATCCTCGTGAGGTAGCTCATATAACGCTCCAGAACTTCGACGATTGGGCGGAAGTGCCGAAGGCAGAAGTACGGGATGTTGAGCGAGATGTGGGATTTGCGGTGCTTGAGCAACTCTGCGAGGGTGCTTCGGAAAAGCGAACGCTAAACTCCGAGTACGATTCCGCCGAAGGCAGGCAGCCGTCCGTCGCTGGACCATCAATGATGTAAAATGGAGGAGTGATGGTGTCCTTCAATCTCAAATCGCTTGCAGTCTTCAGGGTCGCCCATGGTCCCGCGAATGGTAAGAAGCTGACGGTCGGCCTGCTGCGCATCGCGAGTATTCCCAGTGATGTCCGCCCCGAGCGATCTGGAGCTGTTCAGCAAGAATGGCTGACTCCTATCGCCTTATCGAACAACGGCAAGTAGTGCCAGCCGAAGGTTGAGGCATGGCAACAAGCGTCATGTCGAAACTGAATTCTTGCTCTTTTAGGAGAGTGATCGATGGCGTCGAATCACACTGCTGCAATTATAGAATCGCGAATCGTCCCCAGTATTATCGTTCCCGATGTAGATGCCGCCGTGCGCTTTTGCAGGGAGGCATTCGACGCACAAATTGTCGTTCAGGGCAGGTTGGCCGACGGAACCACATCACATGCGCACTTGCGGTTAGGCGATTCTCTCTTGGTGATTTCGAAAGCGGAATCAACAGACCAGGAAGTAGAGGAAGATCCTCCGTTAGCACTTCGGAATACCAGCGCAGCAATGGAATTGTTGGTGGAGGATCTCGATACGGCGTTAAAGCGCGCTCTCGATGCAGGGGGTAAAGTATGTTTGACATCGTCTACCGACCACTGCATCGGTGAAAAGGTGCTTGCGATCACGGATACCGTCGGTCAAACGTGGCTATTATCGACGTTCATCAATGATGGCGGCGCACTCTGCATCTAGACCAATTGGGAAACACAGAGGCGTAGCTGAAGTGAGATGAAGCGGTTTTTGGAATCCATGTCACCCGCGCCCAAGGAACCCTGGCTCGCCTGTTGTCGAGAGTGTCCAAGAGATGCAGCCCATGGCGGGCGTTGAGTCGGCGCATTAAAACAGGCAAGATCGAATGTTAAACGACACAGGTAGAACCAAAATCACCCAGTGCAGACCTCGCCGAAGGCGGTGTGGAATTTGTCCCGCCTGGATCATATAGATAGGCCTGGCTTCGCAGTCGACTTCAGCCTTGCATTCACAAGTCGCCATTTTCTTTCAAATGCCATTCGTCCTTTGATAAGAATTTGGGCCGCCCATTTGCTCTTCGGGCGCCCTCCCACGTCAAGTAGTCCATAAGTGGAGCCGATCAAGAGCCGGACATCCGTCCAGCCCTTCCGTATTGATCATTCGTCAGGAGGGACAGAAGTTCGTTTTGCGAGATAATCCGTCGCTGCGTCATCAAATCGCTCGATCAGATACTCTTCATCAATAACTTCCTCATCGCCATCGAAGTCGAGCTCTTCCAGCTCTCGAATTCTCCGTGCTTCCAGTCTTTCTACCGCTTTTCGAGCTAGTGGAAACCGGCGTGGTACTGCATTAGCCAGTATCTGCAAGCCTGGTGTCTCAGCACAAGAAATGGTGATGGGAGCTCGCTCGGCCAACAAGCCTTCGATCTGCTCCCAGAACTTATAACCATGCGCGACGCTGCATCTGCCCGCGGCTGCGTGCGCCATCTCGTGCAGCATCGTGGCACGAACTTCCCTGTCGTTGCGATGAGGTTCGATATCAATGAGAATCTTACGGTCGCGGAGTTCGCAACGGCCAAGTGGTCCTTCTAGGAGTTTGTTGAAATAGGTTCCTGCTGCGCGGCGCGTTGTGGTTCTGAATCGTCTGATGGACATGCGCGGAGACGAGCGGATTCAGGACGGGATGTTCAGCTACATTTCACTGGAGCAGCGGGTGCCAGCGGATCATCCGCTGCGTGAAGTGCGGAAGGTGACCGACACCGTGCTGCGGTCGCTGAGCGCGGAGTTCGATGCGCTTTACGCGGAGTCGGGGCGGCCTTCGATCGCTCCGGAGTACATCCTGCGGGCACTGCTGCTGCAGGTGTTCTTTTCCGTCCGGTCGGAGCGGCTGCTGGTGGAGCAGATCGACTACAACCTGCTGTTCCGCTGGTTCGTGGGGCTGGGCATGGACGACGCGGTGTGGAACCACGCGGTGTTCTCGAAAAACAGGGATCGCCTGCTGAACTCCGAAGTGGCGCAGCACTTCTTTGCCGAGGTGAACCGCCAGGCGAAGAAGTTCATGTCCGATGAGCATTTCACCGTGGACGGCACGCTGATCCAGGCGTGGGCTTCGCAGAAGAGCTTCCGGCCGAAGGATGGTTCGGGCGGCGACGGTACCAACTTCCATGGACAGAAGCGAACCAATCGGACGCACCAGTCCACCACCGATCCCGATGCGCGGCTCTATAAGAAAAGCTACGGCAAGGAATCGAAGCTGAGCTATCTGGGTCACGCCCTGGTGGAAAACCGCAACGGGCTGATCGCGGCTGCCATGGTCACGCACGCCGATGGCTACGGGGAACGCGATGCCGCGCTGCTGATGCTGCAGCGACTGCAACGCAAACGCAGGCGGCGCATCACGGTGGGTGCAGACAAGGCTTACGACACGAAGGATTTTGTGCGCACGGCGCGGGAACTGAATGTGACCCCGCACGTGGCCGCCAACCAGCGGAGCAGTCTGGATCGCCGTACCACCCGACAGCCGGGCTACGCGATCAGCCTCAGCCGCCGCTGGCTGATCGAGAAGAGCTTTGCCTGGCTGAAACAGACCGGCCCACTGCGACAGACGAAGCTGCGAGGACTTGGCAAGGTCGATTGGCTGTTCGTCTTCAGTTGCGCTGCCCACAACCTGCTGCGCCTGCCGAAGCTGATGTTCAGTGCCGAAGCCGTCTGATCACCGCACCAGCTGCGCAGCTCGCTCCCGCGCCCGCCTTCCGCCTCGGCCTCAGATGCAATCAAAACCGAGAAACGGCAGTGATCCACGGCAACTATGAGCCGGTAATGTCGAATTTCAACAAACTCCTAGACCTTGTGCCGAGCCCCAGCGGCGCCGCTGCCACGATGGAGGCAGCTTCCTTGCGCGTAAGTTTGTGCCTGTCCCCCGCTTTCCGCCATTTTGAAAGCATTCGGCGATACGCAGGCATCATCTTGCGGTGTGAGTCGTAGTCATCGGGCTTCAACTTCG
>DATKPJ010000166.1:0-2553 GCA_035524195.1 Occallatibacter sp.
GAAAGCGCGGTCAGCAGGCATGTGGTCACGGCCGTGCTGATGCCCGGCCATGCGATCGCATTGTAGATCACGTAACAAGCGCTCGCGGCCAGGCAGCCTTTGAGCGCGAACTGAAGGTGCTCAGGGTTGCGGAAAGCGTCGGGGGCAAGGAGTGTTCGGTGCCCTATATCCTCTGTTATTGCCAAGTAGGGTTGGATTGATCCGCAATCCACAAACGCCTGGGGGATAAGAGTGACTGTATGCTCCATCTCGCCCAGTAATGGCACGAAGGGGGCAGATCCTTCATCTGTATCGAAGCGAACCGGACCCGGAATCCGCCGCCTCATCAGATCATCCCGAATGCCTTGGACAGCCAAAGCCAAGTTGCCGAATCGCCTCCGGTCGCTGTGGGAAAGGTCCATGTTAAGCTGCGGTAAGGTCGCTGAAAGATCGACGAGCCTGCCAACGAGCGCTACGACACCACCCATCTCGACGGAATACTCGGGCGAATAAGCGCCGCGCCGCAACGCCCTCCGCAATAATGATGTTCCCAGCGTGCCCAGCCGCATTACTTTCTGCTCGATACCAGGATCTACGGTGCGGCCCTCAGCGTAGCAAGTCAACAAATCTTCGACTGCAGACAATCGGTCACCCATGGGAAAGACGACCTCGTCTCCCGGACGCAGTCGCACAAAGGCGAGTTCTACAGCCGCAGTGATCACCACCGCCACCAATACGGCTAAACACAGCCAAAGTGTATCCTCCACACTCGTTTCGGCTGGTACACGCCGATCCCACAGTGGAATTCCAACGGCGGTCAGGTTGACGAACGCCACAGCCGCTGTGTAGTTCGTCAGCACGCTCACCGCATAGAAAGCGAAAAACAAAGTCGCGATAACCCAGAGAAAATGAAGCAGGGGAATATTGATAACAAACCAAACAGATGCTAAGAGATAGGCAGCGCCGAACCCGGTCACCAGGAATAGCGTCGCTGCAGATTGCAGCGTGGCTCGAGTGTTTTCCCGAGAAACCATGAGAGCGTAAACCGCACCTTGCCAGCTGTACGGAATGCGGAATGTCATTCCGACAATCACGATGAGGGTGGCGGCAAGCGTCATCCTCCCGACAAGCGCAGCCCTGCCTGGGTAAGGCGCAAGTTCCTCTTTGAGAAATTCTCGCAGCCAGGTTAGGGCGCCGGATGGGTGGGGCAGGCTTTGGGCGAGGGTGGCCATTTTAGTTGCCCCGAATCGTGATTACGGCAGACTCACTGATTCGAAACAGGTCGGGGGTGGGATTCTCGACCCGTACGCGGACCGGGAAGCGCGACGCGAGATGAACCCAGTTTAGCGTGCGCTGCAGGTCGGGAAGGCCCGGCTGCAAGCTGCCAATTTTATCGGGGTCCGGAGTGACGCCGAATCCGATGCTATCTACCACACCAGCAAAGCGAAGATTCGGCATCGACATCAGATAGACATCAGCTCGCATACCTGGCGTAATTCGCTTGAGCTGTCCCTCTCGGAAATTACCAACCGCCCACCAGGTGCGGGCATCGATAAGGGTGAACATTTGCTGGCCCACGTGCGCATAAGCACCTTCGGAAATCGTGAGGTTGGTCACACGAGCATCAAATGGCGCATACACGCGGCAGTTATCCAAATCGTAGCGAGCCTTCTTCACCGCTGCGGCTCTTGCCCCACGCTGATTGATCAAGGGTTCGAGCGTTGTAACCGCATGCCTGGCCTGTTCGTGCTGCGCCAAGACAGAGCTCAATTCCGCCTTCGCCACCTGCAATTGAGATTCAGCTTGCCTCAGGGCTTCAACTTCTGCAGTTGCAGAAGATCTCGCTTTATCCACTTCGTCCACCGTGACAAACTGCTTGGCCAGCAATGGTTCGAGGCGGTGCAAATTATTGTTCGCATAAGTCCATTCGGCGCGCGCCCGGTCGACGCCACGTTCCGCGTTGACCACGTCGGCTTCCGAGCTTTGAATGTTCGCTTGTGCGACGGAGACTGCGCTCTCCAACGCCTCTATTTTCCGTTGCTCGTCCCCGACTTGACCTTCCAGGGTGCTCTGCTCCGAAATTGCGTTTTCGAGGGCATATTGATAAGGGCGTTCATCAATTTCGTACAGTAGTTCGCCTTTCTTGACGAACTGGTTATCCTTCACGTTCAGCTGGATGAGAGGGCCGTCGACCTGGGGAGCTATGCCGATGAAATTAGCAAATATTTCGGCATCTTCGGTCCGTGGATGGTAGTTCTCGCGGTAAAGTACGGCGAGTCCAAGGATCACTGCGGCCGCCATGATGGCGATACTGATTGTGCGACCCAGAGGTTTGCGCCATCTCCCAGTCTCTGGCGGAACGCCACCAAACTTGCGCGCTTGATTTTGGCCTGCCTTCTTAACCATTTCTTTGTCCAAGGGAACAGTCGTCATAAATTCACCGGAACAGAACAATCCACAAAGCGAATGTGAACACGGCCGTCAAACTCGGATACACCAGAACTGGCCAGACGATCTCGGCGTACCGAGACAACAGAGACCGAGAAACAACCGTAAGCAAAATGGCGACCACAA
>DATKPJ010000167.1:0-118911 GCA_035524195.1 Occallatibacter sp.
TTGCGCAGTCGCCGACAGCCTACACGGTGACCGCGAAGAAACCGATGGTGAGTCCGGGGACGGTGACGATTACGTACCGGCTGGGGCAGAAGGCGCTTGTGGACGAGAGCACGTCGCCGAGGGAAGTGTCGGGATCGCACATTATCCGCACCAGGACGTTCTTCGATCTGGACAAGAAGGAAAGCATCATGTGGGATCCGGCGAACCCGGCGGCTCCGTGCGTGGTGGGATCGTTTTCGAAGGACTGGGGCGACCCGTTTGGCGGCGGGGCCAGCCTGACGGGTCCGAGTGCGACGCAAATCGGGTCAGCCGTAGTGAACGGGTTTACGACCAGTGTGCTGGATGCGCCGAACCAGGGCGGGTCGACGAGAGTCTGGGTGGATGCGCGGACGGGACTGGTGGTGAAGGCGGAACGGGTTCCGCTGGCCGGCGATCCGGTGCCTCTGATGGAAGTGACGGCGGTGAGCCTGACAGCGCCTCCGGCGTCGGTTTTCGCGGTTCCGTCGCGCTGCGGCCAGGGCGGAGCGGTGACCTCGGAGCAGGGCAGCGGAACAGCGGTAGCGGGGGCGGATGCGATTGCGGCCTTGACGGGCGCCAACAGCCGGGATTTTGTGAGCGCGACCACCGGTCCCGCATCGACGAAGAACTGCGGCATGGTGTTCCGGGTGGTCAAAGCAGGAACGCTGGAGCCGGTGAACGGCGCGTTCCAGGTGGCAGCAGATTTGAAGCTGCAGAGCGAGACCAATCCGCACTACAACATAGGCGAGAGCGCGGACGGCCGAGCGACCTTTGGGGGTGGTGGACTCCACGAGATCGCGCCGGAGGGCAGCATGGGCGTGTTCCGGATTGAGAATGTACCAGAGCAGTTTGAAATCGATGTGGAGTTTGGCGATGCAGGGTCGGCGGCAACGAAGATCTACCGGCAGTGCTTTGGCGCGCAGACGGTGTTGCTGTTTGTGGTGAAGGATCCCGCGAACCTATCGGCAGGCGGAGGCTGGATGTGGGCGAAGTCGGGCCGGTACGCTACGATTCCTCGCTGAGAAGGATTGGCTGCGGGCTTCAAGGAGTGCCGGCAGGGCCACTACTTAATGCCGGCACGGACGTGCTGACGGCCAGGGCGGCGGCGCTGACCGCAGCGGAAGTAGAGACAAGATTCTGGGTGAGCTGTTCGCGCTGCACTTTGACTGCCTGGAGTATGTCGAGCAGGTGGTTCCAGAAGGCCGATCCGCCGGAGACAAGGATTCCGGAGACGAACCAGTTGAGCCAGTTGGCGTGATTGAACCAGTCGAATGCCTGTGCGCCGGGAATGCTCAAGGGATTGAGCCCGCTGAGCGCAGTGACGAAGACGCCGCTGAGGATGGCAACTGACTGGACAAGAGCGGCGGTGCGCGACGCGCTTAATTTTGACATGGCCGGCGCGGTCCATTGCTTGATCGTCTCAGTGACTCGCTCCGCGGCCACGCTGAGCCCGACCATCTGAGTGAGGAACACGGTCAAAGCGGGAGTCGGATCAGTTGCCATGGTTGCCCTCCGGGATTTTTGAAGTCCGGCAAAAGAGCGTGTGTCCGCGAATCGAGATTGAATCGCAATCGGATGCGGAACGGGGATGCCGCCGGTACGTGCGAGAAAGGGTAGCAGACGAAAGATTTCTCCGCCAATGGATTTTCAATGCAGGTTTTCGGATCGCCTGGGCAGGGGAATGACTTTGCGAGGTCGCGGGCAGACCGCCGGGAAGGATCGGCATCTGAGTATGCTGGGTGGTCAAGTTTCCCGGTTTCAGACGGGAAGATACAGGGGGACATCATGCTCGCTGTTCATGCATCCACCGTGGAAGAACTGCTGACTCTGGTGAAAGATAGCTGGAACCGCCATGACATGGTGACGTACGCGGCACAATTTGCGGCGGACGCAGTGTATGTAAATGCTATTGGACAGGAATGGCGCGGGCACGCGGAGATAGAGCGCGGACATATCGTGATGCATCGGTCGATCTTCAAAGACAGCAGGATCACGCGGATGACGAATCGCACCCAGATGATCGCCGAGGGGGTGGTGATTTGCACGAGCGACTGGGAGATGGAGGGCGCGCAACCACCGGATGGCTGGATCATGCACCATCCCCGGCAGGGAGTGATGACGCTGGTGCTGGCGGAGCGCGAAGGCCGGTGGTGGATCGTGGCCGGGCAGAATACGCAGAAAACGGAAGTTGAGCTGACGATCGAGTGATTGCAAGCGCAGCTTGCAGACGGACGGAGGTCGGTCAGGTTTCGACGTAATCCCAGAAGCTGTCGGCGAGTTCGGCACCGTGTTCGTTGGCGATGCGCCGGGCGGCGCGCTCAACCTCTTCAATGAGGCCGTGCAGGTAGCTGCGCGAATGCGATATGGCGACGATTCCAAGGGTTGCCGATTGCCACGTCACGGCCTCATCCAGCTCTGCGATGGAGATATTGAACCCCTGGCGTAACTGATCCTTCATGGACCGAACCACCTGGCGGCGGTCTTTGAGCGACTGGGAGTGTTCAATGCGGAGTTCGAGGGTGAGCTGAGCAACGGGCATGGGCGTCAGGCGACAGGTGCCGGGTCCGGGTGTCCATTGTATGACGGACGGGCGGAGTGCGGGGCGAATCTTGCCGAGGTCCGCAGACTTGTGGAGAGGGAGATTTCAGCGCAGGAGAGCAAAGGCGACGACGGTTTCGGCAGTTGAATCGGAGTCGATGTCGCTGAGGAGGCGTGATTCGAGCCGGTGGGGGACGGGCATTTCGCAGGCCGCGATTTCCGATTCGGAGGCTCCGATGAAGCAGAGCTCGCAGCAACCGAGTTCGGCTCCGTCGCCCATGCGCGTGGGCGGGCCAAAGAGGCGGCAAGTCATGGGGCGCGCCGCATAGACATCGCACAAGCCGGTGGCAGGGTTGAGCGCGGGACATGGGGCGTCGTCGGCGAACTGGTCGAAGCGGGCCTGGTCGGAATCGGATGTGCCGAGGATTCCGGTGACGGGATCGCCGGGAAACGCAGGGCCGTATTCGGCGAGCCACGCGCGAGCGCGGGTTTCAATTGCAACCGCGGTGGAGGGATCCGAGACGCGCAATGCTTCCATGCCGGTACGAAGGCGAAGCGCATCGAGCGCATTGATGGCGAAGGCGCCGTGGCAGCATTGGGTACATCCGGGACGGCAGGCCAGCCACGGGCCCGCGCGGCGAGCGGCCTCAGCCAGCGAGGCATCGAGAATCTGGACGAGTTCGGAGTCGTCAGGCGGGAGGCCCATACAGGCCAGCATACCCCGATGACTGGTCTGGGGTGGCGTACTCTGCCGTGGCGACATCATGATATAAGGAGCACGAGGTCACTTTGCTTTACCTTGAGCGCATTCCCGCTGCGCCGCTCAACGGATTCATCCGCGCGCTATGGTATGCACAGGCTCGGCCGGCAACGCATCGTCGCGAGCGTGTGCTGCCCACAGGCTCGGTGCAGGTGATCCTGAACCTGGAACGTGATTTTCTGCTCGATTGCCCGGAAGGCGCGGGCGACGAGCGCATGCCGCCGGCACTGATTGTGGGAGCACGGTCGATCTACGAGATTATCGACGGGTCAGACATGGCCGATTTGATCGGCATCGTGTTCGCGCCGGGTGGGTTCGCCGCGTTTGCGTCGGATGCGGTTGACCTGTTCAGCAACCGCAGCGTGGGGCTTGAAGATGTGTGGGGCCGGGGTGCGCGAGAGTTGCGCGACCGGCTGCAGGAAATTGCGACTCCGCAAGCTCGGCTGGGGTGCCTGGAGGGTTTTCTGATCGAGCGATTTGCCGCGCGGCTTCTGCAGCCGCGGAGCGGGCGTGGCGGCGAGGTTGAGTTTGCGCTGCGGCAATTTCAACGAACTCCCTCGATTGCGACGGTGCGTGAGATGGCGCGGAAGACGGGATGGAGCGAGCGGCGCTTCTCGCAGGTGTTTCGCGAAGAGGTAGGGCTTGCGCCCAAGGTGTGGTGCCGGATTCAGCGCTTCCAGCGGGCCGTACATCAACTGCATGCAGGCGTCGATGTGCGCTGGGCCGAGCTGGCTCTCGATTGCGGCTACTACGACCAGTCGCATTTCGCCAACGAGTTTCGCGCGTTTTCGGGAATCGACGCGACGACTTATTCAGCGAGCCGCACACGCTGGGCGAACCATATCGCGATCGAATAAATTTCCGATTCGATTTCCGATTTTTCCAAGATGACATTGCGGCCGGGCGGTCATAGTGGTGCGGTAGCGAATCACTTTCGCGATGGAGGGGTTATGACGAGCGCAACAAACGAATTGAAATCGACCATTATGCCGACGATGCGGTATCGAGATGCCAAGGCGGCCATCGAATGGCTCTGCAGCGTATTTGGATTCGAGCAGAAGGCTGTATATGACGGCCCCAACGGATCCATTGCCCATGCGGAATTGACGCTGGGCGCAGGCATGATCATGCTGGGATCACAGAAGGATGATGAATACGGACGAGGGTTCAAGACGCCGCAGGAACTGGGCGGAGTGGAGACGCGGAGCGCGTACATCGTGGTGGCTGACGCCGATGCGGTGCATGCCCGCGCCGTGGCGGCCGGTGGAACCATCGTTCGCGCGCTGCAAAACACGGACTATGGGAGCCGCGAATTCTCAGTGAAGGATCCCGAGGGCCACTCGTGGAGCGTGGGAACCTACGATCCGTGGGCGGCCGGAAAATAGAGGCTGAGAGGGCTTGCCATACCTTGCAGTTCAAGGTATGATGCCTTGCAGATGACATCGCGCGCGTCCAATCCGGAGTTCATGAACGGGGTTCCTGAGCTGCTGATTCTGCGTTTGCTGGAGCAGAAAGAGATGTACGGGTACGAGATCGTGCAGGCGATCAGGAGCCGCAGCAATGAAGTGATTGCGGCCGGAGAAGGCGTGGTGTACCCGGTGCTGCATGCGCTGGAGAAGGATGGCGCGGTGCGGTCGCGGCGCAGGATGGTGAATGGTCGCGGCCGGATCTATTACTCGGTTACGCGCGCTGGATCGCGGCGGCTGGCCGATCTTTCGGCGAAATGGATGAATCTGGCAACCGCGATCCAGAGCATGCTGGCAGGAGGGGGATATGGCGAAGCCATTCCATGAACTGCGAGAGCGGCTGCTGCGGGCGGGTGTGGCGCCGCGGCATGTGCGGCGTTACGTGGAAGAGCTGGATGATCACCTGGCTGATTTGCGAGCCGAGGAAATGCGCGCGGGACGAAGCCAGGCGGCCGCGGAGGCAGCGGCTTTGACGCGCCTGGGAAGCGTGGATGAACTGGCGCAGAAGATGATCGAGAAACGCCAGTTTCAGGCATGGAGCGCGCGCGCGCCATGGATCATGTTCGGTTTTGTGCCGGTGACCCTGCTGGCATGTGCGTGGTTTGTTGCGCTGTTGATTCTGTGGTCGGGCTGGCAGATCTTTCTTCCCGGGGCGGTCACGCCCTTTACCACGCAGCCTGGCCCGATCTTTCGCGTCATGAACCTCTATTTTCAGGCCGGCAGGATGATCTATTTTGGCGCGCCATTTTTCATCGGCTGGGGAATCGGGCTGCTGGCGGCACGACAGCGGCTGAAGACGTACTGGCCCGCGGTGAGCCTTATCCTGCTGGCCGGGCTTGCGGCGACGGCCCAGGTGCATGCAAGTCGTCCCACGGTCATGGCCGATGCGGGACACGTGGCGCTGGGATTCGGAATTCAGGACACGTCTGCGGTGCTCGTTCATTTCCTCGTGATCCTGGGACTGACGGTGACACCGTACTTGATCTGGCGATTGCAGCAGGCGCGATCGGCAACTTTGTAGTTGCGCAAAGGCGATGCGATTGGCGCTTCATCGCCGTGGAGCAGGAGCGGGAAAGAACCTCTCAAAGAGCAGTGCTGCGCGACGATTCCGCGCTGCGATATAGTCTCTTGTAGCCTTCGGAGGTCTTCCCTTGAAGTCAATTCGCTTCTCAGTTTTTCTGTCGTTCCTATGCTTTCTCGTTACGCGGGTTTCCGCTCAAGCGCAGCAGGCCCGGCTGGTGGTTGCCGAGAAAGGCGAACAGAAACTGGGCATCATCGATCCGGCTTCAGGACAACTGATAGCCAGCGTGCCGGAGGGCGGCATCACGGGGCACGAGGTGGCAGCTTCGCCGGATGGGAGGCTGGCCTATGTGCCCATCTACGGCAATTCCGGAGTCGGCAGCCCGGGAACCGATGGGCGCGCGATGGTGGTGATCGATATCGCGGCGCACAAGGTGGTGGGCCATGTGGATTGGGACCACGGCGTGCGGCCGCATCTGCCTGTCTTTGATGACAAGGACGGGATGTTGTACGTGACCACCGAACTGGATCAGTCGATCACGATCATCGATCCGAAGACCCTGAAGATCGTAGGTTCAATTCCGACGGGGCAGCCGCAGAGCCACATGCTGGCCATTTCGCACGATGGGCGGCGGGGCTACACAGCCAATGTGGGGCCGGGCACGGTATCGGTGCTGGACATGCGGGCGCGCAAAGTGCTCAAGATCATTCCCATCTCGGGGAACACGCAGCGGATAGCGATTTCGATGGACGACAAGTGGGTGTTCACGGCAGACCAGACGAAGCCCCGGATGGCGGTGATCGATACGTCGACGGATACGCTGGCGAAGTGGGTGCCGCTCGAAGGAATCGGGTACGGCAGCGCGCCGACCCCGGACGGGCGCTGGCTTTTGATGACGCAGCCGGACCAGAACAAGATTGCCGTGGTGGACTTGAAGAACCTGCGAGTGGCGCGGTATGTGGATGTGGGCAATTATCCGCAGGCGGTCGTGGTGCGGCCCGACGGGCGAGTCGCTTATGTGAGCTGCGAACACAGCGGCCAGGTTGCGGAGATTGACCTAGCGAGTTGGAAAACGACGAAGCTCATTGCGGCGGGCAAGGATCCCGATGGGATGGCGTGGGCGGGGCGCACGCCTTGAAATTCGTAACCGTTTGGCAGGGCGCGCGCGAAGGATCGCCCCGCCGGGCGCCCGGGCTCACTTGGCTACCCGCCCCTTCCGCTAACTAACTCCGCCAACCCCGCAAACTCTCTCCAAAGTGGTCGACCCCGAAGGATCTCTCCCTCGGGGTCGTCGTTGCATTCGGCAAAAGGACTCGTAAGCCGAATTCTGTTCGATGCGGTCATTCCTCTAGGCGCCGCGTTACCGCAGGCGCTCATCAGCGACCTACCCGGAGGTTTCGGCAATTGCTCAAGCCGCCTGGGCGCATCGGGCCGATGCGCATCGCGAACCTGGCTTTTGGCCCGCGCTTCCCTCCCTATTTGGTCTTGCTCCGTGTGGGGTTTACCATGCCTCCTGCGTTACCGCAGGAGCGGTGCGCTCTTACCGCACCTTTTCACCCTTACCGGACTGGCCATCCGGGCGAGGCCCTTCAGGTCAGTCACCCCGGCGCGATCCAAAGACCGAGCCTGGGCCGGCGGTATGTTCTCTGTGGCACTGGCCGTCTGTGAGCCTTTACGCTCACATCCCGGACGTTATCCGGCACACTGCCCTACGGAGTTCGGACTTTCCTCCCCCGGAAACCCGGTTTCCCAGGCCCCGGCAGCGACCGCCCGGTCCTCCTGCCAGTCGTTAGTGTACCGCGGTTTCCGCTTTGGCGACTGCCCAGGCCGATCCATTTGCATCGAGCCCGATAGACCCACCATCCAATCCCCGGAGGTTGGACTACCTCGTCCATCCGCAGGGCGCTTCCAATACCCTTTTGCAGGAGCGTTTCATGAAGATTGCCGCCACCGTTGCCCGTTATCTGCTCGGCCTTATCTTCCTCGTCTTCGGAGCCGACAAGTTCTATCCCTTCATCCATTCTGGCCCCCTGCCGGCCGGAGCGGCGGGCCAGTTCATGGGCCTTCTGATGAGCACCAAATACATGCTTTTCGTGGGCAGCTTCGAAGTTAGCGGCGGTCTTCTGCTGTTGATCAACCGCTTCGTGCCGCTCGCTCTCTGCCTGCTGGCGCCCGTCATCGTCAACATTCTTCTGGTGGGGATTCTGATGACCCGGCTGGCCCTTCCACCCGGAATCGTCCTCGCGGTGTTGTGGATTCTGGTCTTCTTCCGGCTCCGCTCCGCCTTTCAGCCGCTGTTCCAAGCGCGCGTGCAGGAGTAACGGCTCGAGGCGCAATCCGCCTGGCGTTCATTAGAATGAGATCAGACCGATGATCCAGTACCTCTATCTCGGCCGTGTGGCATACGACCAGGCGCTGCTGCTGCAGGCAGAGCTGGTCGAACTCCGCTACCAGGCTCGCGTCGACAACGTTCTGCTGCTCCTTGAGCATCCCCCCGTCCTCACCCTCGGCCGCAATGCGAAGCGATCCAACATCCTTGCCTCAGACGAGCTCCTTGCCAGCCGCGGCGTCACCATCCACGAAATCAATCGCGGCGGCGACGTCACCTATCACGGGCCCGGCCAGCTGGTCGGCTACCCGATCTTCGACCTCCGCAGTCTGCACAACCCCAGGGGCGGACGCCTTGGCCCGGTTGACTTCGTGCGCATGATGGAAGAGGCGCTGATCCGCCTTTGCGGCGTCTACGGCGTGCGCGCCGGGCGCATCGCCGGATTGACCGGCGTCTGGTGTCCAGCGCAAGGCGGTCGCCCGGTTGAGTGTTCTACCGGCATCCACCAAAACCAATCCCAGCCAGAGGCCAAAATCGGAGCCATCGGCATCCATGTCTCTCGCGGAATTACGTCCCACGGCTTCGCCTTCAACGTCACCACCGACCTGCGCGATTTTCAGCTCATCAATCCCTGCGGCATCACCGACCACCCCGTTACCAGTCTCGAAAGAGAAGCCTCCGATCCGGCAACTCTGCCCTCGCTCGAATCTATCGCGGATGAGGCGGCCCGCCAGTTCGGCCACGTCTTCGGCCAGCAGGTGCTTGCGGTCGAGAGCGTCTCTGCATTGCGCGCGCAGGCTTCGAGGCAGCCGGCAGACGCTCCGCATGGGTCACCGCGAGAGCCTGCTGAGGATACTCCGCTTGAAGTTCCTCGCGAAGTGGAGCGCCTGCGTCATCTGCCCGACCTGCCCGACCACCCTACCCGGGCTTGAGCCTTTTCGTTTCAGCTCCGCGCCCAAAGCGGTCTGGAGGCGCGCGCGATTTATAATCCGGCAGGGCCCGGCGCGTGCAATCTGGTCCTGCATTGCGGAGAGTACGACTCATGCCAATCGACGTCATCATGCCCCAAATGGGCGAATCGATCTTCGAAGGCACTATTACCCGCTGGCTCAAGAAGCCCGGCGAACCTATTGAGAAAGACGAGCCGCTCTTCGAAATCTCCACCGACAAGGTCGACGCCGAAATTCCATCCCCCATTGCGGGCATACTCACTGAAATCAAGATCCCCGAGGGCGCTACCGTGCAGGTGAACACGGTTGTGGCCGTCCTTGCTGAAAACGGCGCAGCGACCCAATCCACCGGTCCGTCTTCTCCAGGCAAGGATCCGGAGACTCCGCCGGCGGCGCCGCACGCAGCACCCGAAGTGCCCCTTGCGCAGGTGGCTCAGTCAGCCGCTGCGGCCATGGCGCCGCGGGAGCAGTTGTCGGCAGAGGAGGCTCCAGCGCATGTGGTCGTCATGCCGCAGATGGGCGAGTCCATCTTTGAAGGCACCATTACCCGCTGGCTTAAGAAGCCCGGCGACCGGGTTGAAAAAGACGAGCCGCTCTTTGAAATCTCGACCGACAAAGTCGATGCCGAGATTCCTTCGCCCGTGGCCGGCATTCTGACGGAAATCAAAATTGCCGAAGGCGAAACCGTGCAGGTCAACACCATCGTCGCGGTCATCGGCGGCGCCAACGCGCAAACATCGAAAGCCTCACCCGTGCAGCAGCCATCTGGACCAGACATGACAGTGGAGCCAAAGCTCATCCCACCGCAGGTGGCGGCAGCGGAGGTGCCGCGGGTGCTTCGCTCGTCGCCGCTGGTGCGTCGCATCGCCAAAGAGAACCACATCGATCTCGCGCACGTTTCCGGAACAGGTTCCGCTGGCCGCATCACCAAAGAAGACATCCTCGCCTATCTCAGGCGTCCCACTCAGAAGGCGCGATCAACAGCACCCGAGATGACGCTGGTCCCAACACCGACAACCGCGAAGGGTCAGGCGCACGTCCCCGAGAAGCTGCAGCAGCTCAAGGACGAGCTAGTTCCGATGACCAAGATGCGCGCCATCATCGCGCAACGCATGTCCGAGAGCAAGCGCGCCATCCCTCATGCACACACGGTCTACAAGGTCGACATGAGCCGCATCGCCCGCCTCCGCGAGCGCGAGCGCGGCTCGTTTGAGCAACGCCACGGCTTCAAGCTCACTTACATGCCCTTCATTGCCGCGGCGACCATCGATGCGCTGCGCCGGTTCCCTATCCTCAATGCCTCGCTTGAGGGCAGCTCCATCCACTACCACGACCACATTCATCTCGGCATCGCCGTAGCCCTCGAGTGGGGCCTCATCGTGCCCGTCATCCGACAGGCGGAGACGCAGAGCTTCGTCGCCCTCGCCCGCGCCATCAACGATCTGGCCTCGCGCGCCCGCGCTAAAAAACTCATGCCCGACGAAGTCGGCGGCTCGACCTTCACCCTCACCAATCCAGGCGTCTTCGGCGGCGAGTTCGGCACGCCCATCATCAATCAGCCCGAAGCGGCCATTCTCGCCATCGGTGGCCTACGCAAGGAACCGGTCGTCCTCAGCGACGCTGAAGGCAACGACACCATCGCCATCCGCTCTGTGCAGTTCTACTGCCTCGGCTTCGATCACCGCCTCATCGACGGCGCCGACTCCGGGAAATTCATGCTGCAGCTTCAGCGGAATCTCGAAACCTGGGACCGCCCCATCGACTGAAACGCCTGCGGATCGTCCCAGCTCCACTGGCCGACGAGGTGAGGCGCTCATTCGTTGCGAAGGGCCCTCATCGGCTCGACACAAGCGGCGCGGCGCGCGGGCAGCAGGCAGGCTGCCACTCCCACGGCAAGAATTGTCGCAACGGTGCCCGCAACCATGAGCGGGTTGTAAGGGCTCACCTGGAACAACAGGGCATGCAGGGTCCGGGAGAATCCGAACGCCAGGCCGACGCCCGCGACGATGCCCAGAAAAGCCGGCTCAAGGCCCTCTCGCACGACGAGCCGATAGATGTTCGCGCGCTGCGCGCCGAGCGCCATGCGAAGCCCAATTTCATGCTGCCGCTGAACCACTGTGTAGGTGATGACTCCGAACACGCCGAGGCCTGCGAGAAGGAGGGCACTGACTGCAAACAGAAGCAACAGATCAAGTTCGAATCGGCGATTGGCCGTCGAGTCGGCAACAATGCCGTTGAGGATGCGAACGGCGGGCACTGAGGCTTCGGGGTCGACGCCCCAGATGGCCTTTCGCAGCGAGCCCGCGATGGCTGCCGGATCCTGATGTGTCCGAACGAGCAGGGCTGCCGACTCATCACAGCGATACCAGTAAGGCATGTAGACGATCATTGGATCCGGCTGCGCCAGCGAGATGGTGCGCGCGTCCCGCACGACGCCGATTACTGTGAAGGGCGCCTTATTGTCGTCGCCGCCTCGCACGAACTGCCGGCCGATGGGATCCTTGCCGGGCCAGAACGTGCGCGCCGTCAGTTCTGACACGAGAGCCACGTTCTTTTCGTCGTCGCTGGGTTGCAGCGTTCGACCGGCGACCACGGGCAGATGCAGGGCCTCAAAGTATCCCCTGCTGACGAAACGGAAGTGCTCTGTGGGAAGCTGCATAAAAGGCCGGGTGTCGCCCGCCACACGAATCATGTCGATCCACTGATCGCCTGCGAGAGGAATCTGGCTGACCAGGCCGGCTTGCTCGACTCCTGGAAGCTGGCGAATGCGATCGAGAGCCTCGCGGAAGAAGGCGGTCCGCGCCGGGCGTTCGGAATAGGACTTGTCAGGCAAATTCACTTCAACGGTGAGCACGCGATCGCTCGCAAAGCCGCGATCAATGTGCATGAGCCGGACGAGACTCGCTGTGAGCAACGTGGCGGCCAGCACGAGCGCAACGCTGACAGCTACTTCGGCTGCAACCAGAACTCTGCGCAGGCGCTTGGTGCCGCGGGCTTCGCTCGCCAGCCGCGCTTCACTGTGCAGCACCTCGTGGGGACTGGTTCGCATACTGATCCAACCGGGCACAATGCCGGCGAGCAAGGTCGCGAGGAGCGCCAGAAAGAGCGCACATGCCGCGCCAAGCCAATCGAGATGCAGGGCGCCGCGAAAATCGAGCGCGGGAGGCAAAAAGCGCTCGAGGGCCGGGACGAGAATCGCGGCAACAAGGATGCCCGCGCCCCCGCCGAACGCCGCCAGCAGCGTGGGCTCAAACATGGCGGTACGCAGCATCCGCGACTGCGTAGCGCCAAGCGCGGCTGCTACCGCCATCTGCTGCCTGCGGTCCACGGCGCGCGAGAGCAGCAGGTTTGTGATGTTGAAACAACCGACAAGCAGCAGACCGGCAACCGCGACCAGAAGGATGACCAGCGGCGTCCGATTGTTGCCGACGAGGGTTTGCTGGAATGGAGCCAAAACCGCGGACAGCGTGGCGCGCTCATCAGGGGCGAGGCTCTTCATGATGGTGTGCTGTAGAGCATTGATCTCGGCGTTGGCCGCTGCGACCGAAACGCCGGGCTTCATCCGTGCCAGCCCGAAGTAGTTGAAGTCGCCCATCGTTTCCTGCCGTTCATCCTTTGAAAACGCAAGCGGGGCAAGCGCTTCAATGGGCTTTTGACGATCGGCGTTCGCGCCCGCGACGATATCGACAACGGGCATGTGAAACGACTTAGGCATCACCCCGATCACGGTGTAAGGGAATCCGTTCATCCTCACCGTCTTGCCGAGAATAGCCGGATCGCTTTGGAACTGCGTGCGCCACAGATCGTTCATGAGCACGACGACGCGATCGTGGCCGGTTTGCGCTTCTTCGGCTGTGAAGGATCGGCCCAGCTGGGGATTGACTCCAAGGACCGGGAAAAGCCCCGGCGTCGCGATGACCACCTCAACCTGCTCAGGATGTCCCCCAAGGCCGAGAGGCATTGTGCTTTCGCGCATCGCTGCCATCGCTTCAATTGTGCGGGCGTTCTGCTGCCACATCAGGAAGTGATTCGCGTTCAGCGGGAGGGTTGGATAGAGATCGCGGAATTCCGCGACCTGCTCCTGGAGAACGACGAGCTGTCCCGCGTCGCGGTAGGGCAGCGGCTTGAGCATTACGTCGTAGTCGAGCGTGAAGATGGCCGTGGTGGTGCCGATGCCGAGGGCCAAAGTCAAAACGACGGTCAGAGTGAATCCGGGTGCCTTGCGCAACTGGCGAAGCGCATGGCGCAGGTCCTGAAGAAGTGTCCGCATCGGAGTCCTCGCGTGCTGAGAATCCTGCCGGTTGGAATAGCAACTGGCATACCAAAACCGGCAGAGCACAAACACAGTATTCAGAATGGCTTGCGAAATAGTACGCAGCAGGTTGAAGGAAAGTTCTGTCCGAAATCACTGATCGATGTTCAGAAGCGGACGGGCCAAGAGTGGCACGCCGTCCCCCCAAGGTAAGCCCAATGGCACGTGTGCCCTATTCGATGCGGCGAGCGGAACTGCCACCCCACCCTTAATCGAGTGATCTAAATCACGGAAATTATCCCATTCGATGCGATCATCGACCATCGGGCTATGAACCACCAACAAGAAACGAATCTTCTCAATTCACTTCGCTCAACGCTGACGAAATTGAATGCGAATTCAAAACTGAACAGCATTCAATCCGCCACCATCGTCAAGAACATGCTGCTCGCCCAAATCATGTTTTTGGAACTGAAGCTGACCCGCGCGCGACGGCCATAGTGGATGTATCTGTCACAATGCGCCTCTCGCAGACAGTTGACGTGGACTCAACTTCGCTGAAGCTTCGGCAACGCATTTGCTGGTTTGCTCTCCTTTTCATCCCGTTTCACGGGTTCGTCAGCACCTGTTTGCCTGAAAGACTCGATCCGCTTTCGACACTCTGCATTGTCCTGGCTGAAGTCGCCGCGATGGCTGCGGCTCTCTTCGCTTCCCGCAAAGTTGATTCCCCAGCGCGCATGTTGTGGTGGCTGCTTGCCGCTTCCATCGTGTTCCACTCCACCGCGATGAGCCTCGACCTCGTCACCGAGGCAACCGGCGCTCCCGTCTTTAATCATGTTCCAGGGTTATCAATCTTCTTCTCGATGCTCTACGGATTGCCGCTGCTGGTCGCAGTTTCCATGCAGTTCGACAAGCGCATCTTCCGCCTAGCACGCGCAACAAATGCTCTCCTGTCTCTCGCCATCGGCACGCTACTCTACGCGCAGATCTTCTCGCTTCTCACCCTTCGCGGGAGCACCAATCCTGCCGATGCCGTCCTTGTCTCCCGCCTGTTTGACGGGATCGACCTTTTTCTTGCCGTCGCGGCTACCATTCGATGGTCCGGCTCAGGCAACGCTGCACAGCGAGCCTTTTTTCGCATCGCCACGATCTTCCTCTGGCTCAATGCGCTCTTTCCAGCCATCCATAATCGGATCCTGCTCCGCCATGACTATGTCTGGCTCGATTTGTTCATTTCGACTCCCTATATCGTGCTTTTCGTTCTCATCATGGCATTCCGAAATGAGACAACTCTGCCGCCGCCGGCCGGCGTCGTCCGCATCGTACAAAGCGGAAGTGCAATTTTTCTCAGCAGCGCTCTTCTTGTGCTCGGTGTCATCACCTCGCGAACGCATTTCTACCTGGGTCTTGCGGCATCTCTCGCGTCCATCATCGGATACGGCGCGGTCAGCACAATTGCGCAGAGCCGTGGGCGCGAGACCGAGGATTCTCTCCTGGCGTCGAAATCGGCGCTTGAGCGGCTGGTAGGCTTGGATTGCCTGACCGGTATTCCCAACCGCAGGGCCTTCGACAAAACCTTGAGTCGGGAGTGTGCGAACGCGCGGCGGGCAAAGTCGCCGGTCTCCCTGCTGATGATCGACGTCGACAACTTCAAGAAACTCAACGATGCCGAGGGACACCTGTGCGGCGACGCCTGCCTGGTTAGAATTGCCGGCGCACTGCGCGAGGCGCTTCCTCGCGTTACTGATTTTGTGGCCCGCTACGGTGGCGAAGAGTTTTCCGCGATCCTTCCGGCAACAGACGGGTTTGGAGCAACGGAAACGGCGAGAAAGATTTGCCAGTCGGTTGCCGCATTGCGCATCAATCACCCCAGTTCGCCCTTCGGTATCGTGACCGTCAGCGTCGGCATTTCAACCTACGATGGATCGCGAGCGAAGCCCGCCGCGAACCTCATTCGCGAATCCGACCAGGCCTTGTACAGAGCCAAACATGGTGGCCGCAATCGCTTTGAGTCCTTTTCAATTGACTCCCTCAATGTTTGAGCCTCAGCGTCAATTGCCTCGCCAATCTGGACCCTCCAGTGTCTTTGATTCCATCGCTCGATATATGCCAGCTTAAGTAAAATAGCGCCCTCAACAGCGTTTCAGATAAAATCGCGCAATCCGTTCCCCGGAGGTCCTGCGCGTGTTTCCCATGCCGTCCACCATGTCTGACTATCAGCTCACGATCGGTTCGATCTTTGAGCACGGCGTCAAGGTGCACTCCGAAAGCGAAGTTCTCACCTGGGCCGGCGACCACGCGCGCCGCGCGACCTTTCGCGAGGTGGGCGATCGCGTCCGGCAACTTGCGTGCGCTCTCAAGCGCCTCGGCATACGCCCTGGTGATCGCGTCGGCACCTTCTGCTGGAACCACCAGGAGCATCTCGAAGCCTACTATGCCATTTCGTCGATGGGCGCCGTCGTGCACACGCTGAACATCCGTCTCTTTCCCGAGCAGCTCACCTTTGTCATCAACCATGGTGGCGACCGGATCATCCTGGTTGACGCTTCGCTGTATCCAGCTCTTGCCCGCGTAGCCAGCAATCTGAGCAGCCTTGAGCACATCATCGTGATCGGCGAGGCATCCGGCGTGCCCGACAACCTGCTTCACTACGAAGAATTGCTCGCCTCCGAACAGCCCGACTTCCCGTGGCCCGATTTGGACGAGCGCAGCGCCGCCGCCATGTGCCACACCACCGGAACCACGGGCGATCCCAAGGGTGTGGTGTACAGCCATCGCTCCATCTTTCTCCACGCTTTCACGATCTGCGCGCCCTGGTGCATCGGTCTGAGCATCAACGATCGCGTCCTCAGCATCGTCCCCATGTTCCATGCCAACGCCTGGGGCATCCCCTACGCAGGATGGCTTGCCGGCAGCGACTTCCTCATGCCGGGCCCATTTCTGCAACCGGAACCGCTCTGCCGATTCATCACCACGTGCCGTCCCACTGTGTCGGCTGCCATACCCACAATCCTGGCCGGAATGCTGCACCACGCGGTAACGAACAAGGTCGATCTCTCGATGTTCCGCGTCCTCTTTTCCGGAGGGGCAGCGCTGCCTCGCAGTCTCGCCGAAGGTTTTCGCAATCACTTTAATGTTCCCGTCATCCAGGGCTGGGGACTCACCGAGACGAGTCCCGTCGCCGCATCCGCACGACCGCCCCGGAATTGTCCGCCAGGGGAAGAAATCAACTTCACCACAAAGACAGGCCGCATCATTCCCGGCGTTGAGCTGCGCCTCTGCGATGGCGACACTGTCCTGCCATGGGACGATGAATCCATCGGGGAAATCGAAGTGCGCGGCCCGTGGATCACCGCCTCTTACTACGGCAATCCGGCGCCCGAGCGCTTTCACGATGGCTGGCTGCGCACCGGCGACGTCGGCGTTATCGACGAGCGCGGCTATGTCCGCATTACCGATCGCTCAAAAGATGTCATCAAATCCGGCGGCGAATGGGTGTCCTCGGTTGAGCTCGAAAACGCCATCACTGATCATCCCGATGTCCTCGAAGCCGCCGTGATCGGAGTTCCTGACGAGCGCTGGGACGAGCGCCCGCTGGCCTGTGTCGTCACCAGGTCCGGCGCGCCCATCGACACGGCGATCCTGCGCGCGCATCTCGCCTCGCGCGTCGCCAAGTGGTGGGTACCCGAGCGCTGGGCCTTTATCGCCGAAGTGCCTAAAACCAGCGTCGGCAAGTTCGACAAGAAGACGCTCCGCGCGCAGTACGCAAGCGGCAAAATTCACGAGATCATCGACCCCGTCGGGAATACCCAAAAGGAAACTCTCTCTGCCGACGTGGTTGGATAGGGAAAGAAGCGCGTCAACGACTCGGAAACCTCACCACCGGAGGATTGGGCGATGCGCATCGCAAGCGCCGGACATGCGGTTTTTGCCGCGACCATGATAGCCCTCGGAATCATGGGCCTGATCCAGGGCCGTTTCACGCCGATATGGGATCCAGTGCCCAGCGGCGTGCCGGCACGCGAGGTCCTCGTCTACCTCTGCGCCTTCATCTCCCTGGCATCCGGCATTGGCCTGCTCTGGCGGGGCACGGCCGCTCCTGCTGCGCGCGTGCTTCTCGCCTCTCTGCTGCTTTGGTTGGCGGTTTTCAGAGTGCCCTTCATCCTCCTCGCGCCCGGCGTGGATTCTTCCTGGTCCGCATGTGAAACCGCAGCGATGGCTGCGGGCGCCTGGGTGCTCTACACGTGGTTCGCCAATGACTGGGACAAGCGGCACCTCGCATTCGGCGCAGGCACGAAGGGTTTGTGTATCGCGAGAGTGCTCTTCGGCATTGCCTTGATCTTCTTCGGCGCTGCCCATTTCATCTATCTCGAACATACGGCCGAGATGGTGCCTGGCTGGTTGCCTGCTCACGTGTTCTGGGCCCGTTTCACCGGCTGCGCGCTCATCGCGGCCGGTCTCGCGATGCTCCTCGGCGTGTATGCGCGGCTGGCAGCGACGCTCGCGGCGCTAGAGATCGGCATGTTCCTGCTGCTGGTTTGGGTACCCGTCGTGGGGGCTGGTTCAAATGATGCCTTTCAATGGAGCGAGACCATCACCTCCTGGACACTGATGGCAGGCGCCTGGGTGATGGCGGACTCCTACCGAGGAATACCCTGGATCGCCATGAGGGCGCGCTAGCACCAGAGCCGGCGAGTTCGCGGGGAGCTGCGAGTTCCACTGATATGGCTGCTACCATCGACACATGTTGCGAGTGAAGCTGCTTGAACGGGGTGCGCATGTGCCGGTGGTGGCGCATCCGGGCGAGGATTTGGGGTATGACCTGTTTGCGCTGGAGCCGGCGGCGCTGGAGCCCAGAAAAACAGCGAGGGTAAGAACGGGAATTGCCGTCGAGGCGCGGCATCCCGGGACGGGCGAGCCTCTAGGACTGCTGGTGCGAGACCGGTCGTCGATGGCGGCGCGGGGCATTGCGACGACGGCGGGCGTGATTGATGCGGGCTACCGGGGCGAGATTCTGATCCTGATGACGAATCTGGGCGACGCGACTGTGGAACTGAAGGCGGGCGAGAAGATCGCCCAGATGATTCCGCTGCCGGTTCTCACGGGACGCGTGGAAGAAGTCGAGTCACTGGAAGTGTCTGCGAGGCTGTCGAATGGGTTTGGGAGTTCGGGACAGTAACAGAGCGCCCTGGTTCGAGACTTTCAAGTTCGCGGGTCGCGCGATTCTCCATGGACATCAAATCCCAGGGGGCATCAAATCGATGTTCGCTTCTTCATTATTGGGGGATTTATGCCGGTTGTTTCCATCACGCGGTTGCGTGTGCGATCGTGGCGTTTTCTTCCTGCTTTTCTGGTGACGGCGTTTCGCGTGGGCGGTCGGCAGGCGCGCGCTGCCCAGGGGAATCTTGCAGTGAAGGTTCTGAACGACAGCCGCAAGACATTCTGGACCTGTACGTGTTGGGAATCCGAGGCAGCGATGCGGGCGTTTATGCTGGCGAAGCCGCATGGTCCGGCGATGCGCAAGCTGCTGGAGTGGTGCGATGAGGCGGCCCTGGTGCACTGGACACAACCGACGGAGGAGTTGCCTTCGTGGCCGGAGGCACATCGGCGGATGCAGGAAGAAGGAAGGCCGTCGAAGGTGAATCATCCGTCTGAGGGACAGAGGGCGTACCGGATCGACGCGCCGAAAGCGGCAGATGGAGTGCGGCTGAAGTAGTTTTCGGGCAAACTCAACCCCCAGGCTCAAGACAACCAAGTGAAATCTGATCAGCTGCGCGGAGTGGTGCGAGGCCGAAAGGAGCAAAGTTCGATGATCACAATCCTGGGAGCGGGCGGTGCCATCAGCAACGAACTGGTGAAGCTGCTGGCGGAGTGCGGGAAGAGTTTTCGCCTCGTGAGCCGGAGGGGAACGACAGCACCGGGTGCGTCCGAGCAAATGGCTGCCGACCTCGGCGATAAGGATCAGACGACGCGAGCCGTCACAGGTTCGTCCGTCGTATTTCTGCTGGCAGGGTTGAAGTACGACCACAAGGTCTGGGCGGAAATGTGGCCGCGCATCATGGCTAACACGATCGAGGCGTGCAAGCGCGCGGGTGCGCGGCTGGTTTTCTTCGACAACGTGTACATGTATGGCCGCGTCATGGGCCCGATGACGGAAGAGACGCCGTTTCATCCGATGAGCAGGAAGGGCGAGGTTCGCGCAAGGATCGCCACGTCGCTGATCAGCGAGTGGAAGGCGGGAAACCTGACCGCAATGATTGCGCGATGTGCCGATTTCTATGGGCCGCAAGCGAAGAATGGCATGGCGAACGCACTGGTGTTCGACCCGATGAGCAAAGGGCAAAAGGCCATGTGCCTGGTGAACGACGAACTGCCGCACTCTTATACTTACACGCCCGATGCCGCGCAGGCCCTGTTGACGCTGAGCGAAAGCGAAGCGGCGTGGAACCAAACATGGCATATGCCGACGGCGAGCAGCCCGCTTACGGCGCGCGAGTTCATTGCGCGCGCTGCCGAGGAGATGGGCGTTGCGCTGAAGTATCGCGTGCTGAGCCGCAGGATGGTGCGCGTGTTTGGATGGTTCAACCCGGTGGTCGGCGAAATTCACGAGATGTTGTATCAGAACGATTCGCCGTATGTGTTCGATTCGTCGAAGTACGCGAAGGCGCTCGGGTTTGCGGGAACGCCGTATGCCGAGGGGATTCGCGTGACAGCGGAATCGTACCGAAAAGCTGGACCAAGTTAACTTCGCCCTCCAAATCTGGGATGAAAGGGGTTTCTAATCGCGGCGCTCGTTATTTACCCAGGCCGTCGCTCTTGTGGTAGTTCGGATATGGCGGGATGGTGAATGTGGGCGGCTGGTAGCTCTTGAGCTCCTCCATTACCGTTTCAACGCCGGTTTCGAGCTGGCGGTCGTGGCCTTCGGCGACATCTTTAGGCAACAGGTCGACGGTGATGTCGGGCGAGATGCCATGGTTCTCGACTTCCCATTCGCCATGCAGTCCGTAGATTCCGAATCGCGGAGCCATGACGTATCCGCCGTCGATGAGGGGTGGGTAACCACCGATGCCAACGAGGCCGCCCCAGGTTCGGGTGCCGATCAACTTGCCGATGCCGGTCTTGTGGAAGTACCAGGGCATGGCGTCGCCGCCGGAGCCGGAGTTCTGGTTGATGAGCATGACTTTGGGTCCGAAGATGGCGCCGACGGGATCGTGGATGGGCTTGCCGTCGCGCTCGGTCGCGCCGGAAAGCGGGAAGCGCTTGAGCACGTCAACAATATAGTCAGCGATGAAGCCGCCCTCATTCCAGCGCTCATCGAGGATGAGGGCTTCCTTATTGAGCTGCGAATAGAAGTAGCGATTAAAGCTGTCGTATCCAGCGCCGGCGGTGTTGGGCATATAGACATAGGCGATCTTTCCGCCGGATAGCTCGTCGACCTTGCGGCGGTTGGCCTCGACCCAATCGAGATTGCGCAGGCCGTCTTCGTCATCGATGGGGATGACGGTGACGTCGCGCGCGTCTTTGCCGTCGGGGTTGGGGCCGACGTGGAGGACGGTCTGCTTGCCTGCTGTTCCATCGAAGAACTGGTAGATATTGTCGGTGCCGTGCAGCTCGCGGCCATTGACGGCGAGCAAGTATTCGCCCTGCTTAACGTAGACGCCGGGCATGGTGAGCGGGGAGGCGAGGCCGGGTGTCCAGTTCTGGCCACCGAGTATTTTGGTGATGCGATAGCGGCCGTTCTCGATCGAGTAATCGGCTCCGAGAAGGCCGGCTTTAGGCTCGGTGTCGTGTGGACGCGGACCACCGACAAACATGTGGCCGATGGTGATTTCGCCGAGCATCTCGGTGTTGAGATAGGTGAACTCATCGCGCGAGGCGAGGTTGTCAAGATAGGGTTTGTAGCGAGCCTCAATTTTGGGGATGGAGAGGCCGTGGGTGTTGGGGTCGTAAAGGAAGTCGCGTTCGATGCGCCAGGTTTCGTGATAGATCTGGCGCCACTCGGCGCGCGGATCGATGGTCATCTGCATTTCGCCGAGATTGAGCGGCTTGCCAGGGTTGTCGTTGCCGGGCTTAAGCTCGTCGGCGGGGGCAATGGTCCAACCGTCGTGGCGAGCGTAGATGACCTTGGAGCCATCGGCTGAAACCTTGAATTGGTCGATGTTTTCGAGCACGACTTCAGGCTTGCGTTTTTCCAGGGTGAAGCGCCAGAGCGCGCGAATGGGAGCACCTGGATCTTCGCCATCGGAACGGCCGAAGGGCGAGCCTTCTTCGAGATAAATGACGCCTGCCTTGCCGGCGTGAATATCGCCGTAATTCCGCGGAGGAATGGGCAGGGAAAGGATGCGATCGCCGATGTTTTCGAGGTCAACGGTGACTTTGACGGGCTTTTCCTTGTCCTTGTCGTCTTTGTCCTTGTCGGAGGACTTGGCCTGGTCCTTCGTGTCCATTTTCTTGTCGTCGGATTTTTTCTGATCGTCCGCTGATTTCGATCCCTGCGACGAAGACCCGTCGCCGGGGGCCCCGGATTTGTCGGGTTCGGGCTTCTTCTCCTCCTTTATTTTTTCGTCGTCGCTTTCGGGCGGTATGGGCGAAGCGCCGTCCTTGGCCAGGACGACAACGTAGGGCGCAGTGGTCTGACCTCGGTTGAGTGAAGAGAGGTCGATGCCGGCCTGGGAGGGTCCATCGTCGGTTGAGGCGAGGAAGTAGAGATATTTGCCGTTGGCATCGAAGGCCGGGTTGGTGGCGTCGCTCATGCCATCGGTAACCTGGGTGAACTTGTGCGTATCCATCGAATAGAGAAAGATGGCGCGTAGCTGGTTGTCCAGGTCGCGGTTGTAGGCGATCCATTTGGAATCGGGAGACCAGACGGGGCTGAATCCGACGCCGAAGCTGCCGTAGATGCCCTTGTCGACGAGGACGGGTTTGCTCGGCGCGGGGGACGGGCCGGCAGGCACATCGACGACCCAGAGGCGAAGGTGCTTATCGGCATAGGCGATGTGTTTGGAGTCAGGCGACCAGGTTGGCTCGTAGAAGTAGCTGGGATCGGGGCCGAGATCGATGACGGTGGGGGGCTTGAAGCCGGTCTGATCGTGGAGGTAGAGCTGGTATTCGCCGGAAGCGTCAGAGAAATAGGCGACGGTTTTTCCGTCGGGACTCCAGGAGGGATTGCGTTCGGCGGCGCCGGAGGTGTTGGTGAGGTTGCGGGTGTCGCCTTTTTCGGCGGGGACGGTGAAGACTTCGCCGTGGGCCTCAAAAGCAGCGCGGGCGCCAGTGGGCGAGATGGTGAAGTTGCGGATTTCGTCGGGGCGAACCTTGGCGAGGTGGGGCTCGAGGTTAGGCAATTCGCCGTGAATCTGGATGGGGACGATGTGATCGGAGTTGTTGGCGGTGTCGACGAGGTGGATGGAGCCGAACTGCTCGTAGACAAGACCGCCGGGGCCGGCTTGGACCGTCTTCAGATCGTAGCTCTTGTTGGGCTCGACCTGCGTAACCTCTTTCGAGCTGACGTCGTAGCGGAAGAGCGAAACGGGGCCGTTGCGGTCGGAGAGGAAATAGACAGAGTTGCCGACCCAGACAGGATCGGAGTCATTGGAGTTGTCGCGCGGGACTTTGACGAGGTCGAGGGTTTTGAGATTGACGATCCAGATGGGCGTGGTCTGTCCGCCAGCGTAGCGCTTCCAGGCTTGTTCCCACTTGGTGATGGGCTCGTAGGCGATGGACTGGCCGTCGGGGGAATAGGAGGCCTGCGCGCCTGCGGGAAGCGGCAGTGGCTCAGGCATGCCGGAGCCGTCGACGCGGACGAGAAAGAGCTTGAGGAAGTGGCGATAGCTGGTGCGGCCGCTGACGATGATGACGTTCTTGCCGTCGGGCGTCCAGCCGACAACTCCGCTGCCGGCTGGGTGCCAGGTGAGGCGGCGCGGCACGCCGCCTTCGGCAGGGGCGACATAGACGTCAGTATTGCCGTTGAGATGAGCTGCGTAGGCAATTTCGGAGCCGTCGGGCGAAAAGAACGGGCCATCCTCGACGTGACCGTTTGCGGTCAGGCGCTGGGCCTCGCCGCCGTCGCGGCTGACGGTCCAAACGTCGTCGGCGTAAAGGAAGGCGATTTTGTCTTTTGAGAGCGAAGGATTGCGCAGCAGGAGAGGATGATTGCCTGTGTCTTGCGCCAGCGCAGAAGCGGGAGAAAAAACGGCAATCAGGAGCGCAAAAAGAGCGAGCCGGAAGAGCGTGCGGTTCATTGAACCTCCAGAGATGGTGGGTCACAGTGTCGGCGAGCAGCGGCCGGCGGGTGGTGGATCAGGTCTGCAATGGTATCGTACGCCGTTGAGGGTGGAGCGGTTCCGGCAAAATTTGAGACGCGTTGCGGAAATCCTGCGACGTAACGGAATGGAGGATTCAGGAGAGCGGATGGGACGGGTTAGTATCGCTGTACGAGTTTTTGGGATCAGTGGTTGAGGGATGCGGAGGGGGAATGCGCAACGTAGCGTGGGGGCTGTGTCTTGGAGCAATGATGGCGGGAATGGCGTGGGGTCAGCAGACGACTGGGACCGCCCAAGCTTGCCACGATCTCGGAAAGGCAAATCTGGACCACACCGTGATTCTCTCGGCGGAGGCGGTCGAGGCCGGGAAGCTGACGGCGCCAGATGGGAAGGCGAATGCAATCTACGCGAAAGTTCCGGCGTTTTGCCGGGTAGTAGCCGAATCGCATCCCAGTTCGGACTCGCAGATCAAGATTGAAGTGTGGCTGCCTTTGTCTGGCTGGAACGGGAAGTTTCTCGGCCAGGGAAATGGGGGATTCGCGGGATATATCGACTACGTGGGTCTGGCGCACGCAGTGAGACTGGGGTATGCGAGCGCGGGCACGGATACGGGGCACTCAACCCAAGGCGCTGAGTGGGCTCTCGGACATCCGGAAAAGATTGTGGACTACGGCTATCGCGGGATTCACGAGATGAGCGAGACGGGCGAAGCGATTGCGCAGGCATTCTATGGGCGCGCCGCGGAGCATCGGTTTTTCGCGAGCTGCTCCAATGGCGGCCGCGAGGCGCTGATGGAGGCGCAGCGATTTCCCGATGATTACGACGGCATTCTTGCGGGAGCTCCCGCATATAACTGGACGCATTTGCTGAGCGGAGGCGTTGCGGTGTATCACGCGCTTTACGGCGACGAGGCGAGTTACATTCCGGAGGGCAAGGTGCATGCGATTGCGGCAGCGGTGCTGGCGCAATGTGACACGCGCCACCAGGGATTTCTCGATGATCCGCGGACCTGTCATTTCAATCCCGATGTTCTGCTGTGCAAGGGCGCGGACAGCGACCAGTGTCTGACCCCGCCGCAGTTGAAGGCGTTGAAGGTACTTTATGCCGGGGCGCGTACAGCAGACGGCAAGCAGGTGTGGCCGGGGTATCTGCCAGGCGGCGAAGAGGGCAAAGGAGGCTGGGGGGACTGGATCATGGGACCGGGACCGAACAAAAGCGTGGGCGCAGGATTTGTGAATGGCTATTTCTCGGATATGGTCTACAGCAAGCCGGACGTCAATGTGGGGGAGCTGGCGCTCAAGGATGCGCTGAGCACGGCGATGGCAAACACGAGCAGTGAGCTGGATGCGGTGAATCCGGACCTGGGGCCGTTTCGCGCGCATGGGGGGAAACTGATTCTCTATCACGGATGGAACGACCCGGCGATCTCGGCTCTGGGAACGGTGGACTACTACGACCAAGTCGCTTCACGGATGGGGACGCAGCAGACGGAAAGCTTTGTGCGGCTGTTTATGGTGCCCGGCATGCAGCATTGCGCGGGAGGTCCAGGGATCAACAGCTTTGGGCAGGTCTGGTCAGGGGTGGATGAGAAGCCGATGGATGCGGGGCATAACATCTACCTTGCGCTCGAGCAATGGGTGGATGCGGGGACAGCTCCCGATGAGGTAATTGGCGCACACGTGGAGGAAGCCGGCGGGAAGATGAAGGTGACGATGACTCGGCCCCTGTGCACTTATCCCAAAGAGGCGCACTACAAGGGAACTGGGAACCCAAAGGATGCGAAGAGCTATACCTGCGCGGTTCCGGAGTGATTCGAGAGGGTTGATCCCCGCGCGAGTTTAATCCGGGCCGGATTCTGGGAAATCACCAAAAACGGTGCAAATTGGGGACTAGCCCGGCTCGCGTGGAACCGGGCAGCGGAAGCTCGCGTATTCTCAAAGGAGGGGAAGTTTGCGCCGCCGAGCGGAGGCTCATGAAAGTCCCCAAAGGCCGATGGTCCGTCCAATAAGTATCCAAAGGCAGAGTCGATTTGCGCCGGTCCCCGAGAATGCCGGAAGAGATGTGTGGCGGCGCCGGTGCCGTGATTTGGAACGCTAAGGAACCCAAAATCCATGAAGCTGATCGAGGCCTTCAAACTCGCGCTGCAGTCGCTGTGGGGGAACAAGCTGCGGTCCATACTCACGCTGATCGGGGTGGTGATGGGTGTGGCCTCGGTGATCATGGTGATTACGCTGGTGAATGGCGCCAACCGGTATGTGAGCACGAAGCTCTCGGGATATGGCGCAGATGTCTTCACCGTGTCACGGATGCCTGCGGTAATTTTCTCGGCCGAAGAGTACCTGAAATACCAGAAGCGGAAGATTCTGCACATCGAGGACTACGAGGCAGTTAAGGCGGCGTGCACCGACTGCAGCGAGGTTGGCGCCTCGCTGAGCAAGTCGACCAATGTGGTGGCGAACGGGAAATCGAGCGATAACACTGAAGTTCGCGGATACACGGCGACGATGTTGGAGCTCAACAATGTTGACATCGCTCTGGGCCGCGGGTTTACGCCCGCGGACGATGAACACGCAACCAAGGATGTAATTATCGGCTACGACATTGTGGACAACCTGCTGGGCATCGGCGATCCGATCGGCAAGGAGATCCGGGTGGATGGAATTCCATACACGGTTGTCGGGGTGGCCGAGCGCGAGGGCAAGACGCTGGGTCAGTCACAGGACAACTGGGTGGCGATTCCCATCGAAACATACCAGCAGATCTACGGCTATAACGACTCGATAACCATTTATGCGCGTGCCAATGGCAATGCACAGGTGATGTCGCAGGCAGAGGACCAGGTGAGGGTGCTGATGCGGACGCGGAGGCATGATGCCCCGGGAGCAGCAGACGACTTTGACATCTCGACCAATGATACGTTTCTGGATATCTGGAAGCAGATCAGCTCGTTGTTTGCCTGGGTCGTGCTGGGACTGGCTTCGATTGCGCTGGTAGTGGGCGGCGTGGTGATCATGAACATCATGCTGGTGAGCGTGACGGAGCGGACGCGCGAGATCGGCGTGCGCAAAGCGCTGGGCGCCAAGCAGCGCGACGTGCTGCTGCAATTCCTGATTGAGAGCGCGTCGCTGGCACTGGTGGGCGGGGCAATCGGCGTGCTGGGCGGAATCCTCGTAGGCAAGCTGATCACGATTTTTGTAGGCTTCCCGACGGCGGTGCCGTTGTGGGCGATCTTCCTGGGACTCATTCTGGCCGCGGCCGTGGGAATTTTCTTCGGGGTATATCCGGCGAGCAAGGCAGCGCGGCTCGACCCGGTAGTGGCGCTGAGAGCAGAGATGTGAAGAGGCAGCTTCCAGGGGCGAGGCTTGCGGGCACAGTCGGTTTCAATGGAGTGCGGAAGGAATTCGCAAAAGTCCGTTCGAGGTTTTTGGCTGACAGCCAGTAGCCAGAAGCCAGGAGCTTTTTGATGGCGCAGGGACAAACCCGGGAATCCGTGAAGATGGCGCTCGATACGCTGCGAACGAACAAGCTGCGTTCAGGGCTGACGGTGCTGGGCATTGTGATCGGCGTGACGACGGTCATTACTATCTCGTCGGTGATCAACGGGCTCAATAATCGCGTATCGGCCTGGGTGAGCTCGCTGGGAACGAACGTGATCTGGGTGTACCACATGCCGGTGATCGGGGTGCGGCCCACGGCAGAGATGCTGGCGCGCAAGAGGCTGACGCTGGATGATGTAATGGCTCTGCGCAAACTCCCCCACGTGGCGGCTGTGGATGGTGCGCTTCAACATGTGGCGCAATTTCGCGTGGGCATTGTGAGTGTCAAGTACCAGGGAAAGACCGTGGGGGGAGCGATTCTGCAGGGAGATACAGCCGAGGTGAGCGACGTGAATGACCTCACGCTGCTGCAGGGGCGCATGTTTACCGACGAAGAGGATCACCGCGCGGCGCATGTGTGCGTGCTGGGTTACGACACCTGGCAGCAATTATTCGGCGACCGGTCGGCGATCGGCAAGGAAGTGAATATTGAAACAGGCTTGTATACCGTGATCGGGGTAATGGACAAGCTGAAGCAGCCGTTTGGCGGAGGGAAGAATCCGCAGGACAACAAGATCTATTTCCCCATGGGAACCTACCACAATCTGCACCCGGAGGATAAGGACCTGTGGGTAAGCGTGAAATACGATGATCCGAAGAACAAGGCACTGGTGCAGGAAGAGGTCAGGGAGCTGCTGCGAATCCGCCGCAAGGTGCGGGTGGAGGCGCCGGACGACTTTGAAATCTTCGGGCCGGACTCACTTTCGAAGTTGTGGACACAACTGACGGGCGGTCTGGTGTTATTCATGATCGCAGTGAGCAGCGTGGGCCTGATGGTGGGCGGCGTGGGTGTGATGAACATCATGCTGGTGAGCGTGACCGAACGGACGCGCGAGATCGGCGTACGCAAAGCCATCGGGGCAACCAAGCGGACGCTGCTGACCCAGTTCACAACAGAAGCGGTCACGCTTTGCGCTGTGGGCGGGGTGATCGGCATCTTTGCAGGCGCCGTCATCACGTGGATTATTTATTTCCTGCCGATCGGACTGCCGGCAACGCTGTCGACGCTGTGGGTGCTGATCGGATTCGGGGTTTCATGCGCGATCGGGCTGGTTTTTGGTATTTATCCCGCGTGGAAAGCTGCGAATCTCGATCCCATTGAAGCGCTGCGGTACGAATAGAAGTGCACTGGCGGTCCGTGAGATGATGATCTCAATCTTCAATCGGCACCCGTGTGAACTATATGGGGGGGGCAGCACCATTCGGTTTCGCTTCGATAGCTGCGAGGCCGAAATTTGACGAGGCGCCTGGGTTCGTCTATGCGTAACGCGATCGGGGAGCCGGCCGGCGGGATGGGAAAGAAAGATCATGCAGTTCATTGAGGCCATCAAGCTCGCGTTGCAATCGCTTTGGGCGAATAAGCTGCGGAGCATCCTGACGCTGCTGGGCGTGGTGATCGGTGTGGCTTCGGTGATCATGGTGGTGACGCTCACCAATGGCGCCAAGCAGTTTGTGACCGCCAAGATCAATACCTATGGGGCGGACGTGGTGACGGTAAGCAAGATGCCGCAGACGTTCATCACCCTCGAAGAGTATCTCGCCTTTCAAAAGCGCAAAAACATCACGATCGATGACTACAAGGCGATCCTGGATGAGTGCGTATTGTGCAAGTCAGTGGGCGCACAGCGCGATACGACGGGGAGTGTGGTCTACGGAAAGAATTCAAGTACCGATACCAATGTGCGCGGCGTGACGTGGACGATGCCGGCGATTGCAAACCTGAATATTGCGGTGGGGCGATCGTTCACGGCGACGGAAGACGCGCATAGCGCGCATGTAGCGATTATCGGCACGGATATAGTGGACAACCTGCTTGGACCCGGCGACCCGCTGGGCAAGGAGATTCGCGTGGACGGCGCTCAGTACACGGTCATCGGCGTTGCCGAGTCCCAGGGGAAGCTGCTGGGAAGGAGCATGGATGACTGGGTGGGGATTCCGCTGAATGCCTATCTGGAGCAATATGGGGCGCACGACTCGCTGGATATTTATGCGGATGCGGGCGGCGGCGGAGAAGTGATGGACGAAGTCATCGACCAGATACGAGTGATTATGCGCACGCGACGGCACCTGGGTCCGGATGCGGCGGATACATTTACGGTGGACACGAGCGCGACATTTCAGAACCTGCTGGGGAAGATCCTGAACAGCTTTGGAGCGGTGGTAGCTTCGATTGCCGGTGTTTCGCTTGTGATTGGCGGCATTGTGATCATGAATATCATGCTGGTTTCGGTAACGGAACGGACACGCGAAATCGGCGTGCGCAAGGCACTGGGCGCGCGCAGGAAAGACATCCTGCTGCAGTTCCTGATTGAATCCGCGACGATGGCCCTGGTGGGCGGTGTGATTGGCGTTGTGATGGGCATTGGCGCGGCGAAGGCGATCACGCTGATCATCGCGTTCCCGTCGTCGGTGCAGATGTGGTCTATCCTGTTGAGCCTGTTTGTGGCATCGGCGGTGGGCCTGTTTTTCGGCGTGTACCCGGCGCACAAAGCTTCGCAACTTGACCCCATCACTGCATTGAGAGCGGAGCTATAGCTATGCGCATCAGCGACTCGAAGGAATCAGTGCGGTTGGCGCTGGACACGCTGCGCAAAAACAAGCTGCGGTCGGGCCTGACAATTCTGGGTATCTCGATTGGCATTTCGACCGTAATTCTGATTTCGTCGGCGATCAACGGGCTGAACACGAATATCGATCAGTTTGTCCGCACGCTGGGCACAAATGATTTGTGGGTTTTCCAGTATGAACCGTTTGCCCGACGGCCCACGACAGAGGAACTCAACCGCAAGAAGCTGACCTACGAGGATGGAGTCGCGATGCGGAGTTTGCCTCATGTGGCAGCGGTTGACCCTGAATTGACGTATCAGAACTTTCAGACCGGACTGGGCAGCGTCTCGATCAAGCGCGGCGCGCACACGATTCACAACACCATTCTCAACGGCTCAACTTCAGCCGTTAAAGACGTAGTGGACATTCAGATGTTGGAAGGCCGCATGTGGACGGACGCCGAGGAAACCCGCAGCGCAGACGTGGTTGTGCTGGGCCACGACGCAGCGGAAGATCTCTTCCCAGGTGAAAACCCGCTGGGCCAGGATATCGACTGCGAGGGGGACATCTTCACGGTGATTGGCGTGCTGGACAAGCAGGCGCAACCATTTGGAAGCGGGCGCAACACGCAGGACAACTCGGCTTACTTCCCTCTCACGACCTTCCGGAAGATTCATCCGGAGATCAAAGACTTCTGGATCGTGGTGAAATACGACGATCCGGCGAACAAGCAACTCGTGGTCGAAGAGGTTCGCGAACTTCTTCGCATCCGGCGCGGAGTTCGGGTGCAGCAGGATGACAATTTTGCCGTTTTCGGGCCGGATTCGCTGACGCGCCTTTGGAATTCGCTGACCGGAGGACTGTTTCTGTTCATGGTGGCGGTGTCGTCAGTGGGCCTGATGGTGGGCGGCGTGGGCGTGATGAATATCATGCTTGTATCGGTCACAGAGCGGACGCGGGAGATCGGGATTCGCAAGGCGATCGGTGCGACGAAGAAAAACATCCTGCTGCAATTCACACTGGAGGCAATCACGCTGTGCGCAGTGGGCGGAGTGCTGGGAATCCTGGCCGGATCGCTGTTCACGCTGATTCTGCATTTTGCGGTGACGTTTCTGCATGCGGCGCTCTCGACGCTATGGGTGGTGATCTCGTTCTTGGTCTCCTGCGCGATCGGATTGTTGTTCGGCATCTATCCGGCATGGAAGGCGGCGTCGATGGATCCGATTGAGGCGCTGCGGTATGAGTAGCGCTGGCCGGCTTCCAGCATCTAGCTCCTAGCTCACAGTTGAAGGCTGTATTCTAGCGGCTGTGATGCCGCACGCTCTGGCCCTGGCCGTGGAAGTGGCGACCACGGTGCTGACCGTGGCCGGGATGGGTTACTTTGCAGCCGCTCTGATTGCGGCGCGGATCTTCATAGCTGAGCGCCGCGCGTCGCCAGCAGAGTTTGCGCCTGGCGTGAGCATTCTGAAATCGCTGAGAGGTGTCGATCCCGGCATGCTCGACGCGTTTCGCAGCCATTGCCGGCAAAGCTACGCCGGCGAATTCGAACTGCTGTTCGGCCTTTCGACGCTGGATGATCCTGCGGCTGAGGTCGTAAGGCAGTTGCAACGGGAGTTTCCTGATCGCGCAATCCGGCTGGTCGAATGCCCGGAGCGGCTGGGTACCAATGGGAAGGTAAGCGTACTGATGCAACTGGCGCCCCATGCGCGCCATGAATTCCTGCTGATCAACGATTCCGACATTACCGTAAGCGCGCGCTACCTCGAGCGCGTAATGGCATGTTTTGCCAGGCAAAAGGGGCCAAAGCCAGTGGGTTTGGTGACGGCGCTCTATCGCGGACGCGCACAGGGCACTCTGGCATCGCAGATGGAAGGACTGGCGATTGCGACAGACTTCCAAGCCGGGGTTTTGCTGTCGAAATGGATCGAGGGCGGCATGCAATTCGGACTGGGATCGACGCTTGCGGTCCGGCGGGAAGCGCTGGAGCGGATTGGCGGATTTGCCGCTCTGGCGAATGACCTGGCCGACGATTATGAACTGGGCGCACGGGTGGCGGGAGCTGGATACCGCGTGGAACTCTCCCCGACCGTAGTTGAAACGGCCGTTCCCGCGTACAGGTGGCGAGGATTTGTCGAGCATCAACTTCGCTGGTTGCGCACCGTGCGCGATGCACGGCCAAGGGGGTATGCCGGCCTGATTTTTACGCACGGGCTTGGGTGGGCGGTGCTGAATTTGATCGCGAGCGGCTTGAGTCCGACGAGCTTGTGGCTGCTGGCGCTGAGCTTCTTTTTGCGGCAGGCGCTTGCCATGACCGTAGGAGCCGAAGTGCTGGGCGACCGCCAGGTCCTGACCTATCTATGGCTCCTGCCGCTGCGCGATGCGGTGTCCATGGGACTTTGGGCAGCGGCTTTTGCGGGCGACACGATCGTGTGGCGCGGAGAGCGTTTCCGGCTGAAGGGCGGCAAGCTGAGTCCGGTGGAATGACCGAACGGCGCTGCCATGCTTTCTGCGAGGTCATGGTTCCCTGACTTTGATGACAAGCGCGCTGTAGGTTTTGCCGGCGGGAACGAGGGTCTGATGCGGCACGCCGGCGTTCACTGTGATGACGTCTCCAGGACCGACCACCCGGGATTTTCCGCCTCGAATGCCCGATCCTTTCGATTCGCCATCAGGCCCGGTAGATGAGTCGACGAGTGTTCCTCCGGTGATGATGGTGGCGATCCCCTGCTGCACGATGATCACATCGTCGTAATGTGCATGGATTTCGCCTCCGCCAGCTTTGGTTCGAACGGAAAGCATGAGTTTATGGCTGCCGTAGTCTGCCAGCGTGACTCCGCTGCCGCCTGTGGCGCTTGCCTGGGAAGCGAGAGACTGCAGTTGCGATTGAATCTGGCGGGCGGTAAACAGGTCGGATTTGCCGGCGTTTTGCGCCGACGAGACGAACGCGAAGGTGAAAGCTGCAACGATGAACAGGTCACGTTTCACGGCGGGTCCTCCTTAGGGTGGGTTCGGGATGGAATTTTCGTGTTCATTCATGTCGGGACGGCGCGCCGCACTGAGAGAATGCTTTGGCCGGGCATCGCATCCGAAACCGCTCTACAGCATGGTTTCGATGGGTACCGGGTCCATGTCGGCGTAGTCCTGATTCTCACCGCCCATTCCCCAGCAGAACATGTAGGCCTGGGTGCCTGCGCCTGCGTGAATGGACCAACCGGGAGAAAGAGCAACTTCGCGGTTGCGGATGATGAGATGGCGTGTTTCCTGCGGCGGACCGAGAAGGTGCATCACACGCGCGTTGTCTGGAAGGCTAAAGTAAAGATAAATTTCAGAACGCCGCATGTGGGTGTGAGCAGGCATGGTATTCCATATGCTGCCTTCATGCAGGTGGGTGACGCCCATGACAAGCTGGCAGCTCTTTGCTCCGGCGGCATGGATGTACTTATAGATGGTGCGGCGATTCGCGGATTCGGCAGTGCCGGTCTCGGCAGGCTGCGCATCCTGTTTCCGAACGAGCGCAACAGGATGCACGGCGTGGGCTGGATAGCTGAGGAGGTAGAAGACGGCTGGCGCGGCGGCGGATTCTGATTCGAACACAACGTCGGGGTTTCCGCGACCGATGTAGAGCATGTCAAGGTTGTTGATGGAAAAACTGGAGACGCCGACGCGGATCAGGCCAGGCCCGCCGATATTGAGCGCTCCCAGCTCCCTGCGTTCGGTGAAGAAATTGGCGCGAAGTTCGGGGCTTGTGGGAAGTGGAATGGGGTCAGAGAGCGGCGCGGCCATGCCCACTACGGCCCGGTCAAGATCGAGGTACGCGGATTGGATTGAGCCGGGGATGTAGAGATCCTCGAGGAGAAAGGATTCGCGAAGCTCCCGGGTGTTCATGCGCGGAAACCGCACTGGGTCGGCCATCAAAACTGTCTTCATGGATATCCAAGGCGGCAAAAAGCGCCGTTTCCTCTCGCGTCTTACTTTAACCGGTCAGCTGCAGGGATTGCGTGCTTTCAGAGCCCAATTTAGGCGACTTCCAGGGCAATAACCGTGAATGCGGCGGGTCCCGGCGCGGCTGAGAAAAGAATTCACGAAGGCGATGTGGCTTTCGATTAGCCTATTGCGAGGAGAGACGCGATGGGAACCGCAGATCCTGAATTGTCAGCGCTGGTGAACGGGCGGTCGCAGGGGCGTGGCGTAGCACTCTCGCTGGCGAGCCTGCGAAAGGTGTTTGGCGATGTGGTTGCGGTGGATGGAATTGACCTGGCAGTGGAGCAAGGAGAGTGTTTCGGCCTGCTTGGTCCAAATGGTGCGGGCAAGACGACGACGATCGAGATTTGCGAAGGACTTACCTCGCCTGACGCTGGAAAGGTGAGCCTGCTGGGACTGAGCTGGGAGAGTTCCGCGAATGAGCTGAGGCAGCGGATCGGAGTGCAGCTCCAGGAGACACAATTTCCGGAGAAGCTGACTGTGACGGAGCTGGTGCGGCTGTTTCGGAGTTTTTATCGCCACGGCATGTCGGTTGAGGAAACGATTGAGATGGCGCAACTCGAAGAGAAGCAGCATTCGCGGGTGGGAACACTTTCAGGAGGGCAGAAGCAACGCCTGGCGATGGCCTGCGCGCTGGTAGGAAATCCGGAACTGCTCTTTCTTGACGAGCCCACGACGGGACTCGATCCACAGGCGCGGCGGCACCTTTGGGAACTCGTGGATCGTTTGAGGGACGCGGGAAGGACGATCATCCTGACCACCCACTACATGGATGAGGCGGAACGGCTGTGCGATCGCGTGGCGATTATGGATCACGGGCGGATTATCGCATTGGGCACGCCGCAGCAACTGATTGCCTCGCTTGGTGGAGACCACATTGTGGAGTTTGCGGTGACGATGGGCGAGACGGAGAAGGAAAATCTGAATCCTGAGCTCTTGACTTCGATCCCAGGGATTCAATCGCATCGCGTGGACGCTGGATTACACCAGCTGTCGGTGGATGAACTGCATACCACGGTGCCCCGCATCTTTTCAGCGCTTGCCGGGATGGGCCTGGAACCAAGCGAATTCCGCACACACTCAGCGACGCTGGAGGACGTTTTTGTCGGGTTGACGGGGAGGAATCTGCGGGATGAGTAGATTGCTGGATAGCTCGCTGTATCAACTGACCTCCGCACGGTTCCGGCTGTTTCTGCGCGAGCCGGAAGCGCTGTTCTGGGTGTTCATCTTTCCAATTTTGCTGGCGATCGGGTTGGGAATCGCGTTCCGGAACCGCCCCGCGGATGTGCTGCATGTGGGTGCGACCACCCGGGCACTGACGCAGGCGTTGGACAGCGAAAAGGGTCTGGCTGCGATGACCATGGATGAGGCTGCCGGGACACATGCCCTGGCAACGGGGAATATTGAGCTTCTGGCAATTCAGGAGCCGTCGGGAGTTGCGTACAAGTATGACGATACGAATCCTGATGCTCGGAATGCGCGACTGCTGGCGGATCAGGCGATTCAGCGCGCGGCGGGGCAAAGCGAGCCGGTTCACGTGGAGAATGCGCTTATCCACGAAACGGGCGCGCGCTACATCGACTTTGTGGTGCCCGGGTTACTGGGGATGAACCTGATGGGATCGGCCATCTGGGGGCTGGGCTTTTCGATCGTGGAGGCACGGCAGAAGAAACTGCTAAAGAGGTTCGTGGCGTCGCCGATGCCCAGGTGGCAGTACCTGGCATCGTTTCTGCTCTCGCGGCTGGTGTTGCTGGTCATCGAAGTGGGAGTGTTTTTGGGGTTTGCGAAGATCGCGTTCGGGGTTCCATTCCGCGGATCGCTTTGGGAACTGGGAGCACTTTGCGTGCTCACGTCGCTCGCATTCTCGGCGCTGGGGTTGTTGATTGCCTCGCGGGCGAAGACGATGGAGGCGGCGTCAGGGTTGATGAACCTGGTGATGCTTCCGATGTGGATTTTGTCGGGCGTGTTCTTCTCCGCCTCGAGGTTTCCGGCGGTGATCCAACCCATCGTGCGGGCCCTGCCGTTGACCGCAGCCATTGATGCGCTGCGCGGCAACATGCTGCAGGGAATGCATCTGAGCCAGATGCTCGCGCAGATTGGCATCCTTCTGTTGTGGCTGGTACTTCCATTTGCGATTTCGCTGCGTATTTTTCGCTGGAGATAGGCACGGCTCGACCGGGATTGAGGCGTGGAGGCCTCTAGAATTCGCGTTGCTGCGCAGATTCGATGGATCCTGCCCGGATTCCTTTACAAAACGTTCTTTGTCAGAGCAAGAAGTCAAAAGAGCAGCGCTTTCTCGTGGTCAAGGAGCCAACGCTTCCGATCCATTCCGCCTCCGTAGCCGGTGAGTGAGCCGTCGGAGCCAATCACGCGGTGGCAAGGGACGACCACGGCGACAGGATTTGCGCCGTTTGCGAGGCCGACGGCTCGGACGGCTGTGGGGCGGCCGATGCGCTGGGCGAGTTTCCCGTATGAGGTGGTTGTGCCGCAGGGGATCTGGCGCAGGGCATGCCAGACCTGGCGTTGAAAAGGTGTTCCGGCGGTTTGGACAGGGATGGAATCGATGGCGTGGAGGCTTCCGGCGAAATAGCCGGCGACTGCATCCCTGAGGTTGTGGGGATTCGAAGTGGAAGAGAGAACGAATCCATTTTCACCGTATTGATGGTGGAGTTCCCGGCGAATATACTCTTCATCCTCGGTGAATAGCGCGACGCGAAGATTGCCGAATCCGTCGGAGACCAGCATCATGGCACCAATGGGCGTTGAAAGCTGATCGAGAAAAAGATGCAGAGGACCGGCAACAATCTGCTTCATGAGCGAATTTTCTCACGCTGCCTGAACTTTGAACCGGCGCGAATCGTCTCAATGGACTGAGCACGACAAAAAGCGGCAGCGATTGCCGGGGGGCGGTTTCTGATTCGCCTATCGTATCCAGGTTTGCTTTTCGGTTGTCTTGTAGCTGGTTTGGCGATGCCTCCAGTGAGGAAGGGAGTGGATGCGGGCTCATCGCCGGCTTCCTCTGACCCCAATTCTGCTTGTGCGCCCTGCCACAGCTCAATCTATGAGCGATACAGGAAGACGCCGATGGCAAATGCCAGTGGTCCGGCGAATTCCGGCTTCATCCCGGCAGATTTCGTGCATGCCGCGTCAGGAATTCACTACAAGGTGACAGAAAAAGATGGCCAGGTATGGCTGAGCTACAAACGTGTGCCGGCATCGTCCAATCGAGAACTGAGCGGGCGCGAGGAGTTGCGCTATTTCATTGGTTCGGGCAAGCGCGGACGCACGTATCTGTTCGAGCGAGAGGGCTACTGGTTCGAAGCTCCCATCAACTGGTACGGCAAGAGGGGGATGTGGGACATGGCACCACACTTTCTGGATGCCAAGGAGATGCCGCTGACGCTGCCAGTCGATCCAGGTTGCCTGCACTGCCACGCATCGGGCGTTTCGCGATCCCTGCCTGACGCTCGGAATCACTTTGCAGGCGAGCCGTTTGCATCGGGCGGAATCACCTGTGTTTCATGCCACGGAGATGCGAGCGCGCATCTGGCTTCGGGCGGCAAAGTCCGGATGCTGGAAATCGACGAGCTGGAGCCGATCAAGCGGGATTCAATCTGCCTGAACTGCCATCTTGAGGGACAGGCGGCAGTGGTGCGCGAGGGCAAGCGGCTTGAAGATTTCAAGCCGGGCGACAGCCTCTTCAACTATGCGCTGTTTTTTGTGTACCGCAGCGGAGAAGGTTCCGAGGGCCGCGCGGTGAGCCAATGGGAAGCGCTGCTGAAGAGCGAGTGCATGAAGAAGTCGGGCGGCCGAATGACCTGCACGACGTGCCACGATCCGCATGGGTCTCCGCCGGCGGAAGAGCGTGTTGCGTTTTATCGGAAACGCTGCCTCGCATGCCACGATCAGCCCGGATTTGCCAAGGATCACCATCCTGAGAACCTTGACTGCACGGAGTGCCACATGGCGAGGCTTCCCTCAAATGACATTGCGCACGAACAGGTGACTGACCACTGGATCCGGAAACGGGTGACGCAGGCTCGGTTGCCTTTGGCAACGACCGGCGAACTCGTCACGGTTGGCGGATTTGTGCCGGACGAGCGAGACCTAGGACTAGCCTATGCACAGATGGCGACGCGCGGAGACCAGGATTCCGCCATACGGGCGATCAACCTGCTTCGAAAAGCAGAGAAGCAGGCGAACGGCGCTCCCAGCGACTACGAGTTACACACGCAACTTGGTTTCCTCGATCAGTTGAGTGGCGAGATGGCCGATTCGGCTGCAGAATACCGGCAGGCGCTCGCATCAAACGGCTTCGATTCGGTCGCGGCCGGCAATCTGGCAGTGATTGAAGCGAGGAAGCATCACTATACGGCGGCAATCAGCCTATGGCGATCGGTGTTCGAGCACGATCCCGCGCAGATTGAAGCCGGAATGAACCTGGCGATTGTGGAGTGCGCGAGCGGACGACGCGACCTTGCTGAGAGCACACTCCGGCGCGTCTTGGTTTACTCCCCCGATAACGCGCAGGGGCGTGAACTGGAGACGGGGATCCACTCCGGCGAGCAGGCCTGCACTGCGAAATGATCTTCCGCCGGCTGCCAGGCATCCACGAAGTCAACATAGAGGCTGACGAGGAGTGGGTGACGTGTTTGCTATACGCAAATGACGAACGAAGTGGCTGAAGCGACTGCGCCCCGGGGGGCAGCTTCATCGGGCGGCCAGCAGCCGACCTAAGGTTGCAGCGCGAAAATACGACCCCGCGGATGGATGACTGCGCAGATGTGATTTACATCACATTGACCTTCAAAATCAACCATTTGGTGGAGAACGAAGTCGAACCGAGGAGCGATGCGGGCTGATGTCAAGGGCGACTAGAGGCGGCATTTCGGGAGCGAACCGGGGCTTTGGGAGGGGGCTAAAATTGTAATGACATTCAATACAATTTAGCTCCATATTTGTCTATCATCAGGATGTATAAAGCCCGCTGCGATCGTGCTGTGCAGGGCATCCTGAAGCTGGCGGGAGGCAGAATTTGCAGCCAGTAAATCGCTTTATATAGAAGAGTTGTTTCAACAAATGGACTATTTCTGTCCTTTGAATGGGGGTAAATACGGGAATGGTAAGGTTTCCAATAATTGATATGTCGTTTTCGACGCTTTCACTCGAATTTTTCTTGCCGAAGACCGTTGACAGTGCAGCTGAAATTTGGATATGGTTTCCAATTGTTCCGGATACGGCCTGTTTATCTCTCTCTGCTTTTATTTGAGAAAGGCAAGCCGGAATACTTAGCGAGCCCGCCAATGCGGCGGGGGAGCCTTGCAAGCCGACTAGCCGAAATCACGACTGCCAGCCGGCAGAATTGAACAAAAGTCAACAGATCAAGAACCACGGCAATTCTTTTTAGGAGACCGCATGAACAGAATGGTGCGTACAGCATTTGTGCTGGCGGTGTTTGCCTGCGCAAGTTTGCTATTCGTTACGAAGAGCAGTGCGCAGTCGGTTTACGGATCGATTTTCGGCACTGTTTCAGACTCGACCGGGGCGGCCATCCCGGGAGCGACGATCACGGTAAAAGATGAGACCAAGGGAACCGTGGTCACTACCACCTCCAATACCTCAGGCGACTACAGCGTTCCCCACCTGATTCCCGACGTTTACGATCTGAAGGTCACTGCCAAGGGCTTCAAGGCGTTTGTGACCACCGGCATCTCGGTTCTTGCCGATACAGCTCCGCGTATCGACCCGACCCTTCAGGTTGGCGCGGCGGATACCACCGTTACGGTGAACGCTGATCAGGAACCAATGCTGAAGACGGCGAGCGCGGACGTTTCGACCGTGTTAGATCAGCAGCAGGTATCGAGCCTTCCGGTCGGCGACCAGAATTTCACCAACCTGCAACTGCTGGTACCGGGCGCGCAGCTTCTTGGCTGGTCGCACGCAGCCGATGAGAATCCTCAGGGATCGAAACAGATTCAGGTTGACGGCCAGGCCTTTGGCGGCACGGCATTCGAGCTGGACGGCACCGACAACCAGGACCCGATCCTGGGTATCATCGTGATTAACCCCACCATGGACGCGGTGACGGAAACCAAGATCACCACGCAGAACTTCGATGCCGAATTTGGAAAGGCTGTTTCGGCTGTGGTGACTGCGCAGACGCGTTCCGGCACCAACAGCTTCCATGGCGACGCCTATGATTTCCGGACAGGCAACGCCAACGTGGCGCGCGACCCCTACTCGCAGCCGGTGAATTCTGTTCCGCCGGGTTTGAAGAACCGCATGGGCGCTTCAATTGGCGGGCCGATCAAGAAGGACAAGGCGTTCTTCTTCTTCAACTATGAAGGTCAGCGCCAGAAGGTTGGCACCTCGGCGACTGATACGCTGCCGACGACGAACCTTACCGAGAGCGCTCTGGGTAACATCGTTGGACCGGGTTTCGATGGAAACAACACCGTCGCGGGCGCCGACTTCGGCGAGTATGAGAAGCAATTCGGTGCCGCAGGCATCATCTACGACACAACGAAGCCCTATCTGGGCACGGATGGCAAAACGCACTACCAACCGTTCCCCGATAACGTAATTCCTGCCGCCGATCTCTCACCCCAGACACTGGCTCTGCTCGGCATTCTCGAGCCGTTCACGAAGGGCATTACTCCGAACTCCACCGGCGCGCAAGGCAATCTTGACCAGAACTTCCACGAATCCGGCACCGGCCTCTTCAACAGCAACCAGTGGACGGAGCGCGTGGACTTCACTCTGAACCAGAAAGCGCACGTATTCGAACGCTTCTCCCGGTTCTGGGACACCCTGTCGGGCACGGTGATGTTTGGATCAGCGGGTGGTCCGGGATTCGGCATTAACAACTATGGCGGCAACTCAAACGGAGCCAACGACAGTCTCGCGTCGGGCATGGACATCGCCATCAATCCGACGCTTCTGACGGACTTCCGTCTGGGCTACTACCGGTACAACGTGATCGACTCGAAGCACGATCAGGGCGTCGAGTTTGCCAATCAGCTTGGTATTCCAGGCATCAACATCGGTGGAACCATTACTTCCGGCTCGCCGGGGTTCAACGTCACGAACGTGCCGGGCGGTTCCGGTGGAACCAACGGCACGGTCTATGGCGACGGCTTGAATGTCGATCGCTGCAACTGCCCGTTGATCGAACGTGAAGATCAGTTCCAGATCGTGAACAACTGGACCAAGATCGTCGGCAACCACACATTCAAGGTGGGCGTAGACCTTCGCTACGGCCGCAACCTGCGCGTACCTTCCGATAACGATCGCGCGGGGCTGCTCAACTTCAACGTAGGTCCGACCGAAGATCCCGCTGCCGGGACGCCCGGCGGACTGGGATTCGCCACCTTCATGCTCGGCGATGTCACCAGCTTCAACCGGTACGTTTCGACCTCGACCAACGCCAAGGAATTCCAGAAGCGCACGTTCTTCTTTGCTCAAGATACCTGGCGTGCAACCCACAATCTGACCCTGAATCTCGGCATACGCTGGGAGATCTACTTCCCAGAGACTGTCAATGGCCCGGGGAATGGCTCTTTGCTGAATCTGAATGACGGTTACATGCATGTAGCCGGCATCGGCGGCATCGGGTCGAACCTCGGCTGGTCGATCAACAAGTGGAAGCAGTTTGCACCGCGTCTTGGCGTGACCTACCAATTTGATCCGAAGACCGTGGTCCGTGCCGGCTACGGACGCAGCTTTGACACAGGCGTCTTCGGCTCCATTTTTGGACACACTGTGACGCAGAACATTCCGGTTCTGGCCAACCAGCAGCTCAATTCGCAGACGAACATCGGTGAGGCATTCACGCTCGCGGTTGGGCCTACGCCCTACGTTCCGCTCACCACTCCTCCGAACGGCTTGCTGCCCAACCCGGGTACGCAGGTGAGTTCCAGTGCACGAAACAACCCGCTCACGTTCCCAACGATTGACGCCTGGAACCTGAGTGTGGAGCGCGCTCTGACCCCCACAATGACACTGACGGTGGCCTACGTGGGCAACAAGGGAACGCATACCCTTGGGGACGGCGACAGTAACGGCACCAACCCCAATGAACAGGCGGTATTCCTGCCCGGCGCCAACAGCGTTACCGGCCAGGCTTTGCATTATGACAACTCGGTTCCCACCAACACCATTTCGGCCAACGGCGGGGCCAACGGCAATCTGCTGGAACGCTACTACGCTGCGACATTGCCGGCGTGTCACGATCCGAACTATGTCACGCCAAATGAACCGTATGTCACCTCGGGTATGTGCGGCTGGAACAACAGCATTGCGTACCGAGGGGATGATCAAAACACTGAATACGATGCGCTTCAGGTCACTTTTGCCAAGCAGTTCACCCATGGGCTGAGTTACAACGCAAACTACCAGTGGGCGAGCGCGTTTGACGAACAATCAGGCTATTACACTTGGAGCCACTCCATCACCCACGGCCGTGACACCAACGTGCGCGACCAGCAAATCAACCTGTTCGGCACGTATCAGCTGCCGTTTGGCAAGGGCAGGCAGTTTGCTTCCAACGCAAACCGGGCAACCGACCTGATCATCGGCGGCTATCAAATAAGTGAAGTGACTACATGGGCCGGCGGCTTGCCGTTCACTCTCGGTTATAACGAGTGCAGTTCGAACGTAGTCACGGGACCCTGCGACCCGAGCGAGAACCACAAGATGTCAACCAGCCTCACCGCGTTCGTGCCTAGCGCAAACGGGACCGGTAATCGCACCTTCTATCCCGCACACACGCTGGGAGACGGAACCTTTGTCGACCCAGGATTGGACAACTTCGGCAACGCCGGTATCAATACTTACCGGGGCCCGAGGTTCTTCTCGACCGACTTGAACCTCATCAAGACTTTCAACATCTGGGAGAACGTCGCGACGGTGTTCCGCATGGATGCCTTCAACGCGTTCAACCACATCACCGCCGGCAACCCTGGTGGCAACATCGAGTCAATCGGCTCGATCGGAAGTGAAGGCGGCGGTTGCGGCCCAGGCAACGACTGCGGGCCGCGTCAACTCGAATTCTCTCTTCGCGTACAGTTCTAATTGCGCGGAGGAGCCGCAAATCACCACGAGGGGGGCTTCGGCTCCCCTCGATCTTTTGCGCCACATGAACAGGAAGCATCGAAGCGCAGGCCAGCGTTGCCCGCCCGCGTGTTCGAGCGTCCAATAGAACGAGTTAAACTGCACTTATAAGAAATCACATGTCACGCATCCTTTTCATTCTTATCGCAATGGCCTGTCTGGCTGCTTCAGGGAATGCGCAGGGCGGCTCCGCTGGAGACGAAAGCGCACCTGCTCCCGTGACCTTCGAATCGGCGCAGGCATTGGCGGCGAAGGGCCGTCTTGCGCAGGCTATGGCCCAATTGGACCAGCTTGCCAAGGAGAAGCCGGAGCCAGCCGGAGTGGAGAGACTGCGGGGCGTTATCTTTTACCAGCAGGCGCAGTTTCCCGAGGCGATCGCAGCGTTTACGAAGGCAGAAGCCGAGGATCCGAACGACCGCGAATCAACAGAAATGCATGGTGTGAGCCTGTTCCGCCTGGGAAGGATACCGGATGCGATTCCGTACCTGGAGAAGGCTCGCGCCACGGTGCAAACCGCGAATATCGATCCGAATTATGTGCTGGCGCTTTGCTATGCCGACGTGCAGCGCTACGACGACTCGCGCCATGCGTTTGCGAACCAGTTCGGATTCGCTCCCGATTCGGCGCAAGCCTACCTTCTGGCGGGGCGGCTGTTTTTGCGCCGGGAGTTGCGCGATGAGGCTGGAGTGCAGGCATCGAAAGCCCTGGCGATTGATCCAACGCTGCCCCTGGCCCACGAACTGCTGGGCGAGGTGGCCCTGGCGCGTGGCGACGTGCCGACTGCGGTGGGCGAATTCGAAGCCGAGCGCAAACTGAATCCGCTCGATCCGGATTTGTATGACCGGCTTGGCGATGCGTATCTGCGGGATGGGAGATATCCGGATGCGCTGGCTGCGCTTGACCGCGCCGTTCTTTTGGAACCCAACTCGACCGGGCCGTACATTCTTCTGGGAGAGACGTTTCTCAAGTTGAAGGATCCGATCCAGGCGCTGCAATATCTGGATCATGCCGAGAGAATGGACCCAGCGAATTACGTGACCCACAATCTGATGGGTCAGGCGTACAAGGCAACGGGACAGTTGGCGGCAGCGAACCGGGAGTTCAAAACGGTCGTGGACCTGCAGCATCAGAACGATCCAAAGCCGACGGAGAAGTAGGGGATGCGATTCACCGGAGTTCTGGTCATCGCTGGTCTGACCTGGTTCGCAGGCGCGGGAGCTGCGCGGGTAATGGGTCAAGCCCCGGAGATGAAGACTCCGCGCGCGTTCAAGAAGGCCGACGCTGCTTTTCGCGAAGGTTTTGCCGCACGACAGAAAGGCGATCTGGAGCTGGCTCGGACGAAGTTCGCCGAAGTGACCAAGCTGGCGCCCAAAATTCCCGAGGGGCACGAAGCGCTGGGCGCCGTCTTGCTGGAGTTGGGCAAGCCTGCGGATGCGATACCGGAGCTGGAGCTTGCCGGCAAGCTGAAACCCAACGATTCGGGGAACGAAGCCAATCTTGCTCTGGCGTATGCGCAGGCTGGACAAACAGCCAAGGCGCTTCCGCATTTCGAGTTGGCTGTAGAGCTGGCAAACAAGCCGAGCGAGACACCAATGAGTCCTGCATTCTACGAGGCATATGGACATGCTCTTGCGGCGGCAGGCAAACTCCAGGAGGCACTGGCACAGTTCAAGGCGGAAGAGTCGCTGATAGGACGGCGCGCCGAGCTGGACGATGCGATCGGCTCACTCTACGCGCAGCAAGGGAATTGGGAAGAGGCGCAGGTCCGATTCGAACATGCGATTGCATTGGACAGCACCTATGTGAAGGCCCGGATTCACCTGGGGATCGTTCTTCGCGAACAACATGATCTGGCCGATGCTCTTTCCACGTTAGAGCCCGCGGCGAACGCGGACCCGCCCAACGCCAACGCAATTCTGGAATATGGAAAGACGCTGACGGCAGCAGGAAAAGACGAGCAGGCCAGCAGGGAATTTGAAGCGGTATTGAAATTAAATCCGAAGATGCCGGGAGCGGCGCTGGAATTGGCGATGTCGCTGCAAAGGCTCGGCCGGCAACAGGATGCGGTTCCGTGGTTTCAGCAGGCTGTGGCGGAAGATCCGAGCAACGCGAGCGCATTGAACAATCTGGGATTGGCGTTGACTTTGACGGGCAAGGCGAAAGAGGCTCTGGATTGCTTTCACCAAGCCGCGGCACTGGAACCGAACGATGCGGTGGTTTACAAGGACCTGGGTGTAGCGCATGTGCAACTTTCGGCATTCGACGAGGCGATTGGGGATTTTGAAAAGGCGATGTCGCTGGAGCCCAATGATCCAGAAGTGCATTATGATCTCGGCCTGACCTACAAGTTCAAGGACCGTTTCAAAGATGCGATCGCGGAATTGACGGAAGCGGAAAAGCTGGACCCGACTTTGCAGGATCCGCCGTATACGCTGGGGATTCTGTTGATGCAAATGGGCAAGCTTGACGATGCGGTTGTGGAGCTGAAGAAGGCCGTAGCCCTGCTCCCAGGCGACGGCGATGCATGGGCAATTCTGGGCAGCACGCTGAAGCAGGACTCGCGCCTGCCGGAGGCGGCAGATGCGCTGAAGAAGGCGATCCCGTTGCTTCCAGGGCAACCGGGTCCGCGGGTCACGCTCGCCGGTGTACTGGCCGAAGAGGCAGCAAACCTAACCACGGAGGCTGATGCGTCGGAGAGCGCGGGCGACGTGCAGAAGGCGGCTGCGCTGCGGATCCAGAAAAAGGAGTTACTGAGCCAAGTGGCGGAACTGAGGCGTGAAGGCGCCGATCTGGCTCGCAGCGCTGTAAGCCGCCAACGTGCAAATTTCGCTATGAACGCGGGAAACCAGTTGATGCTGCATGGTCACATTGCTGATGCGATCGCGCGTTACCAGGAGTCGATTGCCGCGGATCCCACATTCGCGGAACCGCATAATCAACTTGCCATTGCCTATGAACGTCAAGGTCGTCCAGAGGATGCGACCGCTGAGCGAGCGAAGGCAGAGAAACTGACAAAAGTGAAATAATTGGGGGGCTCACTCGGCGCGGAGGCTGATCGGAAGCGGATTGCGCCCGCCTGCGCCGAGTTTTTTGTGAGCACGAAGCCCGTGAATGCCGAAGCTTCGACTTCTCTTGGAATGGAGTTGCGGATGGAATATGTGCGGCTTGGCAAAACAGGGATGAAGGTCTCACGCATCTGTCTAGGGTGCATGACCTATGGCGCTCCCGCAACAGGTGAGCTGAAAGGCGGACGGCATGCGTGGGCTCTCAACGAAGAAGAGAGCCAGCCGTTTCTGCGCCAGGCGCTCGAAATGGGCATCAACTTTTTTGATACGGCGAACGTGTATTCGAGCGGTGCCAGCGAGGAAGTGCTGGGCAGGTTTCTGAAGGCGAACACACGACGCGAGTCGGTCGTGATCGCAACCAAGGTGCATGGCGTGATGCGCGAGGAGCCGAACGGGTCGGGACTGTCGCGCAAGGCGATTTTCTATGAACTCGACCAGAGCCTTCGCCGGCTGCAAACGGAGTACGTGGATCTTTACCAGATTCACCGATGGGACTATGAGACGCCGATTGAAGAAACGCTGGAAGCGCTGCACGATGCAGTGAAATCGGGCAAGGTGCGTTATATCGGCGCCTCGTCAATGTTTGCATGGCAGTTTGCCAAGGCTCTTTATCTTGCAGATCGATATGGCTGGACACGCTTTGTTTCGATGCAGAACCACTACAACCTGCTCTACAGGGAAGAAGAGAGGGAGATGCTTGGAGTTTGCCGCGCAGAGGGAATCGGTGTGATTCCGTGGAGCCCGCTCGCGCGCGGAAGACTCGCGCGTCCGTGGAAGAGCGAGAGCACAAAGCGGTTCGAGACGGATCAATTTGGAAAAACCATGTATGCCGCGACTGAAGATGCGGATCGACGCGTCGTGGATCGATTGGGTGAAATTGCAAAGGAGCGGGGAATTCCGCAGGCGCAGGTGGCGCTGGCATGGCTGCTCAGCAAGCAGGAAATCACCGCGCCGATCGTTGGCGCGACAAAGCCTCGCCATCTGGAGGATGCTGCCGCCGCACTGAACGTGAAATTGTCGAAGGAAGAGATCGCGAAACTGGAGGAGCCTTACATTCCACACCCAGTTCTCGGTTTTCGCTAGGCGAAACGACTGAAACCAGGCTTACTTCAGAATGGTCAGGACAGGGCACGCCGCGTTGACGATGAGACGAAAGGCGCCTGAAGTTCTCATTTCAAATCCAAGATGCGATGTCTTCCTGATGCCGAGCAGCAGGAGGTCGATGGATTGTTTCTCAATGTGTTCGAGAATTCGATGGTAGGCGCTGCCAACCGGCACAAAGGTTCGAGGATCGGAGAATTCTCTAGCCCGCTCGGGCAGCAGGTCACCACATTTGGAACGGAACCAGGATTGAAGCTCGGAGATATCGGTGGGATCATTCACATGATCCCTGGGAATGACGTGGAGGAGATCAACCGTGGCGCCCATCGCTTCAGCGAAGTCCAACCCTACCGGAATTGCGGAGGCGGCAGCAGGGCTGAAGTCGGTGGCGAACAGGATTCTTCGAAACGGAAATGTCTTTGACGATGCGGGTGGCACCTGCGGTCCGACCGTGAGAACGGGCCAGTTTGACGAACGAAGGATCTGCTCGGCGACGGAGCCGATGAATTCACGCGACAGTTGTCCCCTGCCGTGGGTCCCCAGCGCGATCATGGAAGGTTGATGCCGATCTGCCAGTTCCGGAATTATTTGCCTCGGATCGCCCTGGAGGAGGATTGGTTCAATTTCGGTGCACAATCCCTTCAGCAGCGCCACTTTTTTTGATAAGAGAGACTCCAGATCCTTCCGTTGCTGGCTTACGGGCCCGCTTTCTGTTTCGATCTCCATGGCGGCCTGCGAGATCGTAAACATGTGGGCAACCAGCAGCGATGCAGAAAAAAAAGAGGCGATGCGGGCGGCGAAGAGGCCTGCGTTTTCAGAGCAGTGAGTGAAATCGGTTGCGTACACGACCGTCTTCAGGTCGATTCTGGTTCTATCGCCAATTGCAGACATGGATGCCGTTCCTTTTCTCATGAATACCGCTTGAGCTTCGCTGCACGTCTTGAATTTCCGGTCCCGGAGAATGCAGAAGCGAAGTTGCACCGAAGCGGTAAGCGCCCTGGCGCATACTTAGATGAACCGGCTTCAGGTTTGGTGCGCCGGCGCGGTCTCACCTTCTGGACTCTTGAAGTTCGTGTGCAGCATTCTCTATTCGCCAACGGATCGAGCCGCGGCTTCTCAGGATATCGAGCAATTGGCTGACAGGTCCCCTCGGATCGGGGCCATTGAGAAGAGCAAAACTGAGCGTGCGGCGGATGGGGCCGTTTTCGAGTTGAAGGGCCCTGACGCTGCCCACTTTCAGTTCATTTTCGATGGCCATGCCGGGAACGAAGCCGATACCCAGGCCGGCTTGCACGGCTGAGATGATGGCCTCTGTGGAATCGAAGTCGATTGATGTCTTGAGCTGCTGTCGCAATACGCCATTACGCTCCAAATAGTCTTCGACAAAGTGGCGCATTCCAGAACCCACTTCGCGAAGCAGGATGGGCTCATGAACCAGTTCCGCTGCGCGGACAAGACCTTTTCTCGCCCAGCGGTGATCGGACTTCACGATGAGTGTAAGCTCATCTTCTCCGAAGTCCTCAATCTTCAAATCCGGACGGAAGGCGGGAGCCTCAATCACTGCGACAGAAATCTTGTGGGCAATGAGGCTTTGCAGGACCTCATGGGTGGTTCCGCTCATGACGTGAATCTTGAGTTTAGGCCATTCGGACAGGAGTTCGGGAAGCAGTTTCGGCAAGACGTAGACGGCGATGGTGTGGGAAGCGCCGATGCTCAACTCGCCGCCTTCCTGGCCGCCGAGCGGGACGAGAGCGGCCATTGCTTCGTTGCCGATGGCCTCGATCTGCCGGACGTACTGCAGAAGAGTCGCTCCGGCGACGGTGAGGCTGGTTTCGCGGCCCACACGATCGAAGAGCGCGATGCCGAGACTTTCTTCGAGCGACCGGATCTGGGCGGTGACCGCCGGCTGCGTAATGCGCAACTCATCGGCTGCACGACGATAATTCAACGTGTCTGCGACCACGCGAAAGACCTTGAGTTTGAAGTTTTCGATCATGGAGTCGCTCCTATTTCGTAATTCAGGTTTGCGAGCGAGAGCCTGTATTGATACTCGGCATCGGTGTTTCCAATTGCTGCATCGGTTTGCTGATACTGCGCCTGGCTGAGTTCAACGATCGAACTCAATCCGAGCTGATAGCGCGTCTGTGCCAAGCCGAGGGCGAGGTTGGCCTGCTTCAAGAGTTCGGCTGTGACGGAGACGCGTTGATAGGCAGTGTTTGCTGCCAGCCATGCGGTTCGCACATCGCGCACGATTCTGTCGCGAAGGTCTCGGCTTTGCTCCGCTGCCGCCTGGGCGCGGAGGGAAGCCTCTTTTGCCTGTGAGGAATAGAGGAATCCATTGAAGACCGGAATGCTCATGTTGACGCCGATGCCGCCCCACCAATTTGCAATGTAGTATTGTGCGGGCCGGATAGGAACGCTTCCCACGGTCCCGGCGGCACTGATGCTGGGCAGCATCTGATCGCGCTCGGCATGACTGTACTTGACTTCAGCCTGCTGGTCATAGATGAGCGCCTGCAGATCAGGGCGCTGCTGGAGCGCGAGTCGCGTGAGTTGATCGGGGTCCGGCGGCGGCGCTGTCAGGGGCTCATGACTCCCGACGAGTTGAAAAATGATCTGGTGGTCGAGGCCGAGCACCGAGTCGAGCGCGGCCATGCTGGAGTCGACGTTGTTTCTTGCGTCAAGAAGCAGCAACTTAGCCTGGGACAGGTTGACATCGGCGAAACTCAAGTCGAGAGTCGATTTGAGCTTGCTTCGGGTCAAAGAGCCTATCTGGTTGTCCGTGGTCTGTCGGGTGTCGACATTTTGCTGCGCCACCTGCAGGAGAGCCTGTGCCTGGAGCGCGTTGTAAAAGGCCTGATCGGTGGCGACTACGATGTCTTCGGCTGTGGCGAGCGCGTTGGCATCGCGGGCTTTTTCCTGTAATTTCGAAGAAGCCACGAGATTGCCAGTTCTGCCGAAGTCGGTGATCAACTGGGTAAAATTGCCTCCGGCGCCCGCGTGTTCGAACAGCCGCGAGGCGGTGAGCGAACCTGCGGAGATGCGGCTTCCATCTTCTGCGTCAACGGCAGTCATGGCGGCTGTTGCAGTTGGCAGTTCCGCCGATCTGGTTTCTCTGACGACCTGATGCTGTGCTAAAGCGAGCAGGTGGCTGACGGTGATTCGAGGATTGTTCTTGATCGCCATCTGCTCGGCCTGCCGCCGAGTGAGGCGCGGACTGGTTGCCGACGAAGAAGAATTCGCCGGTGCCGTCGGAGTCTGCATGGTTGCTGCGGGCGTGGATTGAGCCAGGAGCTCAACAGGGGACGATGCAGCCGGGTTTGGTTGAGGTGCATCGGGCAGACCTGGCTTTCGGTTGTTCTGCGAAAAGAGCGCGCCGGGGATAAGGAATGCGAAAGCCGCAATCATCGGCAAGGAGCGAGGGACATGCTTTGTTCGATTCATCATTCTCTACTCCCCTCCCTCGACAACGGCTGGCGCATTTCCTTCCTTGTGGATGAGCAGGTACACGGCGGGAACGAGAAACACGGTAACGACGACAGAAACGGCCAATCCGCCGATAATGGCGCGCGCCAGTGGTGCGTACTGCTCGCTGCCTGCTTCAAGCCCAAGGGCCATGGGAATCATGCCCAGCAGCGTGGCCAGCGAGGTCATGAGAATGGGGCGCAGACGCACACGGCATGATTCGACGGTGGCCTCAAGCAGCGGCTTGCCCTGCCCGTGCAGGATGGTGGCGAACTCCACGATGAGAATGCTGTTCGACACCACAATGCCGGCCATCATAATGACGCCCATGAGCGACATGATGTTGAGAGTGCTGCCGGTGAGCACCAGGATGAGCACCACTCCCAATAGACCTGGAGGGATGGCCATGAGGATGATGAATGGATCGATGAATGAGGCGAACTGGGCCATCAGGATCAAGTAGACGAGCAGGACAGCGATGATCAGTCCGATGGCGAAATCATGAAAGGCTTCGTTCATATTCACGACCGCGCCGCGCACCGTGATGCGCGTATTGCGGTCATGCGGAGTCTCGGCCAACAGGCGATTGATGCGTGCACCCACGGTCTGCAGCGCCTCAGTTCTGGTGGCGACGTACACATCGGTTACGCGGCGAATCTGCATGTGATCCACCTCGGTAGGGGTGTTGATTTGCTGGATGTCGGCTACCTGGCCCAGCGGGACGTATCCTGAAGCGTGATCGCCGGCGAGGAGCTGAGGAGCATCCGGATCGGCCATCCTGGCTTCATCACTGGGGCTGTAGCCGGCGGGCCGCACGCCGCGCAAGGGGATGTTCTTGAAGTCTTCAAGCGACATGTTGTTGATCCAGCGATTGGCATATTGCACCGTGACCATGTAGTTGTTGCCGGTACGCGGATCGATCCAATAACTGGGGGCGATCATGCCGTCGGAAGTGAGCGCGGTTATGACGTCGTCGACTACTTCCTTAGCGGAGAGCCCGATCAGGCTGGCGCGCTCACGGTCGATGTTGAGCCGGAGACCGGGATAGTTGACACTCTGGGGAATGTAGACGCTGCTGACATTCGGTATGGCCTGGATCTTGGCGGCCAGCGAACGGGCCATGGCGTAAGCTCCGGTCAAATCGTTGGAACTTATCTGGACATCGATCGGAGCGGGCAGGCCTTGATTGATGACGCCATTCACCAGGCCACCGGTATGGAAATAGGTGGAGAGCTCGGGCATCTCCCTGGAGAGTTTTGCCTGCACGCGGCTCATATATTCATGGCTGCTGATGCTGTGACCCTCCTTCAGGCTGGTCTGTACAAAGGCCGTATCCATTGAGGCGTTGGTGGTATAGATCGCCGAAAGGTCAGGGTAGACGCCGATGTTGGAGACGATCATGTCGAGGTCTTTGGGCTTGACTACGCTGCGAATGATGCCTTCAACCTTGGCGATGTAGTCATTACTGACTTCAAGCCGTGAGCCGCTGGGCATGTGTACGTAGATGATGAACTGCCCCGGGTCTGTGCGGGGGAAGTAGGCTCGGCCCAAAAAAGGGAGAGAAACCGCAAACAGGACCACCATGCCGACCGAGATCGCAATCGTAGTCAGGCCCGGCCGCTTCATGGCTCGCTTCGCGAGGCCTTCGTACGAGTTCAGCATTGACTGGAATTTCTCATTGAACTTTCTATCGAAGCGAGCCAAGAAACCGAGCTTTCTTTCTTCGCCGTGTTCACCTTCGTCTTTGGGCCGGATGAACTTGGCGCAGTAGAGGGGGACCACGGTCATGGCGAGGAAGTACGAGGCAAAGATTGAAAAGACGACACCCAGGGCGAGCGGCGTAAAGATGTATTTGCTTACGCCGGTGAACGAGGTTATAGGGAAGAACACGATGGCGGTGGTGAAGGTAGCCGCGAGCACTGCCATGGAGACTTCAGTACCGCCTTCATCGGCGGCAGTTGCCGGTGATTTGCCCATCTCCATGTGCCGGAAGATATTTTCGAGCACAATGACGCCGTTATCGATCAGGCGGGAGAAGACGAGCGCGAGGCCGCCAAGGAGCATGGTGTTAATGGACCCGCCCATGGCGTTGGTGATCATGAGACACACCAGTGCCGAGAGCGGAACCGCCAGAAGCACTGCGACGGTGGCACGGAAGCTGCCCAGAAAGACCAGGACCATTACGGCGGCCAGAACGAGGCCGATCAGCGCTTCACGCGATACGTTGGAGATGGCAAGTTTGACGAATACCGACTGGTCAAAGACAACGGCGGTCTTAAGTGACGCAGGAATGTCGACAAGGTTTTTTACCGCCTTCTTGATTCCGTTGACGATGGTGATGGTGTTGCTGCCACCGCCCTGTTTAAAGATGGGGACATAGACCGAGCGCTGGCCATCGATTCGGACAATGTTGTATTGCAGCGCGCCAGCGTCGACTGCCTTGCCAATGTCACCGACCAGCACGGACGAGTTGCCCACGGATTTGAGGGGCATGTCGTTCATGGAGCTTGCGTTGGGGAACTGGCTATTGGCGTAAATGTTGAAGTCCTTTGAGCCGATGCGGACGTCGCCAGCGGGGAGGATCAGATTGGAGCTGTCCACCGACTGGACCACGTCGTTCAGGCTGAGGTTGCGTGCCTCCATCTTGAGCGGGTCAACGTAGATCTGAATCTGGCGGTATGTGCCTCCGTAAGGCTGTGGGACGGACGCGCCCTGTACGTTCGAGATCTGGTTGCGAACCTGGAACTGGGCCAGATCCTTGAGGCGGGTTTCGTTGAGCCCCTGACCCTTGAGCGTGACAAGGCACACCGGTTGCGTCGAAGCCGTCATGCCGAGCACAACGGGTGGCAGCGTTCCCGGCGGGAGACGGCGAAGGTCCGCCATGGCCAGGTTGGCAATGTTGCTCAATGCTGCATTGGCGTCAGTGCCTGGGCGGAAATAGATCTTGATGATACTGACGCCAGTGAGGGAACGCGATTCGCTGTGATCGACGTTGGCGGCAAGCGTGAAGAATCGCTCGAAGGTATCGGTGATGTCGGCCTCAATCTGCTGGGGAGGCATGCCGTTGTAGAAAGTGGCGACAACCACGACAGGCATGTCGATCTGCGGGAAGAGATCAACCGGCATCCGGAGCATGGTGACCGTGCCGATGAGAGTGATCACCAGGCACAGCATGAGGATGAAGAAGGGATAACGGAGGGCAAACTTCGGCATTATTGATCGCCCCCATTCGCTTCAGCTTTCATGTCGATCATGCCGCCGGTTTGCTGCACGGTCTCGGACGCGGGAGTGGAGATAAGGAGCGGACTTACCTCTTCACCATCCTGGTATTTCTCCTGGCCACCGACGATCACGCGGTCGCCGGGGTTGATTCCGTTTTTGATTTCTGCCAGCTTGGAACCTTCCAGCCCGATTTCGACGTTGCGGATGTGGACATGATTGTTGCTGCCAAGCACGTAGACGGTCTGCTGGCCGTGCGCATTGAGCACCAGGGCTTCAACCGGTATGGTGACCACGTTCTTAACCTGGTCGAGGTGAAGCGCCGTATTTGCGTACATGCCGGGGTCGATGGAGAGATTCTTGTTGTCGACGTCGACTTCGGTCTCCATGGTTCGCGTCTCAAAGTTCACGTCGCGGGTAAAGCGAACGATCTTGCCTGTGAAGGAACGGTTGATGGCATCGACACGCACTTGCAGAAGATCGCCGACGTGAATGTGCCGTATGTCGTCCTCAGGCACGGGAACGCGCAGACGCAGAATGTCACTTTGCGAGATCCGGACGATGGGGAGGTCCTGGTCGTTTGAGTTGGTGCCACCCTGAATGAGGGCACCGGTATCCGCATAGCGCCAGATGACCACACCGTCGAGCGGAGCCGTGACATTGGTGTAGTTGTGCAAAGCCTCGACCCTTTCGTTATCGGAGCGGGCAGCGCCGGCATGTTCCTGGGCAGCTGCCATCGCGGCTTTGGCCGCGTCCACTTGTGCTTCCGACGAGAGGTCTTTGGCCAGCGCATCGTCCAATTCCTGCTGTGCAATCAGGCCGGGCTGAGCCTTGGCGGCTTCTTCCAGGCGCGCTGACTCAGCGTGCAAGGCTGCATGCTGCGCTTCGGCTTGATTGATTTCGTGCTCAGCGCGCTTGATCTCCTGCTGACTCTGCTGAACCTCGAATTGGGTCTGCTCGAGCTGTGCCTTCAGTTCAGGCACTTCCAGAACTGCGAGGGTCTCGCCGCGGTGCACGATGTCGCCGATATCGACATTGATGTGGGCCATATAGCCACTCACCTTGGGGTGTACATCGACGACCTGGTACGGCTGGAATTGACCGGCGAGAGTAAGAACCTGGGAGATATCTCCGCGCTGCGCAGTGGCAACCTGTGCGGACGGAATCGTCGCGGCTTCTGCTCTCGTTCTGCTGCCGGATGAGTGACAGGCAACGAGCGAAGCCAGGACCGGGAATACGGTTCCCGCGACAAGAATGAAGGAGGTATGCCTTCGCATTTCTCGATTGCACCTCAAAAGGGTTTCTTTGATTGTTCGGTTTTGAATCATCGCCAACGTTGTCTGCGGGGAAAATCAGCAATCCGTCACCAGAGCCTTGCGGGGCCCTGGGCAGATACGCAGTCACGAATGGATGGAGGAGGTTCTAACCGAGAGCAGGCGGTGGGCGAACGAAGATATTACTTGTAGGGAGATCGCGCGTGTGCCGCGAAACCATAGGGGACTGTTCCCATTGCGCCACTGCCGACTGAACCAGAAAACTGAAGATAAGGAGAAACAATAAGACCATGAAATGGCCTTGAACGACTACCTTTGTGGCCGGCTGAGTGCCGAGAGCGCGCAGTCCTTCGACGGTACGGGGCAGCTCTTCGTTCGACAGGAGTTTCGCTTTGGGAATCTGGTGCGTAATGGCGGCCGGAGGCTCGTACAGCGAGAGCTTATATTGCAATCCCCACGTGAATACAGAAATAGCCAATCCAAGGAAGAGGAAAGCCCTGGACCAACTGAATTGACGGTTTTTCAGCGCGAATTGCACAGTGCCAGTTGAAATTCTCTCAGCAAATAGCGAATCAAGATTTTTCGCGGCTAACGTACGGACACGGCTTACCTACTCTTTGATAACACAGGAGGGGAGAGGGTTAGCAAAATCGTTCTTATCTTTCATTCAATTTTGTTCATGACCCAAAATCTCCGTGGTGAGCCGGCGGAGGTCGCCAGCGCAGCCATTATGCGCGAAGTTATTTCGCAAGCAGTTCATTTAGAGTGGTTTGGGGTTTCCCTTGGAAGAGCAGCGACGTACCGTAGCCAGATTCCGGCAAGGGCAACCCAATCCGAGGCCGGCGGCTCTTCCAGCGTGGTTTCGGTCCGGTTGACGAAATAGAGAGCAGGAATTCCGATGGAGGGCTGCGCCTCCATGTACTGCCACCAGGTTTCAAGCGTCGTGGAACTGGCATTGTCTGTATCGACCAGCGACCAGCCGGAGATGTGGGCAATTCGGGCTCGTTCGCGCATGGTTCCCACCACGTCTCGGGTCGCATACCAGATATCGTTGAGACGCAACACGTCAGAAGAGTCGCGGAATGCCACGTTCGGCGTTTGGGTTTCGACCATGGCATCGGGGCGCCAACGATGGGCCTCTGTGTAGAGAATCTGCTGAAAGCGCCGGACAGCTTCGATTCCAGCGAGTTCAGGGGGCACGGGAAGGCCGGGCATCGCCGGCGCCCATACCCAGTCTTCCTTGAAACCATCCATGCCCACTGTTTCGACGAGGTTACGGATTTTTTCGCGCAGGAATGCTTCGTAGGCAGGATTACCAAGGTCGGGGGCGAGGCATTTACCCCCGCTGGCGTGAATGCATAGAGAATCCGGCAAGCCGTCGGTTTGCGCAACGGGCACCCACAGCAAAACGTGGCGGCCTTTTGCGTGTTGTTCGGCAACGAATCCCTTCAGGTCGGGCCACTTCCGCGTATCGACATCGAAGGATCCATATCCCTTCTGCCATTTATCGTCGATGACAATGGTGCCCACGGGAAGATTGCGCCGTTCCAGCACAGCTATCCACGCTTCGTAGTTCCTCTGCGTCGATTCGGCATTGGGAGGTTTGCCGTAGGGCACCGCGGTGGAGGTTTGTTCGGCCCAGCCGCAGAAGACTGGTAAATGGTGCCATGGCACATCGGGAAAGCGCGGCTCCGTACCGAAGCCACTTCGCTTCATCCATGCGGTGTAGTGGGAAAGGGCATCGAGAGCGCTGTAGGCAAAGTGCACCGCGGCCACGGGCGAGTGGAACGCGCCGTCGGCCATGTCCTGAAGAGTCTGGTAGCCGAGATAATCGACCCACCAGGCTGCACCGGCATAGCGAGATCCCGAGTATTCGAGCGCTGGGAACCGGTATTGCCCGGGCGTGGTTCCGATGCCAATGCTGGCCCATTCACCGCCGCGATGAAACGCCATCATCAAAGGAGGCGGGCTGAAAAGGCCGGACATTTGCGCAGGACGGAAATCTTCTTCAGAACCCTCTCGCCCGCCTGCGCCGAAACCCAGGACCTGAGGCTCGGCGATCGAAAACTCCCATTGATTGGCGAGGTTGGGCGATGGGGTCCAATAGCGATCGGGCATTAAGGTCGTGTTCCACGCTCCCCCGTCGCTCTCGCCCTTATCCCATCGCCCGGGCCTGCCATCTGAAAAGAAGTAGCACCGGCCGAGTTTCCCTTTACCGGATGCAGTCTGATCGAACTCAAGATGATCGGAGTAAAGCCGCCAGTGGAACTCCCTGTGAGACCATAGCGAGCTCGTGGCCGTGGCTACGATTTCGTAGAGCGCGCTATTGCGATTGTCGACTTTAAGTGAATGGACCTGATATTGAATCGTGGAAAGGTGTTCGTGCTGCGTTGCCGAATCGATTCCGGATACGAGGGGAAAACGAAAGAACAGTTGCTCATTGCGGTAAACCTCAAGGGCAGGCACAGGACCGAGCTCGGTTTTGTCGCGCAGGCGGACGCGATAGGCCGGAAAGCTTGCCTGGAATGTGGCTGCATCGCCGATTGTCGGGGCGTGAACTTGCGCGGAGGATTGGGCGGACTGCGCTTGGCCTGTAGAAGCAGAGATTGAGAAACCAAGCAGACAAAGGACGCTGGCAAAGGTTCGGGTGGAACTGCGCCAGGGTTGCGCATTCGAAGCCGGGCGCACGGTTCCGATAACCACGGAATTCATCCCCATGAGGTTCTGATTCCCCCAATTGATTCGTGATGAATATACAGGAAGGTGACGGATCGAGGGCTAAAGGGTGATGTAACTCCGTGCCGAATCAGCGTGATTCGCGGAGACTACGGTTGTGTAGAATGCCCCGCGTGGCATAGACTCGCGGGAAGCCATAGAGCAACGAGCAGGACGGACGATGAAAAAGAGCACACCTCCAACGTTGAGTGAAGTCGCGCGAAGGGCGGGTGTTGGTACGACCACTGTTTCGCGCGTGATCAACGGCGGGGAACGTGTGAGTCCGAAAACCCTGGCGCAAGTGCGGCGGGTGATCGATGAGCTGGGATATATGCCTAACCAGGCCGCGCGCGTTCTGAAGGGCGACCGGACGAAAACCATCGGCATCAGCATACCGAGCATCGCTGATCCCTTCTTTTCCAGTTGCGCCGAGGCAGCCCAGGCGGTTGCAAAGGCCAATGATTCCTTGCTGATTGTGACGACGACACAAAACGACCCGCATACTGAGATCGAGAACCTGAACATTCTTATCAGTCACAGGGTGGATGGGCTGCTGATCGCCCCTGCCAATTCGCAAGGCCAGGCGTTGGGAGACCTGATCAACCGGCTTTCGGTCCCGGTGGTGACGATCGACCGGCCAGTGGCGAATACAAACGTTGTCTCCGTTGTGACAGACAACTTCAAAGGGGCACGAACTGCGACCCAGCATCTGATCGACCATGGATACAAGCGAATCGCATGCCTCACGGGTGAGAGCACGTTGTTCACGATTCAGGAACGAATCCGCGGTTACCGCGCGGCGGTGGATGCAGCGGGCCTCGTTTATACGCTGAACACTTCGATCAAGGATTACAAATCGGCTGAATACGCGATTGAGAGCCTTCTCGCGGGTGCGGAGCCCTTTGACGCACTCTTCACGCTCAAGAACAGCACGACCATTTATGCATTTGAGGTGCTGCAAAAGCTGAACGTTCCGATGCCTAAGGTGATCGCGCTGCTGGGATTCGACGATTTTGAACTTGCGTCGACGGTCCGGCCCTCGATCAGCGTAGTGCAGCAGCCGGTGGAGGAGATCGGCCGGGTAGCGGCAGAGCTGCTTTTTGAGAAGTTTCTGGGCGACAAGAGCACCGGGTTGCCTTCACGTTACAAGCGGATGCAGCGCGTGACCCTGGAGACACGTTTGATTCCGCGCAGCTCCTGCGGATGCTCTCCCGCGTCGACCTGACACAGAAGGATCGGGGTGCTTGTATTCCGCATCGGTCCCTTAACAGATTCCGACGACCGCTTGCTTCTGCGATGGGCTGAGGCCATCTCGGCGATCACCGAAGAGAAATGCGCAGGATTTTTGGTCGATCTGTCAGCACTAAGACATTCTTTTTCTTCTATTTACACATCCTTGCATCCTCTGGAACTCAGGTGCAAAGGATTCACCGCGCCGCTGGATTTCCGCAGTGGATTACCACGCAAAATGGAAGGCGGAAACGATACACGTCACAAGCGAATAGAGAGCCAGGAGGGGAACGATTCCATGAGCGCAAATGCGTCGGGCCTATGAGAGGACTTTTGAGCTCACGGTCGCGAATGAGCCCTAATTAGCGGGCATAGAGTTTGGCTGAAAATGAAAAAGTGCTTGGCTGGCGATAGTCAGATTGTGTATGGTATCGTTTCCAAGTGCATCGACGGGGTAGAAAGCACCTGGGAATCGGCGAAGCGAGTGAGGTTGCCTTCTTCGGCCGATTGAACCTGGTTCGTTCGACACTCATCGTTCGAACAACGTGTATTCGGTGATCTGGAATGACATCGGCAAATTCTCAGGCATTGACCATCGGCATCGATCTCGGAGGAACAAGTCTGAGAATAGCGGCGTATACGCCGGGGCAGGGCGTGCTCAGTTCTGTCACCGTGCGCACCCGGCTTGAGGCTGGTCCCGGCGCGGTGGTGGACGACATGTGCGCTGCCGCTGAGCAACTCCTTGATCAGTTTTCGAAGGGGCGAGAATTGGCGGGTATCGGAGTCGGTTCGCCCGGTCCGCTGGAACTCCCGGTAGGACGTCTGCACCACCCACCCAATCTCCCGGGCTGGGATGGCTTTCCTTTGCTGGATGAGATGGAGAGGCGGCTGAAGATTCCGGTGATGGTGGAAAGCGATGCAAACGTAGCAGCGCTTGCCGAATTTGATTTGGGACTCGGTAAGGAGCTGGGGGTCCAATCGTTGTGCATGCTGACACTTGGCACCGGCGTTGGAAATGGGATCATTTTAGACGGCAAGCTCTGGCACGGCTCGACCGGCATGGGCGGCGAAGCTGGGCACATCACGATCTATCCTGACGGCCCACTTTGCGGATGCGGGAATAGCGGATGTCTTGAGGCCTGCGCCTCAGCAACGGCGGTTTCAAATGCGGCGGACAAGTTGGTCAAAGCCGGGAAAGCGCCGGGATTGAAGTCGTTGCAGAAGAACGGTACGCTGACCGCGCTGGAGATTGCCGAAGCGGCGCGGCTGGGCGATGCGAATGCGCGGGAGATTTATGTGGAGACGGGCAGGGCCATCGGCATCTGCGTTGCTGCACTCATCAATGTTCTGAATTTGCCGCTGTATGTGATTGGGGGAGGAGTGGCAAATTCGTGGGACCTGCTTTCGCCGGCGCTGTTCGAAGAGCTGGAGCGGCGCAGCTATGTTTACGCGTTGACAGCGCCGGGCAGGGCTGCATCCAAAGGAATGCCGGGCGGGGGAACAAAGGTTCTTCCCGCCAAGCTGGGAGCAGATGCGGGACTCCTTGGCGCCTGCATTCTGCCATTGCATTCCACACGTACCGCCTCCGTGTCCGCGTGACGTAGACTGGTCAGCGAGCCGGGCTGGCAACCCGATGCAATCAAGTAACCGCAGTTGTGCTGACGCGTGCCGCCCTGGTGGCATGTGCCCCTTCGGAGCGAAATGGGAATGATTATCGATTGGAAGGCGGCTCTGACGGCCGCTTTTGTCTGCTGCCTTGCAGCAATTTCTCCAGCACAGCAAAACGAGGACTTACACCTGCGTGCTCCAGCTACCCCCCTCGTTGTGCATGATCCGTATTTCAGCATCTGGTCGGACGCGGATCGGCTGACTGACGGTCCGACAAAGCACTGGACCGGTGTGCCTCAACCGATTTACGGAATCGTCCGGATCGACGGGCACAACTATCGTTACCTTGGGGATGAAGACGACGAGATTCCGGCACTTGAAGAGACGGGACGGGAAATCACGCCGACGCGGACGATGGTCACCTTGCAGAGTGCGCAAGTCGAACTCAAACTCTGCTTTTTTACCCCGGCATTTCCTGGCGACCTGGGAGTGATGTCGAGGCCCGTGACCTATTTGTCGTGGCAAGTGAAGTCGCGAGATGGCGCAAACCACGAGGTGACGCTTTATCTCGACGTAGATGGAGCTATCGCAACGAATCACCGCGATGAGCCGGTTGTGTGGTCGAGAGCCCGGATCGCGGGAATGCATCTGCTTCGGGTTGGCTCGCAAGCTCAGCCAATGCTGAAACAGTGGGGCGACAACCTGCGCATCAACTGGGGTTACTTCTACCTCGCGGTGCCTGACGGACAGGGCCCGGCAACATTGGTTGCAGGAAACGCCGATGATCGCGATCACTTTATCTCGACGGGAGATCTGCCCGACGAAGACGACCTGGGGCAGCCGCGCATGCCGCAAAGCCGCTATCCCGCGCCGCCACTGCTGAATCTGGAGATGCGCCTGGGACAGGTGGGCACGGCGCCAGTGAGCCGGCATGTTTTGCTGGCATACAACGACATCTATTCCATTGAATACATGCAGCAAAAACTGCTGCCCTATTGGCGGAAGCAGTTCAAGACTTTTGCCGACATGCTGAAGGCCGCAGCGGACGACTATCCGGCGCTTCAGCGACGCGCCGAAGCGTTTGACACGGAGTTGACAAAAGACCTGGTCCAGGAGGGCGGGAAGGAATACGCGGATATTGCCGTTCTTGCTTTTCAGCAGGCGATTGGAGCGCACAAGCTGGTTGAGGATGCCGCCGGCGTGCCGTTCTTCATGCCGAAGGAGAATTTCAGTAACGGATCGATTTCGACGGTCGATGTGCTCTATCCGTCCTCGCCGATGTTCCTGTTCCTGAATCCGAAACTGGTTGAGGCGCAGCTTGAGCCGGTGTTGCGTTACGCGGAGACGTCTCACTGGAAGTTTCCGTTTGCGCCCCACGACCTGGGCGTCTATCCGCTGGCCAACGGACAACTGTATGGCGGCGGTGAAGTGAGCGAAGTGGACCAGATGCCGGTCGAAGAATCCGGCAACATGATCCTGATGCTTGCGGCGCTGACCCACGCCGAGCAGAATGCGGATTTTGCACGGCGCTATTGGCCGCTGATCACAAAATGGGCGCAGTACTTGATGGAGAAGGGATTCGATCCGGAGAACCAGCTCTGCACGGACGATTTCGCAGGCCATCTGGCGCACAACACGAATCTGTCGATCAAGGCAATTGAAGCGCTGGCCGCGTATGGGCAGATGGCAGAAAAACTGGGTGATCACAAGGCTGCCGAGCAGTATGAATCAGCAGCGAAATCGATGGCGGCCAAATGGGTGACCATGGCTGCCGACGGCGATCATTACCGGTTAGCGTTTGACAAGCCCGGGACCTGGAGCCAGAAGTACAACCTGGTGTGGGACCGCATCCTCGATCTTCATCTTTTTCCCGACACAGTTGCCGAGCGCGAAGTCGCGTTCTACAAGACGCGTTTGAATCCTTATGGACTGCCTCTGGACAATCGCGCCACGTACACCAAGCTGGATTGGACGATCTGGTCGGCGACGTTGGCCGGCAATTCAGAGGACTTTCAGACGATTGTGCATCCGGTGTTCGAGTTTCTGAACAAAACGCCAAATCGCGTGCCGATGACGGATTGGTACGACACCATTACGGCGAAGCAGGTGGGCTTCCAGGCCCGATCGGTGGTGGGTGGAGTTTACATCAAGATGCTCGACGACCCTGCCATGTGGCAGAAGTGGGTGGGTCGGGCCGCGAGCGAGCGCTGACTGCATCCCTGATTGTGCGGTGATTGTTTCTAGACCGGAGCATGGGCGCCATCGATATTATGGGCGAGTGCCGCACACTCCTTGAGATCACGGGCCAGCGCGTCCACGCGTGCGAGATCGCTATCCCATGCGAACATGAAGCGAGCGGCCCCGCCGATGAAGGTGTAGAACCTCCAACCGCGCTGCCGCAGTGAGTCGAGGATCTGGTTGGAGGCTAGAAGAAACACGGCGTTGGCTTCGACGGGCGCGGCAATTTGAATGCCGGGGATACCGGTGATTTGACCTGCGAGGTAACGGGCGCAGTGGTTCGAATGGGCGGCATTCTTCAGCCATGCGCCGCTCTCAAGCATGCCAATCCATGGTGCGGAGAGAAATCGCATCTTGGACGCGAGTTGTCCGGCTTGTTTGCATCGATAGTCGAAATCTGCCGCCAGAGCGCGATTGAAAAAGATGACTGCTTCTCCAACAGCCATGCCGTTTTTCGTACCGCCGAAACAGAGGACATCGACGCCGCTCCGCCAAGTCACCTCAGCCGGCGTGCAACCGATACTTGCGCAGGCATTCGCAAAGCGAGCTCCATCCATATGGAGATAAAGCCCGTGAGCCTTGCACATCTCTGAGACGGCGCACAACTCCGCAAGCGTATAGACACAGCCGATTTCAGTGGGTTGGGTAATGGTGACGACTCGCGCCTTGGGGAAATGAATGTCCTGACGCTTTGTGGCGAGTTCATGGATGGAGGCGGGCGAGATCTTGCCGCCGACACTCGGAGCAACTAGCAGCTTGGAGCCGTTGGAGAAGAATTCGGGTGCGCCGCATTCATCGGTTTCAACGTGGGAAGCATCACAGCAGATCACGCCATGGTAGGACTGGCAGAGGGATGCCAGCGCGAGTGAATTTGCGGCCGTCCCATTGAAGACAAAGAAGACTTCGCAGTCAGTTTCGAAAAGCTCGCGAAACGCGTTGGATGCTTTGGCGGTCCATGGGTCGTCGCCATATGCAGTTACATGGCCATGATTAGCGGCCTCAGAAGCGGCTGCGGCGGCGGGACAGATTCCGGCATAATTGTCGCTTGCAAACTGCTGAACGAGATCTTCCGCAGGGATACCAGTCATTCGTCAAATCACACTTTCCTGAGAGATTGCCAGTTTTGGGCAGGCAGGGACATCCGACAGGCTCTCAACAAACTGTTTTGGTACGAACCTTCATGATAAGGCGCTCGGGGAGTGACTTCCCGTGCTGACGGACACGGTCGTATACCGGGGGCATGATCGCGTGGAGTTCTATTGTTGTTCGGGAGCCATTTCCTCCATCGTAAAGATCAATTCGGCTCCGGTTCCCAGACGGATGCTGTGTTCGGTGCTCGTGATTTTGGCGCTGCAGCCGGGTCCGCCCACCGGTTCAAGCTTTATTTTGGGCATACGAATCACGATGCCCGGGGCGACAGTGTGGGGCGGCCCACTGGGATTGAGATTGTCGTCAAAGATAAACTGGCCCGTCGCCGCAGCGGCATTGGATATCGATCGACCTCCTCCTGCAACTTCTGTCGGGAGGGCGTCGTGGGAGTGGCCCGACTCATCCGGAGGCGCTGCTATACCAATGAGACGAAGAGTAAGAGGCTGTCCAGGATGGCCTGTACAGTCGGCGTGATCAAACTGGATGGACAATTCAGAAGAGGGCGGATTTTTCGACGAAGTGGAAGAGACAATCCGACCGTACACGTTGGCGTCTTGATCAATCCTGCATTCCTTGCTCACCCATTCGTGAGCCGACTTGAGCCAGATCTTTCTGCCGGGCTTCAGCTGCGAGGAATCGAGTGTGTAAAGCACTCGTGCCTCAATGGTCGTATCCAGCGGACGATCTCCCGGATCTGCGAGCTGGCATTCCGGGGAAGTTTGATTTGCCGCGGTCAGAGTTTCTCCCTTCGATGAAGGCCTGCCCTCTGCGTTGATCGGTTCAAACTCCACGAGTCCGTCGCGATAGTCGAGGTGGAGAGTAAATTGGCGCAGGATATCGAGGCCCATCATCCCCGCAATCTGGAAACCGGCATTCTGGTCAACAACAGTTGGATCGAATTCAATAATGTGACCTTGATGAATCTGCGGCTGGTTAGGGAGCTGCATGTCAAAGACTTCGCGAAAGAACTGGACCCTTCCTCCGGAGGTCGTCTGCTCTGTGTTGGTGAAATCCACTTTCATTTTGGAGACAGAGTGCGCGGCGTCTGAAGTCATGGCGCTATTGCGCATGCCAGTGGCGAGGATGAAGAGCTTCTGCGAATTGTCTTTGAATGTTACAGGCGCCAGAAAGTACTGGCGACGTCGATAGACGGGAGTGAAATTCGCCAGTTCGGCAACATTGGGACGATCGCCGGGCAAAACCCCCGCTTGCTTTGGCAAGGGCGACAAGGTTAGTTTTTGCAGCCGGAAGTCGAGTGTGACCATCCAGGGAGAGAAGATGTCGGTGCCGATGAAACCATCGGACTTCTCGGCGAACGGCGTGTTGCTAACGCCTACGATGCAGTTGTGGAACTCGAGGGTTCCGATGCGCAAACTGTCGACGTGGACGGTGCCGGGAGGGTCGTTGGGACCAGGCTTGAATCCATTCTGGTCAGCGGCGGCCTTGCTGATGTAGAGGCCCGAGGCTGCCGTGTCGACAAGCAATTTTAGTTTGCTCTGGGAAAGCTGCACTTCAAGCTTGTAACCCTCGATTTGCCTGGGGCCGAGCATGGAGGGTTCGAGCGGGAATTCGGCGGACGCTTCGGTTGGCAGGCCCTGGCATGTCTCGGAGTGTTCGTGGAGCAGCGGCATCAGGCCGTGAACGGTCGCTTCGGCCTTTTTCCTGGTGTCTGCATCGATGCCCGACATGGTCTTAAGCGAATCGTCGACGCTCTGAATTTCCTGAGCGGGCGATACGATGCCCTGCCAAGCGCGCTGGATATCTGGATTGGTGGGATCGATGTCGTATGCGCGCTGAATCTCCGCGCGTTCCGATGCGTACATCGACTCGATGCGCAATAAACGGCTGCGCACAAGATGAGCGAAGGCATCGCAGGGATCTGCAGCGATGGCTTTGTCGAGTGCCTTGCCGGCAGGTCCGGGCTGCCCTTCGCGAAGTTCAACTTCAGCCGTCGCCGTAAGAGCAGGAGCGGAGTTCGGATTCGCGGCAAGGAAGGAATTTGCCTGCGTTTCGGCCTGCGCAAGCTTTCTCTCCTGCAGCAATGTGTTGACCAGCGCCGCAGATAATCCGGCGTCCTGTGGGTGCTGGGCCAATTCCTGGGCATAGAGGTTTTCTGCGGTGGCGTAATCGGCATTGTTGTAGGCATTCTCCGCCGGACTCTGATCGTGGGCAGGAACGGCAGGGCACGATGGCGCCTGGGCGATAGCGGATACGATGGAACCAGTGAGAAAGATTGCGGCACAACCGGTCCTTGAACAACGGCGAAGAGTGCGGAGAATGAGAGACATAAGTCCGACCTAAAGAGAGGATTCCAGCATCATGGGGAGTATACTCCGGCGCTTTATCGGCCCGGAATCCGGTTCTACAACACTTCATTTTCAGGTTGTGCTGAACATGAGGGTTATGGCGTTCGTTTGACAATGGAAGAATTGCAGCAGCAGAATCTGACTAACAGTTCAGCGAAATGCCATTTATGGGAATTTGCCACGCAGGTGGCTATCCCAAGCTGCGCCTGAGATTCCCGAAATCGGCGGCGGAGCCGAATACGCAGGAGCGGCCCGGCAAGCTGGGTACAGGTGAACTGTTGGGATGAGGCGATGTTCCGACGCAATGCAGTGAGTGCTGGTTTTGCCGGGGTTTTTCTATCACTTTCGCTGACTCTGCCCTACAACATATCGAGTCAAACGTCGAGCGCCGCTGATAGGAGCGAAGCTTCTGGGGCGGTGCGGGCGCATTGGGGCCTGAACGCACCGGGCGCAAGCTCGAAAGTCGCGGTCATTCAAATCGAATATCCGCAGAACAGCTCGATCTTTCCACGGGAAATTACGGCGCCCACTTTTATCTGGCACGACGGGAACGCATTGGCCGTAGCGTGGCGTGTCGACGTCAGGTTTGCCGATGGAGAGAAGCCGCTGCAAATCCGCTCAAGTGGCGAACGGATGCCGATCGGGGAGATCGATGCGCGCTGCGTTGCCGGCAGCAATCGACCACCGACACTAACGGCCGAGCAGGCGGGGGCGCACACCTGGAAACCCAGTGAAGAAACATGGGAGCTGATCAAACGCCATGCGATGGAGCGGCCCGCGGTTGTAGAGATCAGCGGACTCGACCCGGCTGGGCACGAAGTCTCACAAGGCCGAACGACCTTTTCCACGTCACGCGATGCGGTGGATGGTCAGATTTTCTACCGTGATGTGCCGCTCATGCCGTTCCAAGGCAAAAAGGGCATCGTTCAGCCGCTATCGCCATCGCTGCTTTATCTCATCAATTGGCGGATGCGCGACATCAGCAAGCCGGAGAGCCGCATTGTGATGAGCGGATTGCACACCTGCGCCAACTGCCACTCATTCTCGCGCGACGGGAAAACGATGGGCATGGATGTGGACGGGCCCGCCAATGACAAAGGACTCTACGCGATTGTTCCGGTGCAGAAACACATGTCGATCCGCAGTGAAGATACGATCTCGTGGAATGCCGACCTGCGCGTGGGAAAGTCGCGTGTCGGTTTCATGTCCCAGGTTTCGCCGGACGGCAAGTATGTCTTGTCGACCTTTGCGGGAAAAGGCCAGGACATTCCGAGTTCTTATTTTGTGGTGAACTTCAAGGACTACGGATTTCTCCAGGTCTTTTATCCAACGCGAGGCATCCTTGCCTGGTACAACCGCGTTACCGGCCGCAGGCAGCCACTTCCGGGCGCGGATGATCCGCAGTATGTGCAGACGGACGGGGTGTGGAGTCCGGATGATAAGTACGTAGTATTCGCGCGCGCGAAAGCAAAAGACCCCGACCAACCCGGACAACCGATGCCGGCAGCAGCCAACGATCCGACTGAGACGCAGATCCAATATGACCTGTATCGGGTTCCATTCAACGATGGAAAGGGTGGAAAGGCCGAACCGATTGCTGGCGCGTCAAACGATGGAATGAGCAATAGCTTCCCCAAGATTTCTCCGGATGGGCACTGGATTGTCTTCGTGAAAGCGAAAAACGGCCAACTGATGCGGCCGGATAGCGAACTCTACATTGTGCCGGCCGCTGGAGGAGTTGCGCGGCGGATGCGGTGCAATACATCGAGGATGAATTCGTGGCACAGCTTTTCGCCGAATGGCCGCTGGCTGGTGTTTTCGTCAAAGAGCCGATCGCCGTATACGCAGATGTTTCTAACCCACATCGACGCCCAGGGCAATGACAGTCCGGCGATTTACATCGACAACTCTACCGCGGCCAATCGGGCCGTGAACATTCCGGAGTTTGTGAACGTCGCCCCGGGCGGGATTGAGAACATCGATATGCCGGCGTCCGATCTTTATCGCGTCGTGGACGAGGCAATGGAGTTGCAGGGCAAAGGGGATAATGCCGGTGCGCTGGCCAAGTGGCAAGATGCTTTGGCGATGGATCCGAACGATGCGAGGGCAAACAACGGAATTGGAATTGTGCTCGGGGTGATGGGTCGGCCGGAAGAGGCGATTCCTTATTTTCAGAAAGCCGGTAAGATTCAGAGCGATTTCTTCGAGGCGTTTTACAACCTCGGCATTGTGCTGGCGAAGCTGAACCGGTTCGACGAAGCGATTGAGGCCTGGCAGAATACGGTGCGCATCCGGCCAGAGTTTGCGCAGGGACATGAGAATCTAGGGTACGTGCTCTACCTCAGGGGGAGATTCGATGAATCGATCGCTGAGTTGCGCCTGGCGCTGAAGGAGGAACCGAATCGTCCATTGGCGTTGAATCTGGCAGCGAGCCTGCTTGCGACTTGTCCAGATGCATCGATTCGCAATGGGGACGAGGCGCTCACGCTGGCCCGACGTGCGGCGCAAGAGAGCGCGGGAAACGATCTGGCAACTCTGGATACGCTCTCGGCCGCGTACGCGGAAGTTGGAGATTTTGCGGAAGCCGTGAAGACCGAGGAAGCCGCGCTTGCGGAATCTGCGCATCAAGGGGATGGAGGCTTGGTGTCGATTCTGCGCCGTCACCTTGAGCGCTATGAATCGAAAGAGCCGATTCGCACCCCACAAGACTTTGTCGCGTTCTGACGGGAGCGAGACGATACACTGCAAGCCATAGGGGGCATTCGTTGTTGGTTCATCGTGCCGTGTGTTACTGGTCAATGGCTGCGGTTCTTTTTCCCATTGTCTTATGGTCGCAATCGCAGGTTGAGCCGCAGGCGCCGATCGAGCATAACCAGTCAGGAATGGCTACGGGGACAGCGCAGAGCGGGCAGTTTGACGAGCAGCATCGCCCAATCACAGCGGGCGGCTATGTGAAATCCGGCCCGGTGGTTTTCCAGAATGTGGCGGCCCAGGCGGGTTTGACAACATGGCGCAACGTGACAGGAACCCCGGAGAAACGGCTCATTATTGAGGCCAAGGGCTCCGGTGTGTGTCTTCTCGACTACGACCGCGACGGCTGGCTCGACATCTATCTGGTGAATGGGGCGACGCTGGACGCGCTCGCGGGCAAGGCTCCGATGCCGCATTCGGCGCTCTTTCGAAACAATCACGATGGAACATTTACCGATGTGACCCAGAAGGCAGGAGTTGCGAACAATCGCTGGGGATTGGGCTGCGCAGTCGGTGATTACGACAACGATGGCTGGCCCGATCTCTACGTTACGAATCTTGGGGCTGATCGTCTCTACCATAATAACCGCAACGGCACGTTCAGCGATGTTGCCGTGAGAGCGGGCGTGTCGCTCGACGAGAGCGAAGGCCGCACCGTTGTGGATCATACCGGCGTAACCTTCGGCGACTACGACGGCGACGGGCGGCTCGACCTTTTTGTGGGCGGATACATTCATTATGACTTCCAGAACCCTCCGCTGGCAGGCACGAAAAGCGTCGGTTTCTCGTCATGCCAGTACCGTGGGTTCGACATCATGTGCGGTCCGCGCGGATTGCAGGGCGCAGGCGATCACCTGTTCCACAACAACGGCGATGGCACTTTCACCGATGTGAGCAAGAAAGCAGGCGTGAGCGATCCGAATGGTTTTTACGCACTTGGCGCGCTCTTTGTGGATGTCAATGGGGACGGCAGGCCCGATCTTGCCGTGGCAAACGACTCGACGCCGAATTATCTCTACATCAACAAGGGCGACGGGACGTTTGCGGACGAGAGCTACATGAGTGGCTATGCGCTTAACGGAGAGGGGCGCGAGGTCTCGAACATGGGCATTGCCGCAGGAGACTACGAGAACAATGGCCACATGGACTTGGTGAATACGGACTTTTCTGATGACTCCAATGTTGTTTTTCGGAACGATGGGACAGGAAACTTCGAGGACGCCAGCGACGGCACGGGGCTTGGACCGCCGTCGGTGCCGTTTGTGGGATTCGGCGATGGGTTTCTCGACTACGACAACGATGGCTGGAAGGACTTGCTAGTCGTGAACGGGCATGTGTATCCGCAGGTGGACAAGCATCCGGACTGGGGCATGAGCTACGCGCAACGGCCACTGCTCTTTCGCAATCTTCACAATGGAAAGTTCGTTCTGGTGCCCGCGGTTGAAGGAACTGGATTGGCGACGGCGTGCGTGGGGCGCGGGGCGGCATTCGGGGACCTTTTCAACGACGGAAAGATTGATGTGGTGATCAACAATCTCGACGGGCCTCCGGTCCTGCTGCGCAACGTGAACCCGGACCACAATCACTGGGTCGAACTGCAACTTGTCGGTGGTGAGAAAAGCCCGCGCGATGCTATCGGCGCCACGGTGTACCTGACGGCAGGTGGAATGCGCCAGCGCGGCGACGTGCTCAGCGGTGGGAGCTATCTCTCGTCGAATGACCTGCGTGTTCACTTTGGCCTGGGCGAGGCAAGCAAGGTAGATGCTGTCGAGATTCGGTGGCCCTCAGGAGCGAAGCAGACGCTGAAGATTCCGGCGGTGGATCGGATCTACACCATTAAAGAGTCGAAAGGAATCATACATTCGCTGTGCAATGGAAAGAGCTGTTGGGCGGATGCTTCCGCCCAGAGGCCTGCGGCGAAGGCTCTACGATAGACTCAAACGGTGGAGGAATCCTGTTGTCGCAGTTCGGTTGCCTGGCTGGTTGTTTGCTGATCCCTTGCGTGGTTGCTATCGCACTGCCGGTTTCGCTCCTGCGGGCGCAGGAGCCACCGAAAAGGCGTGTAGCGAGTATGGGGAGCAATTCCGGTGAGGGCGAACGACCCATCTATGACGCGCAAAAGCGACCCATTACCGCGGGCGGCTTTGTGGATAGCGGCCCGGTGGTCTTCAAGGATGTGACCAAGGCTGCGGGCCTTTCCGGATGGACCCACGTGATGGGAGCGGCGGACAAAAAGCTGATCATCGACACGAACGGTTCGGGCGTGGGCCTCATCGACTACGACAACGACGGGTGGATGGACATTTATCTCGTGAACGGGTCCACTTTCAATGCAGAGGACGGCAAAACAACTCCGCCGCACGCCGCTCTATTTCACAACAATCACGATGGAACCTTTACCGATGTGGCGGCCAAGGCGGGCGTGACCAACGATCGCTGGGGCTTCGGCGTGGCCATTGCCGACTACGACAACGACGGCTGGCCGGACATCTATGTTACGAATTGGGGCAAGAATCGCCTGTACCACAACAACCACGACGGCACATTTACCGACGTGGCCGAGAAGGCCGGCGTAACGCTGGGTAACTGGTCCCAAGGCGCGACCTGGGGCGATTACGACGGTGATGGAAAGCTCGATCTCTTCGTTGCGGGCTATGTCCACTTTGACCGCAACAACCTGCCCTATGAAAAGACCGCGGCAACGGGTTATTCGTACTGCGAGTTTCGCGGAGAACCGGTAATGTGCGGTCCGCGCAACCTTGAGGGCGAGCCAGACCACCTGTTTCACAACAACGGCGACGGAACCTTCACCGATGTGAGCGACAAGGCCGGCGTCTCAGACAAGGTAAATCGCTATTACGGGATCACGCCTGTCTTTGTGGATGTCAACGGGGACGGCAAACCTGACCTTCTTGTGGCCGACGACTCCACCCTCAGCTATCTCTACATCAATCGCGGCGACGGCACGTTTGACGATGCGAGCTATGCGTCGGGCTTCGGGCTTAACGAGGACGGACGCGAAGTGGCTGCGATGGGCATTGCCGTGGGCGATTATCTGAATAACGGCCGGCTGGATTTTGCCATCAGCGATTTCTCGAGCGAAGCCAAATTGCTTTTTCGCGACGAAGGTGGGGCCAGCTACAGCGAAGTCTCCATGTTTACCGGAATCGGCAAGATTTCGATTCCGTTTCTGTCCTGGGGAACGGGTTTCCTGGACTATGACAACGATGGCTGGCTCGACCTGATGTTTATTAACGGGCATATCTATCCTTCGGCTGATAAGAACGACTGGGGCACATCGTATGCGCAGCGGCCGCTGCTGTTCCACAACATGAAGAATGGCAAGTTTGAGGTGGTGCCCGCGGTGAGTGGGACGGGGCTCGCAGTGGTGACATCGGGCCGCGGGGCTGCATTTGGCGATCTCTTCAACGATGGCAAGATCGATGTGGTCATCAGCCCGATTGACGGGCCGCCGGTGCTATTGAGGAATGTGAACGCCGATCATCATCACTGGGTGGAACTGAAGCTGGTGGGCGGCCCCAAGAGCCCGCGTGATGCGGTTGGCGCCGCGGTTTATCTGGCTGCTGATGGGATTCGTCAGCGCCGTGATGTGATTAGCGGTGGAAGTTACGTCTCGACCAACGATCCGCGTCTCCACTTCGGCCTGGGCGATGCGACCGATGCGGGCACGGCCGAGATTCACTGGCCTTCGGGTGCGAGGGAAATGATCAAGCTGCCCGCTGTCGACCGGATTTACACAGTCACCGAAGGCGAAGGTATTACCGGCGCTCTGTGTGGCGGACAGCCGTGTGCGATCCCAGAGGCAGTGCAGGCAAGTGCAACAAGGAGCAAACCATGAGGCTGGGGCATGGCGCTCCCGCAGGATTCAATTGGATTGCTCTGCCGGCGTTGATCTTTTTGATCTTGCCGGCAGGCGCACAAAGTCAAGGGACTGGGGCGCAGACTGCGCCCGCAGCCGCATCCTCCGATTTGGTACCTGCGAAGTTTGTGGATGTCACCGAGAAAGCAGGGGTGCATTTCCAGCACTATGCGCTGCACACCTCACGCAAATATCTGCTTGAAACCATGGGGTCCGGGGTCGCTTTGTTTGATTGCGACAACGACGGACGCCTCGACATTTTCATGGTGAATGGTGCGCCGTATACCGATCCCACGCCCCCTGGGTTCATTCCAAGAAAGACAGGGCCGGAATACTGGAATCGCCTATATCACCAGAAACCCGACGGAACGTTTGAGGATATTACCGAGAAAGCCGGACTGCAGGGGGTCGGCTACGGCATGGGCGTTGCCGTGGCGGACTACGACAACGATGGCTACGAAGATCTGTACGTAACCGGCTACGGCGGCAATCACCTCTACCACAACAATGGGAACTGCACATTTACCGATGTAACTGATAAAGCCGGGGTGGGCGGCGGGGGCTGGTCCAGCTCTGCAACCTGGGTGGACCTGGACAACGACGGCAAGCTCGATTTGGTTGTGGATCGGTATGTTACGTGGGATTGGAACGATGTGTGGTGCGGGGAACATCGCGAGGGGTACCGCGGAATTTGCCATCCCGATGTCTTTCCGCCGATCACGATATTGGCATATCACAACAACGGGGACGGGACGTTTACCGAAATCGGGAAGAAGATCGGGCTGGGATTGCCGGCTAAAGCTCTGGGCATTGCGATTGCGGACTACGACCGCGACGGTCGCATCGATATTTTTGTTGCAAACGACTCGATGCCGGAGTTTCTCTTTCACCAGAAGCCGGATGGGACTTTTGAGGAAGTGGGATTGGAAGCCGGTGTTGCCGTGAACTCGGAAGGGCAGACGTATGCCGGGATGGGCATTGATTTTGCCGATTATGACAACGATGGCTGGCCCGACCTGGTGGTGACCGACCTGGCGCGCCAGGTTTACGCGCTCTACCACAACAATCACGACGGCAGTTTCGACTATTCTTCGCTGGGAGAGGGGCTGGCCGGGATCTCGCAGTTTCACTCCGGCTGGAGCCTGCGCTTCATGGATTACGACAATGACGGATGGAAGGACCTCCTGATCGCACAAGGTCACGATATGGACAACATCCAGACCGTTTCTCCCATGCTGCGCTATCGGGAGCCCATGATGTTGCTGCGGAATACGGGGAAGAAGTTTGTGGATGTGTCATCTGTCTCCGGAGACATTTTTCATGAAGCGTGGGTTGGCCGGGGCATGGCCATTGGCGACATCAACAATGATGGGCGCATCGACGCAGTCGTGACCACCAATGGGGGGAGGGCGCACATCCTGATGAATGAGACTGAAACCAAGAACCATTGGATCACTCTTCATCTGACCGGGCATAAGAGCAATCGGGATGGGATAGGCTCGGTCGTCAAGCTCACCACGGCTGAAGGTTCCCAATGGGTAACGGCCTCGACATCGAGCGGATATCTTTCCGCGAGCGATCCGCGGGTGCATTTTGGCATGGGGGACAGCTCGGTCGCCGAAAGCATCGAGATTCGGTGGCCGAGTGGAATTGTCCAGACTCTCCGAAATGTGCGGGGAGATCGCCAAATCCAGGTGGACGAGCCAACCTCATCGGAAGGCAAATGAGCGGCGAGACGCAGTAGCTGCGAATCCGGCACCGACATACCAGGCTCCGGGGGGATCCTCTGCGTTTTCCATGATTTCCGATGGCTATGCCCAGCGGAAACGATTCCTGCTTCGGATCGAATTTCTCCCCGGAGCCATTTCAGGTATGATGGATAAAAATCTGCTTGACAGCACCATCACAGAAGCAGTACATTTGGCCGCTATGGAATCGCTACCAGTCCTTATGGTATCGATTCCACAAGAACAAACGACACAGGCCTGAAAAAATGTCGGCGCCTTGCGCATGCCTAGTCAGGTTTGCAAGAGGCTTTAACACCATGAAGGAGACCAAGTGAGACCAAAACCCATTCTTCAGGAGAGTCCAAGGCGGCGTCTGTCAATCCGAGTCCCATGGATTGCCCTCGCAATCACGTTCACAATCGTATCGATGGTGTCATTGGCTCCTCGATCTGCGTTTGCGCAGGCCAGTGCAGCTGTGACCGGTACGGTGACCGATACAACGGGCGCCGTGGTTACTAATGCCCAAGTGACCATCACCAACCAGGACACAACAGCGGTATTTCACACGGTAACGAGCTCCGCCGGAACCTACACGGATAAGGGCCTCCTGCCGGGGCACTATACGGTGAAGGTGGATGCTCCCGGGTTCAAGACGGAAGTGAAGAGAGACATCCCGATTGAAGTCAGCACCGCTGCCACCATCGACTTCACACTCACGGCCGGTGCGACCAACGAGACGGTGCAGGTGACCGCCGATCAGATCGCGATGAACACCACCCAGCCTGAGTTGGGCAGCACGATTGAGCCCGTCGTTGTCGCTGCGCTGCCGGAAGAAGTGTCGGGCCGCGGCCGCCAGGTCGATCAGTTGCAATTCCTGGCCCCCGGAACCACGGGAAACACCTTCTCGCACCGCGTAAGCGGCGGCGTCGATTTCGAGCAGGAGATCGTCTATAACGGTATTCCGGCGCCTCAGCCTGAAACCGAAGGTTATACGACCAACTTCAATCCGCCGTATGAATTGGTGGAAGAATACAAAGTTGAGCGGTCAACATTCTCTGCTCAGTATGGTCTCGGCCAGGGCGCGCTTACCTATCAGATGAAGTCGGGCACCAACCAGTACCACGGCGATGCGTTCGAGATCAACCGCAACAGCTACTTCGATTCAGTGGGCTTCTTCAACGGCCCGGCATGGAACTCCTCGAACACGCGGAACGTTGCCCCAACAGACCGCGAAAACAACTATGGATTCAGCATCGGCGGGCCGATCAGGATTCCGCACATCTATGACGGACGTGACAAGACCTTCGGTCACTATAGCCAGGAGTGGTACAAGCAGAACAACGAGGACACCGATTCCTCGACCGTTCCGACGGCACTGGAAAAGACCGGTGATTTTACTGATTTCGTAAACAAGAGCACCGGCGTTGTGATTCCAATTTACGATCCGCAAACCGGGGCACAGTTCGAGTGCAATGGCGTGCTCAACGTGATCTGCCCCAACCGGATCAGCGCCAATTCCGCGATCTTGATTCCGTTCATCCCCAACCCCGACCGTACGGGCAGCGGCGCTGGCGGATTGGACAACAACAAGAGCTTTACCCCGTTCATTAACCCACACATCCAGCATGTCTGGGGTTTCACGGTCGACCACAACCTTACGCCGACTCAGAGCCTCCATTACAGCGAGTGGCGCAACAGCTTCAGCAACTACTCATTTGACAATTCTCCGCTCGTCATCGCTCCCAACCCGCTCAACAGCATGAAGTACGAGCCGGCTCTGGGCAGCGTGTTCCTGCTGAACTACAGCAACGCCATTACCTCGCACCTGGTAATGACAGCCGGCGTGGGCTGGATTGGCGAGATCAACGACCAATACAACCAAACCAAGTACTCCTTCCCTGCGGTTCAGGACGGCATTATTCCGCCGTACATCACGTGGGATGGCCAGCACTCTCTGACGGATTGGGGAACACAAGGTTCATGGCTGCAGTCCATCAACCGCAAGCTCGGCATTGCGATCGTGAACAACTGGCTCTGGACGAAGGGACGCAACACCTTCAACATGGGCTTGGAATATCGCCGTGCGTACCAAGACGACAACGAAGATCAGACTGTCGGTGGGCAGTTCCACTTCAGCCAGCACCAAACCACAGTGCACAACACAGCCGATCCGAACTACGGAGTATACGGAAGTGCATTCGCGAGCTTCCTGCTTGGTCTTCCGGACTCCGCAAATCGCAGTAACTCCCAGGAATTGGAACTGCGCAACAGGGACTTTTCTCCCTATATCCAGGACGACATCAAGTTGAGCCCAAGGCTGACCCTCAATGTGGGACTGCGTTGGGACATCCAGGTGCCGTTCACCGAGAATCACAACCTGATCGTCTTCTTCGATCCTTCCAGAACTGACCCGGAAGCGGGAGGAATTCCCGGCGGAGCGAATCAGTTTGGCAACTGCACCGGCTGCGCAGGATATGACCGTGCGGATATTCACTGGGGACACATTGGACCGCGCCTGGGCTTTGCCTACAAGCTGAGCAACAAGATGGTTCTTCAGGCCGGACTTGATGTTGCATTCCTCGACGGTGGCGCCTACGAATATGGCACCAACAAGATCGCGGTGAATGATTCGAACCTGCTTACTGGCTCCTTCACACAAGCTAGTTCCAACAGTTTCACTTCTTCATTCGGGAGCTGGGACACGAACCAAATGCCCAACCCCTCGCCGACTCCCTTTAGTGTCGGACTCGGAGCTGCCAACCAGATCGAGGCTTTCGACAAGACCCACGACGGCTATGCTCCTTACAGCCAACAGTGGAACGTCAACGTGCAGCGCGAGCTGCCTTACAACATGCTGTTGACGGCGGCCTTTGTAGGCAACCGGGTCATTCACCTGCCCAGCCAGAACAATCGCATCGACCAGATGAATCCGAGCTACGATGCGCAGTACGGAAATGTGATTAGCCAGTGTCAATTGGCCAAGACGCCCTCCGTAACTGCGTCCGTATTGACCGATGTGTTTGGTGATTGCGCTGAGGCGGATGGATTCACAACGCCGTATCCCAACTTTGTAAGTGACTTCGGTGGATCGGCAACGGTCGCCCAGGCGCTCCAGCCGTATCCACAGTACTCCTACATCTTCAACAACCTTGAAGGCTTTGGGACCACGCAGTACGAGAGCGCCCAGATTGAGATTGACAAGCGCTTCAGCAACGGACTGTCCTTCCTGGCGGGTTACACGCTCTCCCGGCTATGGGACAACACCAGCAGCGGATTCTCTTCCTTCACTTCGGGCGGTATCAACAAGTACAACCAGAAGCCGGAATGGGCAGTCTCCAACTCCGATGAGCCGAATACGTTCAAGGCCAGCGGAACCTATGAACTGCCGATCGGACCTGGCAAGAGATTCTTCAACAATCACACAACCGGCAACATCCTAGGCGGGTGGCAGGTGGGCTGGATTCTGGACTATGAAGACGGAGGGGACTTTGGGGTCGGCGAAAGTGGCTCCCCATTCCCGAACGGCTTCGAAAGACCGGATCGGAATCCCTCGGTCGGTCTCTCCACAGCATCCTACAGCAGGGAAAAGGACTTCTGGCTTCACGGCGGATCGGGATCTCCACCGTCGATGTACAACCCAGCGGCCTTCACCCCAACTCCGACGCAATACGTGATCGGCAATGCACAAAGAAACTACTCGCAACTCAGGAACCCGGGCTATGCCTATGAAAGCTTGAATGCCAGAAAGCACTTCTACATGGGCGAAAAGGTTCAGGGCATTCTCCAGGTGGATTACTTCAACGCGTTCAACCGGACCCAATTCAACGGACCTGACAACAGCATCAGCGATGGAGCAGCATTTACCACCGCCGGATCGGAAGGCTCGAACATATCGAACCGGCAAGGCCAGGTCCAATTCCGATTGGAGTTTTAAGTTCGGCGGCGCTGATCGTGGATTAGATCTTCGCCGCGTGCATCACTTGCAACTACGCCGGGCTGCCCAAACGCAGCCCGGTTTTTTATGTTCGCGAAATGAGGCATTGCGGGCCGAAGGTGCGTACAGCGACCTCAACATGACGTGCTTGCGCAAGTTGATCTCGAAGGCTCGAAGCACGGAGAATCATTTATAATCGCAGATCATGAACAAGGTCCGGTTCACCGGATGGTTTTATTCGGGCCCTTGCTTGGTGGCCCTTGGGACCTTTCTGTTTCAAGCAGCTTGGGTCAATGCTCTGCAGTCATCAGGAGAGGTTACGCCTCAAGTGCAGGCTCTTCATGCGGAGGCAAATGCAGCTGAAAAGAACGGCGACGTCACGACGGCGATATCGAAATACAAGGCCATCATCAAGCTCGCTCCGCATCTAGGACCAGCCTACAACAACCTGGGGATGCTCTACTTCAACTCTCATGATTACGTTCATGCGGCGGACACGCTGGAGCGTGGATTGAGAGTCAATCCCAATATGCCCACAGCTTCTGCGTTGCTGGGCATGAGCGACTTCCAGCTTGGCAAGGACGAGCAAGCTGAACCTCTTTTGCGGTCGGCCCAGCGCGCAAATCCGACAGACAACGGCATCGAGATTATGTTGGCGCATGACCTGATCAATTTAAAGAAGTATGCTGAAGCAGCGGGATATCTGAATGACTATTTGAAGCGGAATCCCAAGGATCAGCAGGCCTGGTACATGCTGGGCAAGAACTATCTGCAGATGTCGGAAGATGCCTTGGCCAAGGTGCAGGAGATCGATCCCGATTCGGTGGTTGCTCATGAAATTGCGGGCGAAATTGATTCCAGCATGCACAACTATGACATGGCGCTGGTCGAATACAAGAAAGCGGTTGATATGGCCCCGAACCAGCCCGGAACGCACATGCACATGGGAGACGCTTATTGGTACATGGGAAAATGGCAATCGGCGGAGACGGAGTTCCGGACTGAGTTGGTGAATGATCCGAATAACTGTATTGCGCGTTGGAAACTGGCGAACTCGATTCTCGAAGCCAATGACTCGAGCGACGAAGCGCTAACCCAGTTGAATCGCACGATTGAACAATGCCCGAATCTGATGCAGGCTCGCGTTGATCGTGCGCGAGCTCTTGTTCGGCTTGGAAAACAGGTGGATGCGCTTCCCGATCTGCTGCTGGCGGAGAGAGACAGCCCCCGCGAGCCAACCATTCACTTCCTTCTGGCCGCCGTTTACAGAGCGCAAGGCAATAGCTCCGAGGCACAACAGGAAATGCGCACGTATGGGACTTTGCAGCGGGAAGCCAGCGCCGCCGTGGCCCAGCAGGCAAATGATGCCAACAAGATCAAAAGCGCTGCGCACTAGCGCGACCGCATTCCTTTTGCAGGAGGCTGTCTGGGTCCTGTTGCTGGTATCGGCGCTCTCTGCTCGTGGACTCGCAGCTACGCAGGCGACTCCAGTGCGGGAGGCAGATGCGAGTTGCGCGCGTTGCCATGCGGAGATCTATCGAAGATATCTTGCAACCCCAATGGCCAACGCGAGCGGGTCGGCCGCGGAGAAACTTCGTGCGGGCGCCTTTCTTCATAAGACGACGGGCGTCGAATATGAAATCTCAACAACCCACGGAGAGTCGGTTCTCAAGTATCGGCTTCCCGGCGCAGCAAGTTCGTGGGAAAATCGGCCGCTGAGTTATTTTCTTGGGTCGGGGCATCTTGGCACCACCTATCTCTACTCCATCGGTGATTATCTGTTTGAATCCCCAATCGCATGGTATGCCGCGTCGCAAGGCTACGACATGAAGCCGGGACTGGCGGAAATGCGCCAAATTCCTCCGCCGCTTCCCATGGAAAGCGGATGCATGCGATGCCACATGAGCTCAGTGCAGCCGGCCGATCCAGGGACCATGAATCGCTTTGAAGGATCGCCTTTTTTGCACGGAGGAATAACGTGTGAGGCTTGCCATGGGGATTCGCGCCAGCATGTCACGACGGGCGGCAAGGCAGCGATCGTGAACCCGGCGAGGCTGGACGCAGACAAGCGGGATTCGATTTGTATCAGCTGCCATCTGGAGGGTGACGTTTCAGTAGAGCGCGCCGGCCATGACGCATTGAATTACAGGCCTGGAGATTCGATATCAGATTACCTGGCATACTATGTCCGCGCCAGCGCCAATCTTACGGCACGCGGGGTAAGCGAGGTGGAGCAGTTGAGCCACAGCACGTGCAAGCGCATGAGTGGCGACAAGATGTCATGCACAAGCTGTCATGATCCGCATTACACGCCAGATGCGCAGCATCGTGTAGCGTTCTTCCGCAGCAAATGCCTTGTCTGTCATAACCAGCCGCAATTTGCCGTCACCCACCACCCCGAGAACCAGGACTGCACAAGCTGCCACATGCCGCGCGCCGTCGCCAGGAACATCCTTCACGTGGCTTGGACCGACCACCGCATTCTCAGAGTGCCGGATCATTCAACAGCGGTGGCTGATTCATCGACTGGCGACCATCTCGTGCCGATTTTTTCTCCGGAAGCAACCGACCGCGATCTTGCAATGGCTTACTACCAGTTGCTCCTTGAGGGGGATCGCTCGTTTGAAACGCTCGCATGGAACAAGCTGAATCAACTGGGCAATACAATCGCAGACGACAAGCCGGCGTTAGATGCGCTGGGAAATCTCAGAGCAGAGCGGGGCGAAAATCAGATCGCTGAGCAAACATTCCAGCAAGTTCTCAAAATCGATCCCAATGATCTGACGGCGCTGTCGAATCTCGGAATCTTGCGTGCGAAAGAGGGAAAGCTTAATGAGGCGATTCCACTGTTGCGCAAGGCGTTTGACCGTAACCAGGATGTGCCAGGACTGGCGATGAACCTGGCGCGTGTGGAATGTATGGCCAACGAAGGGCAAGCGGCGCAAACTACGCTTCAAACCGCGCTCATCTATTCTCCCAATCTGACGGATTTGCGGCAACTGGAGTCGCAAATGAGTGCCTGCGGCGAAACATCGGGCAATGAAGCAAAATGAGAATGGATCGGATCATATCGGCCAGGTGGGCGTTTGCAATCGCTCTGTTTTGGGCAGTGCCGAGTTTGGCGCAACAATCTCCCGATTCACTTGCTGAAGCACGTACGCTTTTGAATGACGGCAAGCTTGCGGAGTCTGAAGCGGCGTTGCGCAAGGATCTTGTTCAGTCTCCTGCTTCGCCGGAAGTTCACTTTCTCCTGGGCTATGTGCTTTTTCGCGAGAAGAAAGCAAAAGAGTCGCTGGCCGAGTTTACTGCCGGCGCAAAGTACCGACGCCCTGTCGCCGATGAGTTGAAAGTTGTTGCTTCTGATTATGTTCTCCTAGGCGACTTTGGTGACGCGGATAGGTGGTTCACCGAAGTTGTCGCGGAAAAGCCGGATGAAGCAGAAGCCTGGTATCTGCTGGGACGGACGAAGTTCAATGAGAATAGCTTCGAAGAAGCGAAATCCGACTTCGAGCGGGCGTTGACCCTCCATCCGAAATATGTTGAAGCGGAGAACAACATCGGGCTGTCATGGAAAGAGTTGAATAATCCTGCAAAAGCCCAGTCCGCGTTTCAAACTGCGATCGAATGGCAAGGCGATGCACCGGCGGATGAACAGCCCTTCCTGAATCTCGGTACTCTACTCTCGGGAGAAGGCGAGATCGACAAGGCAATTCCGTATCTCACCAAAGCCGCGATGCTTGCGCCGAACAATCCCAGGATCCATGAAGAGCTTGGGCAGGCATATCTGCTTCAACAGGATTTGCGGAAAGCGCAAGCGGAGTTGGAGAAGGCGGTTGCTCTGGCTCCCGACATTTCGGCGCTGCATTTCAAACTTGGTCAGATCTATCGCAAGGAAGGGCTGCACGATCGCGCGCAGCATGAGTTCGACATATGCTCAAGGCTCAACAGCACCCATTCATCTCCGGCCACGCCCAACCCGTTGACACTTGGAGGTCCGCCATCTCATTAAAGTCTGGCATTCGCGCATGCATGATTCTTCCGGCACTTGGTCGGGCTTGGTTCTTTGGCCTGTGCGTCGTCGGCTTGCTTTTTTGTTGCCAAGTCAGCACTGCGCAGACAGAGAAACATTCAAGTTCCGGGGACCCCGAAGTTTATCGGAAGAAAAGCGCACCCATTGAGTTGCGCGTTGCCGATCTGCTGAAACACATGACCGTCGAAGAAAAGGCGCGGCAGCTCGATCTCTATTCCGGGGCGACGGCGCTGGTGGACAAACACTACGATGACACACACGCGACTCGGGACGCGGTATTCTTGCCAGAGAAAGCGGAGAAGCTCTTTGGCACTCTCGGAGTTGGGGGCATTCACGATCTCTATCCAACTCCTCAACAGTCGAACACCATCCAGAAGTGGGTGATCGCGCACGATCGCCTTGGTATTCCGGCGATGTTTATCGAGGAGGGCCTGCACGGCTTCGATACGGGAACAGTGTTTCCGGCGCCGATCAATCTTGCGGCAACCTGGAATCCGGAGATTGCGCAGCAGACTGGAGCGGCTATTGCCTCTGAAGCGCGCGCAACCGGCGTGGACATGATTCTTGCGCCCGTGCTCGATCTGGCCCGCGAGCCGCGCTGGGGACGTGTGGAAGAGGATTTTGGCGAGGATACATATTTGACCGGCCAACTGGGTCTGGCCTATGTACGCGGAGCGCAGGGGGAAAGTCTCGACTCCGATCACACGCTGGTCGCAGAGCCGAAGCACTTTGCCGGGCATGGATCTCCCGAAGGCGGAACGAACACCTCTCCGGTGCATATGGGCGAGCGCGAATTGCGCATGGTGATGTTGCGAGGATTTGAGCCTGCCATCCGCGGAGGTCATGCGATGGGCGTAATGGCCGCGTACCACGAGATTGATGGGATTCCCATTACCGCCGATCCCTTCCTGCTAAAGAAGGTTCTTCGGCAGGAATGGGGGTTTAAGGGGTTTGTGCTTTCTGATCTGGGTGCGATTGAACGCCTATACGATGTCCATCACGTTGCCGCAACACCGAAGGATGCCGTGTGCATGGCCATTCGATCCGGTGTTGATATGCAGTTTTACGATTTCGACCATGATGTGTACCAGAAAGCGATCGTGGACTGCGTCCGTGAGGGCACGCTCTCGCAAGCGGATCTGGATCGCGCGGCGGGATCGATACTCCGGGTCAAGTTTGAACTGGGATTATTTGATCGTCCCTATGTGGATCCGGAATTGAACGCGAAGGCGCATCGTTCTCCGCAGCATCTGTCGCTCTCGCTTGAGTCGGCGCGGGAATCAATGACGCTCCTGAAGAATGATAGAAATCTTCTGCCACTGTCGCCCGGCATTCGGCGCATCGCGGTGATCGGGCCCAACGCGAACGTGGCACGATATGGAGATTACGAGAAGGAGACAAACGGTGTTCACATCAGCATGTTGGAGGGAATCCGGAAGCTGGCGCCGAAGGCATCGATCATATTCGATGACGGTAACGATATCGCTGCCGCGGTTGGCGCAGCGAAAGAAGCTGACGTCGCGATTCTAGGGCTCGGTGAATGGCAAGGGATCTCGGGTGAGGGATTCGACCGGTCGAATCTCGACTTGCCCGGAAAACAGGAACAGTTGCTCGAAGCGGTGGCTGCAACCGGCAAGCCGGTGGTGCTGGTTCTGCAGAACGGGCGACCGCTGACCATCGGATGGGCGAAGGAGCACATCCCCGCGATCCTCGAGGCCTGGTACCCGGGCGAGTTTGGCGGACAAGCCATTGCGGAAACGCTTTTCGGAGAAAACGATCCGGCCGGGCGGCTGACGATCACGTTTCCACGCAGCACGGGACAATTGCCAGACTTTTACAACTTCGACCCTTCAAGGGTGCACAAGTATGTGGACGACGACGGACAACCGCTCTTTCCCTTCGGTTTTGGATTAAGCTACACGACTTTCAGCTACGCTCATCTGACAGTAAAAGCGCCGTCAGCAGGCAGCACGGCAGATATTCAAGTCACCGTGGATGTGACGAACACCGGCAATCGAGAAGGCGACGAGGTGGCGCAGCTTTACGTGCGCGAGGATGTGGGAAGCGTGGAAACTCCGGAGCGCTCGTTGGCAGGTTTTTCCCGAATCCACCTGCGGCCGCGGGAGACGAAGACGGTTGCGTTTGACCTTCCGCAAGAGCAACTTGCTGTATGGAATGCGGAAAACCGATGGGCGGTTGAGCCCGGAACGTACACGATCTGGGTGGGCGGGTCCTCGCGGGCATCCCTGACAAGCAAGTTTCTTCTTCAAACGGATTGAGGGCGAGCGCCTGTCGTATTCCGTCGCTGTATGATCGTTGTTCGGGAAGCTTCGCGGCAAGAATCAACTGTCAGATTTTCCTCACGCGCGGCAATTTCGGTTGCCTGGAAACAAACGGAGAAGGTATGAAAGCGCTTGTGCTTTCAGAATACAAACATCTTGAGATTCAAGACATGCTCGCGCCTTGTCCGGCAGAGGATGAGTTGCTGATTCGCATTAAAGCGTGCGGAATTTGCGGGAGCGATGTGCATGGTTATGACGGCAGCACGGGGCGGCGGATTCCGCCGATCGTGATGGGCCACGAGGCGGCAGGCACCGTTGAGTCAGTTGGCAGCGAGGTTTCAGGCTTCAAGCCGGGTGATCGCGTCACCTTCGACTCGACGGTGTATTGCGGCAAATGCTTCTTCTGCCGGCGAGGGCAGATCAACCTCTGTGATCACCGCGAGGTGGTTGGAGTGTCGACGCCGACGTTCCGGCGCATGGGCGCGTTCGCAGAGTATGTAACCGTGCCGGCCCGGATCGTCTATCCTCTGCCTGAAAACATGCCCTTCTCTCACGCGGCGCTGATCGAGGCCGCATCGGTTGCGGTGCACGCAGTATCGCTGACTCCAATTGTTCTTGAAGATACAGTTGTTGTGGTTGGCGCGGGGATGATCGGACTGCTTGCGCTGCAGGCAGCGTTGCTGGCGGGCGCGGGGCGAGTGATTTCGGTTGACCTGGACGACACTCGGCTGGAGCTTGCGCGAAAGCTCGGCGCGACACACACCATTAATTCCGGAACCTCCAATGCCATTTTGCAGATTCTAGATTTGAGCGAAGGACGAGGCGCGGATGCAGCGATGGAGTGCGTTGGCGCGACGGCTCCGATCAAGCTGGCACTGGAAAGCGTACGAAAGGGCGGCGCCGTAACACTGGTGGGCAACGTTGCGCCGACGATTGAATTCGGCCTGCAATCGGCGGTGACTCGTCAAATCCGGGTGCAGGGTTCCTGTGCATCTTCAGGCGAATACCCTGCATGTATTTCTCTGATGTCGCGCGGCGCCCTTCGCGTGGATCCGCTGATTTCGGCAGTGGCGCCGCTTGAAGACGGAGCTTCCTGGTTCCATCGTTTGTATGGGCGAGAGCCGGGACTTTTGAAGGTTGTGCTAGAGCCCTGATGTCCAGTGGAGTTGAATGTAATGAGGAATTCTTTGTTTGATCTTTCTGGCAGAGTTGCACTGGTGACCGGCGCGAGCCGCGGACTGGGTCAGTATTTTGCGCGGGCGCTCGCGCGAGCGGGAGCCGACATCGCGATCACCAGCCGGGACAAGAAGGCGCTGACAGAGATTACACGAGAGTTGCAGGATATTGGCCAAAGAGTGTTCCCTGCGGAACTCGACGTTCGCGATTACGACAGCATCCAACGCGCCGCGGCTGAAGTTGAGAACCATTTCGGCAAAGTCGATATTCTGGTGAACAATGCCGGGTGCAACATTCGCAAACCGGCTCTCGATGTGACATGGGACGACTGGAACACGATTCTTGATACGAATTTGCGTGGCTCGTTTTTCGTTGCGCAGGCTGTCGGCAGAGGAATGGTACGGCGTGAATATGGTCGGATCATCAATATTGGGTCGGTGACCAGCGTGGCCGGATTTGCCGGGCTTGCGCCGTATGGTGCGAGCCGCGGAGGCATACGGCAGCTCACGATGAGCCTTGCCGACGATTGGGGCAGCCGGGGCGTGACCGTGAATTGCCTGGCGCCGGGATGGTTCAAGACCCAGCAGAACCGCGTGCTCTACGAAAACAAGCCGTGGGTTGAATACATTACAGATCGCATTCCGGTAAAGCGGACTGGCCTGCCTGACGACCTGGACGGGGCAGTAGTTTTTCTGGCGTCGGAATCAAGCCGCTACATTACCGGGCAGACGCTATTGGTGGACGGCGGGGTTTCAACGGGGGCAACTAAGGCAACTGTATAGCCGCATGATCATCCGGGTGGATTCAACGCGCCATTCGATTACGACGTCAGCTTGAGCACCGCAACGGAATCCGGCGGCAGGAAAACCGAAGCAGTCTCTGTATGCACCTCGGCGGGAGAACTCAGAATCATCCGGCTGCTCCCCGGCAACGGAAATCGCCCTGCCTGGTCGCTCAGGTTGAAAATCAACGTGACGTTACCGCGTTCCATGCTGAACCACCGCTGCTCCTCGTCGAACGATGCGCGGGTGTGTTCCGGCGATCCATCATTCAATGCCGGGGTCGCTTTCCTGAGGCGAATAAGATCGCGATACCATGTAAGAATTCCGGCGTGCTCGGCAATATTTATTTCATCCCAACGCAACTTGGAGCGTTGGTACGTTCTGGCATCCTCGGGGTCGGGAATCGAATCGGGATCCCATCCGAACGCGGCAAACTCTCTTTTTCTTCCCTCTGAAACGAGGCGTGCCAACTCCGGGTCATCGTGATCGGCGAAGTATTGAAACGGGGAAGATGCGGCCCATTCTTCGCCTTGAAAGACCAGCGGGATGAAGGGCCCGAGCAGAACCACGGCTGCGGCGATTTTTGCTCGGGCCAGACCGGCCACTTCTCGGAGGCGATCACCGAAGGCACGATTGCCGATCTGATCATGATTCTGGATGTAACCCAGGAATTTGTGGTGCGACAGATCTTTTGCTGGGCGGCCGTGATTGCGTTTCCGGTATCGGGAGTAGATGCCGTCGAACACATAATTGCGTTCCAGGGATTTTGCCAGGTCGCTCAGGTTGCCGAAATCGGCATAGTAACCTCCTTCGTGCTTCGGGTTCAGAACCGTAAACAGCGCATGATGGAAGTCATCGCTCCATTGCGCATCCATTCCCAACCCGCCGGCCGCGCGTGGAATGACGATACGCGGGTCGTTCAAGTCGCTTTCGGCAATCAGATGCAAAGGGCGGGTGATGGCTGCCCTGAGCTGGTCGACTTCGGTCGAAAGCTGTTCGAGGAAATGGATTGCCGATCGGTCGACAAAGGCATGGACGGCGTCGAGGCGCAGGCCATCAATATGAAAGTCGCGCAGCCACATCAGCGCGTTGTCGCAAAAGAAGCGACGAACCTGATGCGCCCATTCGGCCTCGAGATTGACGGCGCCGCCCCACGGCGTGCGATGGGAATCGACGAGGTAGGGCCCGAACTTTCCGGTGTAATTGCCGACGGGGCCGAAGTGGTTGTAGACCACATCAAGCAGTACGGACAGACCTTTCGCATGTGCTGCATCGACAAACCGTTTCAGGGCGTCGGGACCGCCGTAAGGCTCGTGTACTGCGAATAGAGAAACGCCGTCGTATCCCCACCCGTGCCGGCCAGCAAATGACGCAACGGGCATCAGCTCGATGTGGGTGATGCCGAGAGCGGCCAGATAATCGAGCTTGTCGATCGCGGAGTCCAGAGTGCCTTGCGGAGTGAAGGTGCCGATGTGTAGCTCGTAGATCACGCCCCGTGTGAGCTCGTTTCCACTGAAACCCTGGTCGGTCCATGGAAATGAATTCTGATCGTAGAGGCGCGAACTCTGATGTACACCGTGCGGCTGACTTTGCGAACGTGGATCGGGATAACACTTCGAATCTTCGTCGATCAGGAAGCAGTAATCGGTCCCCGGTCCGGCTTGTTCCACATCCAGCCGCCAATATCCCTGATCATCGGGGCCGTGCATTGGCAGGGCCGCATCGTTTATACGCACGGCAAGTTTGCCGGGCAGCGGCGCCCACACCTCGAAACGATGCATCGTCAGGATGCCTCCCGGACCAGCAAGGCTACGGGAAAGTGCTGCAACAGCGCCTGCGCTCGTATTGGACCTCCCTCAATCGAATCCCGCGTAAGAAGGTTGCTCCAATTGCCCGATGGCAAATCAACGCTGGTGTTTCCCCATCTTCCGGCTAGTTTCAGGGGCCACCTGGGGACGAATACGGCGACCGAATCTCCGCGCAGAAAACCGATAAGGTGATCGGCTCGTTGGCCCTCTGCGAACAGCGGAGAATATGCAGCGTGGGCACCGAACCATTCCGGGTGATCGCGACGCAGGCAAAGCGCCTGATGAGTCACCCATAGTTTCGGCATGCCGCTGTCGGATCTACTCGAGATTTCCTCCGGGTCCATTCCGCTGGTCAATTCGTCCAGCAACTGGCGTCGCTCAGCGAAGTCGACGGGCCTCCGGTTGTCGGGGTCAACAAGGCTCAGATCCCAGAGTTCACAGCCCTGATAGGTGTCGGGCACCCCCGGAGCGGTGAACTTGAGCAATGTCTGCGCAAGGCTGTTAAAGCGGCCCGGTTTCAGGATGCGCTCCACAAAACGATCGAGTTCGGAAACAAAACCCTCGGAATCAAGGATTCTATCGATGAATCGCCGGAGGACATCTTCGAAGTCCTTGTTCTGTTGAGTCCAGCTCGTCATCTGCTTGGCTTCGCGTGTGGCTTTTTCCATATGCGCAGTGACGCGCTCCTTCGAAATGGGCCACGCCCCAACCAATGTCTGGTAGAGATAGCATTCGGTGTTTCGATCGGGGTAACCCTGTGTACGAAAAGGAGCATTCATCCGCGACCACCTGCCGATGGTCGTTTTCCATTGCGCAGGTATTTCGGTGATCACGGCCAGCCGTGCGCGAACGTCTTCAGAACGCTTGGTATCGTGGGTGGAAAGCGTTGTCATGGTGCCAGGGTGACCCCACTGCTTGCGGGCGCAGCAGGCGTGGAACTCTTCGATGGTCATTCCATTGCCGGCTGGCGCTCCACCCACTTCATTCAAGCCGATCATCCGGTTGAAGCAATAGAACGCCGTATCTTCCACGCCCTTGGCCATCACAGGCGAGGTGAACTGTTGAAAGCGGAGCACAAATTCACTCTCTGGCGCGCCGCGGACGCGCAGGGCGAGCACGGCGCCGATGAACTCGATCAGACTCGGGTCGAGGTCCTGGCGACGTTCCTTGGCTTTCGCGACCGCGTTCTCGATTTGAACCCGGTCTTCATCCTGGATCTGATCGCGATCTGGAACGACGTAGGTCCGATACACCGAAAAGCAGGCGGCGACCTCGCGGACAGCGCGCCTGATCTCGGCGCGGGTATAGTCACGGCGGTCGCGATTGCTCTCGCAGATCTCGACAAACAGACTGGTCAGCCGGTTGATATCGCTTCCCAGGGCTTCCTGTTCCACAGCTATTTTCTTATCGTGGGCCACAGTCTCAAAGTCAACGGATTCGTGGGTGAATTCGCTGTAAATAGCAGTCAATTCCTGGAGTCCAGGACCATTGACCAGCAGATTGTTGCAGACGTTCAGAAAGTCGTATCCGGTGGTTCCCTCGATGGGCCAATCGTCACGGATCCGCTCGCCTGGTTCGAGGATCTTTTCGCCGATAATCCATGCGTCGGGCGCTTGCTTCCGAAGTCGGTCGAAGTATTGTTGAGGGTCGCGTAATCCATCGGGATGATCGACCCGGACACCGTCAAGGACGCCCTGTTGCAGCCATTCCACAATTCTGCGGTGCGTCTCCTCGAAGACGTAGGCACGTTCCATCCGCAAGCCAATCAGCGAATTGACATCAAAGAACCGCCGGTATCCCAACTCCTGGTCGGCAGTACGCCAATACGCCAATCGGTATTGCTGCCGGTTAAGAAAGTCGTCGAGCGCGTCGATATCGCGATTCAGGTCGTCGACGGCGCGGCCAATCGCCGCATTTGCCTCCGGGTCCTCCTGCGAGAGCCGGTTAAGAAGCCCGTAGATGACGGTCTTGTCACGGTGCCTGGTCCTGGCCACCTCGCGATCGGTTGACTCGGATGAAGGAAGCTGCGCGAAGCTGTCCGCGACGAAGTTCAGCAGATCATTGTGTGCGTATTCCGCAGCCTTCGAGATCACGACACTCAGGGAACGGGGAGCCACGGGAAAAAGCTCATCCATGTAGCGAACCCTGAAGGAGTCGCTTGTGTGCTCCAGCCTGATTTGTCCTGCGCTTAAAACTCGCCCATACTGATCGCCAAGCACCGGAATCAAAACCTTGTTCTGCAATTTGACTTCGGTCGAGTGCCAGTCGATGTCGAACCAGCCGGCATAGCGGCTTGAAGGCCCGTTCTCAAGCACGTCCCACCAGTAAAGGTTTTGCGGACCCAGCGCCATGTGGTTCGGTACGATATCCAGCACCTGACCCATATCCAATTCCCGGAGCCGGCGACAGAATCGCTGATGGCCCTCGTCGCCGCCCAGCTCTTGATTCAGCGCCTGGTGGTCGACTACGTCGTAACCGTGCTTGCTGCCGGAGACAGCCTGAAGATAAGGCGAGCTGTAGACATGAGAGATGCCGAGGAACTTCAGGTAATCTGCAATGGCCGCGGCGTCCTCGAATGTGAAGCCGGCGTGGAGCTGCAGACGGTATGTCGACGAGGGGATTCTCCGCATACTTTCCGGCGGATGGCCGCCGCTCTCTCATCTTAGATGCTCCGGAGCGCCCATTCTTCTCTAACTTGGCCCGAAGGCGATCTGGCAGCGGCTTCGGGAGTGATTCGCAGCTTGAATGGTTTGCCGATGCTCTGCTAGCCTGAGCCGGATGGAGGTGATCGGGTCCCGCCTCTCCGCATTGCTCGATCGGAACCCGCAGGCAAAGGATCTCAGCGGCGCCCAATGCGATGCATCGAACATCGCAAGAGCTGGAGATGGGGCTCCCGCGCCCATGAGCGGTATTCTTTGCGAACAGGGCGACTTCAGGGCCGTGACAACAAAATGGAAAAAGCGCTCATGCAAGAGTACGGAGCAATTGTGCGGAGAATCCGAGAGTGAAGAAGCTGGCAAGCGCCGTTGATCCCTTGTGGTACAAGGACGCCATCATTTATGAGCTGCACGTTCGCGCCTTTTCTGACTCGAATGGGGATGGCATCGGTGACTTTCCTGGATTGATCTCGCGGCTGGACTATCTTCAAGACCTCGGCGTTACATGCATCTGGCTGCTCCCATTTTTTCCTTCCCCCTTGCGCGACGACGGGTATGACATTGCCAACTATGTTGACGTGAACCCCTCCTACGGAACGCTGAACGATTTCAAGACGTTCCTGGATGCCGCACATCAGCGCAACATGCAGGTGATGATCGAGCTGGTGATCAACCATACAAGCGATCAGCATCCCTGGTTCAAAGCAGCCCGCCTCGCGCCACCCGGATCTCCGGAGCGCGACATGTACGTGTGGTCGACGACTGACCAGCTCTACAAAGACGCGCGCATTATCTTTACCGACACGGAGAAATCAAACTGGACCTGGGATGAGGCAGCCAAGGCCTACTATTGGCATCGTTTCTTCTCGCACCAGCCCGACCTCAATTACGACAACCCACGGGTACTCGAAGAGATTCTGACGGCAATGCGCTTCTGGCTGGATATGGGAGTCGATGCGCTACGGATGGACGCGATTCCCTACTTGGTGGAGCGCGACGGAACAAACTGCGAGAATTTGTCTGAAACGCATGCTGTGATCAAGACGCTCCGAGCGACGATTGACGCCGAATATGCGAACCGGCTGATTCTTGCGGAGGCCAACCAATGGCCGGCCGATGTCCGTCCTTATTTTGGGCAGGGCGATGAATGTCACATGGCCTTCCATTTCCCGTTGATGCCGCGGATTTACATGTCGCTGCGGCGGGAGGACCGTTTGCCGATCACCGACATCATGGCCCAGACGCCGCCGATTCCGGAGAATTGCCAGTGGGGTCTTTTCCTGCGGAATCATGACGAGCTAACCCTGGAGATGGTGACGGACGACGAGCGCGACTACATGTATTTCGCCTATTCGGCCGACCCGCGCATGCGCGTGAACGTGGGAATCCGGCGCAGGTTAGCGCCGCTGGTCGACAACAATCGCCATCGGATCGAACTGCTCAACTCGCTTCTGCTCAGTTTTCCCGGAACGCCCATTTTGTACTACGGAGACGAGATCGGGATGGGCGACAACATCTATCTTGGCGACCGGAATGGCGTACGCACGCCCATGCAATGGACCTCAGACCGCAACGCGGGTTTCTCCCGGTGCGACCCTGCACGCCTCTATTTTCCGGTCATCATGGATCCCATTTACGGCTACCAGGTTGTGAACGTAGAGGCGCAACTCAGCGATCAATCGAGCTTGCTGCATTGGACCCGCAACATGATCGCACTGCGTAAGCTATTCCAGGTGTTCGGGCGCGGGAGCCTGAACTTCTTGAATCCTGCAAACAGAAAGGTGCTGGCTTACATTCGCGACCTAGTTCGTGAAGACGGATCCCATGAAACCGTGCTGTGCGTGGCCAACATGAGCCGCTTTGCCCAGCCCGTCTCGCTTGATCTCTCGGAATACGCTGGTCAGGAACCGATCGAGATGTTGGGTTACGTTCCTTTTCCGGTGATTTCACACGAGCCGTACGACTTGAGTCTTGCTCCCTATTCGTTCCTCTGGTTCGAACTCCAGCCAGCTGCCATAACTCCTGAACCGTCGTTTGAATCGCAAGAGGAACTCGCGGCGCAAACAACGGCGTCCGAGAATGCCGCGCTCGAACTGACCGGCAAAGGATGGGCGGGTTTGATGAACGGCCACGGGCTGGCTCTATTGGAATCCGCGTTGCCAGTCTGGATGCCGCAACAACGATGGTTTGGCGCCAAATCGCGGAAGATTGAAGGCGCTCGCGTCATTGAATGGGCGGAACTGCCGACTAAAGTTCCGGATGCGACCGATGGGACCCCCAGGGATTGCGAGCCCTCCTTCGCCGCAGTTTTCTTTGTTGAAGTGGCTTATAGCGATGGACCGGTCGACATTTATCAAGTTCCTCTTGCCTTCAGCACTGGTGCTGAGGCGGAGGAGTTGTTGGTCAATCAGCCCAGACATGTCCTGGTTACTTTTCCCACAGCCGGCGGCCCCGTGGCTCTGCACGATGCGACGGTGCGCGAAACTTTCAGGAAATTGATGCTTGCCCTGATTCAACGAAATGGCGCGCTGGCGCTTTCGCTTGTTCAACGCGGCTTGCCGCCGGCGCACCTGGCCTCTGGGCAGGAGTCGATTGATCCACCAGCGACGCTTCAGGAAAGTGTTCACGCAATCAGGCCCGCATCCCTTCACGCCCAGCCAGGGGAATCGGCCTCGGCGCAGCGGACTGATCCTGCGTCCGGTCATTCTGCTGCCGGGCACCATCTGGAACCGAGAGAGTCGCCCTATGCCGGCGAAAGAGAAAGGGTTACCAGCCAATTGGTCGCCCGCTCTTCCGGCACGACTTTGAATGGGGAACACCTGCAATCCTTGTCATCGCGCATTGGCTCCGCGGAGCAATCGAACACTTCAATCATTTACGACCGCGAACTGATTCTGAAGCTTTTCAGGAGGCTTCAGCCTGGCGAGAACCCCGACGTTGAGATTGGCCGGTTCCTGACAGATGTCGCTCATTTTCGCCATATTGCTCCCTTTTTCGGGGACATTTCTGTGGTCAACAATGAAGAGAAGATGACCACAGCCATGCTGCAGGGTCTGGTTGAGAATGTGGGAGACGGCTGGTCCTGGTTCCTCGATCAGCTCGCCGGCTTCTTCCCGTCTGTCGCCGGTCATTCTGGGCCGCCTGATGTTCCGGCTGCATCGTTTCTGGCGGATCAGACTCCCAACAGCGAGGCGCTGGAACTCGCAGGGCCTGCAGTCGCGGCCGCCAGGCTGCTTGGGCGCCGAACTGCCGAGATGCATCTTGCACTCGCAACTCCCACAGACGATCCAGCATTTGCCGCAGAACCGTACTCTGCGGAGGACCTGACTCGAGACGCGCGGCGCATCGACGATCAGATTACCTCCACGCTCCAAGCCTTGAAGCTTAAGCTTTCCTCTCTGGAAGACCATATTGCCGACCAAGCGGCCTTGCTGCTTTCGCATCGAATTAACCTGTTCACGCGCGCCAACGCCATCGCCGGATCGCACGCGGCAGGTCAGCGGATCCGCATTCACGGCGATTTTCACCTGGGCCAGACTTTGCGCATTGAACCGTCCTCTGCAGCGGGAGGCAAGCAGGAGGGCGACTTCGTGCTTCTTGATTTCGAAGGCGAGCCTGCACGGCCCTTCTCTGAGCGGAAACAGAAGCAATCGCCGCTCAAGGACGTAGCCGGAATGATTCGCTCCTTCTCCTATGCCGCCTATTCCGGACTCGATCGGTCACCGGCAACCGGCGCCGATTCCACACATTCGCGGAGGATAGACAACCCGACTGCATGGGCAGTGTTCTGGCAGAATTCAGTCTCCGCTTCGTTTCTTGATGTGTATCGTGAAACCATGGCAATCAACCCGGCTTTGCTCCCTTCGCCCACCCAGTCCCAGGCAATGCTGGCGGCGTATCTTCTCGAAAAAGCGCTCTATGAACTTCTGTACGAACTCAATAATCGTCCAGATTGGCTCCACATTCCGCTGGCGGGCATTTTGGCTTTGTAATAAAAACGGTTCCTCTCTTGGGCCCTCGTCGCAGCGTGCGGGGGCAGTCACTTTGATTTGTTAAAGGCTTCAAAGCAATCGTCATGATGGTCACATCCAATCCGGTTTCCGGTCACACCGATACTCCCGCCGGCGCGCGCCCTGAGCTTCTGGTCAAGCTTGCGAGCATGCCGCCTGAGCAATTGGAACAAGTCGTCTCAAATCTGACCTCCTCGTTTCCAGCCGAGAGTCTCGTGATCGCTACGCCGGATGAATCGATCTCCAGCCTTGATACGCGGATCGGAATAGAGACGATTCCTTCGTCAAAACCGTCCTGGACTCTAACGGCCGCAGACTTTGTCAGCGCGCACCATCTTGCGGTTAAGAACGAGGCGCGCGGGGTCCTAATCCTTGGCGCGGAAGCGGGTTCGCTGAGTTACTCGGCAGTGCAGGGGCTCGCCCAGGCGGCGCTGGATGGGGGCACAGACCTCGCCGTTCCCCGTTATGACCTGCCCCCGAACGCAGGCATGGTGAATTCGGCGATCCTCTATCCCCTCACGCGCGCATTGTTTGTTTCGAGAGCACGATTTCCCCTGGCGATCGACCTTGGTCTGTCGATGAGAATGGCGGAGCGCCTGGCCGGGGCGGCCCAGCGGTTTACTGGATTGAATCGCCCCGACGCGCCAATCTGGCCGGTCAACGAGGCCATGATCTCAGGGTTCTCGATCAGTGAGGTCGTCGTCGGCGAACGTGTTTTGCCCCAGCCCGATCAGCCCGACCTGAACGCGATTCTGCCCTTCGTCGCGGGTTCGTTGTTCACCGACATTGAAACAAAGGCGGCATTCTGGCAGCGTGCCAGACAGCTTCCTCCAGGCAGAGTTTCAATGCCGGTCGCAAGTACGCCCTTAAACGAAGCAGCGGCCGATATGAGCGGAATGGTTCAGGCATTTCGCCTGGGCTATACCAACCTACTGGAGATATGGTCGCTTATTTTGCCTCCGAATTCGCTGATCGGATTGAAGCGACTCTATTCGACCGATGCCCTTGCATTCCGCATGCCCGAGGATCTATGGGCGCGGATCGTGTTCGACTTTGTCCTCGCCTATCGGCTGCGCACGATCAATCGCATTCACCTGCTCGGGGCCATGATTCCGCTGTATCTTGCGTGGGTTGCCAGTCACATCCACGCCATTGCTTCCGGCATCGATCCGGAACGACACATCGAAGCCACTGCCTCCGCGTTCGAGAGCGAAAAGCCCTACATCGTCTCGCGCTGGCGGTGGCCAGACCGGTTTAATCCATGAAAAGCAGTTCCAATTCGCGTTGGTGCCGTCGCTGGGTCGGCCCTGGCCACGCCAATCCAAACGGAGTGCACATCAAGGAGTGAGTCCTATGCAACTAACCCTTGCCAACCTGTTGCTGCCGAATTTGAATCAGGCGGCTCAGCCGCTGATGGCCGATGAAGGATCGGTTTGGCGCCACATGTCCGGAGCGCTCAATCAGTCTCTTTATCGCGTACTTTCGCTGCTGATCGCTATCCTGCCGGGCATCCTCGCCTTTGTTGTCGCGCTACTTCTGTTCACCGTGGTCGGGATGGTGGTGTCGGCATTTTTGCGGCGCGGGCTCACGTGGGCCAAATTTGACGATCGCATCGCGCGCACTCGCGGCCAGGTGGAATGGACGCCATCCACTACACCAACCGCTCTCGTCGCCCGGGTTTCGTTCTGGGGATGTGTTCTGCTTGGGCTCATCATCGGCGTTTCAGCCTTTGACACGTCCTATTCGACGGCCGCGACGCTCCCCATCTCGCTTCTGCCCTACCTCACGCATGCGGTTGGCGCCATTCTCCTCCTGATTGCGGGAAATCTGATCGCGCGGTTCCTGGCGCGCTCGGTGCTGATTGGAGCCGTGAACGCGCAACTTCAATATGCTCGTTTTCTCTCGCTGGGCATCAAGTGGCTCGTCCTGGTTCTCACCGCCGCCATGGTGCTTGAACATCTTGAAATCGGCACAGGTATCGTGGAATTGGCGTTTGGAATTCTTTTTGGCGGGATCGTGCTAACGCTTTCGCTTGCCATCGGCCTTGGATCGCGCGATCTGGTGAGCCGCTCGCTTGAAAGCCACATGGAAAAGCCCGATGCGCCGACGGAAGAGCCGCGGGTCGTAAGTTCGAGCGAATCAATCCGCCACTTTTGAACGGCGGTATAGAAGCCGGCGGAGCTATGGCAGGATTCAGATGAACTGCTGAAGGCGAGCAGCAGGGCCCTTACTTGCTGTCTGTCACTTGCTGTCATGAAACTGATCGATGATTTTCTGGGTAACGGTCCTTTGCAGTACTGGCGAGGAAAGCACCGTCGAAGTCGATGTGGTTCCGTAGTGGCCGAGCTTATCGAGAAACCGTTCCAGGTGCTCGACCGAGACCACCCGCGCCTTCAGGATGAAGGAGTCGGATCCGGTGACGCGGTGGCACTCGAGCACTTCGTCCCATGTTTTCACCTGCTGCTGAAAGGTGCGGACCAGCGCTTCGGGTCCAGCCATGGAGAGGCGCACGAAGATCAGGATGGGCAGGCCGAGACGCTCAAGGCTGATGTCCGCATGGAAACCGCGAATGACGCCGAGCTTTTCGAGCCGGTGGACGCGCTCCGCAACGGCCGGGGTTGTGAGGCCGACGCGACGTCCCAGTTCGGCCCAGGAAATCCGGGCATTGTGCTGGAGTTCTTCGATGATCCGCCAGGCAATGCGATCGAGCTCGGCTGGTTCGTACGGGTGACTGTATCGGCTAGTGGACATGGGAGTTGAACTGTCGATTGAAAGGACATTAGCACCCTGTTCTTAAGAAAGTAAAGCTGTTACCGCCAAACTTATTTCGAACAGGATTGTCATTTGAAGCAGCGGAGTGCGATACTGCCCGACGTTAAAGGTTCGCGGAGCTTCCCCAATGACTCAATCCAAAAGCGAATTCAAATACCAGTCCGGTTTCGGCAACGAATTCGCGACCGAGGCCGAGGCGGGCGCGTTGCCTCAAGGACAAAATGCGCCCCAGTACGCGCCGCTGGGGCTGTACACCGAGCAGATCAGCGGTACCGCTTTCACCGCGCCACGCGCTCTGAACCGGCGTACATGGAGCTACCGGATCCGGCCCTCCGTGATGCACGAGCCGTATGCCGAGTTTGCCGGGGCCACGCTGATGCGTAGCGGCCCATTCAACGAAGTGCCCACGCCTCCCAATCAGATGCGCTGGGATCCTCTGCCCGTTCCCACTGAAAAGAAGGACTTTGTCGACGGGATTGTGACCCTCGGTGGCAACGGCGATCCGTCGATGCAGGACGGCGTTGGAATCCATCTTTACGTGATCAATCAATCCATGCACGACCGATTCTTTTACGATGCCGACGGCGAGATGCTGATTCTTCCGCAGGAGGGGAAGCTTGTGCTGCGGACGGAACTCGGCGTGATGGGTGTGGTGCCGGGAGAACTTGCGGTGATTCCACGCGGCGTCAAGTTTCGCGTCGAGGTGCCGGATGGCTCAGGCCGGGGATATATTTGCGAGAACTACGGGCAAAGCTTTCGCCTGCCGGACCTTGGGCCAATTGGAGCCAATGGACTGGCGAATACGCGGGATTTCTTAACCCCTGTGGCAGCTTTCGAAGATCGCGAAGGCAGATTCGAAGTGATTGCCAAGTTTCTGGGCAATCTGTGGCGGGCCGAGATCGATCACTCGCCGCTGGACGTGGTTGCCTGGCATGGCAATTACGCTCCTTACAAGTACGACATGGCAAGGTTCAACTGCATTAATACCGTGAGCTTTGACCATCCCGACCCGTCGATTTTCACGGTATTGACGGCACCTTCGCCACTGACCGGAACCGCAAACGTGGATTTTGTAATCTTTCCGCCGCGCTGGATCGTCGCCGAGCACACCTTCAGGCCACCCTGGTTCCACCGCAACATGATGAACGAGTTCATGGGGTTGATTCTCGGTCAGTATGACGCCAAGGCGGAGGGATTCCTGCCCGGCGGGGCCAGCCTGCATAACTGCATGTCAGGCCATGGACCCGACTCCGAGACTTTTGATCGAGCCAGCAAGGCAGAACTGAAGCCTCATTACATCGATGGCACGCTTGCGTTCATGTTCGAGACGCGCCTGCCGGTTCGGCCGACCCGGTTTGCTCTGGAAGAGAAGATACTGCAGCACGAATACTACGAATGCTGGCAGAGTCTGAAGAAGAATTTCCGTTCAAAGGGGAAGTGAGCGCAGTTCGCATGCAGGAGCGGCGATGAATGGAAGAGCTTTCGAGCGCTGAATGGCAGCAGAAGAGCTGGATCGAATCGGCCAACGATCCGCAAAGCGGATTTCCTCTGCAGAGCCTGCCGTATTGCGTTCTTGAAGGGCGGGACCGAACGGCTCACCTGGGAGTGGGGATCGGTGCGTTTGTAGTCGATCTACATCAGTGCCTGCGGAGCGGGATTTTGGAAGGACTGCCGGATCCTGTTCGAAGTGCCTGCAACGGCCATACCCTGAATATGCTTATGGCCTGCGAGGCTGAAAACCATCATGCGTTGCGCGTCCGTCTGACGCAGCTTCTAAGAAGTGTTGCGGACAAGACCACCCAAGAAGAGGTGAGGACTGCCCTGACCCCAATGGGTGAAGCGGTCCTTTTGAAGCCAGTGGAGTCAGGTAATTACACCGATTTCTATGCTTCGATCCACCATGCGACGCGTGTGGGGCGGCTGTTTCGGCCTGAGAATCCCCTGCTACCGAACTACAAGTTCGTTCCGATCGGCTATCACGGTCGAGCCTCGTCGCTGGTAGTCAGCGGCACCGCGGTGCGCAGGCCTCGTGGACAGACCAAGCCCGTCTTGGACGGCGTTCCCGATTTTGGCCCTTCACGATTTCTGGATTACGAAGTCGAGGTGGGAATGTATGTCGCTGGCGGCAATCGGCTTGGCGAACCAGTGCCCATCGCGGAGGCGGCATCGCGAATCTTCGGGCTATGCCTCGTTAATGATTGGTCGGCGCGGGACATGCAGTCGTGGGAATACCAGCCGCTGGGGCCCTTTCTAGCCAAGAGTTTCGCCACGAGTGTTTCGTCCTGGGTGGTGCCAATGGCCGCGCTGGCGCCGTTCCGCTGTCCGGCCGCGGTGCGAAAGGATGGAAATCCGGAGCCTTTACCGTATTTGCACGACGGCGAAGACCAGAAGTGGGGAGCCATTGATGGGACGCTCGAAGCTTGTCTTCTGACGGCTTCGATGCGTACCACGGGCGAGGCGCCTTATCGGTTGAGCCGGGCGAACCTGCGCGATCTGTATTGGACGCCGGCACAGTTAGTTGCCCACCATGCCAGCAACGGATGCGATCTGCTGCCTGGAGACCTGCTGGCAACGGGAACTATCTCCGGTCCAGAGGAGGATTCCGCAGGCTGTCTGCTTGAACTGACCGCCGGCGGGACAAAGCCGGTCCTGCTGCCCAACGGTGAATCGCGAACCGCGCTTGAAGATGGCGATGAGGTGATCATTCGGGGTTTTTGCGAACGTCAAGGCTTTCCCCGAATTTCCCTGGGCGAGTGCCGCGGCGTGGTGGTAGAAGCGCTCCGAGGCTGATATCGATTATTAGGTAAAATAGCGGCTCAAGCTTTCATTTATTTGGCATATAGATCAGATTTTCTTTCAATCAGTATTCAAAGTCGTGATTGAGCGGACCTATGCTCTTGGCAGATGTGATACGGATCACCCCGGTTAATGTCCGTACACACGCCAACTGGAGGTCACGGATGGCATCGTTAGCTCCCAGCACGGTGACGGCAGAATGCGATTTTCTGCCTTTGAAAGGTACTGACCACGTAGAGTTCTATGTGGGCAATGCGCGCCAGGCGGCGCACTATTATCGCACCGCCTTTGGCATGAGCCTGGTGGCCTACGCGGGCCCCGAGACGGGACAGAGAGACCGCTCGTCTTATGTTTTGCAGCAAGGTAAAATCCGCCTCGTTTTTACCACGTCTCTGCGCCCTGGCTCGCCGATTGCAAAACATGTAGAGCGCCATGGTGACGGGGTTCGTGTGATTGCCCTCGAAGTGGCCGATGCACGGTCAGCGTGGGCGGAGACAACTTCTCGCGGAGCCCGCAGCGTTGCCGATCCGGCCGAAAAAGCGGACGAGTATGGCCGCGTGACAACCGCCTCGATCGCGGCATACGGCGATACAATTCACACCTTCGTCGACCGCGGCCACTACAACGGTCCGTTTCTTCCAGGATTCCGGCATGAACCAGCCGATCATGTGGCGCGTCCCACAGGTCTGAAATACATCGATCACATGGTTGGCAATGTGGGCTGGAACGCGATGGATGAGTGGGTACAGTTCTACGCGAATGTGATGGGCTTTCAGCTTTATCAACATTTCGACGACAAGGACATATCGACGGAGTACTCGGCGCTGATGTCGAAAGTGATGGCGAATGGCAACGGGTATGTGAAGTTCCCCATCAACGAGCCGGCCCAGGGCCGCAAGAAATCGCAGGTGGAGGAGTATCTCGAGTTCTACCAGGGTCCGGGCGTGCAGCACATCGCCATGGCAACTGACAACATTCTCGCCACGGTTTCGCAGATGCAGGCGCAGGGAGTGGAATTCCTTACCGTTCCGCATACCTACTACACAGAGCTGGCCGGCCGAGTGGGCAAGATTGACGAGCCGATAGAAGAGTTGGAAAAACTCGGCATCCTGGCGGATCGCGACGACGAGGGTTACATGCTGCAGATTTTCACGCGGCCTGTCGAGGATCGACCCACGCTGTTTTACGAGATCATCCAGCGCAAAGGCAGTCGGAGCTTTGGAAAGGGCAATTTCAAGGCGCTCTTTGAAGCGATCGAGCGTGAGCAGGCGCTCCGGGGGAATCTGTGATGGTGACCGCAGTTGAATTGCACAAGGCCGCACCTTTCCTTATCGAGCAGAACTATGGTGCCTACACGACTGAACAGCATGCGGTCTGGGCGGAGCTTGTGCGGCGTCGCATGCCTCAGCTCGAGCAACATGCCGCGCAGGAATATCTCGACGGCTTCGAAGCGCTGTGCCTTCCTTATGACCGAGTGCCTAATCTCGCTGCGGTTTCATTGAAGCTGCAGCGCCGCACAGGATGGAACGCAACCCCAGTGAACGGATTCATGCCCGCGCCTGCATTTTTTGAGATGCTGGCAGCGCGCCGGTTTCCGACGACGATCTGGCTGCGCGGGCGCGACTCGCTTGAATATACGCCGGAGCCGGATATTTTTCATGATGTGTTCGGGCACGTTCCAATGCACGCGCACCCGGTATTTGCGGACTTTCTGGCGCGTTATGGGCAAGTGTGCTCGCGGCTGAGCGATGAGGCGATTCTGGAACGAATTGGCCGCGTTTTCTGGTACACGGTGGAGTTTGGACTCATCCGCCAGGACGGAAGGGTAAAGGTATACGGCAGCGGATTGATCAGCTCGAATGGCGAGTGCTCCAACGTGCTGCACTCGGGCTGCGAAGTTCGGCCGTTTGTGCTGGACGAGGTGTTGCGCACGCCGGTGAAGGTCGACGAGATGCACCATCTGCTGTTTGCAATCGAGAGCTTCGAGCAGATCTACGATGCGATGCACGCACTGGAGGCGCGCATCCTCGGGGGCTCGCGCCTCGATGATTAGAGCTTGTCCTTAAGGATGAATAGGAGTGGGGTTCCACGGCAAAAACCGAGTCGTTTTCAGCGTCATGGATCGAAATAAATGGCATGCTAGAGTCTCTGGGTTTTTGTGGACGGTGGAATGGCCAAACGAGTGAAATTGGATTGTGCTTTGGGTTCGAAGCTGGCCGTAGAGTCGCCGCGCGCGATTGATAACCGGGCGGCCCTGGTTGCGTTGCTGGCGAAGTTCCACATGCAGGAGGATTCGATTCGACTCGGCGGAGGCGCAAAGGCAGCCGAAGCGCAACATGCCAAGGGGCGGCTTACCGTCAGGGAACGCCTGGAACTGCTTCTCGACGAAGATTCCGAGTTTCTTGAGCTGGGCCTATGGGCGGCCTACGAGATGTATACGGAATACGGTGGAGCGCCCGGCGCAGGGGTTGTGACCGGGCTGGGCCGTGTTTGCGGGCGGATGTGCATGATCATCGCCAACGACGCGACCGTGAAGGCTGGAGCGTTCTTCCCCATGACAGCCAAGAAGGTGCTGCGCGCCCAGACCATCGCGTTGGAAAATCGAATACCGACCCTGTACCTGGTCGACTCTGCCGGCGTGTTTCTGCCTTTGCAGGAAGATGTGTTTCCCGACACCGACGATTTTGGCCGCGTGTTTCGCAACAATGCGGTGATGAGCTCGTTGGGCATTCCCCAGATCACGGCGATTATGGGCATGTGCGTGGCGGGCGGCGCGTACCTCCCGGTTATGACCGATACGGTGCTGATGACCGAGGGATCGGGATTGTTTCTGGCGGGGCCATCGCTTGTTCAGGCGGCCATTGGACAAAAAACTTCCCCGGAAGAGTTAGGGGGCGCGGAGATGCATGCGGAGATCTCGGGCACCGTGGATTTCAAGGAGCCCAACGATCAACTGTGCCTGGCGCGCATGCGTTCCCTCGTGGAGAAGATGGGCAACAGGTGGCAATCTGAGCCGACCACGGAGAGATTCGACCGGGTCCAGTTCGATCCGCAGCGAGATGCTCCGAAGTTTGCTGCCGAGAACCTATATGGACTGCTGAACCCGGAGCCCGGCGCCAGCAACGTCTACGATATGCGCGAGGTGATTGCGCGCATTGTCGATCGCAGCGAGTTTGACGAGTACAAGGCGAGTTTTGGCAGGACTGTCCTGTGTGGATATGCACGGATTGGCGGCCGGGCCGTTGGGATAGTTGCCAACCAGAAGACGAACCAGAACCAGACGATTGCGATGGGTCCGGGGGCCGGAGCGAAGCGGATTGAAGTCGGTGGTGTGATTTACACCGAAGGCGCACAGAAAGCGGCCCGTTTCATCATGGATTGCAATCAGAACCTGGTGCCGCTGATTTTTCTCCACGATGTGAATGGATTCATGGTGGGCAAGGATGCAGAGTGGTCGGGCATCATTCGCGCCGGCGCAAAGATGGTGACCGCGGTGAGCACCAGCGTGGTGCCAAAGATTGCGGTCATTATCGGCGGAAGTTTTGGTGCAGGCCACTATGCCATGTGCGGCAAGGCATACGATCCACGTTTCCTTTTTGCATGGCCAACGGCCCGATACGCGGTGATGAGCGGCGCTTCGGCGGCGAACACGCTCGCAGAGGTGCGCGCCCGGCAATTGGAACGCGAGGGGAAGGCGCTTTCGGATGTCGAGAAACAAGCCCTTGTCGAGGAAATCAAGGCCACATACGACACGCAGGCCGATCCACGCTACGGGGCAGCGCGTTTGTGGATTGATGCAATCATCGATCCAGCGAAAACGAGAGACATCCTGATCACCGCGCTTGAGGCGTGCGCCTTGAATTCCGAAGTGGCGCGGTTCAATCCCGGAGTGTTGCAGACGTGATCGTGTCTTTGGTTATCTGTTCCGGCGGTAGTGAAAAGCTGCATCTTATCAGACAGCAGGGATGCGAGGCGAGGCAAGCCGAGAGCGAAGGAGCGTAAACATGGATGTTGCGCTGGAGACAATCGAGAGTTTGTATCCGTTTGTATTGACGGAAGACCAGGAACATCTCCGGCGCGAGATTCGCGAGTTTGCGGCGCAGGAGATCGCGCCGAATGTGTCGGCATGGGACGAAGCTTGTGAATTCCCGGCAGATGTAGTCAAGAAGCTTGGTGCAATGGGGCTGCTTGGAGTTATCTTTCCCGCCGAATACGGAGGCGCCGGTCTGGGCTACGTCGACTACGTTCTGGCGATCGAGGAGCTTTCGGCGGTCGATGGCTCCATCGGGATTACGGTAGCGGCGCATAACTCGCTGGGGACAAATCATATTTTTCTGGCCGGCAACGAAAGGCAGAAACGGAAATACGTTCCGAAGCTTGCGAGCGGCGAGTGGCTTGCGGCGTGGGGATTGACGGAGCCAGGTTCTGGATCGGATGCCGGCAACGCACGCACGACGGCTGTGAGGAAGGGCGACCACTACGTATTGAACGGCAATAAGACATTCATCACCAACGGAAGCCACGCGGATGTTGCGGTGGTGATTGCCGTGACCGACAAGACGAAGGGCACCCACGGACTTTCGGCCTTCGTGGTTGAAAAGGGAACACCGGGCTTCCGGCCGGGAAAAAAAGAGAACAAGCTCGGCCTGAGAGCCAGCGACACGAGCGAACTGATTTTTGAAGAATGCGAAATTCCTGCGGAGAACCTGCTTGGCTCCGAAGGTGAAGGTTTTATCGATGCGATGCGGGTCCTCGATGGCGGGCGGATTTCGATTGCTGCGCTGGCGCTGGGAATTGGACGCGGCGCGCTGGATGCCGCGCTGAGATATGTGAAAGAGCGGCGTCAGTTCGGGAAAGCGATTGCCGAGTTTCAGGGGATCCAATGGAAGCTGGCGGACATGGCAACGGAACTGGATGCGGCGCGGCTGCTCACGCAGCGTGCGGCGGTGCTGAAAGACGCGGGGCGAAAAGTGACGCGTGAGTCGTCGATGGCAAAGCTCTTTGCAAGCGAGGTTGCGGTGCGCATCTGCGATGAGGCGGTGCAACTATTCGGCGGCTACGGGTTTATCAAGGATTATCCTGCGGAGAAGTACTATCGCGACGTGAAGCTGTGCACCATCGGGGAGGGCACGAGCGAGATTCAGCGCATGGTGATTGCCCGCGAGATTCTCAAAGTTCACCCGTCACGCGGCTGAGGAACCTGCGTCCAGGCAGTCTGCACCTTTTGGCCTATTTGCTTTGGAGACCCGGATGAGATGAACGACGCAGTCAAGATCATTGAGTGCCCACGCGATGCGTGGCAGGGTCTCTCGGCGCAAATCCCGGCTGAACAGAAGGCGAAGTATCTGAACAGCCTGATTGTGGCCGGTTTCCGGCACATCGACGCCGTGAGCTTTGTCTCTCCCTCAGCCGTACCGCAGATGGCGGATTCCGAAGAAGTGTTGAAACTGCTCGGTCCTGCTCAGGACGTGGAGATTATTGGAATCGTCGTGAATGAAAAAGGGGCGCAGCGGGCTATCCAAACTGGGGCAGTCCGAACGCTGGGCTTTCCATATTCGATTTCCCCCGAGTTTCTCCGCCGCAATCAGCATCAAACGCCCGAAGAATCACTAAGTACGCTGTGCCAAATCGTCGCCATGGCACGGGACGCCGGATTGAATGTAGTGGCCTATATATCCATGGCTTTTGGAAATCCCTACGGCGACCCGTGGAACATTGGCAAGGCAGTGGATGGCTGTGGCGAGCTGATCGATCGCGGAGTGCGCGAGATTTCACTCGCCGATACAGTTGGACTGTCTACGCCTGCTCAAATCGCAGATGCAATCAGCGCCGTGGACCAGGTTTTTCCTGCGATCGAGTTTGGTTTGCACCTGCACGCGCGACGCGCAGACGCGCCGAGCCGTATTCGTGCCGCTTACCTTGCCGGCTGCCGCCGTTTCGATGCGGCCATCGGCGGATTGGGCGGGTGCCCCTTTGCGCAGGATGACCTCGTCGGAAACGTTCCGACCGAGGAGCTGATTGCGACGCTGACAGAATGTGGTGCGAGCTTGCCTGAACTGGGATTGTTGGACGATGTTCTTCAGGCGAACGAGGAGATCGCGGGCCGCTTCGCGGTGCCTGCACATTGATTCATACGGTTTCGAAAAGGCAGGATACGTGAATTACGCGACGATTATTGTCGAAGATTCGACCGCGGTGAGAACGATCACGTTGCATCGTCCGGAGCGCCGGAACGCAATGACCGGGGAGATGCAGGATGAGTTGCTCACAGCATTGGAAGACGCGGTTTTGAGCGGCTGTCGCGTCCTGGTGCTCACTGGAGCAGGCGCTGCGTTTTCTGCGGGGCTCGATTTGTCTGCGCTTCGCGGGATGCAGGATCAGAGCGAGGCCGTCCAACGCACGGATGCCGAGCGAATCGCATGCCTCTTCAGAACACTGTACGAATTGCCCATTCCAACCATCGCCGCAGTGAACGGCCCGGCGATCGCAGGTGGAGCAGGATTGGCGCTTCTCTGCGACTTCACGCTTGCGGTTCCTGAAGCGAAATTCGGATTCACCGAGGTCCGGATCGGATTTGTTCCCGCGCTCGTGTCGGCGTTCCTGGCCCTGCAAATCGGCGAAAAACGCAGTCGCGATCTGCTGTTCACCGGTCGCATCTTCGATGCCGACGAAGCATACCGACTTGGATTGTTGACCGAAGTGGTGCCGCATAGCGAGCTGATGCAACGGGTAAAGGCGATTACGCAGATTCTTGCAGCGAACAGCCCGCAGTCAATTCAAATGACCAAGCGGCTGATGAACGAGCAAAACAAGGCCTGGCTCGATGCCGCGATCGAAGCGGCAACCAAGGCCAACGCGCAGGCGCGCAAAACGGCGGATTTTCGGGAGGGGATATCGGCATTTCTTGAAAAACGAAAGCCCGACTGGAAGATGTGAATGGCGTTCAGGCCAAAGGGTTGCGAAAGCGGAGAGTGGCACCGGTCTTCTGCTCAACTTGTTCGCGCGTCACTTGATTAGCCAACTCAAGCACTTCAAATCCGGAGTCGGTCACATCCAGTACGCATAGATCTGTGATTACGCGATGAACAACGGCCGCTCCCGTCAACGGGAGAGTGCACTTGTGCAGGAGTTTCGAGCCGCCATCGCTTGCGGTGTGCTCCATGATGACAATCACGCGACGCACTCCGGAGACGAGATCCATGGCGCCGCCCATTCCTTTCACGCGCTTGCCGGGGATCATCCAGTTAGCGAGGTCGCCGTGTTCGGAAACCTGCATCGCGCCGAGGATGGCCAGATCGATGTGTCCGCCGCGAATCATGGCAAAAGAATCGGCGCTTGAAAATGTTGCGGCGCCGGGAACAAACGTCACGGTTTCTTTGCCGGCATTGATTAGATCAGGATCGACTTCAGAGGGACGAGGAAACGGCCCTGTTCCCAGAAGTCCGTTCTCCGATTGGAGCGTCACGGTGATGCCGGCGGGAATGTAATTGGCAACCAAGGTGGGGATCCCGATGCCCAGGTTGACATAGAAGCCGTTCTGCAACTCACGGGCTGCGCGCGCCGCCATCTGGTTTCTACTCCATGCCAAAGCCTTACTCCTCTCGAGTCGTCAGCTTTTCGATCCGTTTTTCGGCATGCGGGTTATGAACGAGCCGATGGACGAAAATGCCGGGCGTATGAATCTCGTCGGGATCGAGCTCGCCAGGTTGCACAACGATTTCAGCCTCTGCCACAGTGATTCTGCCGCAGGTGGCTGCATTGGGGTTGAAGTTGCGCGCGGTTCGACGATAGACGAGGTTCCCCTGCAAGTCTGCCTTCCACGCTTTCACCAGTGCCAGATCGGCCTGAATGCCGCGCTCCAGGATGTATGTCGCGCCATCGAATTCCTTATGTTCCTTTCCATCGGCGACGATGGTTCCGACACCGGTACGCGTGTAGAAGCCGGGAATTCCCGCGCCGCCGGCTCTCATGCGCTCGGCAAGCGTTCCCTGCGGGCAGAATTCCACTTCAAGCTCTCCGGCAAGAAACTGGCGCTCAAATTCGGCATTTTCGCCCACATAGCTCGAGATCATCTTTTTGATCTGGTGGGTCTGAAGCAGCATTCCAAGGCCCCACTGGTCCACGCCGGCATTATTGCTGGCGATGGTAAGATTGCGGACGCCTGTGTCACGCAGGGCAAGGATGAGAGCCTCGGGAACGCCGCATAAGCCGAAGCCGCCGATTGCCAGGAGCATTCCGTCATGCACAATGCCTTCCAAGGCGGCGCGGGCGTCGGGCCAGAGTTTTGTCACTCCTACGGAATGAACCGCCTCCGGGGTCGCCATTTCCACTCCAATGCGCGATTTGCGCGCAGATGGGATCGCATCGAAACATCCGTGTGAAACGGATCCCAATCAGGAATATTATGTCAATGCGCGGTCGAGATGCACATAGCCCCCGTCGACAATGAGGTGCTGCCCTGTGGTGTGGGCGGACTGGGTGGGCGAAAGCAGGAACACAGTCATGGCAGCGATCTCTGCTGAGAGCGTCATGCGGTGGCCCAGTGGGATCTTGTCGGTAATGCGCTTGAGCTGCGCCTCGGAATCGCCGAGGGTATCGAGCCACCGGCGATAGAGCGGCGTCATCACCTCCGCAGGCAAAACCGCGTTGACGCGGATGTTGTAGGGCAACAATTCGGCTGCCCATTCTCTGGTGAGGGCAAGCTGCGCGCCTTTGCTGGCAGCATAGCCGGAGGTGTTGCCCTGGCCGGTAAGCGCCACTTTGGAACTGATATTGACGATGGCGCCCTGAGTGCGTTTGAGCGAAGGCAGCGCATAATGAGCAAGCGCATAGTAGTGGATGAGGTTCTTGTTGAGGCTTTCGACGAATTGCTCGACGCTGCCCGTCTCCAGGCCGGCACCATCGTTAACGCCGGCGTTGTTGACAAGGCCGTAGATGTCGCCGAATCGGTCTTGAATCTCGGCGATGGCGGACTTGCAGCGTTCGAGGTCTTCAAGATGAATTTCGACCAGATCACAGGAGGCCGATTGAGCCTGCATTTCGGCCATGAAATTCTGCACGTTTTGGGAACGCCGGCCGAGGACGACTACGCGGGCGCCTTCGTCGAGACAGCCGCGGCTAATGCCCGCGCCGATGCCTGCGCCTCCTCCGGTTATCACGATGAGTTTGTCTTTCAGGCCAAGATCCATGTGAATTCCTTGTCGAACATTTAGCTTATTCCTGCCATGACGAGCATGTGCGGTTCGGTCATTTCTTCGATCGCGGAACGAATGCCTTCGCGCCCGAGGCCGGAGTCCTTGACGCCCCCGTAGGGCATAGGATCGAGGCGCCAGTTCGGCGTATCGCCCACGATCAATGCGCCAACCTCGAGATCGCGGTAGGCGGTGAGGATTCGGCCAGCGTCGCGCGTAAGCAGGCCCGCCTGAAGGCCATATTTCGAGTGATTCACGTCGGCGAGCGCCTGCTCGAAATCCTCGTAGGGCTCGACCAGAACGACGGGACCGAAGACCTCTTCATCACGGATTTTCATGCCGGGCTGGGTTGCAGTCAGGATGGCCGGCTCGATGACCGAGCCATGCCGTTTACCCCCGGCGACGAGCTTGGCCCCACCCGCGATGGCTTCCTTGATCCACGATTCGACGCGCTCGGCTTCGCTCAGGCGGACTAGCGGTCCAACTTCGGTTGTCTCGTCCGCGGGATTTCCTGTGGGCATTTTTCCCGCACATTCGACCAGCTTCCAGAGAAATGACTGAAAGACCCGGCGCTCAACAAAAATCCGCTGCACGCTGATGCAGGACTGGCCCGCGAAGGCGAAAGCGCCGTGGGCGGCTCTGACTGCAGCTTCGTCCAGGTTGGGCCAATCGCTGTGGATCACCAGGGCGGCGTTGCCGCCAAGCTCAAGCAGCACGCGCTTGCGACCCGATTTCGCTTTCAATTCCCATCCAACCTTGGCGGAGCCGGTAAAGCTGAGGAGCTTGATGCGGTCCTCCTTTTCAGCTAGCCAGGCGGCGTCGGCATTGGAGAGCGGCAGGACGGCGAGTGCTTCCTCGGGCCAACCCGCCTTGAGAATGACCTCGCCAAGGGCCAGGGAGGTAAACGGCGTTTGCGGCGCGGGCTTAAGAATCAACGGGCAACCGGCGGCCATGGCCGGTGCGGCCTTGTGCGCGACCAGGTTGAGAGGAAAGTTGAATGGAGTGATGGCTAGGACAGGCCCGACGGGGAAGCGCTGCACCAATCCCCAGCAGTGCTCGTTTCCCTCGGTGAGATCCAGCGAGATCGATTCGCCGGCCAGGCGCACGGCCTCTTCCGCAGCGGTCTTGAAGGTGAGCGTGGCGCGATCGACCTCAGCGCGGGCCATGAGGATGGGCTTTCCGGCTTCCGCCACGATGAGCTGGGCAAACCGCTCTTTTTGGTCGATGAGGGCGGCAGCGACATTCTCAAGAATCTCCCGGCGTTTCCACCGAGGAAGCGCGCGGGTGCGGCGAAGGCTGACGACGGCGTGATGGACGGCCTGGCGGGCGTCGGCCCGAGTGGGTACAGCCACGCGGCCAACGAGACTCTGGTCCCACGGCGAGCGCACCTCAAGAGCTTCACCTTCTGTCCATTCCTTGCCGCACAGCAGGAATCCAGTCTGCGTTCCTGGACGCATTTTCATGTCGATGGTGCTCCCGCGGGACGAGTCCTGCATCGATGTTACAGCCGTACGGTCAGGGGCCGCAGCGCGATCCGGGAGATACACTAATTTTCTATGATTCACGAGAGCCGGACACGCCGAAAGCTGCCCTTCAACGCAAATGAGGCAATCGCGCATCTAAAGAAGAATGACCCGAAGCTGGGTTCGCTGATCGACCGCGTCGGCGAATTTGACCTTCGGCTCGACTCATCCCCATCGCCGTTCGAGTCCTTATTGGAAGCGATACTGTACCAGCAGTTGCACGGCAAGGCGGCAGCCACGATCCATCGCCGGGTTCGCGAGTTTTTTGGAGGTGATCCCACGCCACAACAATTGATCGGCGTGCCAGATGAGCCACTGCGTGCAGCCGGCGTGTCAGGAAACAAGATCAAGGCTCTGCGCGATCTGGCGGCAAAGACGATGGATGGCACGGTGCCGACGCACGGCGCCATTCTGAGAATGCCGGATGCGGACATTGTCGAGCGATTGACAGAAGTGCGCGGAATCGGGTCCTGGACGGTAGAGATGCTGTTGATTTTTCGCCTGGGACGGCCGGATGTGCTGCCGGCGACGGACTATGGAGTACGCAAAGGCTATGCGCTGACGTTTATGAGACTGCCCAAATCACGCCCGGTAGAGGCTGCCGATTTGCCCAAGCCGGATGTGCTGGAGAGACGGGGACGGAGATGGGCTCCGTTTCGTTCGGTTGCAAGCTGGTATTTATGGAGGGCCTGCGACCTGGCAAAAAAAGCGACCGTTGAGCGGTTGGGCCTACAATAGCTGTTTGGCTGTGCCGACGCAGGAATGCAAAAAATGGACAACTTTGCAATTGGATTGATTCATGCCGCCAATTAAACGATTTATCTGTATTCATGGCCATTTTTACCAGCCTCCCCGTGAGAACCCATGGCTGGAGACGGTCGAAACACAGGACAGCGCCGCTCCCTATCACGACTGGAATGAGCGTGTCTGCGCGGAGTGCTATGCGCCCAACGGCGCCGCCCGCATTCAGAACGGAAAGAACCAGATCACGCGCATCGTGAACAACTACGCGCGGATCAGCTTCAATTTCGGGCCCACCCTGCTGAGCTGGCTGAAAGAGAATGCGCCGCGCACCTACCGCATGATCCTCGACGGCGAACGCCGCAGCCGCAGGAACTACAAGGGTCACAGCTCGGCCATGGCGCAGATATACAACCACATCATCATGCCGCTGGCGAACGAGCGGGACCGCGTGACGCAGATTCGATGGGGCATCGCGGATTATGTGTACCACTACGGCTTGGAGCCCGAAGGCATGTGGCTACCGGAAACAGCTGCGGACGCCGCATCGCTGGAATTGCTGGCCAAACATGGCATCAGGTTCACCGTGCTGGCACCGCATCAATGCAAGCGCATCAGGCCTATGAAGGCTACGGATTCAGGTAAAGAAAGTGACTGGACCGACACAACGGGAGCGACTGTGGATACGACGCGGCCTTACGCGATGCGCTTCCCATCGGGCGAGTCAATTGCCGTGTTTTTCTACAATGGGCCCACGTCGAGAGCCATCGCTTTTGAAGGGCTGTTGAACTCGGGCGAGAATTTCTCCGGGCGGCTCAAAGCGGGATTCAAAGAAAGCGGCGATCCGCAATTGGTGCATGTTGCCACGGATGGCGAGTCCTACGGACATCATCATCGGCACGGCGAGATGGCGCTGGCTTATGCGTTGCGACTGCTGGAGCGGGACAAGACGGTGAAACTTGCCAACTATGGCAGCTATCTGGAGCAGTTTCCGCCGGAGTACGAATGCGAGGTCGTGGATAACACCTCCTGGAGTTGTGCGCACGGTGTCGAACGCTGGCGCTCGAACTGCGGATGCAGCAGTGGAAAGCCGGGGTGGAACCAGGAGTGGCGTGCTCCGCTGCGGGAGGGGTTGGATGAGATGCGTCACGCTATCGCCCCGTTGACAGAGCAGGAAGGCAACCAACTCTTTAAGGATGTATGGGCAGCGAGGGACGCCTATATCCAGGTGGTGCTGGATCGCGGAGAGGATCGGGTAGAGCAGTTTTTCATTGAACAGCAGAACCACTCTCTCAGCGACGCGGAACGAGTTCGCGCGCTGGAGCTCATGGAGCTCCAGCGGCATGCGCAGCTGATGTACACCAGCTGCGGATGGTTCTTCGACGATATTTCGGGAATTGAGACGGTGCAGGTGATCGCTTACGCAGCACGCGTGCTGCAACTGGCGAAAAGTGTCTTCGGTGAGCGGGCTTCGGAATTAGAGCCGGCGTTTATTGCGCGGCTGGCCGAGGCAAAGTCAAATATTGCCAGCGCAGGGGACGGCGCGCGGATCTACAAAGAAAAGATTCTTCCGCTGGAACTGGGACTGGAAGAGGTTGCTGCGCATTACGCCATCAGCAGCGTGTTCTCGTCCTACGCCGATGAGACGGAGCTATTTTGCTATCGCGTTCGGCGCATTTCCTACGATATATATTCTTCAGGCCGCGGACGGCTGGCTCTGGGGCGGGCGCATGTTGCCAGCGCAATTACGGGCGAGGGGCAAAGCTTTTCGTATGCAGTGCTCCACTTTGGCGACCAGAACATCACGGCCGCGGTGAAGCCTTATCTCGACAGCGATGCCGAGGAATTCAACGCTTTCGTGGCGCTGGGCTCGGAACAGGTGCAGAAGGCCGATTTCCCCGAAGTGATTCGCCAGATTGATCGCTATTACGGGCACGTGGATTATTCGCTGACGTCGCTCTTCTCGGATGAACAGCGTCGCATCGTGCAGATCATCCTCAACTCCACGCTTTGGGATATTGAGAACTCGCTTACGACGATCTACGAAGAACACGCAAGCCTGCTGCACTATCTCTCGCAGGCCGGATTGCCCAAGCCTCCAGCACTGACGCTGGCAGCAGGATTTGCGATCAACGCCGGGTTGCGTCGTGCACTCGATTCGGAGCCCGTTGACCTGGCGGTCATGCGCTCATTTCTGCAACTGGCCAAGGCTGACCAGGTTCCTCTGGATACGGCTACGCTAAGCTACATTGCCGACCAGCGCATGAAGCGGGCAATGGTGGAACTGCAGATGTCGGCCGGATCGCTGGAGACGCTCGATCGGGCTTTGACGCTGGCTCGAGCCCTTGAAGAGTTGCCCTTCGATCTGAATCTGTGGCAGGCGCAGAACATCTGGTATGACATCTTCCGCACCTCGGGATATGCGCTCAGTGCTCTTTCTGACATGGACCGGCCAAGCTGGGAGAAGGCATTCAACGAGCTTGGGAACTGTCTGTCCATCGATGGCGCGGCCATGACGGTGCAGGATCCGGCAGAAGTCGCGGCAGACTGACGAGCGCCTGATTCAGGTTTTTCTCGGCGCAGAAGAAAGGCGTCTAACTTCGCTGCACTACGCGGATATGCAGCTCCTTCAATTGCTGCTCCGGAACCGTGGTGGGCGTGTCTGCCATCAAGTCCATCGCCTTGGCCGTCTTGGGAAACGCGATGACTTCGCGCAAACTCGGCGCGCCGGCCAGGAGCATCACGATGCGGTCGAGACCGAGTGCGATGCCGCCATGCGGCGGCGTGCCGTATTCGAGCGCGTCGAGAAAGAAGCCGAAGCGCTTTCTGGCTTCTTCCTCGCTGATCCCAAGGGATGCGAAAATCTGCTGCTGGACATCTTTGCGGTGAATGCGGATCGAACCGGACCCGAGTTCGAGGCCGTTCATTGCAAGATCGTAGCAGTCAGCGCGAACGCTCGCCGGATCGCTGACGAGATTTGCCATATCCGCTTCATACGGACCGGTGAAAGGATGATGCGCGGGCATCCATTTGCCGCTCGCCAGGTCGTACTCGAACATGGGAAAGTCGACAATCCAGATGGGATTGAACGGCTTCATGCCCACCGCCGCGGTGCTGCTGACGGGTCGGTCCGGATGTACAACGGCTTCGGTGATATCGAAGGCTCCGTGCCGGTCGGCATACTTTTTTGCCAGTTCGGTGCGGAAATTGCCGGCGGCTGCGTACACATTGATTTCGCGTTCGCTGAGGCGCCCGGGAAATTTGGTGTCGCTGGCCTTTACCGGGTGTGCGGGGTCGCCGGCAACCACAATCACAAAGTCTTCTTCGGCGGCGCCTGTGAGTTCGCGGACCTTCGCCGCAGCCTCAGGGAAGCTTTTGGCCAGGCGTTTGAAATCATCAATGAATTTCGCGCCCTTCTTCTTGTCGAAAAGCGGATGGTTCTCTTCGCGTTCCTTGCGGCTCAGCTCGCCTACCTTCGGGATCCGCAGCGCTACGACCGGCAGCGCGGGATCGATCTGGAGCGTTGCCATGGCTTCGTCGGTGAAGGCGGAGCGCACATCCGTGAGCCCCGGCAGCCGCAGATCGGGCTTGTCGCTGCCATGCTGGCGCATTGACTCGTCGTATGTGATGCGCGGAAATGGAGTAGGCAGCGCGACGCCTGCCGCAGCCCATGCGGCGGCGCAGAACTTCTCAACCACGTCAAACACGTGCTCCCGCCGCGGGAAGCTCATCTCGATATCCACCTGCGTGAACTCGAGCTGGCGGTCCGCTCGCTGATCTTCATCGCGAAAACAGCGCGCAATCTGAAAATACCGGTCAAAGCCTGAGATCATCAGGATCTGCTTGAAGATCTGCGGCGATTGCGGCAGCGCGTAAAACTGGCCTGGATGCACGCGGCTCGGCACCAGGAAATCGCGCGCACCTTCGGGCGTGCTCTTGTTCAAGACGGGCGTCTCGATCTCGAGAAAGCCCTGCTGGCTCAAGCTCTCGCGGATTGCCTGCGTGATCTCGTGGCGCAGCCAGAAGTTGCGCTGCATTTCGGCGCGGCGCAGATCGATATAGCGGTATTTAAGGCGCACTTCCTCGTTCTGGATCGCTTCTTCGGCCGGCGAAAACGGCGAGAGGCGCGCGTCGTTCAGGATGCGCAGTTCGGTCGCTTCGATTTCAATCTCGCCAGTGGGCATCTTGGGATTGATGGCGTCTTTGTCGCGCAGGGCGACCTTGCCCACGGCCGCCACAACATATTCCGGGCGGATCTGCTCGCCCTTGGCGTGGCCTTCGGGGGTCAGCTCCTTGTCGAGCACCACCTGGGCAATGCCACTGCGGTCGCGCAAGTCAAGAAAGATGAGGTTGCCGTGGTCGCGGCGGCGGTTGACCCAGCCCATTAAAACCACGTTTTCCCCGGCATTAGCGGCGCGCAGCGTACCGCACATGTGGGTGCGTTCAAGATTGCCTAAAAGGTCGAGCAATGTGTAGGTCCTCGTTGTTTCAGAGATCGGAACGGATCCGTGCGTCCCGATCTGTCATCAAGGGCTAGTGCCCTAAGGATTTTTGATCCTGTGACGCATGGGCTCAAGCTCCCGTTCCAAATCCCGCATTCGGTTTGCTATTTTGCCGAGTCAGCAAGATGGCCGGCCAGCTCAGCGCGCGAAACCTTGGTCTGTGTGCCGGTTGCGAAATGCTTCACAGTCAGGATACCGGATTGGAGTTCATCTTCGCCCAGGATGACGATGTGCCGGGCAGTTCTGTCGGCGGATTCGAAGCTCTTTTTCAGGCGGAAACTGCCGTCGCCCAATTCGACGCTCAGGCCGTCACGACGCAGCTCGCGGGCCAGGGCAAGGGCTGCGGAATTAAGGGCCTCGCCCAGCGGGGCAATATACGCGTCCACCAACTGCGGCGGGGCAGACTCCTGGGCCTGCAATGTGAGGACAAGGCGGTCCTCCCCCATCGCGAAGCCGATTCCGGGAGCCTTTGGTCCGCCAATGGCTTCGCTGAGGCCGTCGTAGCGGCCACCGCCGAGCAGAGCGTTCTGTGCGCCAAGGCCGCCATGCGTGAACTCGAACGTCGTGCGAGTGTAGTAATCGAGGCCGCGGACGAGGCGGTGATTTCGCGTGTAGGGCACCCCAGTGGCATCGAGCGCGGTAAGCACCGCGGCAAAGTGCCTTTTAGACTCCTCGTCGAGTGAATCAGCAATTTTAGGGAGCGACTCGATGATGGGCTGGTCGTCCGGCACCTTGCAGTCGAGCACACGGAGCGGGTTGGTGACGGCACGGCGCTGGCAATCGACGCACATTTTAGGCGCGAGCGGAATGAGTGCTTCGCGTAGAGTTTCGTTATATCGCGCGCGGTCGGCCGAGGAGCCGACGGAGTTGATTTCGAGCTTCCAGCCGACGATTCCCAATTCGTCGAGAAGAGTGGCAAGCATCTCGAGGACTTCGGCGTCGCGGAGGGGCGATTCGCTTCCCGCCGACGGCGGGCCGATGACCTCGGCGCCGATTTGCGAAAACTGGCGGTAGCGGCCCTTTTGCGGGCGCTCACGGCGAAACTGCGGTCCGATGTAGTAGAGCTTCCGAAGCTGTCCGGTTTCGCCAAGTTTGTGTTCAATATAGGCCCGGACGACTCCCGCGGTGTTTTCAGGACGGAGAGTCAGGGACTGCGGCTTCTCCGATTGTGCGCGGACGCGATCCTCCCACGTATACATCTCTTTTGAGACGATGTCGGTTTCCTCGCCTACCCCGCGGGCAAAGAGGGAAGTGTCTTCGAAGATGGGGGTGCGAATTTCGCCGAAGTTATAGCGGGCAAAGACGGCTCGTACCGTGGCTTCGATGCGGTTCCACAGGACTGTCTCCGGCGGCAGCAGGTCGCGCGTGCCGCGCACGGCTTTCAGGGTGCTCATGACCTATCTAGTCTAAATCGGCAGACGACGCCGTCGTGGCGCACCTGGGATCTGACGCGACCGGAACTCAGATTCCAAGGATTCCCCTGGTGAACCCCAGCCACCATGCGGGCGCGCCGACGTAGAGGTAGACCGCGAGACCTTGCCCAACGAACAGGAGCGGCAGAGCATAGCGATACACCGCATGAACGCTGCGATTGACAAGAAGATCGCGCCCGACGCCGAGCAGCATGATGGCGTCGAGGCAGGGGTAATAGAGGTTGTTGTTGAAGATGAAATCGAATCGGCCGAAAGGCGCATCGAGCAGCGCGCAGGTAGCAATGAAGAGCATCCGGCGATGCATTTCAGGCTTTTTGCGCCAGGAGATGGCAAGAGCCAGGCATATTCCAAAGACCACCATGTCGAACCACGGAATGCTCAAAAATGCAGGAGCGGCCTGCTTTAACACGACGGCATCGAAATGGCCCATGATCACGGAGATGATGAATCCCAGTACGACCATCAGAGTACCGAGCGCTGCGCCGAACCAGCCGAAGAGGCGATGCCATTTTACGTTGCGTGTGCGCACCAGCGCAGACTGAAAGACATAGAAGGCGACCCATGCGGAGAATGCGGCGCCATGAACCCATAGGAGGAACGGACGCGGCGGAGCGGCGTGGAAGAGGTTCTGGTTTACGGTGCGGCTGAAGCCGATGACGACAATCGCGGCGAAGAGCAGAGACATCGCGAAGTAGAAATACCTGTCAACCAAGCCGTT
>DATKPJ010000168.1:0-45480 GCA_035524195.1 Occallatibacter sp.
TTTTCGCCACAAAGAGCCGGGGGAATGCATTTCCCCTACCTTCTCTTGCAGGAATGTACACAAATCCACGGTTACGCACCCTCGTTTTTCCCGCTCTAGTATAGGTATCTGCCTGCGTAACAGTTGTTTTCTGGGTACTGATGAGTACACATCGGCCACTTTCCAGGCGGCCGCGCCGGTCCCTGCGGAGTCAAATCGACCTCTTCCCGCTCACCATCTCCCGGTCGACTACTCCTTCGATCCAGCAACCGGCTCCCCTTCACTTCTTCTTGCTTTCTGCTCTGCTTCTCTGGCTCCCGGATACCCTGTTCCTTGTCGGCGGACTTTCTTCTTTCTGCGCCGCCCGCCCTCCGCGCCCCACAGGGCGCTCCACCGCTAGGCTCCTCTCATGGCCGGACGAAGCTGGAAACGCCTCTCCCCGCGGGGCACTATCCCCATCCCATTCGCTATTTTCCAGCCAAAACCACCGTCGCTTTTCCCCACGGCCGATCGAGGTCCGACCTGGTGCAGCCAGAACTCCGGGCGAACGCGTTTCCCCTTCCTACCCTAAGGCAACTCAACCGTTCGGTACGCCCCTATTCTCAAGGATGCCAACATGCAAGACAATGGTCCGCATGGCACGTCAATTCAACGAACGCGACGTTAGTTTGGTCCTGCAAGCTGCAAAACGCTGGATAAAGGATTGTCTGATCGCGGACGGATCGGTCTTCACCGGGACGTCTCTTTGGACATCGGCGTTGTTGACCGACGATTATCGCGCGTTCGTAGAGCACCCCGATTTCAGTGCAGACGATTTCATGACGAAGCTGAAGCGGCAGATGAGCGCTGCACCGCCTCCTGCCCAGCAACTGATGGCGGAAGCACTCTGGGCGCTCCTGCTCTTTCCATCGAATTTGAGATCCAGCACCAAGCGCAGGCAGGTCCTGGACCTCTGGTCAATGTCAGGACAGAATCTGCCTGCGACGCATCCGCTGCTTTCCGATGGTGTCCTGGTCGGAATCGGTTCTGGGGGTACCGGTTTCAACCACTATCGACCGTACGAATTGGAGTTCTTGATCAACTTGACAAGAAATCTGAAGCAACGTACCGAACCAGAGCGGCAACACATATTTTGCGAATACGACGCCTTCCTGAACTGGATCGAAAAGGTGCCCCGGAATGGTAGCCGACAGTTTCGTCACATGCTAAGGTTCTTCGCCTTTCCGGATCGTGTGGAACGGATGTCATCCAACAATGACCGCCGCAAAGTGCTCGTCGCCTTTGGCGTAGGTACTGCTCACGAAGTCGGTGAGTGGGATGACGGTCGTCTGGATCAGAGGCTTATGGAGCTTCGACAGAAGCTTGAGGCAGAATCCCCGGGCGCGATATTAGATTTCTATGAAGCACCGCTCCAGGAACGTTGGGCAACCGAACGCAAGGTAAAGACCGCTGAAGGCGATGTCACCGTCAGCATCCCAGGAGAGGAGGAGCAGGACGAAGAGTCTGCTCAACCCGAGCAAGCAGCAGCCGAGACCCGTCCTTCGATTCATATTCAGGCGAAGCTTGCCCGAATTGGAGCCATCATCGGGCTGAAGGTGTGGATTCCCCGCCCGGATCGTACCCAAGTCACCGCCTTGCTTGAACCGAGCGAACGTCTCGCATTGCTGGATGATTTGCCGATCAACTACAACGACACGACCAACAAGACGATCTCTGGCTCAGAAACAGGTCGATTCAGCGGGCTTTCGAGGTCGAGCATACAACTGCGGTGTATTCAGGGCTATTGCGAATGGCCGATCTCCTGGCGCTCCAGCCCAATCTGGATATCCGCCTACACATCGTCGCCCCCGACGAACGGCGTGAGAAGGTTTTCAGAGAGATGAAGCGACCTGTGTTCTCGCTGCTGGAGCCACGGCCGCTCTCGAAGACCTGCACATTTCTGTCGTATGAGAGCGTGGAAGAACTGAATCAGTTGGAGCACCTCGCCCATATGAACCAAAGCATTCTCGAGACCTACGAAGAGCCAGCTCCCGCTTAGCCAATGCCCAGTCCTGGCTGAGACGAGAGTTAGCCACGCAAGTCACGAATCCTGTACCCGCGAAACTCAAACAGCCGATCGTCGTGGATCGCCCGCCTTACCTCATCAACGACTTCCAGTGGCTGAACATGGTTTGCAATGGCATTGAACGCCGCTGTTCGCTCGATTGCAACCTCGATCAGCACGAATCGAAACGCGTCTGGCGACCCCAGAATCTTATGCAAATGGAATAGATCCTGAACCAAATGTGATCCCGAGGCGCTGCCATCCGGCAGCGGCGAGAACTGGAGATATGCAAGCGTCGGCCTGCCGCGGCTGAAGCACGCAGAAGCCGCACGGTGCACCGATTGGTAGACCGCTTCTCCGAAATCAGCGGCAACCAGCGGTTTCTGAGCGTGAGGCTCGATAAGCGAAAGCCAGCCATTAAGCACATTGGGGCGGTTTCCTGGATTGTCAGGATTTCCGCATGCCACCCACTCCGTCACCGTGGGATAGCGCGGTTCAGTCCATTTCCCTTCGATCGCCACTGCGTGATCACCGGCGAACAGCATCAGGTCTGTATGGGACGGCTTGCCTCGTCCCTTTGGGGATCTCACCTGATATTCGAGATGCGCTTCCATGTCGCCTTCCGAGTGGTTCATCAGATCCCGAACAAGCGAGGCCCAGATTTCACCGCCGCCCTTTATCAACGAAAGCAGCGGAACGGTAGAGCGGGTTACGGACGCAAACTCGTCACGGCCGTACAGCGGCAACGCGTCCCCTACACTGTCGATCCGGCGGTTTCCAAAATACCAGGCTATATCGCGCAAGGCAGATCCTGACATCCGGTTCACCCTTTCCGCAGATCGTTGGCGATAAGCGCAAACTCATCCAGCGCCGCCTGCAGGTCCTCGACGATCTCGGCGGCGATCACGTCCGGGGCGGGGAGGTTGGCGGCGTCCTCCAGGCTTTCGTCGCGGAGCCAGAACATGTCGAGGCTGGCTTTGTCTCTTTTGATCAGCTCGTCATACGTGAAGGCGTGGAAGCGCTCGGTTTCTTTCCGCTTGTGGCGGTTGTCGGCGTGGTAGCAGGCGACGAAGTCGTCGAGATCTTCGCGCTTTAGGGGATTCGTCTTCAGCGTGAAGTGCTCGTTGGTGCGGAAGTCGTAGATCCAGAGCTTCTTCGTCCAGGGCTTCTCGCTGGCAACGCGGCGGTCGAAGAACAGCACGTTCGCCTTCACGCCCTGCGCGTAGAAGATCCCGGTGGGCAGGCGAAGCAGCGTGTGGACGTCGCAATCGTGCAGCAGGCGACGACGAATCGTCTCGCCGGCGCCGCCCTCGAACAGCACGTTGTCCGGCACCACGATGGCCGCTCGGCCGTCGATCTTCAGCAGCGAGCGCACGTGCTGGAGAAAGTTGAGTTGCTTGTTGCTGGTCGTTGCCCAGAAGTCGTCGCGCACGATGGTCAGCGTCTCGCGCTGTTCGTCGCCGTCTTCGCCGATCACGGTGATGCTCGACTTCTTCCCAAACGGCGGATTCGTCAGCACCATGTCGTACTCGCGGCTGCCGCGACTGATCAGCGCATCGTTCACCGTGATGGACTCCTCGCCTCCCGTGCCGTGCAGAAACAGGTTCATGGCGCACAGGCGCGCTGCCGCATCGACGATCTCCGTTCCCGAAAGCGCTTTGTCTTTCAGGAACCTCAGATCGTCGCGATCCAGTTTGTAGTTGTGCGTAATGTAGTCATGCACGGCCAGCAGGAAGCCGCCGGTGCCGCAGGCCGGATCGTGGATGAGCTGGCCGGGCTCCGGGCGCATGACGTCGACGATGGCCTGGATCAGGGCGCGCGGCGTGAAGTACTGGCCGGCGCCGCCCTTCACGTCGGCAGCGTTCTTTTCGAGCAGACCCTCGTAGGCGTCACCCTTCACGTCCACGCCCAGCGTGGTCCACTGCTCGCGCCCGATCAGGTCCGAAACCAATCGCTTTAGCTTCGCGGGATCCTGAATCTTGTTCTGGGCTTTCCTGAAGATCGTCCCCAGCAGGCCGGGCTTTCGTCCCAGCTCTGTGAGGATGTGTTTGTACTGCGCATCCAGCGGATCGCCGTCCAGCCGCTCCAGGCTTTGCCAGTCCAGATCGCGAGGAATCAGCGTGGTCTTGCCGGGCAGCATTTTCTGCCGCTCGTCGGCCATCTTCAGGAAGAGCAGGAATGTGAGCTGCTCAATGTAGTCCTGATACGAGAGGCCGTCATCCCGCAGGATGTTGCAGTAGTTCCAGAGCTTCTGGACGATGCCGTTCGAGGTCATGAGGTCCTGTATTCCAATCCGGGTTTGCCGCCTTGGCAGCTCGGGCATTTCCGTTCGTGGATGTCACTGCCGTTTGCTCCGTAGACGTGACCGCAAGCCGAACAGCCGAGCTGATAAATCCTCTGAAGATGATCCGTGCCGGGAAGCCCAGTATCGCGAATGACGACCTGGCCATTGCGGTTGATGTATCCGGATTGCGCGGTTCCGGTTTCAGCCATAAGCCGGCTCCTCTTTGTGACGAGGTGATCGGGCCTGTCTCGCTCGGGCACTACGATCCGCACTGATGCCCTCCAACAAAAGGGATGTAGGGTCGTCAGTGGGATCCTGCGGTAAGAGCTTTCCGCAAAAAGCCGATCGCAGGATCGATTGGCGGAGTCTGGTTCCTCGTTGTAGTTGATTCTCAACCTCAATCAATATGGGACGGAACCGGCTCATTGCCTCATCGAACTTCTGAATGATGCGGGATTGTTCGGCCAGCGGTGGCAGAGCCACGGTGGCGGAGCGCACATCCTCTAAGTTTAGAGTCATCCTCGCTACCTCATGCGCCTTGCCAATCATCGTGCGTATCATTTCAGGATTGCGGAACCATATTTCCACCCATTCCGGGCGAACCATATCTGCCTGAATCGGAATGACTCCGACTGCTCGTGCTGTATTTGCGCCGGCCAAGCTTACCGGAGCAACAGCGGTCCTGCCGATTGCGCCCACCAAAGTCATCAAGACTTCGCCGCCTTGGAGCAACGTTCGCGGATATCGGTCAGCGATTTCGTTCGAGATTCGTTTCAAACCTGAAGTGGCAACGCTGCCGTCCTCAATATCACCCACCCGGACAACCGGAACTCCGTTTTCGACGTCCGATCCTGGTTGAAGTACACCGTATGCGCAGGGGCGCGTCGGTGGATTCAGCTGTTCTACAGCAGCCCAGCACCAGCCTTCTGGCAGCCCGGGGAGCTCATTCGCATCAGGTCCAGACGGCTCCTTATGCTTCTGTTTCCAGCGGTCGTCTTTTGGGGGCTTGCCGGAGGCGATCATCTTCGCCAGCGTGTCGGCTTCCCAGCGGGCGCGGCGTTCGCGCAGGATGCGCTGGAGGAGTTGGTCGGCGGGTTCGTAATCGCGGCCCTCTTTGCGGGCGAGTTCGGCCTCGGTGGGGACCAGACGGCCTTCGCATGCCGCCTTCAGCACGGATGCGCGGTATCGCTTCAGATTCGCCTGCACCCGCTTCAGCGCCGCCGTCGCCGCATCCAGCCTCGTGAACTGCTTCTCGATCTCGGCGACGATGCGGTCCTGCTCGTCTCGAGGGGCAAGGACAAACGGGAAGTCACTGAAGGTTGAAGGCTTCACTCTCATCAGTGAGCCGCCGACTCCAGATGCGCGTTGGGCAAGGAAATCCCTGACCTCTGTTTGGCGGAGGAAGTACGCCAGGTAGTTCGGGTTGATTTCAGGACGAGGAGAGAATGAGATCCATTCTGTGGACGCGATGGTGCGAAGATCTGTTCTCGGCCGCACAACCCAAACTCGGTTGATGCGGGGATTAATTTTGCAAAGCAGCACTGTATTCCCCGAGGTCGTCTGCTTGTTCGAACCGATCTCCGCACCCGTCACAAACTCTGGCTCGCCATTCGCGTGTCTTGGGACGCTATAGAGTTCGAACTTTTCGTCCGGAAATTGCGCAGGGTTGATTCCACCAGACATATCGTGATGGATCTCTCCGAGAGTCGTCTCCGCCCACCCGCGAGGCAGATTCTTTCCGCTCATGCCGCCAGCACCTCATTCAGCTCGCTGAGCAGTGGGAAGAATCGTTCGCCGAAGATCTGCTGCGCCTTTCCGAGTCCGCCCCAGGCAACAAAGGGATCCAGATCGAAGTCGTCCGGCTCGACGGCCAGGCTGGAGGCGATGTGGTCCCGGATGGCTTCGAGCCAGCGCATTTGATCCGGAGTGAAGACCACTCCGGCGCCCTTCTGCTGACCGAGCCAGGCGGCGAAGCGGCCCTCGACTTCCGCCCGGCGCGGCATGAGTTCACTTTTCTGCTTCAGCGCGAAGCGGACGAGGTTGACGAGATCGGCGGCGACTTCCGTCCGGGTGCCGCGCACATGCGATGCGTCCAGCCGCTCGTAGGCGTGCCAGAGCTGGTCGGGCGTGGCGCGCGGACTGCCGTCGATGGGCTTCTGGAGCATGCCCGCCAGTGCCTTCACGTCCTTCAGAGACAGGCCCGCGGCGTAGGGCTTGCTGTAGAGAATCTGCAACACTTCGATTTCGTCCTTGTGGGTCTGGAGAAACTGCTCAAAGGTCTGGACCATCCGCAGGGCGCGGTCGCGGATGGCTTCCGCGGGACCGGCTTCGAGCAGCTGATCCTGGCTGACGGTATCGATGATTTGTTCGTAACTCTTTTTTACAGCAACGATCAGGTTGCGCAGCTTCGGATTGGCAGCGATGCTCTTCGCGGCCTCGCCGATCAGCTGTTTGCGTGCCTGGACGATGTGGTCCTCGGTGGGTTCGGTTCCGGCGCTAAGGGTTCGGGCCACGTCGATGTGCCGGTCGGGATCGAGAGCGGCGACGATCTCCCCGGCAATCGACGCGAGCGGACGTCCACCGGCAGCATCCGTGATCGCGATGCGGTCATTGGGTGTGAGCTGGCGGTCGAGCCGGGTGAGCCGCGAGGCGATGGAGCTGAGCACGTCAGCGTCGCGGTTGCCGAAGGTGACCAGCTCGAAGAGTTTCTCGAGGGAGACGTTGCGCTTGCGTTCGAGCGGCTGCGTCTCCTCCATCTTTTCCGGCTCGAGGCCGACCGCGTCGATGATGACGAAGTGGTCCTTGGCGCGGCCGTCCGGCGTGACGTTGCGGAGCTCGGTAGGCGTGACAGTGCGGGCGCCGCGGCCCTTCATCTGCTCGAACATGGTGCGGCTTTTGACCGAGCGCATGAACATGACGATTTCGAGCGGCTTGATGTCGGTGCCGGTGGCGATCATGTCGACAGTGACGGCGATGCGTGGATTGTAGGCGGTTCGGAATTCGTTGAGCAGCTGCTCCGGCTTCAGATTGCCGGAAACCCACTCGTCGACCTCGTACTCGTTGCCGCCTTTGTCGGTCTTCTTGACGCGCACTTTGGCGGCGCCGCTGCGGTAGGTGATCTTCTGGGCGAAGTCGTTGCCCTTGCCGAACTCGTCGCGGACGATCTGGACGATGTCCTCAGCGTGGCTGTCGTCTTTGGCGAAGATGAGCGTTTTGGGGACTTCCTCGCGGCCGGGGAAGATGTCGGTAAAGAGCCGGTCGCGGAAGGTGCGGACGATGGTGCGGATCTGGTCCGGCGTGACGACGCGGCGGTCGAGGTCTTCGGAGACGTAGGGGATGTCCTGGTCGGCCAGCTCCCAGCGGACCTTGCGGGTCTGGCGATCGCGGTAGTCCACCTGGAAGCCGGCGTTGATGGTACTGCCGTGCTCGGAGATGAGGGTGCGGATGGTATAGAGGTCGAAATCGACGTTGACGCCGTCGGCGACGGCCTGGTCGAAGGGGTACTCCATGATGAGGTTCTGCTGGAAGAAGCCCATGGTCTGCTTCGACGGCGTGGCAGTGAGGCCGATGAGGGAGGCGTCGAAGTATTCGAGCACCTGTCGCCAGAGGTTGTAGATGGAGCGGTGGCACTCGTCGGTGACGATGATGTCGAAGGTCTCGATGGGCAGGGCCGGGTTGTAGACGATGGGATCGGGAGGGCGCCGGAGCATTTCGAGCGAGGCACCGGACTGTTCTTCGAGGTCGGGCTCCAGCTCTTCGCCGCGCAGCATCGAATAGACGCGCTGGATGGTGGCGATGCAGACCTTCGCGACGGAGTCGATACGGTTCGATTGCAGATGCTGGACGTTGTAAAGCTCGGTGAAAAGGCGGCCGTCGTCGGACGTGCGGAAGGCCTGGAACTCCTTCAAGGCCTGGCGGCCGAGGTTGGCGCGGTCGACGAGAAAGAGCACACGCTGCGCGCCGGCGAACTTGATCAGGCGATAGAGGAAATTGCAGGCGGTATAGGTCTTGCCGGCGCCAGTGGCCATCTGGATGAGGGCGCGGCGGCGTCCCTGGCGGAGAGAGTCTTCCAGGTTCTGGATGGCCGTGATCTGGGCCGGGCGCAGGCCCGCCTCCATGAGGGCTGGCATCGACTGCAGCCGCGCCTTTGGTACTGAGCCCGGGGTAGCTAGCTCATCCCGGAGCCAGCGGGAGAGCGCCGCCGGTGTATGGAAGGCGAAGACCGGCCTGCTCGCGGCATCCGGTTCCAGCAGATTGGTAAACCGGGTCTCGACGCCGGTTGATTCGTAGCAAAAAGGGAGTGGCCTGATGGGCGCGGGCACAGCATCGGGGATGCCCTCGCTGTACTTCTGGGTCTGCTTCTCGACGCCGATCAGAGTTGAGCCCTCTCTCTTGGCCTCAATAGCACCGACGGCCTGGCCATTCACAAAGAGCAGGTAGTCGGCTTCCCCATGGCTTTGTCCCAGCGAAAACTCGCGGATCGCTACACCGGCGCCCGCATCGATGTTCGCGTCCTTCCGGTTCTGGACAATCCAGCCCGCCTGCCCCAGTAGGGTATCGATGTTCTGGCGAGCTTTGTCTTCCGGGGTGATCGGCATGGAAGAGCCAGTTTAAGAGGAAAGGACCTGCTTTCGGATAACTTTCGCGACCCAGAGACATTAGTCATACGCCGAGCAAGCCGGAAGCTGGCCGGACCAGGCATAGTGCAATCACCGGTTTGCGATCGGATTCCTATACTAGATAGATGGGCAGGAAATCCTCTGAAAGGGGTCCTACCCTTGAACACCATCTCCAATGCCATCGCCGGACTCAAGGCAGACTGGCATACCCTCAACGATCTCGATCGCGCCGAAGCGGTCCTCCGGATTATCCGGACCGGAGTCAGCCGTCGCAGCCTCGCGACCGCCCTGGGAGTATCGGAAAGCACCATCCGCCTCACCCTGCTCCTCCTCGAGGCTGGCTTTGATGATCAGGCGCTGTTCCTCGAGAGCCGGATCAGCAGGAACGAACTCCTTCGCCGGGTTAAAGGCATTTCACCTGCGTCCGAGGCCGAACCGGCCAGTTCCCCGATCGAAAAAGAAGTAAGCAAAGCCGAGCACAATGAAGAGCCGGTTCCGTGGTACACCGGGATCACTGACTCCGCTGAAGCCTGCGAAGAGATCCTCGAATGGTTCCGGAGGGTACCGCTCCGCGGCTTCCACATCGTCCAGACCCTCAAGGAGGCCCGGACGCTTTTGGACCGGGCGGAAGCGGCAGATGATCTGCCGCGTGATCGGGCCCCGGCGGGCATGTCCTCAACCGAGATCGCCCGGTGCTGCCAGCCGAACCGTGAAGACTTCCCGAGCGATGTTGCGTGGTATGCGCGCTGGCTGGCTCTCTCAGCGTTTCACATTATTCCCAACGACGACGTTCGGAGAGATGCTCTGGATATTACCGATAAACGAATCTCCGAGGTCTCAACTCCAGCAACCTTTGGTAGACCGGTTTCTCGGTCCTAAATTCCAGCCAGACCCACGAGCCGATCAGGCTCTGAAAGGTTCCACGCTGGTGTTCCAAAAGGCCATCAACAGCTTCAATGCACCGGGAACGGCTCTCGGTCCGTTCCCCACCGCAACCCCGCCCAGCAGCCGGACTGACGATCAGGACAGGGACTAATGGGTTTGCCTGATTTTGGTAGTCCGGGTTCATCGCGCAGGATGGGATCAGCAACAACAATGCAGGAGATTCAATGAATCAGGGCCACTCTGAATTCCTTACGGTCAGTGATGTCGCGAAGCTTTTTCGCTGCGATCCGGAGACGGTCAAGCGTCAGGCGCGCAGCCGGAAGTTGCCTGGCTTCAAGTTTGGCAAGGCATGGTTCTTTCGGCCGCGCGATATAGAGGCTATGATCGACCATGCCATCGGTGCCGCTCAGCGGGAGGATGAATGATCCCTCAACACGAGCGGCGGCTGCGCCACCAAAATGGGACCTTGGAGCGCCAAACCAGGAAAAGCGGTCCCGACATCTGGACCTATCGGTGGGTGGAACGCGGCAGCGGCAAACGTCGTCGCGTTCGGCTCGGCACAACGAAGGAACTGACAACCATGCAGGCGGTCAAGAAGGCAGCAGACGGATATCGGCTCAGTGCCAACCGCGAGCGCGAAGCGGTCGGACCGGTGACCATGGCTGCGATTCTTGATCGCTACGAACGGGAACTTGTGACGCCATATTTGGCGGTGCCGCTCGGTGGCGCCGACGAGGGGCGTCTCAGCTCGATGACCGCGCGAGCCTATCGCTCGTGGCTGCGCAACTGGATCTGTCCGCGGTGGAGCAGGTACCTGGTTGCTGATCTCGTCAAGCCGCAGCTGCGGTCCTCAATGGAGGACTGGCTGCGGCAACTGGTCGAGTCAGGCGACCTGGCGCCGAAATCGGTGCGCAGCATCGGCTCGCTGCTCCATCTGATCTTCCGGCAAGCGGTGAAATGGGGCTACCTGCAATCCAGTCCCATGGAATACGTAGATCTGCCGGAGGGCTCAACACGCCGGCGGACGGAACCTCGAACCCTTAAGCCCGGCCAGTACTTCGAGCTGCTGAAGCTCTTCGGGCCACGGGAACAGCTGGCCATAAAGATCCTCGGCTGGCTCGGAACGCGGCGCGGAGAAGGATTCGGCCTGAAGTGGCAGGACCTTGACTTTGAAACCGATACTGTCACCTTTCGCCAGGGTTTTGTCTCAGGACGTGTGACGCCCCTCAAGACCGAGGCATCACGCGCCCAGATGGCAATTCCAGTTGATGTGAAGGAGGCGCTGCTGGCATGGAAGAAGGTCACCCCCTTCAACGAGCCCTAGCATTGGGTCTTTGCCAGCGAAGCCACAAAAGGCGCGCGGCCTGTTTGGCCGGAGGGCATGCTCGCCAAGCACATTCAGCCCGTCGCTGAAGCCGCAGGCTTCGGCCGACTGGGATTCCAAATGTTCCGTCACAGTTTTGTTTCCTGGGGAAAGGCTGCGCTGAAGCTTTCCGAAACGAAGGAACTGGCCCGGCATGCCAATTTGGCAACCACCAGCGATATCTACGGAGGGCTCTCCCTGGATGCGAAGCGTGACGCGCAAACCCGCCTGGCCGAGTACATTCGCGAGGAGGCGAAGAAGTCTCTCGGATCGACAGTGTCCGCTTAACTGTCCTCAACTGTCCCCGGAGGTCCGCGGCCAGCCACTTCTCTTCAGTTGTAGGTGATTGAAAACGGGAGAGATGTTTGGTTGCGGGGGGTGGATTTGAACCACCGACCTTTGGGTTATGAGCGTCCGGGCGCTCTGGTATCTAACAGACTTTGCGGCACTTATGGCTACCCGGAAGTATGGAAAAGTACCCTCTGGACACCCTGTTGGGAGTCTGTTGGGAGTGCATTTTGCTAGGAATGAATCCTGCGTCCAAACTTGAGCCCAGTCCCGAGACGCGACCAGCCTCAGTGAATGTAATGCCGTCAGAGAACTGGTGTCCATTGACAGCCGATGAAATCGAGTTGCTTGTTCTCGTTACTCGTGGCGAAGTGCCTCGGTGGGATGAAGCCCAGCGGCTCTCCGGGCCGCCGCCCAGCAGGCGACCGCTGAGCACAGGATCAGGAGAAGAGCCGCCTCCTCACTGTTTCCCCATCCGCTGCGCCGATTGTTCATCCAAGTGGCCAGGATTCCGCCCAACACGAAGTCCGCTACGCCTCCAAGTGCGATCCCGAGAGCAACACTGACGGCAACCGCCCGCACCGCAACCCACAGTATGTGTCCGCGCGAGGCCCCCAGTGCCAGCCGTAAGCCAAACTCCGCGGTTCGCTGCGTCACGGTCCAGGCCACCACGCTGAATAGGCCAACCAGCGCTAAAATCAGCGCCAGCCCAGCAAAGAATCCGAAGAGAATGGAGAACAGCCGCTCCCGGCTCCACAACGCATCGCGCTCGATCGAAGCCTCCAGGTCGTCGCTCCCGTTGCTCACCTGCTCGTCGGCCTCCACCGACGCCACCGCCGCGCGAATCGCATGCAGATAGGTCATCGGCTCGCCCTGGGTCCGGATCACGTATTGCGCATACGGCGCCAGGAAGGTTGAGAACGGCACGTACACCGCAGGGATCACGGGCCGGTCCACGCCATCATCTCGCGCATCGCCAACGATGCCCACGATCTGCCGCCATCCGGCACTCTGGGCCGAAGCCGCGACCAGCGGCGCATGCGACGCGAGATCGGGCATTCGAACCTGCTGTCCCACCGCCGCCCTTCCATTCAGATACTCACGTGCGAAGGCGGCATTGACCATTGCCACGCCATCGCCCCTCGCATTCTCCGCCTCATCCCAAACACGACCCTGGAGCAGAGGAATTCCGAGTGTGGCAAAGTATCCCGGACTGACAAACTGCACTCGAATATTAGGCCCGCCCTGGGGCAGCGCTGGCTGGTCTTCCACCTGAAACTTGTACTCCTGGCCGCTATAAGGAGGCGTCGCGTCGTTGCTCACCGCAACCGAGAGCACACCGGGCACCGCCGCAATCTTCTGCCGCACCCGCACCACAAAGGCGACGCGCTTCTCCAGCGGGCTGATCGAGTTCCAGTCCTTCGCGTTCTCGTAGTGCATCAAAATACCCGCCGACAGGACATTCTTCGGCTGATAGCCCAGCGGCGCATGCATCACCGCGAGAAAACCCTGGGCCGCCATCCCCGCCGTCGCCAGCAGAAGAAGCGTCAGAGCAATCTGCGCAGCGATCAGCGTTTGCAGCCGCCGCCCAGTTCCTCGGCCGACGATTCTTCGCCCGCTGTGCAGGGCTCGTCCCGCCGCATCGACCTGCGAGAGTCGCAACGCCGGCGTCAGCCCGAAGAGCAGCCCCGTCAGTAGCGCGAGCCCCACAGAAAAACCGAGCACCGGCAGATTCACGCGGATCACCGACTCCGCGGGAAAGACGCCTCTTTCCAGATCCAGCGATAGACGAGCCAGCCAGCACGAAGCAGCGGCGCCGAGCGCCGCTCCGGCCACGGCAATGGTCATCGCCTCCACCAGCAGCTGCCGTGCAATCCGCCACCGGCTGGCTCCCAGCGCGGTCCGCACCGCCAGCTCCTGCTGCCTTGCGGTTCCTCGTGCCAGCAGCAGGATCGAGCAGTTGGCGCAGCCGATCAGCAGCAGCAGTACCACTCCTGCCAGCAGCAAATCGAGCGCCCGCCCCGTGCTCCGCGCGTAGGGCGCCACAATCGGCTGCAAACCGAGATGGAACTTCTCCGGATACACCTGCGGATTCTGCCGCGCAAAGGCATGCACCAGAGGGTCAAGCTCAGCGTTTCCCTGCGCCACGGATACGACAGACTTCAGCTTCACCCACGGGATGAAGAACCGCGGTCCCGCGGCGGTCTCGCGCAGCATACTCCCGGGCAAATACACATCGCCCACGCCCGTCGTGTCATCGAAGGCGAAGCTGCGCGGCATTACGCCCACAATGGTGAACAGAACATGATCGAGTTCGATCGTTTTGCCAATGATGTTCCGCGCACCCTGGAAATGCTGCTGCCAGAATCGGTAGTTCAGCACGGCCACCGACCGCCCTCCACCGGCGGCATCGCTCGGCTCGATCATTCGCCCCAGCACCGGACGCACGCCAAAAAACTGGTCGGCATTTTCCGTCAGGTACACCGCCAGTGCATCTTCCGGCAGCCCCTCGCCCGTCAGCACCTCGCTCTTGGTACGGAATCCCAGGAGGCTTTCGATGCATGGCGCCTTTCCGAACTCCGCAAACTGCGGCTTCCATAAAGCAAACCATCGCAGTTGCGACGGCTCCTCTTCGTTGATGATCGCCGGATTCATGATCCGGTCCGCCCCCGCATACGGAAACGGATGCAGCAGCACTGCATACATCAGGCTGAACATCGCCGTCGTCGCGCCAATCCCCAGCGCTAGCGACAACACGCTCACCGCCGCGTATCCTGGATTCCGCACCAGCGACCGGAGTCCGAAGCGCACATCGCCGCCCAACTCATCGAACGCAGTTAATCCCACCGCGTTGCGATAGCGCTCTCCGTGCGTCTCCGGCTGTCCCATTTGGAGGCGCGCCCGACGTGCAGCCTCCCCAGGCGCCACTCCCTGCCGGACCAGATCCGCCGCGTAGACTTCTTCATGGAAACGCAACTCCGCTTCTGCCTCGGCCGCCACGCGCCCGCGGTGAATCACAGCTCGCCACCAGCACCGGAGAGTCGCCCTCAGGCTCATATCTCCTCCGGCTTTGTGCGCAGGATGGCCGCTACGACTCCCGCCATATCCGTCCACTTCTCGGTTTCTGCTCTCAGTTTCTTTCGGCCTGCGGCGGTCAGGCGATAGAACTTTGCCTTCCGGTTGTTCTCCGACTCACCCCACTGTCCCGCGATCCAGCCGCGCCGCTCCAGCCGATAGACCGCCGTGTAGAACGAACCTTGCAGGATCTCCAGCCGTTCACCCGAGATCTGCTGAATCCTCAGGAGGACTCCGTATCCGTGCTGGGGTCCGAGCGACACTGCCTTGAGGATCAGCATCTCCAGCGCTCCCTGCGGCAGTTCCACGGCTTCCGGCATCGCACTCTCCTATCTTAAAAAGGAGACTACGCCCCTCTCTCCTATCCCGTCAAGGAGACCAAGAATACGTGTTACGTTCGATCCCCACTGTAACTCTGTCGGCGAAGGAGAGGGGGAAACCCCGGCAGGGCGGGCAAGGAATTAGGTATTCGTTTGTTGCAGACGGCGGTCCCCGCAACTGCTTCTATCAACCAGTGATTTCCGCCCCCCCCCCAATTGGAAATTGACTCCTCCGGAACTCGATCTTTTAGACTCGGAAGTAGGAAAGCCGGGTCCGACCATGACCACTCAAGATCCGTTTGCCCAATACGCGGTTACGTCCTTTTACCACTTCACCGATCGGCGAAATGCGGCGTCCATCCGGGATCGCGGAGGACTGTTTTCCTTGGCAGCGCTGCGAGCGATGGGAGTTGAGATCCCTGCGCCTGGCGGAAATGAGTGGAGCCATGACGCCGACGGAATGAAGGGGTTGGACCAATACGTTCACCTTTGTTTCAGGCCGAACCACCCGATGGAGTACGTCGCCCGACAAGACGGTCGGATCGCCGATTCCGTTTACCTTCAAATCCATCCGGACATCCTCCGCATCAACGGAGTCATGTTCACCGCGGATGTATCAAATAAATCTGGTGTCGAGATCATCACTCTCGCTGCGGCACGGGAAATCATTGATTTCAAAGTCTTGTACACTCGAACGGACTGGTGCGATGCGGAGGTACAGCAGCGTCTTCGGCAGGCTGAAAAATATGAATTGTTGGTTCCAGATCATGTTCCAATGAAGTACATAAGGAATCTGCCCTGATGGCTCAGCGGCCCATCTTTCTCCCGACGCCGGCACAGGACGAATTGGTCAAGGAAGTCTCTGTCAAGTTGACCTGGCATTCTGGATTTGCAGAGATTCAGAAAAAGAGGAACATCCAAGCGCTTCACGAGGCGGCAGGTCGTTTGGGCTACTCTCCTCTACTTGAGGTTTCGACCAAATCTGAAGACAAGGTAGGACAACATCTCAGTGCTTTTCATCTGAGAGTGAAGAGCCCGGTTGGGGAAATTCCGCTGGAGTGTGCTTTTCAGGGAAGCAAAGTCTTTGAGAGAGGCGGTCCATATACGGAATTATTTGATGTCGATCCACGCACCGCAAAGCGGGATTCGCGGCTACGGGAATCTGGCCGACTTGTCGCGTTTGAATTTCAAGCAATGCGCTTCCCGATCGAGCCGAGAACCGCCTTCTACGACTGGCTCTACATAGGGGCAATTTTCCCTCATCGTGAATGGCTTTCGCGTCTTAGCAAGTTCGTGGGTTTCACAGACATCGAATTCAATCCAGAACGGTCAATCAATTGCCAAGCACGTTCTGTCGCGTTGTTTTTCGCGCTTAGAGAAAATGGTCTCTTGGAAGCTGCCATGGAAAGCGCAGGGTCATTTCTTCAAGTGCTTCGACGCCACAACTATGGATCTCACTTGGCTTTATCTGCTTCCCAAGAGCAGTTTGCATATTAGAACTCCGTGTCGGGATTTGGATACGCGAAAAACGCCGATTTCGTCACGCTTCTGATGGCGCTTATTCCTCGATGGCATAATGCTCTCCCGCCAATTCATTGGACTTCATTGACAAGAGCGCCCTACCTTTGCGCCATAGCTGACGCCAAGTCAGCGGAGGTGCAAAGTGAATGGAATCCCCCGCCCGCGCCGATCGTATAAAGCTCTCGTTCGGCTGTCCATTCAGCCTGTCCGAAGGCTGAGAAAACTCCTCACCAAAGAACCCCTTCTCCGTGCAGCTCATGTGATGAGTCCAACGTTGACTGCCCTGCTCTTCATGAGCGCCAGCAGCGCCGTTGCCCATGCCCAGGGGACGATGGATTTCTCTGGAGCGCAAACCCTGATGGCAACCTTCAAAACGTTCGCGATGTATGCGGGCGCTGTCATTTGTTTGGGCGGCCTGATCTTTGCCGGAATCCGCATGATGACGGGAAGGTTTCAGGACGCCATTCCCGGCCTCTTCGGCGCGCTGTTCGGCGCCGGGGTTCTGGGCTGGGGAGCGGGCTGGATCGGCAGTCTCACAGGCCAGTCAATGTGAGGCGCGTCCATGGCCCGGCGAGGAGAACCGTTACCGATCAATCAGGCGCTGAATCGTCCGAGGGCCAAGCTCGGTCTCGACCTCTCAGCATGGATGGCGATCGTATTCGTCTGCGTAACGGTTTTCCTCGTTGGTTTTCGCCTGGTGGCGATGCTGGCATTTCCCACGCTCGCAGTGGCGGCATGGCTCATCGTTCGCAAGCACCCAAAGATGTTTCAGCTCTGGGGCCTGAGCCTCAGTCAGAAGTCCTACTATGACCCGCGCAAATACTGAGCAGGCAAAATCCGTTCCGTGGTTCGCGAAGGCAGGTGCCGCGTGCAGCATCGTTCCGATTGCGCGCTTTGTCAGTCCCTACATCTTCGCCCTCAAAGGCGGAGGCTACGGATGCCTGTTTGCACTGGACGGCATCGATGATGAGGGGCTGACGGATCAGGAGTTGGAAGCGCGGATGCGCTCTGTGGAAGGCGCGCTGCACGGTTTGCCGGAAGGTTCTTGCCTTTACCAGTACGTTCGCGTCATGTCGGGCTTCGAACTGCCCCGGCAGATGCTGTACAAGAGCCCCGTTATGCAGGCGTTTGCGAGCGATCGGCTCTCACACCTTGAGCAGACCGCGGGCTTCCGGCGGATAGACCTCCGCTGGTGCCTCACCATCGAGCCACCAAAGATCAAAGCGCTCGAGCAGAAGCCGAAAGACCACACCGCCACCACCTCTCGAATGCTGGCCGACCTTGAAAAGACGGCCACGATCCTGGTGGGACACCTGGGAGCGTTGTTCGGGCTGCGCCTGCTCGACAAGAGTGCCACGTTCCATTTCTTCAGCTACCTTTTCAATCTTGAAGAGTGGGTCGCTGCCGGCGAGCTCCGCGGCGACGAAGGCGTAGACCGGCAGATCGTCAGAAACCCTGTCGCCTGGCACAGCGATCACTTGCGCGTGGGCAAGCGCCACATACAGGTGTTCTCGCTCAAGACGACTCCCGAAGCCTCGCGGCCATGCCTCTTTTCGGGTCTGTTTTCGCTCGATTGCGACAGCGTTCTTTGCTCGACATGGCGACCTAAATCCACTACCGCCGCTCGCAGTGAGATCGACGCGCAGGAGAAGTTCATCTCCTTCTTCAAGGTCGGCGTGCTGACGCGGGTCATGAGCGGGCGCGATTTCGCGTCGCTTGATGCCGGGGCGGGCGCCAGAGCCGCGAACAGCAGCGTGGACGACCTGAGTGAAGTCATCCGCTCGTTGGATAAGCAGGCACAGGGGGAATATTCGCTGCGACTACTGCTCGCGGCCGACAGCCCGGGACAGTTGCGCGACACGATTCCTTCCGTTCACCGGATCTTCGTCGATGCGCGGGCACAGGTGATCGAGGAAACGCTGGGCAATCTCTCCGCGTTCTATGCCATGTTCCCCGGTAACGGAAAATTCAATGTCTTCCCGCTATGGCTGTCCGAGGAGCATAACGCCCGCCTCTCTTCCGTCTTCGCGCCGCATCTAGGACATCCGCGCTCCGAGGATCTCGACGCGGAGTACCTGAACATCTTCGAGACGCGCACGCACACGCCATTCTTCCAGGACGTGTACGTGGACGGCGTGCGCGTCATGCTCATCCTTGGGCCCACAGGTACCGGCAAATCGGTGCATGGAAATCAGCTCATTGCACTCGAACAGAAGTATGGCGGCTTCAGCTACATCTTCGACATCGGCGGCAGCTATGAAAGTGCCGTCGAACTCTACGGCGGCCGCGTCGATCGGATCGGCAAGGATGGCCCGCGTGTCAATCCCTTCGCTCTTGAGCCGACCGAGAGCAATCTCAAATTTCTGTACTCTTTCGTTCGGCTCCTGCTCGCCAATGGCGGAGCCGAACTGGAGCCGGAAGACGACGATGTGATCCACAAGGCCGTGCAGGATATGTACCTGCTCGACCGGGAGAACCGCCGGCTCTCCAATCTCTACCTGCCAAAGAAGCTCGACCGTTATCTCTCAAAATGGGTCCGGGATGGCGTCTACCACGCGATCTTCGACAACGTGGAAGACAGCCTCTCGCTTTCGCGGTTGCAGTGTTTCGACTTCCAGGGCGTCAACAACGACCAATACGCAGACCTGATCGAACCGCTGATGGTTTGGCTCCTGCGGCGTATTAACGATGTCTTATACGACCCGGCCAATCTCGGAGTGCCCAAGCACATTTTGATCGAGGAGATTTTCTCTTCGATGAAGAACCGGCAGTTGCTGGAAGGTGCGCTCACGTCCATCAAGACAGTCCGCAAGAACCTTGGCGGCGTCACTTTGATCGGCCAGTCTGCGGAAGACCTTGGCGAAAATGCTGACTCGATTGTGAATTCCTGCACATCGTTTCTGTTTCTGAAGGACGCGACCTTCAATCGGAAACGTTATGCCGAGCTGTTCAAAATGAACGAGCAGCAGATCGCATTGTTCGAGAGCCTGCAGGATCGAGAGGCACTCTACATCCGGCGGGACGGTCTGACAAAAGTCGTAATCCTCAATCTCGACAGCCGCAGCTATGCGATCTTCTCCACCAAACCCAAAGACCGGGTGCGCCGGTCGAAACTGATCGCCAAATACGGACTCATCGAGGGCATCGAACGTTTTGCCCAGGGCGAAGCCGTGTAACCCGAAAGGACTGGCCGTGAAACCGCTCATCCCTGTCACCGTGATTTTTGGCATTGCCTTATCCGCCGCGTCCACCACTCATGCGCAGCCGGCCCCGAAACACCTGGAGTCGAGCGCACCGCGCACCATCGAAGTGTCCCAGAGCTCCGTTCCTCCTGTGGTCCGGGCGGCGCTCCTGCAATCGACGCTGATTGAGCTTCCCCCGGAAGAGAAGGTCGCGAACGTGTTTGCCGGAGACACGGTGGACTGGGTCTTTGACGGGGGCCACGTTGCCAGCCGCTTTATCAGCATCAAGCCGAAAATCGCGAACAGCACGACCGACGTTCACATCATTTCCGATCACGGTAACGAGTACACCCTGGAGCTTCAGGAGATCTCTTCCGATCCCGATCCCCACTTTGATTCCAAGGTGTTCATCACGCCGGGCGATCAGGCGGCTAAGGAAAAGCTGATCCAGCTGCCCGTCTTCGTGCCCGCGTCGGAGCTTGACCAGGCAAAACAGCAGATCGCCGCAGCTAAGGCTACCGAGGCCGCCGCGCTCAAGGCCGAGCAAAAGAAGGAGGAAGAATACCGCAGCCAGTAGCCGCGACGTTCTGCACAAGATCGGCGTGACCGGAGGGAAGATCGAAACGCGGATCGCAAACGCTGCGCAGGACGCGACATTTTTGCTGGCCGACGTGGAAGTGGTCGCCACCTACGTTCTCTACAACGTGAACCGGGTGAAGCTGGAAAACCTAATCCATCGCGTGTTTGACCCCGCGCAGCTGGATGTTGAAATCAAAGATCGGTTCGGCAATCCCGTCAAACCGCGCGAATGGTTTCTCGTTCCTATCTTTGCTGTGAACGAGGCTGTCGAGCGCATCAAGGATGGGACGATTACGCAGTACGTCTATGATCCAAAGACGGCACGACTGAAGAAAACTTAGCGTTGAAGTCCTTGCGCATTGTCACTTCTGGCCCGCGGCTCGGTTCTGTGCGGATGCGCGTATCGACCTTGGCAGGCTTTCACAGAGCGCCGCCCGTTCGGCACCGATCAGACTGACGACGGCGCTCAAGTGCGTCGGCAAGACGCTCATTCGGCCTCCCTGCAGGGCATTGAAGATTGCCCCCGCCACAATCTCATCACTCAATCGTGCCCTGACATCCGTATGCGTGAGCAAATCCACGGTGCAGCCAACCTGTAGAGCCTGATAGCGCTCTGAGCAAATTCGCCATGCTTTGCGCTCGTCGATATATGCAACGCCGGATTGTTCGATTGCGCAGGCAATGGTGGCTGCCTCGCCGTCATCCAGTGTTTCCGCAGCAGACCCGATCACCAGACTCTCGAAATGCTGCATGCCAAGATCGCCGAGACTTACGACTTTAATGACGCCGCCATTGACGAGTTCGTTGAATCGCTCTAATTCCGTCCTCCCGCGCGCGCGTCCGATCTCCAATTCCGAAGGCACGACGTCAACGGCAATCAAGGGCCGTGGCAGGGCATTGATTATCGAGGACGCGAAGCCCGTCGCAATCAGGTTAATGACGACGCTCGTGTCGGCTACGAGAGGTGAGGGGCCTTTACTCAAGTATCTCTCTGCCTCCGTCGAGGTCGCCGCCTTCCTGCGCTTGACTGCCAAGGATCTCGCGCAGTTCAACCCGGTCCATGTGCAGCAGCCGGGCCAATTGCCCTTCGCTCATGAGTCCTCGCCTGTGCGCCTCGTATGCGAGCAGATTTAGCCGCAAGGTCGTGGGCCGATCGGCATCGGCTTTTTCCGCATCTGGGACGATCAAATCGCCCAAAACCTGCCGTGCCTGCTCGTCCGTGATCCCGCCATTGGCTGTGAACCAATCCCAGGTTCCTCGCTTCACCGATCCGACTTCTTCGAGACGACGAACCATCGCCTCTCTCGACACGCCAAAGAAATGCGCAAGGATGATGACATGCCGCCGCGTCATGCGGTCCGCGCCTGCCGTCACTTCCTGAAATTTCTGAAGGACAGCGCGCGCAGGCGTCAGGAGCGCACGGGCGAAGGCATTGGCATAGCGTTCCTCGCGCGAACTCTCGGTTTCATCCAGATGCAGGACTTCAGGCTGCCGACGCGTTGAAATGAAGTGGCCTGTTTCGTGTCCGCCGCTGGTATTTCTGCGCTCACGCGGATGATTTGCGTTCAGCAACATGCAGGCCCCGAGCGCATCGTCGTAAGCGAAAACCCCTGAAATGCGTCCATCCACTCGGCGCACATACACCCTGACGCCTAGCTCCATTTCCAGAAGCGTGACGATGTTCGTGACAGGTCCAATCCCCAGGCCAAGGCGCTGGCGCAACTCCGCAGCGTCCTGCTCTGCCTGAACCTTCACATCGCCGGGCAGGAGAGCGCGCTCGGGCGGATAATTCCGGACCCGTTTGACGCCAAGGAGGTTTTCGAGTTCTACCTCGGCCTTCGCCAGGTCCGCCATCAATTCAGCCGCGTCGGCTGCTGCCTCATCGCTGCCGACCATACGCCGGAACCGCGGCGCCAGATCGACATGAACAGCTTCCCTGCGAAGCAGGGCATTCACCGACGTTCCATAGAGTCTGGCAAGCTGTTGCAATTCGCTCATCCGCGCGCGCCGCTCGCCTTGTTCCATTGCGACGATGGTCGTTCTGGCGACGCCGATTGCCTGCGCCGCCGCAGCTTGCGTCATCTTCGCGCCTTCACGTGCGATTCTCAGCCGCTCCCCGGTTTCCGCTGGCAGAATCTGGTCGATTGAATTCATCATCGTGTGCTCAACGCCCAATCAGCAACAAAAGAGTTACGTCCAAGAGAGTCCACGAAATTTGTCCATTCATATTTATGTTGGCGCAGCAGCCGATCGAGCTTCGCCGTGGTATCGGCTTCGTCGAGACGCATCGTTCCGCTCAGCTGCGCGACGCTCAGCTTCAGCCGGCCCGCGTCCGCAGGGGAACCTAGCACTCCGGCCAGGTGATCAAAATGCAATACACCTGCAATGGCGTATTCGCGTTGTGAGCGCGTGATTTTCTCGCGAGGGAACGTCGCCGCCGCTCCGGTCTCAAACGTTGCCGCCGAAAGGTCTTCCCAGACATAGTGCTCTTTTGATTCCCGTGCGCCGGCAGCGTGAATGCTGAACCGTCTCAGCATGCAGGCGGCGCAAATTCCACATTGGCGCTTCTTATGGTCCACGCTCACTTGTCGGCTCTGCTGCCAACAGGACCACGTATCGGCCCATGAACCGTCCCCGCCGCACTCATCGATGAAGGCTTTCAGCGTCTCGGCTTTTGTCGCCCAGAGCCTCGGAAACGCGAACTCCACGCCGTGGCCGAGGATGGCCGCAATGAAGGCCTCCATGCGAGTGGTGAAGAGCGGGTGGCCCCTGTAATCCTCGTATGCCTGCCCCACAGGGACCAGAGCTGGTCCGAGAGCGCCCTGGCCGCTTTCCGGCAGAATGATTTGATTCGCGCCGGAAAGATATGCCGCGAGGCCGCTGACGAGAGCGAATTTGAAGCCACGCGACCGCGCAGACGATTCCACGAATGGGCGTCTTCCACACTTCACCTGGTAGGGCACCGACGTGAACGGTTCCCGCCCGGTGGCAAGCACCTCTTTTCCGCGCAGTTTTGAGCCCAGGCGGATGCGCACCAGCCGGTCGCCCAACTGGCGAGTCATAAGCCCTGCGACCGCTTTGGAATCCAGTCCGTTGCTGAAAGGAAGAACGGCCTCGACGTTGCTCGGCAGGTTTAGCTTCGATTGCTGGGGCTGGTCGGCGGGCTTCCTGCGCTTATAGAAATCGATCTTCCAGACGTCGCCGGTGAGAAAAGACAGAGTGCCGATCAAGGCGTCCTTTACTTGGCGGTCATTCCATCGATCCGGATCGTGAACTGGAACCAGCACATCGAATTCCCGTCTCCAGGTGAAGCTCGGACGCCGTCTGGTTTTGTCCGCGAATTCGACCGCCGCCGCTACAAGCAGTGCGTCATAAGCAATCGGCTCCCACTTGGCGAAAAAGTACGACTCCATGCTGGCAGGCGAGAATTCGACCTCTCTTTCGATCTGACAGGTCAGCGCTCCTCTGCGCGCCCTCGTACCGCGTTCACAAACGTGAATTGCCAAATGCGGCACCGCAGCCGCCGTTTCGGTGTCCGTCGTCTTCATAGTCTGACCCCGTCATCCAGTCCTTGCATTCTTACCGTTTGGCGGGCAGGGGCTTTGTCGTCGAGCTTCAGGATCTGCCGCGCGAGCGCTGCCAGAGGAGAGGCCGCGATTGACTGATCGAGCCTTGTGCGGGTGTTGAGCGCGCGCGGCGCGGTCGTTTTCCTGTAAAAGTGTTCCTCGATCTGCCGTGCCCTTCGGGCTGCGCGATCTTCCAGCGCGGCAGCCATCGCTCCGGCGAAATCATCCAGTTGCGCAGCGCCGCCCGGCGAGAGTTCCATCACGTTGTCGAGAAGCGTGACCCCGATCCCGCAGCCCGCGACCTCCCGCAGCGCTTCGAGGCGGGGCCTCGGATCGTCCTTGAAGAGCGACGACCCTTGGTCATCCAAAACGGCTCGGATGCCGTCAATAAATTCCGCGCTCAGCTCGCTCTGGCAGTCCTGATGAAGAGCCGGAATTAATGCGTTCGTGATCTCTTCCGTCGAGAACGCGACGTTTGCGCAACGCTCGGCGACGCGCCTCCAGCACGGAGGCATCGGCAGACTTCGGTGCGGCCCGTCGCTCATGTGCCCTCCTCGTATGTCAGATATACTCGCATAACAGTCTGACAATGTCAACATTATAAAGCCACCGCTCCTCGTGCGGAGAATACGTGGGTGCATTCTCCGCATAAATGCGGAGAATGTCTGGATTTTGCGGCGAATCTAGGCGATAATCTCCGCAGGAAATGCGGTGAATGTATATCCATGAGCTTAAAGACTGGCCCCAATTCCACTGGAAGCAGGACCGTCTCGCCGAGCCGCTCGCCTCAGTCCGCCATCAACAGGGTAGGCTCGTAGGCCACATGGAAGCCCTTGGTTTCGACCTGCGCCAGGAAGCCGTCCTCCGGACACTGACCTCCGACGTGCTCAAGAGTAGCGAAATTGAGGGAGAGAAGCTGGACGCAGAGCAAGTCCGCTCCTCAATCGCGCGCCGCCTCGGCATGGATATTGGTGCGTTGAAACCCGCAGACCGCAATGTCGAAGGCATCGTTGAGATGATGCTTGATGCCACGCGCCACTTCAGCGAGCCTCTCACCGCCGAGAGGCTTTCCGCGTGGCACGCATCCTTATTTCCCACGGGACGAAGCGGGATGACCAAAATCAGGGTAGGGGCCCGGCGCGACGATAGCACCGGCCCGATGCAGGTCGTCTCGGGTCCTATTGGCAAGGAGCACGTTCACTTCGAAGCGCCGACAGCGACCCGCCTCGACGCCGAGATGCGGACTTTCCTCGATTGGTTCAACGCGGAGCCAGAGATCGACCCCGTCCTGAAAGCAGGGCTCGCCCATCTCTGGTTCGTAACCATTCACCCCTTCGACGATGGCAACGGTCGGATGGCGCGCGCCATCGCGGATATGGCGCTGGCGCGCTCCGAAAACAGTGCCCAACGCTTCTACAGCATGTCCGCGCAAATCCGCCAGGAGCGCCAGTCCTATTACGAGATCCTCGAAACGACACAAAAGGGGACAATGGACATCACGCCTTGGATGGAGTGGTTCCTCGGCTGTCTCGGGCGCGCCATCGATGGCGCACAAACCACGCTAAGCGCGGTCCTCGCGAAGGCGCGGTTCTGGGAATCGATCTCTGCCATAGCCATTAACGAACGCCAGCGCGCCGTTCTCAATCGTCTCCTTGATGGCTTGGAGGGCAAGCTCACTTCATCGAAATACGCGAAACTTGCAAAGTGCTCGCAAGACACGGCACAGCGTGACATTCAGTATTTAGTCGAACACGGTATCCTGTTTCGCAATCCCGAAGGAGGGCGAAGCACCAGTTACTCGATCCCGAAAGATGAGAGCGCGGCATGAGTACGAAGCTCCAGAAACAGCCCCGTTGGATCGAACGTGCTCTGCAAGGAATCACTCATTGGATGGGCCACCGCCGCTGTTTGTACCGAGACTACCCACTTTCTGAAGGGGCTTTAGTGGCGGAAGTCTGCAATCTGATCTACGCGAATCTCCCGCAGACACATCAACTTCTTTGCGAAGTTCAATATTCGAGCTTGGTCAGCTGTCACCCGGTGCCGGGCCCATTACAAGGCAGGATTAGGGCGGATTTGGTGGTGGCCAGAAAGGCCGCTCAAAGACATGTAGATCCCGTTCCTGAATTCATCATTGAGGTCAAGCGGGCATCTGCGCCGAGAAACCTGATCGATGCGGACATCTTGCGATTGGCAGTCCTGCGCCGCCACCATCCGGACATCCGTGCCTTCGTTTTCGTGATCTCTGAGGCAGAACGGCCCAAGCGATTTGTGAATGCCGCAGGCCACTCGATCCGAGGCATTCACCTGATCTCCGGCGAAGATGAATATTTTCGCGTCAGGCGGACATGGAAGGCGGCTCACGCATTCACAAAACGTGATCGCGCACAGTACGCTTGTCTCTTAGAGATCTATCCGGCCTCCAAGAAGACTGGCGGACGCCGCAACCGCAAAAATAATCCCGCAAGAGTGCAGCAAGTTGCCGAACGGAGTTGAAACATGTCCCGCGTTTCGCACTTTCAACGCTTCTCGCAGCCGGAGAATCACGCCACAAACAATACGCTCCTCCTGCTGCGCTATTTTTACCAATCCTCTCCGTTCAAAATTCAAAGCATCCTCACGTCTTTGCTTGAAGCGGATTTGTCCATCGGCCTCGCATTTGAACAGCAGGTCAGGGGAGACGCCAGCGTTCCCGACGCCCTTATTACGCAAGAACAGATGCGCATATACATCGAGACAAAACGCGGCGGTGTCCTCGACGCCGGCCAAATCCGACGCCACCTGACCGGCATCGCTCAAAAGAGCGTGGGAGGGCGCGGCGAAGGCACAACCCTCATCGGTCTTACCAAAGAGCCGATTGCCGATGCAGAACGCGAGGCACTCACTGCCGAAGCGGCGGAGAAGGGCATTTCATTTGCAGCCGTGACGTTCACTCAAATCACAGAAGCGCTTCGCGCCCAGTGTGCTGATTTTGAGCGTGAACTTCTCTCCATCGTTGATGACTACGACAGCTATCTTGCCGAAGAGGGCCTGCTCGAAGAGCGGAATCAGTGGCTTCTCGTCTTTCCGTGCGGCACATCTATCGCAGAAAACGCGCGGTTTAGCCTTTATTACGAGCCCTCTTCTCGTCCGTGCAAACGCAACTACAGATTCATCGGAATCTATAACCGGAAAACCGTGGCGTACGTGGGTGCCGTGCAGACAATCGCCGTGACGACCTGTACTGAAGGCAAAATCAACTTTCAGGAAGAAGTCGGCCGCCTCACAGACGAGCAACGCCAGCGCATTTCGCGGGCAATAGAGGAAACCTCCTATTACGACCTGAAGGCCGCTCCCCATCGCTTTTATCTCGTAGATTCATTCACAGCCACCGACTCAAAAAAGACATCTCCGCAGGGCATCTGGGGTCTGAGGTATATGGATCTCTCGAAGATCATCAAAGACTACAATCCGCGCCGCGAATATACGACCGAAGAAATGGCGGCAGCCCTCGAAGAGACGACGTGGCAATAGCTCCAGATTCCCGTAACTCCGATGTGATAATAAACCTTATGGGAATAAATACCCACTTTTGACAGGTCAAAAACCTCTATATGCAACACCAGCTTGCCACAATACCCGATCCGGCGCCTACTCTCTACCACAAACTCGGATTTTGGATCGGCCCGCGCTTGTTCACGGACGATGACGTAAAAAAGCTCAGTATTGCGTGCACACGGGTGTTGTCGGGCGATCTCGGTGGCCGCTTTTCTCCATACTTTATGCTCGATGAAACTCAGCCCAAAGGTGGTCTTCGCCGGGCCTTCAACTCCACATTCGTAGATCCCGTCCTCCACGATGCGCTGCACCACTCGAAGATCGGGGAGATGGCCGCCCGCTTGATGGGCGTTGAGGTGGTCCGTCTTTGGTACAGCCAGATAATTGAGAAGCCCGCGGCCTCATCGGAGCAAGAGATAGACACTCGTGCGAACGTCGGCTGGCACCAGGACTACCGCTATTGGCAGTGCTGTGATCGGTCGAACTTGCTCACAGCCTGGATCGCGCTTCAGAAAACGACTCGCGCCAACGGCGGTATGCGCTTCGTCATAGGCTCAAACAATTGGGGTCTGATTCCGACCGAGCGGGGCTTCAATACCCGACAGCTTGATGATCTGAAAATGACTTTGCATGCCGGAATCACGAACGACTGGACGGAGGAGGAGTGCAATCTTGAAGTTGGTCAAGTCAGCTTTCATCATTGCTTGACACTGCATGGATCAGGGCCCAACTGCACCGCTGATTCACGAACGGGAATAGCAGTCCACTTAATGCCCGGCGGTACGAAACGCAGGGATGATGCCGCCTGTCACCCGAGTCTGACGTTTCTGGGGCCCATGCCGGGCCCGACCGAGGTGTTCGCAGGTGAGCAGTGGCCGATCATCTGGGAGCGAGCTCAAAGCACCTGCCTGCCTGAGGCGTGACTTCTGATACGCGGGCATGCCATTAGCCAGTCGGTTTTATTGGGGTAGAAGACACGCTTCACTCGGGCGAAGCCTGAGGATTCATATAGTCCTATGATTCCAGCATTTCCGGCGTTATCGTTTGTCTGGAGCGTCACATAGTCGACCTCCATCCTGTCAAAGACTCTGTCCAGATAAATTGCCACAACCCGCCTGCCAATCCCCCGGCGCTGCAATGAGGATATGATCGCCATGCGATGCATGTATACGCTCACGCACGGGAAGTTGCCGTCAGGCGATCGCAGATAGCTGAAAAGGAATCCGATCGGCTCGCCGGCGGCGTTCCAAATCACGATACTAAGGTCCCATTTTTGGGGAAAGATCCGGTCTCCCATCCTCTCGGCCAAGAGCTCTTCTGTTGACCAGGAGACAAACGGAATCAGGTTGTGAATCTTAACCAAGGCGGCAGCGTGCGATGCAGCCGTTTCCCGATCAAGTGTCGCAATCGACACCTCATCGCCTTGGCGGCTCAACACACGCAGCGGTCTGTCAAACAGTGGCCGGCGACCTTCCATGACAATTCCCCTGAAAGCTTCCCCTCGGTCCACTGAACTGGATGGCCATTTCACCGAGGGTTTAGAATTAGTTCCACTCCTCCGTCTTCGACTACGTTCCCCAACTGCATAGGCACTGGAAGTCCCGCAGGGATTACGGAGATCCATTATGCTCTCGCACCGTGACGTTGATTCGCGCATCGCTTCAGGCAAACTCAAACTGTGGTATTCGTTTTTGCCGAACCCATCCGGTGCAATAACTTTCTACGAGGACGATCTCCCGGTTGACCTCAGTCAACCGGGCAGCCCAGCGACTCAGTTTTACCGCAAGAACATGTACTCCTCGCACCTGCACCTTACGACAGGACCCATCGTAAAGACCCATCATAGGCTGGTCGTGCCTGGCCGCAAGCTCTTTCGTCAACAGAAACGATGTTTTGATCTCAGAGAGCAGAATAATGCCATTGTTGTCGCACCATTCGAGCTGCTGTCGGTGGCTACGAACGAGCGCATTGCCCTCGATGGTCGGACGGCCGCATTGGTTACTCCTCGAATTACCTGCACCGACTCAGGCCTGCTTCTCAGCGCCGCCTATATCGATCCGTACTACGAAGGGATCATGCGTGTCGTCATCTGCAACACGACACCCGAACGACAGACCCTAAGACTTCTTGAACCAATCGCCCAATGTTTCTTTTTCGACTTGTCAACCGATGTTGCCGAATCATACAAGAGAGAGTTTCCTCAGAAATCCGTATTTTACGGACAAAATTGGAAATTGCTGTTAGATAGCGATGGCGATCCGTTTCCGCGCAGAAAGGCGCCCATCCTCGAGCCGAGCGCTCGGGACAAATTCGCCGCCGCGATTTCAAATCTGACCTCTCTTAATACAATTCAAAAGGCGGTTACGGTGGCAGGCGTCTTGACGGTCGCTGGTTTATTAGTCGCCCTCGGCCGCTTGCAAGCCGTCACCGCACACTTCGAGAGTGTAAGTAACCAAGTCGTTACATTAAACGGGCGCTTGGGGGCGATAGCCGAATCGGTGCCTTTGGTGGGAAGTCGAGACATCGTCGTGCCTGTTGGAGTGCGCGAGGGGAGCGTTCAATTTACAATCGGCGTTGCATCTCGTAACTCGCCCCATCTATGGCTAGCCATTGATCCAGCTTCAGCCACCACTCAAAATGACGTCCGCCTAAGCTATTCCCTGATGCCTGCCGCGGATTCCAGTGAGACAACAATCGAGATCACTGCGCGCCCCAGAGTCCCGCCCGGCAAGGCAGACCTGCGTGTTCCTGTGATTTGGATGGTGGTCCGCTAAGAGGACTGCAAAATGAGGCACTGCTGCCTCAGAAAGATGCGCCCCAAAGCATGCGAACACCGAAGATCGTTATCCTGGCAGGGCCCTCGCAAATCGGGAAGAGCGCCGTGATCAGGCAGCTCGTGGAGGAGTTTCAATGGAAGTTCGTTACGACATATACAACGCGCTTGCCGAGGCCGGAAGAGAGAGACGGCAAGGACTATCATTTCCTGACCCGAAGCAAATTTCAGGAAATGATCCGCGCAAACGTATTTGTTGAGTGGGATTACTTTCTCGCTAGCTATGGAGGGATCGGCCGCCGCACGTTTTATCAGCCCGCTAAGCACCAGAAGGTTCTCCACGCTATTGCGCGCATGGCCTTAAGACTAGAAAAACGCAGCAGTAATGCAATGGCGGTGTTCCTCGCCCCACAGGACCGCATGCTTGTTTACGAGCGGATCGAAAGGCGCTTTTCAGACCCTCTTGTAGTGAAGGATCGGATGGCCCATGTTGAGGAAGAAATGTTGCATGCCCCACTATTCGGAAATGTCGTCACGATCGGTTCGGCTATGACCGTAGCAGAAGTGGCTGCCGTCGTTCAGCGCCTCGTGCTCAGAACAGCCTCGCACAGTGGATCCTAGCGCCTGACGTCACCCATCCCTGATGGTTGCTTATGCGGGAAAGGATGCTTCGCCCTTCCCTCGCGGCAACCGCCGATAGAGCCGGCGTTTTCCGCTCCCCATCCGTGCGGGTTCGTTCCTTCCCCGCAACGCCCCTCCCTGAAAACCATGCGGAAGGGTTCCTAAATTTCTTCTTCGTTCACGTGCCCCCGCTTCAGACGGCTTTATGGCAGAGGCGGTCGGAACCCGTCAAGGTCCTCCGCATTCGCTCCGGCCGCCGGGGCGGCGCCTGCGGCGACCTGTGACTGAACCCTCCTCGCCCCTGCCGTGCCGCAAGAGCCATGAAGCGGGGGCACTCAAACAAAGAAATTTGGGTTGAGGCAGACGCCCTCCTTCAGGTTCCGCCCCTCGCGGGCAGCGACAGGAGAGCAAACATCATGCCTTACGCATCCAGCAGCACAGCCGCCACCACCCCGCCGCACAGGAAAAATGCGGCGCTCCGCAGTACCAGCCAATCGCCCTACCAGCAGCGCACCACCCAGAAAGACAACCCCACGCAGCAACTCATCAAGCAGGCCGTGGACTTCCTGCTCCGGCAGCTTGAGGCGGGCAAGAGCGAAACTCTGACCGCCTACCTCGCCGCGATGGCCCGGTTCCATTCCTATTCCTTCGGGAACATTCTCGCCATCGCGCGGCAGCGCCCGACCGCTTCCCGCGTGGCGGGGTTTTCGACGTGGAAGGAGTTGGGCCGGTTCGTCAAGAAAGGCGAGAAAGGCATCCAGATTCTCGCCCCGATGATGGGCCACCGGCGCAGCAAAGATACCGCCGACCAATCAAGCAGCCGAGACGACGCCAGGTCAGCGCCCGTCCTGATTGGCTTCCGCGCCGTGTACGTCTTCGATGTGGCCCAGACCGAGGGCGCGGACCTGCCCGAGTTCGAGCACAAGATCACCGGCGAGGTGCAGGACCATCGGGACCGGCTCATCGAGTTCCTTGCACGCCAGAACATCGCCCTGGAATATAACGAGAACATCGCGCCCGCGCTCGGCGTGAGCTACGGCGGAAAGATCGCGCTTCTGCCGGGCCAGTCGAAGGCCGAAGAGTTCGTGACGCTGGTGCATGAGGTCGCGCACGAGCTTCTGCACAAGACCGACCGCCCCACCAAGACCACCGCCACCGTGCGCGAGACGGAAGCCGAAGCCGTGGCGTTCATCGTGGGTCAGGGCATCGGCCTTGAGATGGGCCGTGCTTCGTCGGACTACATCCAGATGTACGCGGGTAACGCGGCGCTTCTGGCCGAAAGCCTTGAAGTCGTGCAGCGCACTTCCGCGGTCATTCTCGGCGCAATCACCGTGGAGGCAGCACCGGAGGCGACTCCGGCGGCTGAGGAACCCATTGCGGAGGTGGCCTGATGCAGACCGTCCTTCGCATCCTTGAGCGGGCCGGAGGCTACCGGCCCGCTCTTTACCTCAAAGTCGAGAATCCGCCATACATGGCCCTTGTCATCGAGGCTGTGCCGGGGCGTGGCCCGCTCGGCTGTCCTGCCATTTCCGTCGCCCACTACGGCGAACAGAATGGCGACCTGATGCGCGACCCGGAGATGTGCTTCGAGTGGTCGCAGCCGCCGCTCTGCGGCCCTGAACTTGTGCCGTACTACTGGCGCAATGACTGGATGGGCGTCGAGCAGTATTCGCGCTATCTGGACGGCGCGACTTACGTCTTTGTGCCGCCCCTCTATGAAGAACACCGGAAGTTCGCCGCGCTGTGGGATAGGAACCTCCGCGACCAGCGTTTTCTCGAAGCCTTTTCGGACCAGTCGATTCGCGGCTAGTCCGCTCACCCCTGTGGAGCGGATACCGTCCCGTCTCATCCGCTCCGTGTCTTTCACCCGAAACGCTCGAAAGGAGCCGAACATCATGGAACCCCAGGTCCTCAATGCCACCGAGTACCGCAACGTCTCGCTCTCACTGCTCAACGTGTCGAAGACCAACCCGCGCCGCACCTTCGAGGATGCCGCCCTGAAAGAATTGGCCGAAAGCATCCGCGCCCAGGGTATTCTCTCGCCGCTGTTGGTGCGGCCTCTCACCGAGAACGGCTTCGAGATTGTCTTCGGGGAACGGCGCTACCGCGCCGCGCAACTCGCCGGACAGGACACCGTGCCCGTCCGCATTCGCCACATGAGCGATGCCGAGGCGCTCGAAGCCCAACTCGTCGAGAACCTGATTCGCGCAGAGATTCACCCTATGGAAGAGGCGCAGGGCTTCCGCGCCCTGCTCGCACTGGACGAACCGAAGTACAGCATCGAGCAAATCGCGGCGAAGGTGGGCAAGTCGCCCGTGTTCGTCGCTTCGAGACTCAAGCTGACCGACCTTGTTCCCAGAGCCGTCGAGGCGTTCTATGCCGATGAGATTGGTGTAGGTCATGCGCTCCTGCTGGCAAAATTGCCAGCAGATGTGCAGGAGCAGGCGCTCTCGGCTTGCTTCAAAGAGGTTTACAACGGCAGCCAGAAGCCCTCACGTATTCTGCTGCCCGTCCGCAACCTGCAATTCTGGATTGACGCGAACATCCTGCTCGTCCTGAAAGACGCGCCTTTCAACAAGCGCGATGCACAGCTTGTCCCGGCAGCGGGCAGTTGCGCGGATTGCTCCAAGCGGACCGGACACAACAAGCTGCTGTTCGGTGACGACCTCGGAAGGCAGGGGGACCGGTGTACCGACCCCACCTGTTACCAGGCCAAGGTTTCAGCACACGTCGCCCAAACTGTTGCTGCCAGACCGGAACTGGTGCAGGTCAGCACCGCCTACGGCGGTCAGAAAGAAGGCAGCCCGGTACTGCCGCGCAACAAGTACACGGCCATCCGCGACGACAAGCCGAAATCAAAGGACGAGGCCAAGCGGCCCGAGTTCAAAGCGTGCAAGTTCGCCTCCGATGCCATCATCACCGAAGGCAGCGATGTCGGCACCATCCACAAAGTATGTTCCAACCCTGCCTGCCCAGTTCACCATCAGAAGCAGCCAACCAGCCGCGATGAGAATTGGAAGGCCGAGCAGAACAGGCAACGCCGGGAGCAGGCAATCGCCAGTGCAACCGGGCTACGCGTCCTCTCCGCAGTGAGCGCCGCCGTCCCCGTTCGCCTGATGAAGCGGGACCTGCTTTTCGTCGTGGAGAAGCTGACCAGTTTCATGGATGAAAACCGTCTGGTGATGCTGGCACGGCAGCACGGTATCCGGCAGAAGCGCGATGACGGCGGTGTTGCCAAAACCTTTACCGCTTTCCTCCGCCGCTCCGATGAGGGGGCACTCTCGCGGCTGCTGGTGGAAACGGCAATTCTCTTGGCCGCCTCTCGAACGAATTCGACCACCGCGCTCCGCGATGCAGCCGCAGCCTACAAGGTGGACATCGAAGCCATCACGGTCAAGGCAAAGCAGGAGTTCGCCGCGAAGGAGAGAGCGAAGAAGACCACACAGGGTGCAGAGAGACCGACGAAAAAGACCGCTGCCTGATTTGTTTTCTCACCTGGAGCCCGCCATCGGCGGGCTCCAGGTGTTTTGCCCGCCTTCCCGCCCTGAGTGCGCCGGCTTGAAGACGCCGGGCCAATCTCGCCCCACCCACCGGGCAAATTCCCGACAGTATCAGGAAGCATTCGCGTACCGGGCAAATGATGGTGCCTCAACTAGCGGTCCAGTCGATGGGGGTGACCATCGATGCGAGGTTCGGGCAGAATCAGGCGCTTTTCTTCGCCGCGCCTTTCTGTTTCGCCCATCTGCGTTTCTGCGCTGCGGCGATCCGCGCCCGTGCTTCAGGACTCAATATGCGCCTTTTACGCGGTGACTTTGCATTTATTGCTGAACCGACACCCGCCAGGATGGCACGGGCTTGCTGGAGGCGGGAGATTTCGGAGTCTATCTCGGAAATCAGCTGGGCTGTATCCATGCCGGATAGTGTAAATTACGGCCCACTCAGGCTGGCTGCGAATCGTCGGGGCCACCGTCGCATTGATCGAGAGCTGCCTGCAGGATCGTGACGAATCGCTGAGGAATCCGACCGATCGAGTGTTGCCGAATGCGGATCACCCATCGACAGACGCTATTTGTGATTCGGCAGGCGGCTCGGGAAAAAGATCGAAAAAACGGTGCCGCTTTTCTGCGGACAATCACAACTGCGGACTTTCATCGAACCGCCGAGGCGACTCACGATACCCTGAGCCACCCACAAGCCGAGACCCGTGCCTTGTTGCCCCTTGGTGGTGAAGAAGGGCTCGAAGAGCCGGGATAAATTCTCCTTAGAAATGCCTGTCCCGGAGTCTGCTATGGCGATTCGAACCCCAGCCATGCCGCGCCTCGACCGGTGACCGGCCTGGCGAACGTGAACAACGATGGCGCCGGCCGCGGGGATGGCTTCCATTGCGTTCACCAGCAGAGTGGTGATGATTTGTCGAATTTCTCCTGCGTAGCTCTGGATGGTGACGTTCGAGCGGTATTGCCTGCTGACTGTGATTCCGCGGTTCTCACATTGACGAGCATAGAAATCGAGGACGCCGTCGAGCGCTTCCTGGACGTCCACCGGCCCTGGTGAAGTTGACTCTCGATAGAATTTCAAAGACTGGCGAGTGAGATGGGAGATTCGAGCGAGTTCCTCGGCCGCCATCCTCGCATGCTTTCGGGTTGAGGCGTGCAGTTCCTCGGACGTCTCCAGAAGCGCCATGAGGTTGGTGACAGCCTGCAGTGGATTGTTAATTTCATGAGCGAGCACGAAGGCCAGCCTTCCTGCAGCTGCCAGCTTCTCGGACTTAATGAGTGCGGCCTCGGCAAGCCTGTTGTCGGTAACGTCTGTGTTTGTGCCGAACCATTGCACGACCTCTCCTGCCGTATCGCGGATGGGAATGGCACGGGAAAGAAACCACCGGTAGGCACCGTCTTTGCCGCGCAGTGGGAAGGTGTCCTCCCACACTTCACCGGTGTCACGGGATCGCTTGACGCCGGCGACCACGCGCTCGACGTAATCAGGGTGCTGCACCTTGCTCCAGTCCCAGCCGGCCATCTCCTCGAATGTCATGCCGGTGTATTCGAGCCAGCGCTTGTTGTACCAGGTCACGTTGCCAAGCTGGTCGCAGATCCAGGCGAGAGGGGACATGTTGTCGGCCAGCATCCGAAAGCGTTCCTCGCTCAGATGTAATGCTTCCCTGGCGAGCGCCGCATCATTCATTGAATTGAGGGTGGATTGGCGCGCGTCGTGAGCCGCGGCGACAGCCTTGTCCAGTTCAGCCTTCTGGTCGGATAACTCGGCCTTGCCATGCTCAGGTCCGTGGTCGGGGAACCCGGCCAGAGAGTCATCGGGAACTGCTGATTTAGCCATTACGCTCTCCGGCGGCACCCGGTGCGGGGGGCGCTCGCGGGGATGACCGCTGGTTGCCGCTCGGCTGGGGAACACGCGCAGAGGGATTCTATCAGTTGGAGGTTTTCGAATGCTGCAAGGCAATGTGATATGGACTGAGATGGAAAGTTCGATCTCTTTTATGCCGCAACTGTAGACCTGACCTCAGGATTCTAATGAGTCGGCCCGCGCAACGGGATATGCACATTTTTGATTCCAACTGTCGCATGCAAGGCAAATCACTCATAGACAGCAGCTTGTGGGACAGGAGCCGAATAGCCCCCGGATACGGGCCAGCGTCCCGGCGCCGGCGGCCCGACTCTCGCCCGGAAAGGTGAGGGAGAGCCGAGAAGTTGTCTCATATCGACGACAGTGTGGCGGAACGGTGCGTCGAGAACCTCCTTATCCGCTAAATTCGAGCCGTTGACACCCCTTTCGCGGGCGCGAATACTGTAATTGAGCGGGTGTTGGAGTCCACTTTAACCGCCCCTTTCACGAGGGGAAGATGACTCCTACGAGATTGAACTCGGAAGGGGTCCGCCTTGCTCTCCCAAGCCACAATCGATGGTGGGCAGGATTTCTCTGCTGGTGAAAGTGAATTGTTCGCCACGACGAGGTTCGTCCAATGACGGTGCCTCAGCCTGCCGTGTCAGAGCTCATCGACACGCTCCATCCGACTTCTGAGGTGAAGAGATTCCGGAGCATCCTCTTCCCCAATGGGCAGGTTTTGCCGGAGATGGACAGGCAGCCGCAGCCCGAATGCTTCGCCGACCTGAATCTCGATCAGATTGTCGCGGCGGTGACGGCGGGCCGCGATGATTTCGATCTCAAGCCGTTTTTTTATTTGCCTTCGCGGGCTGTGACCGAGATCAGTTACCGGCACGACGTATTTCGGGACCTAGAGTATCCGGCAACCGCCGACTGTCTCCGCACATTCGCAGCTGAGATGCATAAGATGCGGGACGAAATCTCTCGGACGCAGAAGCTTTATTACGAGCTCCAGAGACGGCGCTGTCTTCTCGATTCGGTCGGTGGCTACTGCGCGGCACTGCGCAGATTCGGAGGCGGGTTAAGGAGTGCGAACATCCGGTCTCAAGGATTGACAGCGTTCCGCCTGTACCTGGAGGACTACCTCTCAACCCCACGATTCCGAAGAATGGAGGCCGATGCGCAACGTATTGCCGGAGAACTCGGGGAGATCCGTTATGCGCTGTTGATCGCAGGAAAACGGATTACGGTTCAAGGGTACGAGCCGGAGCCAGATTACGGCGCGGATGTTCTGGAGACTTTTGAGAAGTTCCGCCAGGGTGGGACAAAGGAACGCCTGTTCAATTTTCGATTCGCGCTGGAAATGAATCATGTGGAAGCGGCGATTCTCGACCGAGTGGCGCGCCTTTATCCGGACGTGTTCGCAGCTCTCGCAGGCTTCTATTCAGCCCATACTCATTTCCAGAATCCGGTGATCGCTCAGTTCGACCGGGAAGCGCAGTTTTATCTCGCGTGGACCGAGCACATGGACCGGCTCAGGAATAAGGGTCTTTCGTTCTGCTATCCGGAGGTCTCCGATCAATCGAAAGGCGAGAGCGCTGAGGAAGCATTTGACCTGGCACTTGCGGACAAGCTGCGCGCTGACGATAGTGGAAAGCGCGTCGTCACAAATGACTTCTCCTTGGCGGGCGAGGAGCGAATTCTCGTTGTGACAGGCCCGAACCAGGGCGGCAAGACGACCTTTGCCCGGATGATCGGCCAGCTGCACTATCTCGCGGGACTGGGCTGCCCGGTACCGGCGAGGGGGGCGCGGTTGTTCCTCGCCGATCAGGTCTTCACGCACTTTGAGAAGGAAGAAGAGATCGGAAATCTCACTGGCAAGCTGGGAGACGAGTTGCTTCGGATTCGCCACATTTTGGAATTGGCGACCCCGGAGAGCGTCCTGATTATGAACGAGAGCTTCCTCTCCACAACCCTGAAGGATGCTCTCTTCCTGAGCCGGGAAGTCATGATGCGCATCGTGCAGATGGACATGATCTGCGTGTCCGTCACCTTTCTTGATGAGTTGGTATCCATGAGCGCCAGTACCGTCAGCATGGTTGGCGAGGTTGATCGAGAAGATCCTTCGCAGCGAACATTCAGGATCCTGCGCAAACCGGCGGATGGTCTGGCCTATGCGATGGCAATCGCTGAAAAGTACCGCCTCACCGAGGACGCCGTGAAGAAACGGATCGTCGAAAACACGGCGAGGCAGCCGTCATGAACGCCTGGCTGATGCATGAGGAGCAAGACTTCGACCCAAGCGCAGTATTGCCTCCGAATGCTGACGACCTGGTGCAGGACCTAGGCATGGATCTGTTGCTGGACACCATGTCTGCGGGCGACCTCTTCCTGCGGGAAGTTGGTCGGCAGACCGTGCTGAGCTCTCTCAAGGACCCCGCTGCGATTCTCTACCGGCAACAGATTCTCTCTGATGCTATGGCGCATCCGGATGTCGTTCGTCAGCTTTACGCTCTCGCCGTCGAAGCCATTGAACGCGAGAAGCGCGTATGGGGCTGGATGACAACGAAATACCCGAATGAGCTGTTGCATCGTGCGGTCGAAGTGCTGGAGATCTTTGCGGATATGTTGACCCGCCTGCGGCAGGTCGCGGATGGACAACTACCAGGATTCCAGTCAAAGGGATTCCGCCGTTTCTTTTCGATGTTGCAAAGCGAACTCAATGACGTCTACCTCGGCCGCGTTAGGGACCACCTGGAGCGGCTGGCTTTTCCGGGAGGCCTTCTGATGAGCGCTGAACTGGGGCAGGGGAATAAGGGCACACATTACATTCTGCGCAAGCCGCCCGAGGCAAGAGAAGGCTGGCTGGCGCGGCTGCAAAATTGGATCGGGCGCCTCAGGAAGGATTCCGACACGTTCACCTATGAAATTGCCGAGCGGGATGAAGCCGGATTCAACGCCCTGGGCGAGCTGAAGAGCGAAGGTATCGCGCCCGTCGCCGCGGCTCTGGCTCAATCGACGGATCACATTCTGGATTTTTTCAAAATGCTGCGACTGGAGCTCGGGTTCTATGTGGGATGTCTCAATCTCCGCGATCAACTGACGGCCGTGGGAGAAGGCGTCTGCATTCCGCAAATCGCTGGTCCGAACGGAGCTGCTTTGTCCGGTCATGGACTCTATGATCCGTCGCTTGCGCTGAGCATGAGAGGGGGCGTTGTCCCGAATGATATTGCTGCAGACGGGAAGCAGCTATTGCTGATGACCGGTGCAAACCGCGGCGGCAAGTCCACTTTGCTTCGCGCACTCGGGCTGGCGCAGGTCATGATGCAGTGCGGGATGTTTGTGCCGGCCGATGCCTATCGCGCCGGCCTGTGCGATGGCGTGTTCAGCCACTTCAAGCGCGAAGAAGACGCGGCGATGAAGAGCGGCAAGCTCGACGAGGAGTTGGCACGGATGAGCGCGATCGTGAGTCTTCTGACACCAAACTCGCTCGTACTCCTCAACGAATCATTTGCGTCAACCAACGAACGGGAAGGCTCTGAGATTGGCAGGCAGATTGTGCGGGCACTCCTTACCGCGGGAATCAGGGTCTTCTACGTAACGCATCTGTTTGACCTCGCGGCGAGCTTTCACGCGGAAGAACCTGCGAAAGCTCTTTTTCTCCGCGCAGAGCGCCTCGTCGGCGGTGAACGTACGTTTCGACTTGTGGAAGCTGCGCCCCTGCCTACCAGCTTCGGCGAGGATTTATACCGCATTGTCTTTGGGCAGACCGAGGAAGGCAGCGATTTATCTCTCTCGGATGTATGAGGACGGAGCGACCCGACACCGCGTCCGCTACGCGATCTGCAATATTCTGCGTGATCGCGTCGTCAACGAAGGAGCGTTCAGAGTCTGCTTCGAAATGGGTGACCAGGACTTGGTCGTGAAAGCCATTCTTCGTCGCGGATTGAATAACCCGCAATTGCGTGCGGCATTGGAGGGCAGTCATCTAATCGACCTGAACCGGTGGCTGCGGCCGTATCCGGATCTCGCCGAGGCTTATCTCAGAACTGCTGTGCCTGATATTTCGAGGCCCATCGGGAGGGTCATTCCTGCTACCGATAAAAGAGCGCCAGCGCGAGAATCAGAACCAGAAGCATCCCGATGAGCGCATTGTAGAGATTGAGGTAGCCAGACTGGAGTTTGCTGACCGCTTCTGCAAGTTTGCGGACGGCTCGGGCCAATGGGCGGAAGAGTCCTGGCCCGAAGATGGGCGCGACTTCCTGATTGAAGATGAGGCGCTTCACGAAATAGGGACCGTGATCGTATTCCCGCTCCAGGTTGTGCGTGGGGCCATAGATGAATCCATAGAACGTGCGCAAGGCGTTGGAGAAGGCCAGCGAAGTCGTGGCAATTCGGCGCGCGTCCTCGCGACGACCGCCGGACCAAACCGGCACGCGGCGGAACTGGAAAGAGCGCCGACTGAAAAGGAACAGAGCCACAGGCAGCAGCGCCAGGAGAGGTCCGGCGATGATCATTTTCGTAGGTGAGATAAAAGCAAACTTGTTGCTCAGGGGAACCAGCAGCCAGCCGCTTTGCATGTCGGCTGTAGCGTCGAGTCCAAAGAGTGCCGTGCTTCCTGACCCCAGAGCGTGAACAGCCCAAGGCATTCCGACGGCGAGGGCGAGGACAAAGCCGCCGAGCAGGAAGATGCCGATGCTTCGCCCGGCCGAGAAATGCCGCGTGTGTACATGATGGTCGCCGAGAAGGCCGACTCCATAGAGTTTAGCGAAGGTTGCCAGGGCTACGGCGGCGACCAGCGCCAGTCCCGCAGCGGCGATTGCAATTGTGAGCCGAGCCGCAAGCACGTTGACCTGCATCCCGTGAAACAAGCTTTGGAAGACATACCACTCGCTGACAAAGCCAGCTTGCGGCGGTAGCGCGGCAAGGCTCATGGCGGCGAACAGGGCGCCGATGCCGAAAACTGCGGAGTTGTTTCGGAGCAGCCCTGTCTGACGGATCGCGTAGCTGCCTGTTACAGAGCGGACTCCATCGGCAGTCAGGAACAGGGTACCTTTGGCGAGGCTGTGCCCGGCAAGGTGGAGCAGGCAGACGATCCAGGCGAGTGCCGCCTGCTCAGGCAAGCCGCAAGCCAGGAAGAGCCACGATGCACCGAGTACCGCGACGGCCACACAGGCATTTTCCGCGGAGGACAGGCTCAACATGCGACGCCAGTCCTCTTCCTGGAAGGCGTTGAAGATAGCAAGAATCGCGCTCACAACACCGGCAAGGACAATGATGCCCGCCGCACTCATCGCCCAGAAGCCCTTGTGAGGAAGCCATTCAAAGAGGCCGCGACCCAAGCCGAAGAATGCGGCGTTGAGCACGATTCCGGAGAAGACGAGTCCCGTGGCGCCGCTGCCCGAGCCATAGGCCGCCGGGAACCACTCGTAGAAGGGCAACACTCCCAGCTTCGCGCCAAAGCCGAAAAGCAGCAGAAGGGCAAGCAACAGGGTTCCCGGGGTAGAAAGATTCCCCGCGACGGCGAAGCTCGAAAAGTCGCAGGAGCCCGTGCGGCTCGCGATCACCAGAAGCGCGAGAAGGATGGCGACGGCACCGACTTCCAGCAGGCTCAGCATGAAGAGCACCGGTCGGCCCGGTGCTTCGGACACGCCTTCACCGAGGATCATAGCGGCTCCGCCAAGGCTCATCACTTCCCACGCGATCAGGAACGAAACGGCATCCTGTAGGCCCATCACGCCCAGTGCGCCAACCAGGGTAATCGCGAATCCTGTAAGCCAGCGTCGAGTCGCCCATCCTGCAGCCGCACCATTGCGAAGCGGAGCGGCAACAAAGGCGGGTATCAGGCCAAATAGCATCAGCCAGAGGGCTGCGTTCGTGAGATGGAATTGAACCGCCGTGTCACTGAGATGGACACCGAGCGATACCACCGGCGATCCGATCGCAAGCCCTTCGAGTGATGCGACGATGCCAGCGAGGCAGCCGAGCGCAATGCCGAGACGCGCAAACATGGCCGGCAGACCCATGAGCGCAACCATGGCTGACGCAACCCAGAGGAGGGCCATCGCGAGGAGCATGTCAGCCTGCATAGCGGCCTCCGCTGACGCGCTGGCCGGCGCGATTCAGCAGCAACAACAGCGCTTGGATGATGGCCGATGGATTCGGCGGACAGCCCGGCAGGTAGAGGTCGACAGGAAGGATCCCTTCGAGACCGTGCCCGCAGGCATAGCCGCCGCCCGTAGCACCGCCCGATATCGCACAAGTGCCCGTTGCCATCACCCAGCGCGGCTCAGGCATAGCGTTCCATGTTTCCAGCAGTGGGCCGCGCATCGCATACGTCACCGACCCCGTAACAAGCAAGAGGTCGGCGAAACGAGGCGATGGGGTAAAGAAGATACCGAGCCTGTGAAGGTTATAGAAGGGATTGTTCAGAGCCTGAAGTTCCGATTCGCAGCCGTTGCAGGAGCCCGCATCGATATGGCGGATGTGGAGGCTACGTTTGAAGTGCCTGCGAATACCATTCTTCAGTTCCTGTGCTGCGGGGGACGCGAACGCCTCTGCCCAGACCAGGTCCTTGCGCTCGCGAACACCAAAGGCCCAGTCCTGCGATTTCGTGAGCACCTCGCTGGGGCACGCTTCCGTGCAAAGCTGACAGGCGATGCACTTTCCGTAGTCGAGATGAAGCTTTCCATCTTTGACATCGATAGCACCCGGAAGACAGACTTCAGTGCAGGCCCGGCAATCCTCGTCGCAGCGGTCGGAGTGATATCGCGGCAAACCGAGCACGCCGGGCTGGACAGCCGAGTCCTGTTTCTCGGGCCACGGCGTCGTCGCCAGTCCGCGCCCAAGTCCGAAGAGTGTCCAAACCGGCATTGTTTCTCCTTGCTTTTATCGGTCGCAGCCCGCCATGGTGAGGCCGAAGCTCGCTTCGTTGATCGCGTAATCCATCATGTTGGTGTCGTGCACGGTGTAGGGGAAGACGCGCCAGTTAGAAAACGATGGCGACTTCACCTTCACGCGTGCGAGCCGTCCTTCTCGATTTAGGTGCACGCAGTAGTACGTGGAACCACGCGATCCCTCGCACCACCCCAGACCTTCTGCCAGCGGTACGGGGTTGAATTCGACCCTTACCGGCCCTCCCGGAATTGCTTCGATAGCCGAGTAGAGCAGCTTCAAACTGTTCCGAACCTCCTCCATGCGAACCTGGACGCGAGCATGCGCGTCCCCTTCCGTACGCATCGGAATCTCCATCGCAAGCTGGCCGTAGGCCGCGTAAGGGTGGTCCCAGCGGAGATCGTGCTGAATGCCAGAGGCTCGCTTCACCGGCCCGGTCGCGCCCTGATCAAATGCGAATTGCTGTGGCAGATGCCCGGTTGTGATCAGCCGATCCAGATGGCTGTTTGTCTGTTCAAGCATCTCCATGTATCGGAAAATTTCGGGTTGGAGCGTACGAAGCTTTCCAGGGAGTGCGACCAGATCGAGATCGCGGCGTAGCCCGCCAGGCATAATCAGCGCCCGCAGGAAACGGCTTCCCGTCAGCATTCCGTTGATCTGTTTCGATCGCTCTGCCAGTAATTTGCCCTCTGCCTCGCCGACCTTCAGAGTCGTTGTGTGGCAGAGGTGGCCGAGGTAATAAAGGTGATTGTAGAGCCGCTCCAGTTCGGCTAGGACCGTGCGCAGGAAACGCGCCCGGGGAGGCACCTCACAACCACATGCTGCTTCAATTGCCTGGCAGAATGCCAGCGTGTGAGCGACACTGTCCACGCCGGATACGCGTTCGGCGATCAACGCGCCCATCGCGGGCGTCAGGCCCTCGAATTGCTTCTCCATGCCGCGATGTTTGAAGAACAGGCGTGGATGGCAATGCAGGATGGCCTCGCCAACGTAAAAGAAGACGATTTGTGCCGACTCCAGCACATCGGCGCGTATCGGCCCGAAGGGCAGAAACTGCACGTCGTCTCCCTCAACGGGAGGCAGGTCCCACGGCGATTCTGTATACGGCATCATTGCAGTTGGCTGGTAGCGTGGATCGAGTGGAGGCATGGGCGGCACAGCCCCTTCATGCAAAACCAGGGGCCTCAGCTCAGGATGGCCGCGGAAATGAATCCCGCACAGTTCGTGCATTTCACGCTCATACCAGCCGAGGAGCGGAATCCGCGGCGTCATCGAAGGCAGCTCCTGAGTTTGTTCCGCAAGGCTGCAGCGCAGGAGTTCAAAGGGCTGATGCGGCGCACGGTCTGCGAGATAAATCACTTCGGCCGGCTGTCCCGGCCGTGGAAACCAGGCGTAAGCCATCTGAAGCCGTGCTCCAGCCCGCATCAATTCCTCGCATGTCTGCGGAATGGAGTGCGGCCATACGGTGTGCTCCATGGTCCCCTTCATGCCGCGACCGGGGACGCGCTCTGCGGTTGGCGTCATTGCGCGACTCCGACAAGATTCGAGGAAATTCGTGCGAAAACGGACCAGAGATGTTGTGGCCACCAGAGGCCGAGGATCAGAATTGGGGCGAATGCCAGCCACATCGGTAAAGCTCGCCACGCAAGACCTGAGAGTTTTTCGCCCGGCTCGGCGGTCTGATCGAAATACATGCTGCGGAAGTGTGACAGGAATCCGATAAAAACAACAATCAGGAATACGACAAATAAAATGGCAGCCCACCGATAGCGCCCACCCATGCCGGCGCGCAGGATTGTGAATTCGCTGAGAAAAAGAGCGAACGGTGGAGCGCCCGCGATGCCGACTGCGCCCAAGAGCCACAGAGTACCCGACGCCGGAAACGTACGCAGGACTGAGCGGATTCCGCCGATGTCCTTGGTGCCGTAGGCTCGCATTGCATTTCCCGATCCGAAGAACATCAACGACTTGTTCAGAGAGTGATTCAGCATGTGATAGAGCGTGCCCGCCACGCCGAGGGCCCCGCCGAAGCCGAGCCCGAGTGCCTGAACCCCAATGTGCTCGACGCTGGAGTACGCCATCAGGCGTTTCACATCGGTTTGGCGGACGATGAACAGAGCTGCAAGAACGAAAGAAAAAATGCCGAACGAAACTACGGCCGAGTGCGCGAAGCGGCTGGTCCTGGTACCGCCGACTACAGCAAGAAAGCGCGCAATCCCGAGCATCGATGCATTGAGGAGAGCGCCGGACAGCATCGCGGATACCGGAGCTGGCGACTCACTGTGCGCGTCGGGCAGCCAGGTGTGCATCGGCGCCAAACCGGCCTTGGTACCATATCCAACGAGCACGAGAAGGAACGAAACCGTGAGCAGAGGTGTGTACACCTGCGCGGCCGATTGATGCAGCGCCGCCCATGTCATCGCATAGGTCGGACCGAGCACGAACGATCCGCCCCAGTAAAAGAGCACCGTCCCGAGCAACGCCAGGCTGATGCCGCTGGACACAACGACGATGTACTTCCACGCCGCCTCAGTACTCTCCGCTTCTCGCTCAAAGCCCACGAGAAACGTGCTGATCAGTGTGGTCAGCTCGATCGCGATCCAAAACACT
>DATKPJ010000169.1:0-10987 GCA_035524195.1 Occallatibacter sp.
CCGGTTTACAACGTCGAGGCCTATGTCGCCGAGGCGTTGGAGAGCATCCAGTCGCAGACGTTCAGCGACATCGAGATTGTCGTCGTCGATGATGGATCGACGGACAACACACTGCCGATTGTTGAGCAAATCGCTTTGTCCGACGCCCGCATTAAAATCGTCCGTGCTCCGCGAAACCTCGGCCTGCCGGCAGCCCTGAACTTCGGACTCCCTTTCTGTCAGGCTCCCCTGATTGCCCGCATGGATGGGGACGATATTGCCCTGCCCACCAGGCTGGAAAAGCAATTCCAGTTTCTTGAACAGAATCCCGAAATTGATCTCGTTGGGTGCGCAACCACTGCGATCGATTGCTCCGGGAATCCCATTCCCGGGTTGAGCGTTTCAAGAAAGCCCGAGAATGAAGAGGCCGTTGCAAGGACCATGTTGCTGGGTGCGCCCTGCCTCCATATCTGGCTCGCGCGCCGGCAGGTCTACGACGCTCTATCCGGCTATCGCGAAATGGAATGCGCGGAAGACTACGATTTCTTGCTCCGCGCATTGACGGCCGGATTTCATGTAACAAATCTCCCTGAAGCCTTGATGAAGATCAGAACTCGGAGCGGCAATTTGTCTTCCCGTCTCGAACAAAGAAAGGCTCACTACTACATCATCCGCTTATGCCGCGAGCGTCTCGCGTACGGCAAGGATAGCTATAGTCCGGAGGCATACCGGAAAGCAGTGAAGATGGGCAAGATCGAAGGAGCATTGTTTCGGCTGGCCATCAGTTGCGCTTCCAGAGGGCTCAGATCACAGAATTGGATTGCGAGCAGGCTCTTGCTGGCTGCCTCCGCGATGATATCGCCGTGGCAGTCTCGCTACTTCTTCGATCGGATGCGGTTCAGGATCCTGGCAAGGAGGTCAATGCGCTTGTCTTAGTACTGGCAAACCCAGATCTGTTTGCGCGACTTTCCATGAAGATTTGTTTTCTTATTCACGATATGACCGCGCGAGGCGGCATGGAGCGCACCCAGGCGAACCTGGCCAATGCTCTTATGGCAAGCGGAGAAACTATCTCTGTCTGGTCCTGCTTTCGCACCAGATCCTCCCCAGGCTTCGAAGTTTCGAGCGAGGTGAAGCTATTCTATAGCCGGCGTAATCCGCTTCCGTTTTTCCTCGATTATCCGTGGCTTATATGCGCGTTTACATTTCATGTAATGCGCTCTCGGCCTCGTTGGGTCATCTGCACCGGCGCCAACACATTAGTTGTAGCTCTTCTCGGTATTCTGGTGCCCGGCGTTCGTTTGGCTGTTTGGGAGCATTTCGCCCTGTCCCACAGCCTCACGAAGGCGCGCGGCAGGCTCACCAGGCGACTTGCGTCTGTCTTCGCGTCGCGTATCGTCACGTTGACAGAGAGTGACGCGGAGGCCTGGACGAAGCTTTACGCTCCTTCCGGGACGGTCCGTGTCATTCCCAACATCGTGACTCTCCACCCCCTGGAGAGGACACCACGCCGACAGGAAGTTCTGGCCATGGGCCGCCTCGTCCCCCAGAAGGGGTTTGATCTGCTGCTCCAAGCCTGGTCCGGTGCCGTGAAGCAGTTGCCCGGCTGGTCGCTTCGCATCGTTGGAGACGGGCCGACGCGCGACCAACTTGTGCGCTTGGCCGATGATCTTGGAATCAAAGAATCTGTGACCTTCGCCTCCTTCTCGGAGAATCCATCCATCCTCTATTCGGAATGCGGACTCTTCGTTCTGAGCTCGCGATTTGAGGGTATGCCATTCGTGCTGGTTGAGGCGATGATTTGCGGAACCCCGTGCATCAGCTTCGATTGCCCGAATGGGCCCCGCGAACTCATTCACGACGGAATTAACGGAGTTCTGATTCCTGCTGAGCGCGTGGATGCGCTCGCAGGTGCGATTGTGGAGCTCGGCCGAAATCCCGCAAAACGCGATCAACTTGGCGAAGCTGCACGGAGTGTCTCGGAACAGTTTTCCCAAACTCGTGTACTGGCACAGTGGCAAGAGATTCTCCGTGATTGAGGTTGATGCTTGCAATGAAAGGTTCCATCATGCCACTCGTCTCGATCATCACTCCGGTCTATAACGCGGCGCGCTGGCTGCCGGAGACGCTCGCTTCGGTTCGCGGACAGACTTTTGCCAACTGGGAGCAGATTCTTGTCGATGACGGATCCACAGACGATTCAGCAGCTCTTGTGGAAGCGGCCACTCGTACCGATTCAAGATTTCGCCTGATGCGGATGCTGAACAATGGAGGTCCATCGGCCGCACGCAACTTGGCGATTGATGCTGCCCGGGGACGTTTCATCGCATTTCTCGATGCCGACGATTTATGGCTCCCCAAGAAACTCGCGCTCTCTGTGGAATGGATGAAGGCGCATGATTACGCGTTTATCTATCACGACTACCGGCACATGTCGAATGACGGCACACGCGTAGGCGCGTTGATCATTCCGCCGGAAGTGTTGAACCTTCAAACTTTGCACACGCGCCGTGGACACGGCTGTTTGAGCGTGGTGATTGACCGCACCAAGGTTTCCGCTTTTCACTTTCCCGCAAACTACAACTATCTTAATGAGGATTTCTGCGCCTGGCTGAGCATTGTCCAACAAGGGCACATCGGGCATCGTCTGCCTGCTGACTTGGGTCGCTATCGTTTATCGGCTGCCAGCCGTTCAGCCAACAAGCTTGCGGCCTCCATCGATACATGGAAGATTTACCGCAAGATTTCAAGGCTACCCCTGCTTCGAGCCGCCTCCTGGTGGACGCAATACGCCTGGAACAGTTTTTGGCTGCACCGCTACGCGCGGCCTCGCTAGCTGGCGAAGAGGCGAAGCAATGCGACGGAGACGGTCCCATTCATCTTTGATCGAGCGTGCTGCGCAGATTCAGAACGGCGAGCTACCCAGGCTGGAAGCGGACTTGCCGTCAAAGAAACAACCTCATGTAAAGAAGGCGAAAGAGTGAACAAGCGTCCCGGTACGAGGTACGTGAACACTGGGTCGTGACCGCTATCACGGGTGGAGGAAGACGTTCCGGCCTAGTATCGCTACGTGGATATCGATAGAAACTTATCGATTTGTGCTGCTCCGGGGCGGGTCCGAGGAGGAATTCCGCAGCCGAGCCTGAACCGGCTGCCCCTTTACCACCATTATCTAAGCGAACTTTATTCCAATGGAATCATGCAGATATCCTGCAGCGTGATTGGGCGCGACCTGAATCTTGTGCCTGTTCAGGTGCGCAAGGACCTCCAGTTCACGGGAATTGTGGGGAAGCCCAAGACGGGCTACTCTGTCGCCGAACTTCTGCGTGCGATTGAGACGTTTCTTGGCTGGAACAACGTGAACGAGGCGTTTCTTGTGGGGGCCGGGAACCTTGGGACAGCGCTGCTGGGGCATGAGCGTTTCTCCAGTTTCGGCCTGAGGATCGTGGCGGCTTTCGATACCCACCCGGACAAGATTGGCCAGTGGATCCACGACAAAGCGGTGCTGCCCCTTGAAAAGCTTGCCGACCTTGCGCAGCGGATGAGCATTCATCTGGGAATCATCACGGCGCCGGGTGAAGTCGCGCAGGGCATCGCCGATGAGATGGTCAAGGGCGGAATCCAGGCGATTTGGAATTTTGCGCCGGTGCGCCTGAAGGTGCCGTCGCACGTGATGGTGCGCAACGAGGATCTTTACTCGTCGCTGGCTTCACTGTCGTGCAAGCTGGCCCAACGTTTTCAAGTTCCTATTCAACAGGACGGAGGCTCTAACTGATGGCCATCGCGCCAGTTGCGCTTGATCGCGCGAAAAAGTTCGAGAAAGTATGCGGAATCCTCGACCGGCATGGTTATCGTGCGGCAGGATTAATTCCAATCTTGCAGGCGATTCAACGCGAATACCAGTATCTGCCTGAAGATGTGCTGACCTATGTTGCCACTTCGCTGGATGTTCCTCCAGCGCGGGTATTCGGAGTAGCTACGTTCTATGCACATTTTGCGCTGGAGCCGAAGGGCAAGCACGTGATCAGGGTTTGCGATGGAACTGCCTGCCATGTGAAGCAGTCTCTTCCGGTGCTGCACGCCTTGCGCGAGAACCTGGGCACCAGCGAACAGAGCAAGACATCCGCTGACATGCTTTTCACCGTTGAAACGGTGGCATGCCTCGGTGCGTGCGGTCTGGCGCCGGCACTCGTGATTGACGAGCAGGTACACGGCCAGATGACACCGGAGCGCGCCATTGCTCTTGTGAATGAACTGAAAGCGCAAGAAGCTGCCGCGGTTCTGAATGCGCCGGGCACCGATCTTCGGGCAAATGGAGAAACTCATGTCCAGTAGCGGCGGGCTCGTGGTCCTTCCTTTGGTTGAAAGCAATCAGGCAAAACAATCACCCGTACGAAGGGTGATTCTGTGCGCCGGCACGGGATGCATGGCCAACGGCGCCATGAAGATCTTTGAACGCTTCAAGAAAGAGATAACTTCCGCGGACCTGAACGTGATCCTCGAACTCAGACCTGAAGCGGGCGACCATGACATACGGCTCTCGAAGAGCGGATGCCAGGGATTCTGCCAGATGGGACCGCTCGTCTCGATCGTTCCCGACGGAATCCTGTACACCAGGGTGCGCACGGAAGATGTGCCCGAGATCGTGCAACAGACCCTGGTGAGCGGCCAGCCGGTGGAGCGCCTTCTTTACAGGGATCCGGCAACGCGCAAAGTCTGCCGCGGTCATGAGGACAACCCGTTTTACGCACGACAGCACCGGCTGGTCCTGAAGGAGTGCGGTTTCCTTGATCCGGAAGACATTCAGGAGTACATGCTCCACGGCGGATACCGGGCAGCGCGGAAGGCTTTTCTCGAGATGTCGCCGGAGGAAATCTGCAAGACAGTCCTGGAATCGGGGCTGCGCGGCAGAGGCGGCGGCGGTTTCCCTACCGGCCGCAAATGGGAAGCGGCTCGCGTACAGAATTCGACCAAGAAGTATGTCATCTGCAATGGCGACGAGGGCGATCCGGGCGCGTTTATGAACCGGTCGGTGATGGAAGGAAATCCTCACAGCGTGATTGAGGGCCTGATGATTGCGGCGCGCGCCATCGGCGCCAACGAAACGCTGGTGTACGTGCGCGCTGAATATCCGCTGGCGGTGGAGCGCATGCGGCGCGCGGTCGCCGACGCGGAGCGCGAAGGGATTCTGGGCGACAACGTATTCGGCACCGGACGCTCCATGAAGTGCGACGTGATGGAAGGTGCAGGCGCGTTTGTATGCGGCGAGGAAACGGCCATGATCGCGTCGATCGAGGGACGAAGGGGAATGCCCTCTCCCAAACCGCCTTTCCCGGCGCAGAGCGGGCTGTGGGGAAAGCCCACCATCATCAACAACGTGGAAACGCTGGCGCATGTGCCGCCCATCCTGAATGACGGTCCCGAGGCGTTTCGCGCGGTGGGAACGAAGGATTCGCCGGGCACAAAGACGTTTGCACTGACCGGGCATGTAGCCAACACGGGCCTGGTCGAGGTGCCATTCGGCACGACCTTGCGCGAGGTTGTTCTGAACATCGGCGGGGGCATCACGGATGACGGCGGGAAGATTCTGAAGAACGGCTTCAAGGCCGTGCAGATTGGCGGACCTTCGGGTGGGTGTCTCACCCAGGAACATCTGGATCTGCCGCTGGCCTACGATTCCCTCCGTTCAGTCGGCGCGATGGTTGGTTCGGGCGGACTGGTGGCGATGAACAACCGCACCTGCATGGTCAGCATTGCGCGATTCTTTATGGAGTTCACGCAACGCGAGTCGTGCGGAAAGTGCGTGCTTTGCCGCGAGGGGACAAAGCAACTGCTCGCTTTGCTCGACGACGTGATCGAGGGCAGAGCCGACGCAGGCACGCTGGAACTGCTGGAAAAGCTGGGACACGCGGTGCAGATTGGCTCGTTGTGCGGACTTGGGAAAACGGCACCCAACCCGGTTTTGTCGACGCTAAGGTATTTCCGCAAGGAATACGAGGAACACATTTTCGAAAAACGATGCCGGACGGGACGCTGCAAGGCGCTGCTGAAGCCGGAGATCAGCGCGGAACGGTGCAAGGGATGTGGTCTGTGTATGAAGTCCTGTCCTGTAGGCGCAATTTCGGGCGAGAAGAAGAAGCCACATCGCATCAATCCCGAACTATGCATCAAGTGCGGCGCATGTGCAAAGGCCTGCAATTTACACGCGGTAGAGGGGGTATAAGCGGATGGACAAGTTAACGCAGCTCATGTTGACGATGGACAAGCGTCCGGTAGCGATTCAAGGCGAGCGGAACATGCTCAAGCTGGTTCGCAAGGCCGATATCGATTTGCCGACCTTCTGTTATCACTCCGCCACATCACAGAGATCAAGAACGGTGCACGAAATGAGGCGCTTGTGCGAAGGCCTGCAATCTACACGTAGTAGAGGGGGTATAGACGAGTGGACAAGCTTACGCAGCTGACGTTGACGATTGACAACCGTCCGGTAGCGATTCAAGGCGAGCGGAACCTGCTCGAACTGGTTCGCAAGGCCGATATCGATTTGCCGACCTTCTGTTATCACTCCGACCTGAGCGTGTACGGTGCGTGCCGCCTGTGCCTGGTGGAGGTGGAAGGCCGCGGAATTGTCGCAGCTTGTTCGACTCCGCCGGAGCCGGGGCTGAACGTGAAAACCAGCACCCAGGAGATCCGCGAAATCCGGAAAATCGCGGTGGAGTTGCTACTGGCCAATCACGACCAGCAGTGCCCGACCTGTCCACGCAGCACCAACTGCCAGTTGCAAAGCCTGGCGCGGCGGCTAGGCATCCGCAAAGTGCGTTTCAAGCCGGTACATGAGCCAGTGGCCCTGGATGAATCGTCACTTTCGCTGATTCGGGATCCGAACAAGTGCGTACTGTGCGGCGATTGTGTGCGCATGTGCTCCGAGATTCAAGGCATTGGCGCAATCGACTTTGCGCATCGCGGGCACGACGTGTGCGTGACGCCGGCATTTGGCAAAAAGCTGGACGAAGTTGAGTGCGTGAACTGCGGGCAATGCGCAAGTGTTTGCCCGACGGGCGCACTGACGCCGAGGTCAGAAGTGGACGAAGTGTGGGCGCTTCTTGCCGATCCGAAGAAGAAAGTTGTGGTTCAGATTGCGCCGGCGGTTCGAGTTGGGTTGGGCGAGAGCTTTGGTCTCAAGCCAGGCGAGATCACCACAGGTCAGATTGTTGCAGCCCTGAAGCAGATGGGGTTCGACCAGATCTACGACACCTCATTCGCGGCAGACCTCACGGTGCTCGAAGAAGGCACGGAATTTCTCGAACGCAAGAAGGAAGGCAGGGGCATTCCGATGTTCACCTCCTGCTGCCCTGGATGGGTGAAGTACGCGGAACAGTATTTTCCTGATCTGCTGCCAAACCTTTCTTCGTGCCGTTCGCCGCAGCAGATGTTCGGGTCGCTGTTGAAAGCGATGCTGCCCGAGCAGATGAAGGTCGATCGCAAGGACTTGAAGGTTATCGCGATCATGCCGTGCACAGCGAAGAAGTTTGAGGCGCAGCGTCCGGAGTTTAGCGTGGACGCCGATCCCGATGTTGACCACGTTCTGACCACGCAGGAACTGGCGCATATGATTCAGTCCGCAGGACTGCAGTTTGCGTCTCTGCAGCCGGAGTCATTTGACATGCCGTTCGGGTTCTATACGGGCGCGGGCGTCATCTTCGGGAACTCGGGCGGAGTGATGGAAGCCGTTCTGCGCTTTGCAGCCGAGAAAGTGACGGGAAACAAACTGGATCGAGTGGATTTCCAGGAGGTGCGGGGAGAATCGGGATTGCGCGAAGCGAAGATCGCGGTGAACGGCTCCGAACTGCGGCTGGCAGTGGTTCACGGGCTGCGTAACGCTCGCGTTGTGGCAGAGCAAGTAAGAGCGGGAAAGTGTCATTACGACCTGATCGAAGTGATGGCATGTCCCGGCGGATGTGTTGGCGGAGCCGGTCAACCGGTATCGACGGCACGAAACGTACGCGCTCTGAGAACCAAGGGACTGTACCAGGCAGACAAGATGCTCCAACTGCACAAGTCGCAGGACAATGTGTTCATCACCGAATGCTACGCGAAGTTCCTTGGTGAGATTGGCGGCAACAAGGCACATCATCTGCTGCATACGACGTATCAGAGCCGGCGGCGCATCGCCGAGGAGGCCCTGCCGCTGGTGCAATCGCACCGGTCAGATAAAACAAAAGTCAATGTTTGTCTGGGGACGAACTGCTACTTGAAAGGTTCGCAGGACGTGCTGAATGCCGTGCTGCGGCATGCGCAGGAGACAGGCCTCGAGAATCGGCTCGAAGTGCGCGCGGCGTTCTGCCTGGAGGAGTGCGAGCACGGACCGAACGCGATTGTGGACGGTGAACATGTGCATCACTGCACCGCCGACAAGGTGATCGAGATAGTAAGCAGCCGCATCGAGGACAACGAGCATTGCAAGGGCTGAGCGGGCACTGCCTGTCTCAGCAGGGGAGAAGCAATCGTGATGACGGAAGAACGCGCAAATTTCATACGTCCGGAGGAAATTGAAGAACTGCTGGAACAGAGGTCGCGCCCGAGCCCGTTCAAGGTAAGAGAACTGCTTGCCAAGGCACGGGAATTGCGCGGTCTCACGATGGAAGACGTTGCTTGCCTTTCATTGGTGCAGAGCGAGGAGCTTCTGGAAGAGATCTGCACGACTGCAAAGAAGATCAAGGAGGAGATTTACGGCTCGAGGCTCGTGTTCTTTGCTCCGCTTTATATTTCCAATCGCTGCTCAAACGAGTGCACCTACTGTGCTTTCCGGATCACGAATACCTCTCTCAAACGCCGCATGCTGACGCAGGAAGAGATCGCGGAGGAGACGCGCATACTGATTCGGCAGGGGCACAAGCGGGTGCTCGTGGTTGCGGGCGAGGCTTTACCGCCGCGGGGATTTCAATACATCACGGACACGATCGCAACCATCTACGACACGCGCCTGGGCCCCGGCGAGATTCGGCGCGTAAATGTGAATCTGGCTCCGCAGAGCGTGGAGCGGTTCAAGCAGTTGAAGAATGCGGGCATCGGCACGTTCCAACTTTTCCAGGAAACCTATCACCGCCCGACCTACGCGGCAGTTCACCTGAAGGGAAAGAAGCGCGATTACGACTGGCGCGCAACCGCATTTGATCGAGCGATGCAAGCCGGTATTGACGATGTCGGTATGGGTGTCCTGTTTGGCCTGTATGACTGGCGCTTCGAAGTGCTCGCCATGATGCAGCACATTCGGCACCTTGAAGAGACGTTCGGCGTGGGACCGCACACGCTGAGCTTTCCGCGCCTGGAGCCTGCGCTAGGGTCGGATATTGCCGCGCGACCGCCGCATGCAGTGAGCGATGCCGACTTTATCAAGATGATCGCGATCATGCGCCTTGCCGTTCCATATACGGGAATGATCATGTCGACGCGCGAGGGCGCGGAGGTGCGCCGCAAGACGTTTGAAGTGGGCATTTCGCAGATTTCCGCCGGAAGCCGCACAGACCCCGGCGGATATAAGGATGGCGAGGGTGATCCAAACGGCAGCCAGTTTCAGCTCGGTGACCATCGCTCAGTGGAAGAAGTGGTCTCGGACGTAGTTTCGCTTGGCTACACGCCCTCATTCTGCACCGCCTGCTATCGTCTGGGGCGCACCGGGCAGGACTTCATGGATCTGGCAAAGCCGGGGGAGATCAAGTATCACTGCCAGCCCAATGCGCTTTCGACGTTTCTTGAGTATCTTTGCGACTATGCCGGGCCGGATGCAAAGCGGGCCGGCGAGAAACTGATCTCCATCGAACTGCAACACATGGATGGTCAACAGACTGCTTGCACGCTGCCGATGCTCAACCAGGTCCGGCGCGGCGAGCGCGATGTTTTTGTTTAAGCGGGAAAAGGGGAAAACGATGCAACGCGCAACATCGAAGGGGTTCCGCCTGCACATTGGTTTGTTCGGGCGCCGCAACGTGGGCAAGTCAAGTTTGCTGAATGCGATTACAAGACAGCAGGTCTCCATCGTGTCGGAAATCGCCGGCACCACGACCGATCCAGTGGAAAAGCCGATGGAGCTACTGCCGATTGGGCCGGTTCTGTTTGTGGACACCGCCGGCGTGGATGACGTGGGTGCGCTGGGCGCACAGCGCATCGAGAAGACGAGGCAGGCGATCGCCCGGTCGGATGTAGGCGTGCTGGTGGCGGAAGCCGGAGAGTGGGGCGCGTTCGAAGAGAACCTGCTGGCCGAATTACGGTCGCACAAGGTTCCCGTCCTGATCGCGCTGAACAAAGCAGACTTGCAGAAGCCGACGCCGGACCAACTGGCGCTTTTTGATCAGGAGAACGTCGCCTATGCAGAAATTGTAGCGACGACGGGCGAGGGGCTGGACGCCTTTCGAAACTTGTTGTGGCAGGCGGCCCCGGTTGACGAGACCGGGTCGCAGACAATTGTTCGCGACCTTGTGGGCAAGGACGAGACGGCAGTGCTGGTAATGCCGATCGACAGGGAAGCTCCGAAAGGCCGCATCAAGCAGTTGCAGGTGCAGGCTATTCGGGACCTTCTCGATGGCCAGTCTTCCTGCGTGGTGGTGCAGGACACGGGCCTGAAGAAGGCGCTGAACAATTTGAAGACGCTTCCGAGCCTTGTCGTCACGGACGCGCAGGTTTTCGACAAGGTCGCACGCGTGACACCGAGCGAAGTGCCGCTGACCGCCTTCTCGATCCTGCTTTCGCGTCTGAAGGGGGACCTGGTCGCGCAAACAAGGGCGGCGCTGACGGTTGACGAACTCCGTCCCGGCGACAAGGTCCTGATCGCGGAGACGTGTACGCACCATCCCATCGAGGAAGACATCGGGCGCGTCAAGATTCCGCGCTGGCTGCAGCAGTACGTGGGTGGAGCACTCGAATTCACGCATGTGAAAGGCCGTGAATTCCCGCAGGATCTTTCGCCCTACAAGCTTGTAATTCATTGCGGAGCGTGCATGTGGAACCGCGC
>DATKPJ010000170.1:0-15391 GCA_035524195.1 Occallatibacter sp.
GGCAGCGCTCTAACCAAACTGAGCTACGTCCCCAGGTGCTACCTGGACACCGGAAAGTCAGGCTTCAGAGGAAGTCACTCTCCTGAAATGAAAGCCTCATTTCGCGCGATCATCGCGCTTCCGGCTGCATCCGATACCGGGCGGTGTCGATGCATTCAAGCTGTGCAACATCAATGAGTGTATCAGAAAGGCGTCTCTATGTGGGCGATGCCGCGCTGCTTGGATTCACCAATAGCCAATCAAGTTGAATCGACATCCGGCGCCAAGTTCACAGGCAGGTCGTTGCGCCATCGAGTACCTTGAAAACTATGAAAAAGGTTCTTGGTCTCACCCTTGTCCTCTGCACTTTGACTCCCCTCGAGGCTGCTGCTCCGCCGAATACCGATGCGCGGGCGCGGGAGCTGATTGCGGAGCTTCACCTCAAGGTTCTGCCAAAGGAATCAGGCTATCTCGCCCTCATCGGGGAGTCTGCACAAAGGTCGAACTTCGACGGACGTTCCCTTGCGATTCAAAGCCAGGTGTATTACATGCTCACGCGCGACCGGCCGGTGAACTACCTGCACTGGCTTGCCTCAGACAATACGCACATCCTGATCGAAGGCGGGCCGGTCGATTACTTCATCTTCCATCCGGATGGCCATGTCGAAAAGATCACTCTCGGCCGCGATATTGCCGCGGGCGAAAAGCCTCTGATCGCCGTTCCTGGCGGATGCTGGAAGGCTCTGCGATTGCATAAGGGGGCAAGTTACGCGCTGATGGCGAATGCTCTCTCGCCGGAGTTCACACCCGACCGGGTGAGGATTGGTGAAGGTCCCATTTGGATTGGCAAATTCAAGGGCGCGGCTCCCTGGGCGACCGCGCAGAATCTGCGCGCGCTGATCGGTCCCAACTGGATTCCTGCTCGGTAATTCGCGCAGCAGATGCCATGCAACCCGAAAGCTACACGGCCCATGCCGCGACGCGGCTGCCCCGGCCGGCCGGACTGAATCCCATGTCCTGTGCAATGCCGCGCACGCACTGAAGCAGATGATTCGCAATGGACGGAAGCTTTTGCGCAGTCACGCGAAATGAAGGTCCCGAGACGCTGATCGCGGCCACCGGATAGCGTTGCGCGTCCAGCAGCGGCACAGCAATGCAGCGAAGGCCTTCTTCCAGTTCTTCGTCGTCCACGGCATAACCGCGACGCCGGGTCTTTTCGATCTCCGCTCGCAACGCTTCGGCTGTCGAGATGGTGCGATTGGTGAAGCGCTCGAAACGCGTGCGGCGCACGATATCGTTAATCCGCTCTTCGGGTAGAAACGCCAGAATCGCCTTTCCCACCGAGGTGCAGTGCACCGGATTGCTCGCTCCAATGCGCGTAATCATGCGAACCGAATGCGCCGGCTCGATCTTGTCGATGTAGATGACGCGCGCCTGTTCAAGAATGCAGAGGTGAGCCGTCTCTTCTGTTTCTGAAACCAGCCGGCGAAGATGTGGCTGGGCACGCTCGCGCAGATCATACTGCTCGATGGCGCGGTTCCCGAAATCAAAAAGACGTAGCCCAAGACGGAACTTCCCTCCGCTGGTGCGTTCAACCATGTGGTGGCGTTCAAGCACCATCAGAAAGCGGTGCGCTGTACTCTTATGAAGTTGCAGCGACGATGCCACCTGCGCCAATCCCAGTGGCGTATCGCTCTCTCCGAGCAAATCCAACACGGCGAACGCCCTGTCGAGGGCCTGAACTTTGTATGTGCCTTGGGGAGGTGCGTCTCGCATTTTGGTCCTTTGTTCCGTCCACTGATTACTATTCGAGTTTCTCAGAATATGGGATACCCGTCAAGAAACCGCCGCCTTCGAACTGCAATAGACTTTCATCTCTGCAAATCGTAAGTGGCTCTGCGAATTGACCTAAACGGCGACCACATCTCCCTCGCCGGGAGCCAGAAACAGATTCGCTTCAAGACCATGCTGGCGCGTATAGAGGTCGTAGTAGCGGCCGCCCTTTGCGAACAATTCAGCATGATTTCCGCGCTCAACCACCACGCCTTGCTCCACGACCAGGATCTGGTCGGCGCGCCTGATGGTCGAAAGCCGGTGAGCGATCACAAACGTCGTGCGCCCCTGCATGAGCTGACTCAATCCCGCCTGGATCATCGCTTCTGACTCGGAATCGAGAGAGCTGGTCGCTTCGTCGAGGATGAGGATGCGCGGCTGGGCCAGAAGCGCACGTGCAATCGACAGCCGCTGACGCTGGCCTCCGGAAAGCTTCACGCCCCGCTCGCCGACGATCGTTTCGTAGGCTTCCGGGAAACGTTCGGCAAACTCGTCCACGCGGGCGGTGCGGCACGCAAACAAGAATTCCTCTTCCGTCGCGTCAGGACGCGAAAACATGACATTTTCGCGAATCGTACCATCGAAGAGAAACGAATCCTGCAGCACCACTCCGAGTTGCGAACGAAAGGTGTGCAGATCAACTTTGGCCAGGTCAATATCGTCTACCACCACGCGCCCCTTTGATGGCGTATGAAAAGCGCAAAGCAGACTGATGATCGTCGACTTGCCGGAACCCGACGAGCCCACCAGCGCGGTGACCGTACCCGGCTGGGCCGAAAAACTGATCCCATGCAGCACCGGCTTGTCCGGAACATAGGCGAATTCGACATCTTCAAACCGCACCGCGCCAACAATCGGCGGCATCTTCACCGTGCGTCCCGGCTCCTGGTTCTCTTCGAGCTCCGCCAGAATCTCGTTGGTGCGATCCAGGCCCGCAAACGCCTCGGTCAGTTGCGTGCCAACGTTCACAATCTGAAAAACCGGCGCGACCATCAACGCGAGAAACACGTTGTATTGAAAGTACGAACCGACCGACCACGTGCTGTTGAGCACGAGATGTCCGCCCAGCCACATCACCATCGCGGAAACGATACCCAACACTGTCGTCGATGCCGATCCCAGAACGCTCGTCATGGTCAGCGACTTCATCACGTTCGCGAGCAGTCGGTCCACCCCGGCTGAGAAAACCTGGTGCTCGCGGTCCTCGGCGTGATACCCCTTGATCACGCGGACGCCGCCCAGTGACTCTGTGAGCCGGCCCGTCACTTCCGCGTTGATCTTGCCGCGCTCGCGGAAGATGGGGCGGATGACCTTGAACCCATACTGGAGCACGAAAACAAACGCGCCCACCACCGCGAACACCGCAAGCGTAACTGTCACGCTTCGATAGAGCAGGAAGAAAAAGACCAGCACCGCGGTGAGCATTCCACCCACGAATTGCACAAGCCCGGTCCCGACCAGGTTGCGCACCCCCTCCACGTCGGTCATGATTCGTGCCACAAGTGTTCCGGTGCGATTCTCGTCATAGTACGCGACCGACAGCAGGCCGACATGTCTCTGCACTTCGCGGCGCATCTCTGCGATCAGGCGCTGACCTGCAACCGAAAGCAGCTGGGTCAGAGAATACGAGGTAATTGCCTGCACAATCGTGGCCGCAAGCACCGCCGCAATAATGCGGGGCAGCAGTTGTGGCTCCGCATGGGCAGGAGTGAGCACTTTGTCCAACAGCGGCTTTGAGACCAGAGGCAGCACCAGGCCGGCGACACGATTGACGGCCATTAATGCCATACCGGCTACCAGCAAACCTTTGCGTGGCTTGACCAGAGACCATATCTGTGGCAGGAGCTTCTTCAGGTCTGGTTTGCGCTTGGGAAGATCCCCCTGTCCGGCGCCCGCGCCACGTCCACCCGGCGTGCGCTCCGCGCGCATGCTCATGCCCATTCCCGCTCCGCGCATCGTGCTCAAGCGTTAGACCTTTCCCGCGCGACGCGCGGCAATAAACGACCGAACGCAGAGAAGAACGTAAATCAGCAAAAGGCCCGCCATTGTTACCTGCGCGCCGACGGCAATTGAATCGATCGGCTTCCCCGTCGAACCGGCGTGAACGAATTCCTGGACCGCCCGGATCCCGGCGCCGAGAAACCCGACAAGTCCGATGGTTACATTGACATGCATAAAGAGCTTGCGCTGCGATTCGCTGGGACTGATGGCCAGAAATCCAAAAACCCCCAACGCCAGTCCGAACCAGGCGGGAATCAGCGCTGTAGGATGTTGGCTTCCCGTACCCAGATAGCTGACCAAACCGAGGGCAATCAAAAGTGCCGCAAAAACCAGGGTTACCTTTGCCATTCAAGACCTCTCTCTACAAGACACGGCCAGCATATCAGTTAGATGGATGTGCCACCCGGCAGCTAAGATGCGAAGAATAGGGCAAATACCGCCGTAGATCCACGTCGAAGCTAGCGTTGAATACGCGCCGATCCGCCCTTGGCGAATGCCTTGACCTGCTCCAAACTCGCCATCGTCGTATCGCCGGGAAAGGTGGTCAGCAGCGCTCCATGCGCCCATCCAAGTTTGACGGCCTCTTCGGGCGCCTCGCCGCTCAAAAGTCCATAGATGAAGCCGGCCGCAAATCCGTCGCCGCCGCCCACGCGGTCATACACATCAAGCTCGACCGTCGGCGCGTTGTAGGTCTTGCCGTTGATCCACGCTACGGCGCTCCAACTATGCCGGTTGGTCGAGTGCACTTCGCGCAGCGTGGTAGCCACGACCTTCACCTGCGGAAGCTTCTTCACGACTGTGTCGATCATCGCGATAAAGACGCTCGGATCAAGCTTTGATTTGGCTGCCATCTCCGGCCCCGGGATGCCCAGGCCCTTCTGCAAATCTTCCTCATTGCCCACCAGCACGTCCACGTTTTCCACGATCCTGCCAATGGTTTCAGCAGCGCGAACATCTCCGCCATGGATCTTCCAGAGCTTCTCGCGGAAGTTCAAGTCAAAGGAGGTCACGGCGCCTGCCGCCTTGGCCGCCTTCATCATTTCGGCCGCAAGTTCAGCGGTTGTGGGCGAGAGCGCGGCGAAGATTCCGCCGCTGTGGACCCATCGAACGCCTCCGGCGAAAATCTCCTTCCAGTCAAAATCGCCCGGCTTCAGTTGCGCCGCGGCTTCATTGGCCCGGTTATAAAACACCACTGGAGCGCGCACCCCGAATCCGCGATCGCTGTACACGGTCGCCATATTCGGACCGTTTACGCCGTTGTTCTTGAAGTGTTTGTAGAACGGCTTTACACCCATGGCGCGAACCCGCTCCGCGATTAGATCCCCGATGGGATAGTCGGCCATGGCGCTGACAATTGCTGTTCGAAGCCCGAAACAATCCGCCAGATTCGCGGCAACGTTGAACTCACCGCCGCTTACGTGGATCGCGCATTCCGTCGCTTTGCGAAATGGCACAATGCCCGTATCGAGACGATGAACGAGCGCCCCCAATGAGAGGAAATCCAGTTGAGCATTCTTCCGGATTTGCAATCCATCACTCATGATTTGCTTCCCTGCCCTGATGGCAATCCGCCGAGTTGAATTCATGCCCCTGACGAAGCTTGCTTCACATCGGTCAACACCTGCTGCGGCGTCCAATCGTTGCCCGGATAAAAATGCACCACCTTGCCATTGGCGCCGATCAGCGTCGTGGAGAGCGTGTGGGTAATGCTGTCGTTGGCCCCATATGTGATCCCGACATCGAAATACTTGGCCATGTCCATGAGAACCGGCTTCTTCGCAACCGCGAAATCCCAGTGTTTGAAGGCATCCTTCGCATCGGAGCCCATGTATTCCTCGCCATAGGCCTTGAGCCGTTCAGGCGTGTCGTGCTCCGGATCAAAGCTCACACAAAGCAGGTGGGTTTTCGCATACAGCGCCGGATGGGCTGCCAGTGACTTGTCGATCACCGCAAAATTGTGCGTGACCAGAGGACAGAAATTGGGCAGGGGGCATCGCGTGTAGATAAACGTGATCAGCAGTTCCTTGCCGCGAAATTGCCGCAAGTGAATCGTACGTCCATCTTCGTTGCGCAGCGCGAAATCGGGCACCACGTCGCCCGGAGCAGGCACATGGTAAATCACCGTCGGCCGGTAATCGGGCTTTGCCTGCGCGATCACCACGATGTGATCCAGTTGAACAGTTTCGCTCGCGGTCTTCGATACATCTACATCCGCGGTGATGACATCGCCCGGATGCAGGTCGCTGATGATGCTCGGATCCTTGAGCTGATAAGGCATCGTCATCGCATCCATGAAACCGGGGATCGCTTCATGGTCTACCACCACAACGCCATGAGCGGCATCCGTTGTCACGATCTTGCCGCGCAAATGGTAAACCTGAAAATCAGGATTCGTCGATGCCTGGGATGCGCCCTGTTGGCCGGAGTGGCAACCGGTCAGTGAAAGGAATGCGAGAAGAGTGGGAAGAAGAATACGGCGAGTCACATACCCCAGTTTACAACCGCGAGGTGAGGTCCCGGTTTTCCACGGATGGCGCTTCCCTGCCCGCCGGCGTATAACGCTGGCATGGGCTCTCTGGCAGGGGCTGAGATCGACAGTTGGCTTCGCGCCGGGGGACTTGTCATTACGGCCAGCGACCGGTCTGCGCGCGCGCTCCGCTTCGCCTTCCATCAACGGCGCCGTACGGAAGGCCTCTCAGCGTGGGCTTCCCCCGAAATCCTGAGCTGGACAAACTTCATGCGCTCCGCATGGGAGAAGCGCGCTGCCGATGGCCGTATGCTGCTCAACTCCGCGCAAGACCAGTTGCTGTGGGCAGACATCATTGGCCGCGAATCGCATCTTGTCACGTTGCTTGATGCACCCCGGCAGCGCCTCGCTGAGATGGCAATGCGCGCTCACGAGCTTCTTTGTCTCTACGCGCCACAATACCTGCGCGAATCCGCGCGCGCGGGGTGGGACCAGGATGCCGGAACATGGAGCAGATGGCTCTCGGCATTCGATGGGATGTGCCGAAGCAATCAGCTCATCAGCTTCAGCCGCCTGCCGATCGAGTTGACTGGGGCGATGCAAGCAGACAATGCCCAACGCCCGCCACTGCTTGTGGTCGGCTTTGACCGGATCGTTCCCACGCAGAAGTCCCTGTTCGATGCGTGGGGCTTGTGGCGCCAGGCTCCGGCCGGCGAATCGGCAACGCAGATTGCGTTTTATGAGGCTCCGGATCAACAGGCCGAGGCGAAGGTTTGCGCGCAGTGGTGCAACCGTTTCCTGGCAGCGCATCCCGACGCACGGCTGCTGGTGATCTCGCAGGAGATCGCTGCGCGCCGAGGCGAGTATGAGCGGGCGTTTCTTCGCTTCACCCCCCCGCGCAGCACACCGCTCTTCGAGTTTTCATTGGGCACTCCTCTGGCGCAAACTCCGCTTGTGCGCAGCGCCCTGCTGCTTTTGAAGTGGCTTGACGGTTCGCTCAGTGAGAATGAGCTCGATTGGATCTTCTCGTCGACATTCGCTTCCTTAACCCCGGCAGAATCTGCTTCATTGCAGGCGCACATGCGGTCGCTTCGGCGGCGCGGGCTGCAACGAACCCACTGGACTCTCGATGCTTTTATCAGGCCGCGAACAGGCTCTGAGAACCCGTCTGAAACGTGGATTCGACGCATGCTGCTTGCGCGGCGCCGGCTCCAATCGGACATCAGGAACAGAGACTCTCTTGAATGGGCCGCTTTCGTCCCGCACTTGCTTGCAGATCTGGGAATTCCGGACCAGCATCCCTTGTCCAGCTCCGAGTTTCAGGCCTACCGCAGTTTCGAGCAAGCGCTGGACACATGCGGCTCGCTTGGATTTGATGGCCGGCGCTTGCATTGGCTTGACTTCCTTTCTATGCTCGACCGCACGCTCAACGAAACGCTGTTTGCACCCGAATCAGTCAATGCGCCGATTCAAATCATTGGTCCGGCCGAGGCTGCGGGGCTCGCAGCCGATGCAATCTGGTTTCTCGGGGCCGACGAGGATGCTTGGCCGGCGGCAGGCTCGATGCACCCCATGCTTCCTCTGTTTGTGCAGCGCGAGGCGGCCATGCCGCACGCGTCGCCGGGCCACGACCGCCAGATCGCAAAAGCGATCACCGGCCGCATCATGACGTCCGCGCCCCTGGTTCATTTCAGCTATGCACGGCAAAAGAAGGAGGTCGAGTCCCGGCCGTCGCGCCTGGCAATGGAGTTTGCCGGGGCTCCGCATCCATTCCCCGCTGCATGGTCTCTGCCTCCCTCCTCAGCACCGATTGCGGCATGTGTCGAAGACAAGGGCAACATCTCCTATTCGCCTCGGCAGGTCCAGGGCGGATCAGAGATATTGACGGCCCAGTCCCAATGTCCGTTCAAGGCATTCGCGACGGCAAGGCTGGGGGCGTCGAACTGGGACCGTGCCGAAGCCGGACTGACCCCATCGCAGCGCGGTTCGCTGTTGCACGCGGTGTTGCACGCGATCTGGACCGGCCCTCCCAACGGAGTGCGCAGCAAAGCCGATCTCATCGCTCGCACTGATCTCGGCGCTCTCGTCGAAGCAAATGTTCGGCGAGTCATGCAGGACTCAGCTCCGGCGGCGGTCCGGGAGCTGATGCCGAGCCGCTACCTCGATCTCGAAACAGAGCGCCTGACCCGCCTCGTCACGGAATGGCTGAACTACGAGGCAACGCGCTGCGCGTTCGCGGTCGAGGAGATCGAGATCGATCGCACCATAGAAATCGCTGGGCTCACGCTTCACCTGCGCCTTGACCGAATCGACCGGCTGAACGATGGTTCCATGCTGGTCATCGACTACAAAAGCGGCAATGTTTCCCCGGCATCGTGGAATGTTCCTCGCCCTGACGATGTGCAACTGCCGCTTTATGCCGGATTCGGAATCGACAGAGGAGCGCAACTCGGTGGGTTGGTCTTTGCCAAATTGCGCCCAGGCGATCAAACCTTTGCGGGTTACGTTCGACATGCCAGGTCAACCCTTCTTGCCTCTTTGAATGGCACAAATGGACTGGTTCGCACCCCTCTGACGGAAAAACAGCTGGACGATTGGCGCACCTGTATACAGGACCTTGCACAGGCCTTTCTTGCTGGCAGAGCTGACCTCAAGCCCCGCGAGCAGCCCCGGACGTGCGAGCGATGCGGCCTGCAATCCGTTTGCAGAATCCTGGAGCAGGACGGCTTTCTCCCCTCGGTGGAAGAGGAAGAAGATGAGGAAGACGAGGAGGATGACGATGAGTGATCGCAACCCTCCCGACCAGGAACAACGCGAAACGGCGCTCGACACATCTCGATCCGTACTGGTACAGGCGCCTGCCGGCTCCGGCAAAACTGACCTCCTCACGCGCCGCTTTCTTCGTCTACTTGGTGAGGTTGAAGATCCGGCCCAGATTGTCGCCATCACGTTCACCAGGGCTGCCGCCGCCGAGATGCGCCACCGCATTCTATCGGAGCTGGAAAAAGTCTCGGCCGGCGAGACAGCAACGCACACAGACGGCGACTTTTCTTTGAACGCGCTCGGCAAGCGGGCTCTCCTGCAGTCAGAGAAACTCGGTTGGCAACTTCTCGATCTTCCCGCGGCGCTTCGCATCTCCACCATCGACTCCTTTTGCCGTGAGATTGCGCTGCAACAACCGCTGCTTGCAGGAATCGGCGGAGAACTCGACACGGTCGAGCAGGCAACAGAATTGTATCGACGTGCCGCTCGCCGAACGCTTGAGATGCTTGGGGCAGACAATCCGGCGCTCACTCTGGCGATTGAGGAGCTTCTCCGCTGGCGCGACAACAACTGGCAGGAAATGGAGAAACTGCTGGTCGAGATGCTCGCCAAACGCGACCAGTGGATGCACGATTTCGTTCTCAATCGCGAGCCTGATTGGGATGCCCTGCGTGAGCGCATGGAGCAGCCTTTTGCAAATGCCGTACGAGAGGGCCTGACCCGGCTCAGCGAACGATTCGACCAGCTTCCGGGCTTGCGCCAAGCTGCCTTGGAACTGGCGCGGTATGCCTGCGAAGACCCCGGAGACAACTCGCCCTGGGGATTGGCGGAGAATGTCGAAATACCGCGTGCCCCGTTTCTCACAGACCTGGAGTCAGCGCGCGATATTTACAGTTCTCTCGCGGATTTTCTTCTCACCCAGGAGGGAGTGTGGCGCTCAGAGAAGGGCTTGAAAACGAGCGATGGATTTCCATCATCATTACGCGGGCGGGACGGCAAGCAAAGGTTTGGGAGGCTGACTGCGTCGTGCGCCTCCGTCAATGGTCTCCAGGAGGCGTTTGCCGCCATTCGCGACCTGCCCCTGGTTCATTACACCGAGGAAGAATGGAAAATTGTCCGCTCCTGTTTTCTTGTCCTGCGCCACGCCGCCGGCGAATTGAAAACCATCTTCGCTGAAACGGGCAAAGTGGACTTCATCGAGGTAGCACAGATCGCGCAGCGGGCCCTGCGCGACGAGGATGGCTTTCCAAGCGAAGGCGCACAGAAGTTCGCAGACGGAATCCACCACCTTCTTGTTGACGAGTTTCAGGACACAAGCCGCCGCCAGCATGACCTGCTCTCGTCCCTGATGGCCGCGTGGGCTGATCCCGCCGGGCGCACCTGTTTCGTCGTCGGCGATTCAATGCAGTCCGTTTATTCCTTCCGCGATGCCGATGCCGAACTGTTCCCCCGCGTAAAAGAATTCGGCATCGACATGCCCGACGGCACACGTTTCGCTTTCGACTTTGCGCCTCTCTTGGCAAACTTTCGCACCGATCCGCAACTGGTTGATCGCCTGAACGACACTTTTGTTCAAGTTTTCGCGGTAAACGATGGCAGTAGCTTGACATACTCATCTTCCATTTCCGCACGACTGCCCGTCGCATCACCCCATCCGCGGCTCACCCTGCACGTTGATTTTGCACCTCGCATCGCACCCGGCAAAAGCGGAGATTCAGACACGTCGCGTGAAAAGGAGAGTGTCCGCAAGGCTCAGATCGAGGAGATTCTCAACCTGATTCGCGGCAAGCAGGAACTCATTGAGCAGGCCCGCGACGCGCAGGCGCACGGCGCCGAAGCGAAGTATCGCGTAGCTGTCCTGGGGCGCACTCACAAGGCGCTTGTGCCCATTGCGATGGCCCTTCGCGAGGCGGGAATACCTTTTCGCGCCGTTGAGCTTGAGCAACTCCGCGACCGCCCGGAGATTCGTGACGCCCTGGCGCTCGGGCGCGCGATGCTCAATCCGCAAGATCGTGTGGCCTGGCTCAGCGTGCTCCGTGCGCCATGGTGCGGACTCTCGCTGGTTGACCTGCATCAATTGGTCAGCACCGACGAGGCCGTTCTGCTGAAACGCAGCATTCCCGAGCTACTCGCTGAACGTCGCGCTCTGCTAAGCGAGGAGGGCCAGGCTGCCGTTGCACGCCTGCAGAACGTGATCGATTGGTTGCCGGCGCTGCGCAAGGCGTTGCCAACTGCCGCTCCTGGCACCTGGCTGCAGCAAGTCTGGACGCGTCTTGGCGGCGATTGGTGCGTCGATGCAGCGGCACAGGCCAACCTCGATCTCCTTTGGAACTGTCTCGACGCTTTGCCCGAAGGGCTCCAGGACATGCTGGGTCCCGCAATCGACACCGCTCTCGATCGCCTCACAGCTTTGCCCGATGCCGATGCCACCGGAGATTGCGGCGTGCAGTTGATGACGATTCACAAGGCAAAAGGTCTGGAATTTGAAACCGTGATTGTGCCCGAACTGCAGGCGTCGAGCAGCCGGGGCCGGATCAATTTGCTCTCGTGGCTCGAACGCGGCCTTGCACAGCCTGACAACTCGGGCCGAATCACCGAATTCCTGGTTGCGCCCCTGCAATCGAAGGGTGCCGAGGGTGGAAAGACGAAAAAGTGGGTCGACCGCGTCTGCCATGATCGCGAGATTCAGGAGATGCGCCGCATCCTTTATGTAGCCGCGACGCGCGCGCGCGATGAGCTTCACTTTTTCGCCCAACCTGAGTTCGCCGACGAGAACGGTTCTCCTGCCCTGGTTGAACCCAAAAACAATCTGCTCGCGACAGCATGGCCTGCGTTTCAACGGGAGATTCGTGCGCGCTTCGTCCAATGGGCGGCAAACCGGGCTGCATCTGAGGCGGACAAAGAGCATGTGATTCAAGACATCGCCGCGGAGGGATCGAATCTGAGCGAGATGCCTTCCGTCGCCAGGCCTGCATTCTTACGTCGCCTTCCGGCGGACTTCAGGCTTGCCGCTGCTTTTGATGCCGGCAGTGACCGGCGACCGGATTTCCCTGTGGGCGGAAGGGACGAACGACTTTACTTGCGCCATGAAGGCGGCCTGCTTTCGCGCGCCTTGGGGAGTGCCGTACACAATTTAATGGAAGAACTGGCGCGCCTCCGCTCGATCATGGAATGGGACGCCGCCCGCGTCGCGCTCCGCAGCTTGCAACCGGCAATCTCCGCCCGGATTCGGGCCTCCGGGATTCACCGCGCGCAAGCGGAACGCATGGCTGCCCAGGCTTTTGATTTTGTCGACAGGGCCTCAGAAGACGTGCACGGGCAATGGATCCTTTCCCCGCACGGCGACGCCGGCAGCGAGGCCTCCTGGTCTGGCGTTGTGAACGGGGAGTTGCGTTCAGTGCGTGTCGATCGCATTTTTCGCGCCGGATTGGAACCCCTTCAGGAGGGGAACGATACATGGTGGATCATCGACTACAAAACAGCGCATGCTGACACTCTTGACGCTGCAGAAGTCTCCGCGCTCCGGACCCTGTTTGCCCCGCAGCTCGAATCATATGCCGCAATCCTGCGAGCCCTGCATGGCGGTGACCTCCCGATTCGCGCCGGCCTCTACTACCCGCGCATGTTGATTCTGGACTGGTGGGAATCGCTGAGCTAAGTCGAAGGCTGGCTCTTTTTCTTGCCATCCTTCTCTACACTCTTGAAGTGCCGCACATCGTCGCCCTGCACCCAGAAAATCACGTCCTCGGCGATGTTTGTTGCGTGATCGGCGACGCGCTCGAGCGACCTTGAAATCATCAGTGCATTGAACGCTTGCGGCGCAATATGGCTCTGTTCTTCCATCACCTTGGTCAGAGCCTTGTAGGCTGCACGATTGATCGCGTCCACCGCATCATCCATGGTCAGCACGGAGCGCGCCAGTTCCGCATCGGCTTCGATAAATGATTGCAGGCTCTTGCGCACCATTTCCGTGGCCAGTGTGGCCATCCGCGGAATATCGACGGGCAACTCCGCCACCGCCATCTGCTCCATGTTGCGCACCCGATCGCTGATGCTCTTGGCCGCATCGCCAACGCGCTCAAGGTCCGCGTTGATTTTGATCACGCTCAGGATGAAACGAAGATCGATGGCCATCGGTTGCTCCATGGCCAGCAAATCCAGCGCCGATTGATCGATCTCGCGTTCCAGGCGGTTGATCGCGTTTTCGCTCCGGCTTACCAGGTCGCAGATGGATAGATCGCGCACGCGGTAAGCCTCAATGGCGCGCTGAATCGCCTGTTCTGCCAGGCCCGCCATCACCAGGAGGTTCTCTTTGAGCTCATCCAGGCTCTGTTGAAACCGTATCCGTGTCATCCGAACCTGCCTGTGATGTAATCTTCGGTGCGCTTGTCGCTCGGGTTGGTGAAGATCTTGTGCGTCGCGTCGAACTCCACAAGCCGCCCGTTCAAGAAGAATCCCGTCTTCTCTGCCACGCGCGCTGCTTGCTGCATGTTGTGGGTCACAATCACGATAGTGTACTGCGACTTGAGCTGAAAGATTAGATCTTCGATCTTCGAAGTAGATACTGGGTCAAGTGCCGAAGCTGGTTCATCCATCAGCAGCACCTCCGGATCGACCGCCAAGGCGCGTGCAATGCACAACCGCTGCTGCTGGCCGCCCGAGAGGCTGGCTCCGGATTTCTTCTTCAAATCGTCCTTCACTTCATCCCAAAGCGCTGAGTTTTTAAGCGACTTCTCAACAATCTCATCCATGGCCCTGCGATTGCTGTACCCGTTGAGTTTCAGTCCCGATGCCACGTTGTCGTAGATCGACATGGTTGGAAACGGGTTTGGCCGCTGAAAGACCATGCCCACCCGTCGCCGGATCTGCACTGGCTTCGCATCCTCATAGATATCCAGATCGCCGATGCGTACCGTTCCCGTGGCGCGCGCAATCGGATTGGTTTCGTGCATCCGGTTCAGGCAGCGCACAAATGTGCTCTTGCCGCATCCGGAGGGGCCGATCAGCGCCGTCGCATGATTGGCCGGAATGTTCAGAGTGATGTCCTGCAGCGTGTGGTTGCTTCCGTACCACGCATTCAGGTTCTTAACCTCGATGCCAACGCCCACTCAGCTTGCCCCTTTCAAAACCCCGCGGCTCGTCACCCAGCGCACCAATGCCACCGCCAGCACAATGAGAACGATCAAGACCAGCGATCCCGCCCACGCCAGCCGGTGCCACTCGTCGTACGGCGAGAGCGCGTACACATAGATTTGCAGCGGCAGCGCTTCAATTGCGTTATTCGGGCTGACGCTCCAGAAATTATTCCCAAAGGCCGTGAAGATCAGCGGAGCCGTCTCGCCGGCCACCCGCGCGAAAGCCAGCATGCACCCCGTGATAATGCCGGGCGAGGCTGTCTTCACGGTGATGGAAAGCACTGACCGCCAGTTCGGAATACCCAGGCCGAGCGCCGCCTCGCGCACCGCGTGGGGCACCATCAGGAGCATCTCTTCCGTCGTCCGGCATACCGTGGGAACCATCATGATGCCCAACGCCACGCCGCCCGCGAAAGCCGAAAAATGTCCTGTGAACGGAAGCCACGCGATATGTGGTTTCACAATCAAAACATAAATAGCCATGCCCATCACGATCGATGGAACCCCGTTCAGCACGTCGGCCGTAAACCGGACTGCGTTCGCGAGTTTGGTTCCCCGTCCGAACTCGGCCAGAAAGATGCCGCCGCCGATCCCAATCGGGACTCCAAGAATGCTGGCGATCGCGAGCAGCACGCCGGAGCCGATGATGGCATTCGCCATGCCCCCGCCCGTCTCGCCCACGGGCTTGGGAATCTTCGTGAAGAATGCCAGGTTCAGCGAACTGGCGCCCTTATACAACAGGTACGCGAAGATGGCCACCAGCGGCGCAATGACAAGCACGGTGGCCAGAATCGCCAACACCGTGACTGCGTCGTCAGTCACCGCCCGCATCCGGGTTCTCAATCTGAACGTATCCGAACTCAACAGAGTCTCCTCAGCGCGCCTGCGACGGCGTTCCCCGCGTCACCATCCACATCAACAACTGTGCCAGGGCGTTCACGATAATGGTCACCACAAACAAGGCAAGGCCGATTTCGGTCAGCGCACTGTAGTGCATGTCGCTCACGGCTTCGGCATATTCGTTGGCAATCACCGCTGCCATCGTGCTTCCATTCGCAAGAATTGACCGATGAATCTCCGGCGTGTTGCCGATCACCATGGCGACGGCCATGGTCTCGCCCAATGCGCGGCCCAGGCCCAGAATGATGGCGCCCACAATGCCGATCCGTGCATTGCGCAGAACCGCCATCCGAATCATCTCCCACCGCGTTGC
>DATKPJ010000171.1:0-9977 GCA_035524195.1 Occallatibacter sp.
TGCTCCATCGAATGAGGAAAGAATGCCATCCCGCCCGTCTCGGTCGACATCATTTCGAGCGCCCGCCGCGCATGCCGGATCTCGGAATGGGTCATCTCGTCGCCGAACAGCAGCCCGATGGTGTAAATCACCGGCCCGGAAAGCCGCTGCACCCGGCGGATTGTCTGCTCCAGTGTCAACGTCGACGCATTGTCCTCCCCATCGGTGATCACGACCAGCACCTGCTTGGGGCGCTTGGCATCGGCCACAAGCTTGTCTGCCGAAGCCACCACCGCGTCATAGAGCGCCGTACCGCCGCGGGACTCGATATGCGACAATCCGTCGCGCAATTTGTTGATGTTCGAAGTAAAGTCCTGGTCAATGAATGCCTCGTCGGAAAAATTCACCACGAAGGCTTCATCATTGGGGTTTGACGCTGCAACCAGGTCCAGCGCGCTCTTGTTCACCGCCGGCCTTTTCCTGTACATCGACCCGGAGTTGTCAATTACCAGACCCATCGATACCGGCAGGTCGGTGTGCTGGAAGCTGATAATGTTCTGCTTTACCCCGTCCTCAAACACCTGGAAATCGTTCTTGGTCAGGTTCTGGACGAGTCGCGAACCCTCAAGGACTGTGGCATTCAGATCCACTTCTTCCACGTCGGTGCGCAGAATATAGCCCTCGCCCTCCTTCTTCAGAGGACCCGCAGCAGTCGTCGGCGGTACCTCAGCATCGGGCGAGCGCACGGGGTCGCGATCCACTGTGAGAGGCGAGGTTTGAGCAGGCGCGGGCGAGGCAGACTGTTGCTGGGCACCGAGCGGCAAGGCTGTAGCGGAAATAAGGAGAATCGCGAAAAATACTCTATTGCAAGGGCGCATAGTAACCGGTGCGAGCATGAACGGTGAGCGGAGGTAACCCCGGCGGCGGATTGAGCTTCACCTTAACTTTACGCCACTTACCGTCTCGATTCAGATCCTTGGGGTTATAGCCAATCACATATTGGTTCCGAAGTTCGGTGGAGATCTTTTCGGCAATATCTCCCATCTCCGAGATGTCGTCCACCCGGTACATGCGCCCGCCGGTCTCCTCAGACAGGTCATTCAGCAGTTGCGGACCCATCCGCTCCTCGGGCGTAGCAGCATAGGGGTCAAAGATGCCGATAGAGTAAATCTCCACGTCCGATTCTCTCACCTGGGCGCGCACTTCTCCCTCGGTGTAACGCGAGCGATTGTCGCCGCCGTCTGACACCACAAGCAGTGCCTTGCGCTGATGCTTGGCTTCCTTCATCTTCTCCACGCCGTAATAGATTGCATCCAGCAGCGCCGTTCGGTGCCCGGCGCGCACCGTCGCAAGCCGCGCCTCAATATCTTCCACCGAGCTAGTGAAATCTTCAATCAGCTCCGGGCGGTCGTTGAATCCGATCACAAAAAACTCATCTTCCGGGTTGGCCGTCTTGATGAACTGCAGAATCGAGTCCCTTGCCCGTACGAGTTTTGACGTCATCGATCCCGAAAGGTCGAAAATGATGCCGATCGAAACGGGCGCATCCTCGCTGGCGAAGCTGGTGATTTTCTGCTCCTGGCTGTTCTCATAAACCTGGAAATCCTCCTTCTCCAAACCCGTCACCAGCCGGTTCATGGGATCGGTAACCGTAATCGGAACCAGTACGAGGTCGACGTTCATCCGGATCAATGAGCCTGGACGCGGCTTCAGCGCGGCCGCGCCGGTCAACGCCGGCGCTTCAGCTCCCTTGGGCGCACCCGTGGCAGGCGTGGCTGACGCGGGCGGTGTCACATGGACTTTGTTCAGCGGATCGTCCTGCGCCCAGGCGCCTGACACACCTAAAAGACAGACCAAAAGACTCGTCCATAACGCCATGCGCACGGAACAGGAGTTGAGGTGCCAGTGTCGCCAGAAATTCCGCCGATCGGATTGCGTTCTCATTTCGGGGTACCTGAGATTGAACGCGATATTAGCATGCTTTACCCCTCCCTTGTCTGGCCCACGGTGACTCGGTTTCACGCACGGTTGGTCCCGTCAAAACGCAGAACCTGACAGGGTTGCTGGGATACAATCCAGTCTGAGCGCACCTTGTTCCCGGCCCACTCTGTGCGGGTTCCCAAAGCGCAAATTCTACCGTTCCAATGGGGATTGATAGCCTTCGCATGGCCGCCATTTATCCATTCCGCGCCTGGCGTTACAACGCTTCCTCGGTCAGACTGAGCGACGTGGTCACTCAGCCCTACGACAAAATCACCCCTGCCATGCAACAAGCCTACTACCAGCGCAGCCCTTACAACCTCATCCGCATTATTCTCGGACTGCCTGAACTCTTTGACGCTGAAAAGGGTGAAAGCGTCTACTCCCGTGCATCACGGGATTTTCGCGCCTGGCGGGATCAGGGCATCCTGGTGCAGGAAAACGCCCCTTGCATCTTTGCCTATTCGCAGCGGTTCACTGTGCCCGACACCGGTATCGTGAAAGAGCGTCGCGGCTTTATCGCCCTCGGCAGGCTCCACGATTACGACGAAAAGGTCGTTTTTCGTCACGAGTACACCCTTTCAAAGCCGAAAAGCGACCGCCTGAATCTGTTGAAAGCCACGCGCGCCCACTTCGGGCAGATCTTCATGCTCTATTCCGACCCCGCCGGAAGCGTAGAGAAAATTCTCTATGATGGAAACGGTCCCGCAGAAGCCGAAGTTACAGACGAATACGGCGTCTTGCACCGCCTTTGGCGCATCAGCGATCCTGCCGCGATTCGCCTTCTGGTTGCGGCGATGGCGGACAAGAAACTCATCATCGCCGACGGCCACCATCGCTACGAGACAGCGCTTAATTATTCCAAAGAGCACGCGCAGGCTTCTCTTGCTCACGCCGAGCACAGCACCAGCCATCTGCCGCAGCCCTCGTTTCCTGAAGCAGCCGTGATGATGACTTTTGTCAACATGGATTCCGATGGCCTGGTCATTCTTCCCACGCATCGCGTCGTGCACAATCTCGAGAGTTTCGATCCCGCCGACTTCGCCCGCGCCGCCGAGTCCTGGTTCACTGTCGAGTCGCTTTCCTGCGATGACGCGGCCTCTTTCGTTGAAGTGCTTCGCGGCAGTTCCGAAATAGCCTTTGTCGCTGTCACCCGCGCGGGCGCCTTTCTGCTTCGCTCAAAGCCGGATGCCGCCGCGGCCGCGATTTCCGGCTTGCCGGAGCATCAGCGTCAGCTCGACCTCACCCATTTGCACACCATCGTGCTCGATAAGCTGCTCGGCCTCAACGCGGAAAGGGTGCGCGAGCAAACCAATATTCGCTATCTGCGCGATGCGGCTGAAGCCGTCGAGCAGGTAACCCGCGGAGAAGCAGATGTGGCATTCCTCACCCGGCCCGTCACAATGGAGCAGCTTCGCGAAGTAGCGTTCGCTGGTTCCGTCATGCCTCAAAAATCAACCGACTTCTATCCCAAGCTGTTGAGCGGCCTCACCATCTATGCGCTGGAGTAAAATGACACTCCCGCGACCTTCCTTTCTTCGATCGATCGTGTTACTTGCAGCGGCCGCCGCAGCGGCGATGCTTGCGTTCGCACAACAGGCTCCGCCCACCGCAACCCGTTTTGTCGTCGTTCTCGATGCCGCTCATGGAGGGGCTGATCGAGGCGGCCGGCTCACCAGCGGACAGCCGGAAAAAGCCGTCACCCTTGCGCTCAGTGTTCGTCTGCGCTCGCTGCTTGCTGCGCGCGGCATTGCCGTCATCACCACCCGCGAGTCCGACATCACTCTCGATCCCGACACCCGCGCCGCCGTTGCCAACCGCGCCAACGCACAAGTCTGTCTCAACATCCACGCAACCGAAAGCGGGTCCGGTGTTCATCTGTTCGTCTCCTCGCTTGCTTCCGCTCCGGCCGCGCGCTTCGTTCCATGGAAGACAGCACAAGCCGTTGCCATCACACGCAGCGTCGCTCTGGCCGGCGCGCTCAACGCGGCCTTGCTCCACGCCGGAATGAATGTCACGCTTGGTCGCACCGCATTGATCACGGTCGACAGCATGACCTGTCCCGCCGTTGCCGTCGAACTCGCTCCGCAGCGCGGACCGGACAACGCGATCACAGCCCAGCCCGACGATCCGGAGTATCAGGCCAGCGTTGCCTCCGCGCTCGCCGCCGCGATCCTCGAGTGGCGCTCCGAGGCCGGCCACATGGAGGCCCGGATGCCATGATTCCCCGCTACCAGAAAGTGATTTTCATCCTGTTGCTGCTTGCTTCGCTGGGCATGGGAGCGGAACTATGGCACCTGCGCGAGCGCGCTCACCAGCGGCTGCTCGCCGGCGAAACCACTGCGCCGACAAAGGCCCCCATCGTCGCGCCTGCCGAAGAGGCAACTTTGCTCGTCGCCAATGACATGGATGGCTCACTCACCCCGCAGGAGCGTTCTCTGCCTCTTCCCGCGGATCCCGGTGTACGCGCGCGCGTCCTGCTAGGCAAACTGCTCGATCTCTATGCCGCACCTGATGCCGCTCATCCCGTGCCCGGGGGCGCAGCCGGAGTGGGCCAGGTCTTCCTCATGCCGGTGCCGGGTGCAAATACAAAGAACTCATCGTCTCCGGGCGCCCTGCTCGCCGTCGTCAATCTCACCGGCGCCTTCGCGGCCGGCCACCCCTCAGGCATTGAAACCGAGTCGCTCACAGTGCTTTCAATGTGCGGAACGCTGCGCGCCAATCTGCCCGACGTTGCCGAAGTGCGCTTTCTTGTCGATGGACAGCAGCGCGCCACCCTTGCGGGACACGCCGACCTCACTCGCACCTATCTGACGGCCGATGCCGCGCCGACCGGGACGACCACGCAATGAAAAACACCCTTGGCCCAACGATCGGCGTCTTCGATTCCGGCTTTGGCGGGCTTACAGTTTTGCGCGCCCTCATCTCCCGCCTGCCGCATGCGCACTACGCCTTTCTCGGCGACACCGCCCGCCTGCCCTACGGCTCGAAATCCCGCCGCACCATCGCGCGCTATGCCACTGAAAGCGCCCGATTCCTCGTCCAGGAGCAGGGAGCCGAGTTCCTCGTCATCGCCTGCAACACCGCCAGCGCCCTTGCCCTCGACGCGATTCAGGATGCGGTGTCCGTTCCGGTTCTCGGCGTAATCGAGCCTGGCGCAGCCGCCGCCCGCGCCGCATCGCGTACCGGCGATGTGCTCGTCATTGCCACCGATGCCACCGTACGCAGCGGCGCCTACACGGCTGCGTGCAAAGCACACGGCTTGCGTGCCATCGAAAAAGCCTGCCCGCTGCTCGTCCCCCTGGTCGAAGAAGGCTGGATCGGACCATCCGTGTTGCCAGGGGCGGCCGCGGTACTCGATGCGCCGCAAGCCTCGACTGCCCCTCCGCAAGTCGCTGTTACGGATCGCGTGATTCGTATTTACCTTGGTGAGCTTCGCGCACAAGCCGCCGCCGAAGGGCTCCATCCCGATACCCTCGTCCTCGGCTGCACGCATTATCCGCTCCTGCGCCCGCTCATTGAGCCAGCCGTTTCTGCCGGTGTCCATGTCATTGACTCCGCCGAATCCACCGCCGAATCCGCGACTCATCTCATCAATGGGCACGCCAACCTGAAAGAAGATGCGATCGACGTTGCACTTGTTCGGGTAGGAATCGAAGATCTCGACCCCGATCGTGAAAGCGCGGGCAACAACACCGAAATTCGTTGTTTCGCCACTGATTCCGTCGACAAATTCGAGCGCCTCGGCTCGCGCTTCCTGGGCCGTTCTGTCGGCGAAGTCCAGCTCATCGACCTCGGCGGCTAATTTCAGGCTGATATTCTAAAAGACGGTTCATCTCACACTTCCCCGCCCCTGAGCACCGCAACGGAGGAACACGACAAGCATGATCGATCTGGCAGGAAAAACGGCTGTGGTTTTCGGGCTGGCCAACAAACGTTCCATCGCCTGGGGAATCGCCCAGAAACTCCACGCCGCCGGAGCCACCCTGGCTATTTGCTACCAGAACGAGCGCATGAAGCTCGAAGCCGAGGAACTCATTCACGAACTGCCCGGAGCCAGCGGCTTCCAGTGCGACGTCTCGGTCGACAGCGAAATCGATTCTCTCTTCGCCGCGCTCAAAGTGAGTTATGGCAAGCTCGACATCATCGTCCATGCCGTGGCCTTCGCGCCCCCCGCCGACCTTCGCGGTGAGTTCATCAACACCAGCCGCGAGGGCTTCCGAATCGCCCTTGAAGTCAGCGTTTATTCGCTCATCGCCGTCAGCCGCGCTGCCGTTCCGCTTATGACAGAAGGTGGCAGCATTATGACCCTTTCCTACTACGCGGCGGAGAAAGTCGTTCCCAACTACAACGTGATGGCTGTCGCCAAAGCTGCACTCGAGTCCACTGTCCGCTATCTTGCGTGGAACCTCGGCACCCAAAACATCCGCGTCAATGCCATCTCCGCCGGGCCCATCAAGACCCTCGCCGCGCGCGGTGTCGGCGACCTCACAGTGATGATGAAAACTCATGCCGAACGCGCCCCACTACATCGCAATGTCGATCAGCTTGAAGTGGGCGGCCTCGCGCTGTTCCTGGCCAGCGACCTCGCCAGCGCCATCACCGGCGAAACCATCTACGTCGATTGCGGCTATAACATTATGGGTTTCTGAGCAGCCTCAGCGGTTCACTGGATTCCGCACATACGGCCGACGCTTTGAGATTCGCTTTGTAACCGTACCCTGAACCGGCCGATCGCTCGCCACGCCGTTGGCAGCAACTCCGACCACAACAGGCCCCGAGTTTCTGTTCTCGCTCTCCGACGAAACCCCAACCACAACGGGATGCGTGTTCCCCCCGCGGCTCCCGACTCGCCCCTGAGTTCTGCTGGTGGCAACCCCGATCACCACGGGGTGCGGTTTGTGGAGCGGCGTCCCCGGCTCATTAGCTTCTCCCGCATTCTCGCCGAAAGTCCTCGTCGACCAGTGCGCCCCATTGATAACTTCCACGCTGCTCCCGGCAAGTGCGGCCTGTTCCGTCTGGCGACCTGCGCCTCGTGCATTTCCACTTGCAGATGATTTCGACCTCGGTTCCTCGTGAAAGACTTTCGTACTCCTCGTTAGACCGTTGATCTCTTCCACTCTCGTTTCAGCGGGTTCGCCTTGATTGAGCCCTTGTTCTGCCTGGCGAGGCTGTCCTTCGCGGAATTCGCTCACAAATCGCGTCGATCCATTGATGACTTCCACGCTGGTCTGTGCTCTTTCCGATGGCTTATTTCCGGTGGACTTCTGTTTGATAACAGCTTTTTTCAGCTGCGTCTGCACTGTCTGCGCGGGAACCCGTGCGGTCAGCGCGAACGCCGGCACCAGCAGGAACGCCGACATCGACGCCACGAGCGAGAAACGCATAAGTCTGACTCCGTGCCCCGAAGTATATCCAATGTCCGTACGCGTGTACGTGCGCCTGATCTCGATCCTGCATAATTCGTCGTTACGATAGTCCTTCATCTCTATGTACCTCCGTGTCTATAGAGCGAGAATCTCATCCCATAGCGCTTGATCGACCGGCAGGCCAAGCTTGCGGTTTTCCGCTCGCGTACGCAGCGTCCTTTCACCGGGATACCTAAGCTTTTCTTCTTCATGCGCCGGTCGGCACCGGTGCAGCGCAGCAACAATCTCATCGGCTATTCGCTCCGGCTCTGCCCCTGTACCGAATGCCCCGGGATCGATTGCGAGGAACACCTGCGAGACTTCCGCCTCGCGCAGCGCATCCATTGGGATTTGATGCGTTGCCCGCCCCAGCGACAGTATCGCGGCCATCATGTCCAAAACGAGAGACAGCCCCGATCCCTTCCAGTAGCCCACCGGAAGCGGCCGCTGCGACGCCTCAATGGCGCCCGGATCGCGAGTCAATCGGCCTTCGCCGTCGAAACCTCCCGCCACCGGCAGCAACTCGCCCCGCTTCCTGTAACTCTCCAGCGCCCCGTACGAGAACTGCGACATGGCCATATCCAGCACCACGGGTCCCTTTGCGCGCGGAACCGCAATCACCAGCGGATTGTTCCCGATGCACGGCTCAACCGCGCCCCACGGCGGCAGATTCGGCATGGTGTTCGTCCAGCAGATCGCGACTCGTCCTGCATCCGCGGCCTGCCATCCGTACGTCCCGCCGCGCATCCAGTGATTGGTGTTACCCAGGCTCACGCAGCCGATTCCATGCGCCCGGCTCAACTCGATCGCACGCCCCATGCTTGCGTATGCATTCAGATTGCCGGGCCCTCTGCGCCCGTCCCAGCGTTCCACCGCGCCCAGACCCGATACACGCGCAGCTTCTCCACACACATCCACGCATCCATTGCGAATCGTCGCGATGAACCGGGTAAAGCGCGCCACCCCGTGCGTGTACACGCCGTCGCACGTGGTCTCAGCGAAAAGACGCGCGCACAGTTCCGCCCGCGCCGCGAACATACCAAGCCCGAGCAGCACCCGCTCCAGGACCCGCTGCACTTCTTCAAGCGGAACGCGATTCATCGCATTTCAATTTACAGGAATGGACCATCGTTGAGCGGCCGCCTCGTCGCCTCGCCAACATGCAATCTCCGGCGGCGGCCCTACTCTTTTACCGTCACCGTGATCTTGCGCGCATCGCCGCCTTCGGTGGTGATTGCGATCTGCCCCGTCGCGCGCTTGCGAATGCTCGCGAATTTCTCGCCCCATTCCACCAGAACAAGCGCATCCGGCGTGAGCAGATCGTCGAGACCCAGCGTGTCGAGTTGCCGCTCGCCCTCCAGCCTGTACACATCCAGGTGGAATAGCTTCATAGGCTTCCCGTCGAGCGATCCGTCGTATTCGTGGATCAGCGTGAACGTCGGACTGGTGACTTCATCGGGTTCCGCAGCATCCAGCGCCTGTGCAATGCCCTTCACCAGGGTGGTCTTGCCTGTGCCCAGGTCGCCACGCAGCAACATGAGTTGCGGCGGCTTCAACAGGCGCGCCAGCTTGCGCCCTACCTCGATCGTGTCTGCTCCACTGTGGGTCTTGAATTCGTATGTCTTGCCTGCCATGGGTGGGGCGACTTCGGTCATGCCTGGGCCTCTCGACGAGCTGCTGCATGCGATTCCATCGGCAGCCCCTGCAACCAAACATAACCTTTCGGGCTGCTTCTGCGAAAGTGAAAAGCCCGAGAACGAAACGCTCGCGACAGGTGTTTCAGGCAATCCGTCGCCACTAAAGTGTGCTCATCTTCTTCGCGAACGGCGATGTCTGCGGCCAATCCATGCAGATACACCGCTGCCTCCACGGCCCGGTCCGCATGATCAGGAAACTGCGCCAGCACGGCTGCCACCATGCCGGTCAGCAAATCGCCGCTGCCGCCCTTCGCCATGCCCGGGTTCCCCGTCGTATTCACCGCGACCCGCCCATCCGGATGCGCAATCAGCGTACGCCATCCCTTCAGCACCAGCGTCATTCCGTGCTTCTGTGCAAAGCTCCGCGCCGCCTCCAGCCGGTTTGCCTGCACGGCCGCGGTTGTCGTTTTCGCCAGCCGCGCCATTTCACCGGGATGCGGTGTCAGCACCACCACCCGGCCGGCCTTCGCACTCTTTGCCAGCTTTTTCATTAGCTCGGAATCAGAAGCCAGCATGTTCAATCCATCGGCGTCGATCACCACAGGAATCTCTGTCTCCGCCAACAAACCGCTCAGGAATTTGGCTGTCTCGGCACTTTGTCCCATTCCGGGTCCAACGGCCAGCACGGTCTTGCCTTCCACGAAGGCCTTCACTCTGTTCGGTGCAAGATTCCGCGCTGCAAGTTGCCCGGCGGCCGTTGCAGCCAGAGGCCACGTCATCAACTCAGGAGCGATTGCCGCCACCAGCGGGATCGCCGGAGCAGGCACCGCTGCGGTCACGAGCCCTGCTCCCGTACGCAATGCCGACAGTGCAGTCATCGCGGGTGCTCCTGCCTTTCCGCCAGCGCTTCCCAGCGATCCCCCGACAACCAGCACGTGCCCAAATTTGCCCTTGTTCGCATCGGCGGCTCGCG
>DATKPJ010000172.1:0-14563 GCA_035524195.1 Occallatibacter sp.
CGTCCAGCGTGCTGCAACTGATGCCGGTCAACCGGCGGAAGCTTGGGCTGCGGCGCAGGCGGTCGGCAGAGAACGGGCGGCTCCTTCGCGATGAAGGAGTCCTACGAATCGTACTCGCCCGTGACCGGGGAATCCCCCCCCTCGCTCAGGATCGGCCGGATGGGTCAGGCCGCGACTTTCGCAACAGGTCTATTGTACCCAGAGTCCCGCCGATTGCGGCGCTGACTACCTTGACAGAACGCTTAGCTGCCTTGCGCAGTCGGCGCTTCAGCTTAGCGAAGAGTTGCTCGATCGTGTTCAGGCCCGGCGAGTATCTTGGCAGGAAAATCAGTCTGGCCCCGACCGAGAGTATGATCCGATGCCGGCATAGTGCCGTTATACGGGACTGACATGACCCCGCGCCGTCTATGGGGAAACGTATCCGACCTCATTGCAGATGGTCTCAACGGCAGAACTCCGACTCCTGGCCTGCGTCCACTCGCGTATATCAAAGCTTCGCGTCGAATATACCCACCTTGCACGGGCGCTGACACGGACTTCCGCCCACTCGGTGTTGTCGTCCTCAACCGGTGCAGGTGTATCATTGAGAAAGAACCTCGCGGGGTCACGCTGAACCCACATCAGGCGCAATTGTTCTGCAAGACCCATCATGCGAGTTAGACCATTATCCAAAGTGGCCGCGGGCTCATAGGCTGCGATGATCGGGTTCCAGACTTCGAATGCAAACCTTCCTGCGGGTACCCCGTCCTCGTAGCGGGTAATCTTTAGCGATGGCCGACTCACGACTCTGCGACTCCCTTTCGGTCTCTCAGTACGAATCCATTATCGGTCCTGGTGAGAGGCGATAGCCGTTCTGCTCATACCCCTTCGGCTCAATTGACAGTTGGGCCAGCGCCGGGGAAGTTGACTTAAGTTGCTTACCGTGCCCCTTGCACCTGCACAGGGCCGGTCGCTCGGACGAGACACAGTCGAACGTCAGGTATCTGCCGCTTCGCCCTCCTTTCAACAGCGACGCATCATTCACCGGCTGACCAAGTGGGCATGAGCAAGCGCGCCGGCGTCCAACAATACGATGCAAGACCATTGGTCGGTCGCAGATCGGGGACCTTATCACGATAATGCATGCCAGGGGTACGCGAGAGTTGAGGCACGGCGTCTGGGTTGAGGCACGGAGGAGGGGCCGGGCCACAGATATTGCGCCGCCAATGGTGTGGGTCAGCTCTATCCTGGTCATTTTGGGTTTCTGGCCGCTATTCGATATTCTTGGCCGCGCCGCCGGCTTCGGTCACATACGTTCGGAACACCCGAAAGTAGGCCGTGCCCGCTGGAGTTCTCCTCGCCAGGACGCTTCGTCGATCAAGTGGATCTATTTGCCGCTTGGCAAATGCCAGGTCCTCGAGGCGGTCTAGCGCGCGTGTTATTGCTGGTTTCGAGATGTTTAGTGCGGCAGCCAACCCCCGAACTGTGTGTCTAGCGTCCGGCTCCAGATATATGTTGAGGAGCACAGCAAGCTGTCTGAGAGTCAGATCAGGGCCTTCATCGCGCACACCAGCCAATATGGTGCTACGCAGAAGATTTGGGAGTAGATCTTCCGTTGCGCGGGAAGCAGGCGATGACTTCGCCATTGGTAGTATCCTCCGGGTCTTGGGCGATCACCCACCAGTGGTCAGACAACACGGCCGCTGTTCGGGTCGATGAGATGCATCTGATTTAGGTCGGCAGCCAGTGGCAGCGATTTGCCTGGTTCCGCCGGGGTGGTAGGATCGACGCGCGCACAAACAGCCACGCTGTCAACAAAGAAGTGCACCATGGTTTCCATGCCCATGGGCTCAACCACATCGACCGGCGCATTCACCCGGACTACTCCGGGTCTGAATTCGCTGTCAGCGTCGTATTGCGTCAAGTGCTCAGGCCGGATACCAAGCAGCATCGGTTGATCGACGTAGGGTGCGTACCGTTCAGTCCGCGAAAGCGGCAGGGCCAGTACGATATCGTTGGTAAGGGCAAGCCGCAGACCGTCAGTGCCGTTTAGCACACGGCACGGCAAAAGATTCATAGCCGGGCTACCGATAAACCCGGCCACGAACTGTGTAGCTGGAGCGTGATACAGTTCTTGGGGAGGTCCGACCTGCTCAATGATGCCTTGGTTCATAACCACCACCCGGTCGGCCAATGTCATGGCTTCTACTTGGTCGTGGGTAACGTAGACCGTTGTGGTATGAACAGCCTGATGGACTTTCTTGATCTCGGTCCGCATTTGCACGCGAAGCTTAGCATCGAGATTTGACAGAGGTTCGTCGAATAGGAACACTTTTGGACTCCGCACGATGGCACGCCCCATGGCGACACGCTGTCTTTGACCACCCGACAATGCACGGGGTTTCCGGTCGAGAAGAGGAGTGATGTCCAGCATCTGTGCCGCATGGTCGACGCGCTGCTTGATTTCTGTCCGGGGTACATGACGCAGCTTCAAACCAAAGGCCATGTTGTCGAAGACGTTCATGTGCGGATAGAGAGCATAGTTCTGAAAGACCATGGCGATGTCACGATCGCGCGGCGGAACGTCGTTTACGATTTCTCCCCCGATCAGGATTTCACCTGATGTTATTTCCTCAAGGCCGGCAATCATTCGCAGGAGTGTGGTTTTGCCACACCCCGAAGGGCCAACGAGCACTAGGAACTCGTGATCGGCCACTTCGAGATCGATTCCTTTCACCGCCTGGACGTTACCCTCGTACTCCTTGACGATCTTTCGTATTGACACCTCGGCCATTGGCTCTGTCGCTCCCGTCGTGGATCGCATAAACCGCGCGAAGGATGAGAGCAGTTGGAGATGTGACCGCACGCGTCGCTGCCGTGGAGCGGCTCGTTCACGCAGCACATAGGTCGTAGATTGAGAAGTGTAACAGATCCATCGCGGCGATGACTCTGCCGGCGCCTCAACTCGGACTGTGTGGTAGCTTGGTAGACCGCCCAAGGGTGCTGCCGCGCTATCCCAGTTGGAAGCACGTATCGGCAGGTGCCACATCGGCCGAAAGCCGTAAGCCACCTCGACTCCTACTGCTCGACATCAGCAATTAGGAGTCATCAGCCCATCCGGCGCTTTCTGGAGACGGGGGACTCCATCCCCTGTGGGGCCAGTTTGGTCATTTGCGCAGGATAGTCAAGTAGGGGCGCCAGCAGTGGCCAGCAGTGTAGGGGCGCCAGCAGGGGACAGCCTTGGGACCTTCGTCGCTTCCCAATGGGCTTGTTGGTGTGTGGCTCCATGACGCGAGGCATACTCATCGTCTACCGCGGCTCGCGAAATTGAGCGTACACACGGCTTCCGGCTTATAGTGGGTCAGGAGGACACCGCATGTGGTGCAGCGCACAAAAGGTCGGCAGCCGGCAACCGCTGGTTGCGCCACGCGGCGAGGCCGTACGACGGGCCGATCTCAACCCGCAAGGGAGCAGCGCGCATCAAGTGGGTTTTTGGCCGGATCCAGACGGTGATCGATTTGCGCAAGATAGACTTGCGCGGCACAATGTCGGTTGGGTAAATGCTTACGCTGGCAACTTCAGCTTACATGCCGGTAGTGTCTCAGTTTGAACTTCAGTTTTTGATCCTGAGCTGCTCCGGGCACCTATAGTGTCTTCTCGAAGTGAAAGCGCGTGATGCCGCCGCCAACGGTCCTCGTGGACATCGTGTCGGCAAGCTCGGCTCTGACGAGCTGATATTTGCACTTGCGATAGAAGGCGAGTGCAGCTTCCTGAATCTCCGCGGTACTCAAGATCATCTTTGAGAAACCGAGTTCCCGCGCTCGCGCTTCTGCACATTGCAACATGCGCTGCGCAATGCCGCGACCGCGATAGGGCCGATCCAGGTACATGCGGCGAAGCTCCGTGCTGTCCTCGCTGCGGCTCTCGATACCGAACATGCCGACGACCTGCCCATCGATTGCGACCACCCAGAAGGCGTTGCGCTTGGCATCCGAGAAGATGTCGCGCAACTGGCTCAACTCCCTGCTGATGGACGTCGCGATGTATTCCTCAAAGCGTTCGCGCATGTCCGGAGGCGCCAGCTCACGGTTGATACGGGTGAACAGCGCCACAACCGCCTCATGGTCGGCATTCTCGTATGCACGGATTGTGACAGGATTCTCAGCACCTGTTATCGTCATTTTCTCCGTTCCATGAAGGGTTCTAGGTTGTCCAGCCCCCATTCCGTTGGCCGGGATGTCCTGAAGTGGCCCAAAGCTGAAACTCAAACTGAGACACTACCTACATGCCGGGATGGATTACAGACACCGGGCGAGACCGTATAGTTGGTACGACCTTGCCGAACCGGGCCTTTCGGATTCAGGCCAGCAGGCCAAATTACAAAACTGGTCTCGGTAGATCGTCATTTTCGCGCACGACGTGTGGCGCTCTCGACAAGAATCGCTGCAAGCCCAATACCGAGAATTGGTCCCTTGAACTCGGCTCGAATGTGGGCGTGTGGGAGTAAGAGCGCCACGAGCATCACCCAGACAAGGATCGACGCAGCAAAGGTTGCATCATCGACGAATAAACCCAGGATTCCAAGAACGGCCGTCCTTAGCCAGCACATTGTCTCCCCCCTTTAGTCACCAACATCCACAGCACGTCTGGCCGATTGCATGCGGCAAAGCGATACAGCAAACTGAGCCATGAGCAGGAACCAAACAATTAAGCCGAGGAGCGACCAGTCGGCCCCAGGCCAATCCAATCCGACTCCTTCGCCCACCCAGAAACTGCCGAAGGCAGACAAAAGGGCACCGACTATGAACTTGAGAGTATTCTCGGGAACTTTTGCCAAGGGCCTGTGAACGACGATACCGAGCAGGATCACCGCCAAAAGTGCGGCAAGTGCGCCAAGGCTGGCGGGCACGAGCAATCCGGAGCCACTGGCTCCAACGGCAATCACGATAAACACAACCTCGATGCCTTCGAGCATCATGATTTGGAATGTAGTGCCAAATGCTACCCTGTCCCACCTGCCGCTCCCGCCCAACCGCTGCATTGCGTCCGTCTCCTTGGCGAAGATCGCCGCTTCGTCATGAAAGGGGATCACCCCGGCCGAGCGCAAAATTGCTTTTCGCAGCCAGCGCACGCCGAATAACAGGAGCAGGATACCCACGCCCAGCTGGACATAACCCAACGGGATGCGCCGCAGGGCAGTCCCGAGCCCGGCGATGATGGCGACCAAGACAGCCAATGCGACACCAGCGCCGCTTAGGGCATCTCGCCAGCCTCGCACGCTTCCAACCGCCAGAATGACCGTAAGGGCCTCCACGAACTCGACCAATGACGCGAGGAACGCGGCGACAATTGGTGGCCCGGCGTGGGCCCAGGTAACTTGGCTTGGTTCCATAGTGGCTTCCCGCGACTGTGGGTACGAATGCCAGCGGAGACGACACACGAGTTGGCAGATTCCGTAGTATACACTACTACGCTTATCGGAGTTAGTGTCCACTACATACTCAAAGTAGGACGGAATGGCAAGCAAGACGGACGAGGCTCCTGACCGGTTCACCGAGCGGCTTCTGGCGCGTGGTGCAACCCTTGCGCCGGCGGGCAGGCGTGTCGTGCGATTCATCGATCGAAACCGGGCGAGGGCCTTAGCGAGCTCGGCAATGGAGCTGGCCGCCAGCACCGGCACTTCCGATGCGACGGTCATCCGGACGGTCCAAGCACTGGGGTTTGCTGGCCTTGCCGAATTGAAGCGGGCATTGGTTTCGTCTCTCAATGGACCGTCAACGCCCGCTGATGACATGCGCCGGACCCTCGAAGAAATCGGCGAAAGCACGGTGCGCGCAGTGGGACTGGTGCTCGAGACCCATGCAGAGGCACTACAACTGCTCATGAATACCGAGGCGCAGGCTCAGTTCGTCGCCGCGATTTCCACTCTCAATGCTGCAGAGCGGATACTTGTCTTCGGGATCGGCCCGTCAGCGCCGCTCGCTGCGTATACCGCGATGCTGCTCGAACGATCCGGTCGGCACAGCAAATGTCTAACCGCGACCGGGATTATGATGGCCGATCAAATGCTCGACCTGCACGGGGGCGACGCATTTCTTGTGCTGGCTTACGGGCGCCCGTACCGAGAGGTGACGACCCTCGTCTCGGAAGCGCGCCAGCTTGCCCTTCCTGTGGTATTGGTGACAGATGTTGTCGACAGCAAGCTGTCTCGTGCTGCCGATGTTGTACTAGCAGTCCGCCGCGGACGCACAGCAAGAGTCGCGCTACATGGAACAACATTGATTGCGCTCGAAGCAATAGTCTTGGGCCTCGCGGCCGCCAATCGCGGCGGGGCTATAGAGGCTCTTAGACGTCTCAACATGCTTCGAAAGGCAGTGAGCGGACAGCGGACGACCTCCGTTGAACTATCACATCTTGTTGAATCCGGGCGCAATAGCGTAGAGTAAATTCGGCATCTGAACGGACGTAATCGAATCCTACGTGTTGAGAGGAACGCCGGTCGGCTCTGGGTTCGTCGAAGCTAACCTTCCGCAACCGCGTTACCGTCGAAGTAAACGCTGCGGAAGTAGAGGTGGCAAAAATTGCCGCATCTGGAAATTCACCACAGACCAAACCATCGGCAGACATAAAAAGCCCGGCTTTTGGTGAGGCATGCAACGAAACTCAAGAAAACGAGAATGCTGTCGCCGATGTACCGATCTCACCATCGTCTCCTGCTATCCGGCGTCCTGACTTGATGCCAACGTGAATAGCCGGTCGGCAACGGCCTCACGAAACCTGGCTTCGTGGCAGATTGCTATGATTGCAGTTCCTTGGGCTTTCGCATCTCGTACCATGCGTATGACGATCGCGCAGCTCTCCGGATCAAGAGACGCGGTCGGCTCGTCCAGCAGCAGGATCGGATGACGTGCAATAAGGCCGCGCGCCAGGTTTACGCGCTGCTGTTCGCCACCGGAAAATGTGCTCGGTGGGATCGCATGGATACGGGGGGAAATATTGAGTCGAATCAGGAGTGCTCGGGCTTCATCCCGAGCTGCAGCTTGCATCACGCCGCGTGCCAGCAACGCCTCAGCCACCACGTCCAACGCGGAGACCCGAGGAACTGCTCGCAGGAACTGACTAACATAGCCCATCGTCTCGCGGCGGACGGCTAGTACCGTCCGGGGATCAGCCAACACGATGTCGACCATCTCTCCCCTATGACGCACGAGGATCGCACCGCTCTCGGCGCGGTAGTTGCCATACAGACTACGCAAAAGGGTAGTCTTGCCGACGCCGGATGGACCGGACAACACCACGCATTCACCCCCGTGTACCTCCAAGTCGATGCCGGACAAGACGGGCAGTCGTAGGCCCCCACGCAGATGGAGTGTGAAGGTTTTCGTTAGAGCCTCGGTACGCAGCATCACGGTCATGACAGCCACCCCTGGCGACTGAAGCGCGCGACGTATATGGCTGGTAAAGCGGCGTTTCTGTAAGTCACCAACTTGACCAGCACAGCGATACAGCACGGGCCAAGCGGCCTGGGTCCGTTCGGTAGGGACGTGATGACCCATGACCGCATAGTCCCAACTCGATAATTGGGCCTGAAAACGAGACCTTTAAAGGAATCAATGTCAAGATACCAAAGAGTTAGACCTGTTTGGACGATAGATCGATGAATCGGCGGTCTGGCCCGGATGACATTGCAACGCGTCGGGTTCCTCGACTGGGCTGGATCGCGCTCGCACTTGATCGTCAGTGGCTGATTGGCGGTCGCGATGCGCAACGGTCTTCAGGGAATGTTGCCATCGGCCGGCGAGGGTTGAATTATCAGTAGTGGTCAGCACGCTCCCTTGCGCTGCCGCGCTCCTTGCACCCATCGGCTCATACCTGGCACAACGGTCGGCCGAGCACAGGGTGAATGGCGGTCCCTCTGCAAGACATTCAGCGACGTAGACCTTGTGATGTCCCTGTACGGCGAAGTTGCGCGGTGAGCGTGACGGAGCAAAACTGTCATACGTTTGGCCCGCTCAAACTTCTGCGAGGACGAGCCACGGGAGGCGCGGAGCCCCCGTGTCCGTTCGTCTACCTGCGTCGGACCGCTCACCTTCAATGGCTCTTGCGTCCAGCGGAAGAGCGGACAAGCTTGCAGCCGCCGAACCGTCAGAGTCATCCACGTCACGTTCGCTGCGCGCACAATAGGGATCATCCGCGTGGGGCCCATTGAGCACTTGGGAGCTGCCCGCCGTTGGTGCAGACACACCCCTTTGATTGAAGCAACTCATTTGCGTTGAGATTGCGCCGGAGGTGCCGCTTACTGCCGTGTCGCTTACTGCCGTTGACACGGCCAAGCTTCGGGTTAGCCTATCGCCGACAGGGAAGGGGTCCCCTGAAACCGCCCTCGGGCTGATGACTCCTGCTGCTCCGACCTGCGGCAGGAGATTCCGTCCTACTCTGCGCCGTGAGTTTGTCCAGTCCGGGACGGACGAGGATCGTATGGCGCACCTGATTCTATCCAGCCGTCTTGAGCTCTTCCGCGCGAGCGAACGGGCACTAGGCAGGCGTACATGACCTTCTATAGCATTCTATTTCCTGCTCCGGCGGATGACACCGCTGCAACCGGCGAGCACTGGGTGGATTATGCGCATGACCTGAACCTAGACCAGGTCGTGCAGAAGATCAGCGGCCGGCGAGAGGAATACCAGCTCGCCACATTGTTCGAACGACCGCTCAGGACGAAGGTAGCCATTCAATATCGCCACGAAGTCGTACGCGATCTAGAGGTTCGTACGGTGCACGACTGCATCGTCAGATTCGCTGAACAGATGCAGCGCATGCGCGGTCAGAATGAGCGAGTGAACAAGCTCTACTACCTGCAGCAGAAGCAGCGGTGGTTCGTGCAACTTGTCGCGACGTACTGCCAAGCCATAAAGACCTTGCTGGCAGGACTCGATGACGCGACTTTTGCATCGACCGGGTTGTGCTTGTTGCACGCTTATTTGCAAAGCTATCTAAATTCTGAGTGGTTCCGCACGCTGGAGACTGAGCTCGTGGGCCTGCTTGCTGAACTGGATCGCGTTCCCTACGCCATTCTGATCAAAAATGACTCCTTCAAAGTCCAGCGCTATGAGTCCGAGTCTGATTACAGCGCCGAAGTCTCGGGTGTGTTCGCAAAATTCCGGCAAGGCGACACAAAAGACTACCTCGTCGAGTTTCGCGATACACCAGACATGAACCATATTGAAGCCAAGGTTCTGGAGTTCGTCGCTCTCCTTCACCCGGACGTGTTCGCACGGTTAGCTCGGTTCTGCTCGACGTATGAAAACTACCTTGACCCGCCTCTCGCGCGGTTCGACCGGGAGGTACAGTTCTACCTCGGGTATCTGGATTTCATTGCCCCCATCAAGCGTGCGGGGCTGCCGTTTTGTTACCCGGAGGTCATGCCGGACATCAAGCAGGTGAGCAACATTGACGGCTTCGATTTGGCGCTTGCGGCAAAGTTGGTGACGGCGCATGCGTCCGTCGTCTGTAACAGCTTCAGCTTGGACGGAAAGGAGCGCGTCTTCGTGGTGTCGGGACCGAATCAGGGCGGCAAGACCACCTTCGCCCGCGTATTCGGTCAGTTGCACCACCTCGCGAGCCTCGGCCTGCCAGTGCCGGGGCGCGAGGCCCACCTGTTTTTGCCAGACGCGATCTACACGCATTTTGAGCGAGAGGAAGACATTACCACCCTCCACGGTAAACTGGAAGACGATCTGGTACGTATGCACGCGATCCTGCAGCAGCTAACCTCCGATAGCATTTTGATCGTAAATGAAATATTCAATTCCACTACCTTGCAGGACGCGGTATTCCTCGCCAGCAGGATGATGGAGCAGATCGTCGCGTCGGACTGCCTATGTGTCTGTGTGACGTTCCTCGATGAGTTGGCCTCATTCAGCGACACGATCGTCAGCATGATGAGTACGGTCGACCAGGCAGACGCGACCGTGCGTACCTATAAGGTCGTACGAAGGACGGCGGACGGCAGAGCCTATGCGATCTCGCTGGCCGAGAAATATCGCCTTACTTTTGAGCAACTTCGCGCGCGTATTCCGGCGCCGCTTTCTGCCGAGCGCCCGCGACGGCGAGACCTGGAACCGGGCTCCGCCGTTCGGAAGGTTAGCGCGTCATGAAGGCCAGGTTGATGTACCGCGAGAATGACTTCGACTTGGACCAGCCGGCACCACCGTTGGCACATCATGTGATCCAAGACCTTGAGCTAACGACGCTGTTCTCGGCCATGGCGGCCGGCGACACGTCGTTGGCTGACATTGCCCGCAAAGCAATTATGGCGAGCACTGCCGACGTCGACACGATCCTGTACCGACAGGCCATTCTACAGGACTGCCTCGCGCAAGAAGGCGTCGTACGCAGCATGTACGAGCTCGCGGTAGAAACTCTGACCGCCGAACGCAAGAACTACTTCAGCCTCTCGATGCGCTCACCGGGTTGGGTTCTGCACCGCTCGGTGGAAGTGATGGAAATGTTGGCAGGCAAGCTGCGTCGGCTCCGAGCCATCGCGGACCAGCATGCCGGCAGCTTTTCATCCGAGGGATTCCGGACCATGTTCCTCATGCTGCAACGGGAATTAGACGATCAGTACTTCGCGTTAATTCGACAGCACCTAAAGCAGTTGAAGTTCGCACAAGGCACACTGATCAGTGCGCGCCTGGGAGAAGGCAACAAGGGGACCGAATACGTTCTGCGCCAACCGAACCAACCACAGGGCAATTGGTTTCAGCGCATGTTCGCATCCGGTTCGCCCGATTTCACCTTCCGTCTGCATCCACGGGATGAGGCCGGCGCACGGGCGTTATCAGAGCTGCAAGATCGCGGGATCAACCTGGTAGCCAACGCTCTGGCGCAGTCAGTTGAGCATATTGTTGCGTTCTTCAATATGCTACGGATTGAACTGGCATTCTACGTTGGCTGCCTCAACCTACGTGTCGCGCTCGCGCGGCGCGGCGCCCCGTTCTGCTTGCCCGTCCCATGCCCTGCTGACGAAAGGCAACACCAGGCATTGGGAATTTACGATGTCTGCCTTGCGCTAACGATGGATGGGCAGGTGGTGGGCAACGATATTCACGGAGACGGCAAGAACCTGGTTATCATTACGGGAGCAAACCGCGGTGGCAAATCGACCTTTCTGCGCGGCATTGGCTTGGCGCAAATGATGATGCAGTGCGGCATGTTTGTGCCGGCAAACGCGTTCCGTGCCAATGTCGCGGAACGAATCCTGACGCACTACAAGCGAGAGGAGGACGCCACCATGGAAAGCGGCAAGTTCGATGAAGAGCTGCGGCGCATGGATGCGATCGCGGACCATTTGATACCAAACGCTCTGGTATTCTTCAATGAGTCCTTTGCTGCAACCAACGAGCGTGAAGGCTCGGAGATCGCGAGCCAGATCGTCCGTGCGCTCACCGACCAAGGAGTTAAAGTCTTTTTCGTCAGCCACCAGTACGAATTCGCGCGCGTTTTCCACGCGCAGCAGCGGCCGGACATATTGTTCTTGCTCGCCGAGCGGCAGGCGGACGGCACTCGCACTTTCAGGTTGCACGAGGGCGCGCCGCTGCCAACGAGCTTTGGCCAGGACCTCTATCGGCGGATTTTTGCCCCCGCAGCCGGTGCCGAGTGACTATCGCGCCCGCGCAACCTGCGTCACGTCGCGTACCGCGCCACGGGAGGCGCTGGTGGTCAACGCGGCATAGGCTTGCAGGGCAGGTGACACGACGCGTTCGCGCCGCGGCTGCCAGGAGTCGCCTCCGCGCGCGTCCATGCGCAAACGCCGTGCCGCCAATGCTTCGTCCGACAGCGCGACGCGCAGTGAGCGCGCGGGAATGTCGATTTCGATCCGGTCGCCTTCCTCTAGCAGGCCGAGCGCACCGCCTTCTGCCGCTTCCGGCGAGATGTGACACAACGACAAACCGGCACTCCCGCCGGAGAAACGTCCGTCGGTAATCAGCGCACAGCTCTTTGCAAGGCCCTTCGACTTTAGATAGCTCGTGGGATACAGCATCTCCTGCATGCCGGGTCCTCCTTTCGGACCTTCGTAGCGAATCACCACAACGTCGCCGGCCTTCACCTTGTCGCCGAGGATGGCGCTCACGGCAGCTTCCTGACTCTCGAAGATACGTGCAGGTCCGGAGAACACCAGAAAGTCCGGATCCACGCCCGCCGTTTTCACAATTGCGCCTTCCAGCGCAATATTCCCATAGCATACTGCCAGCCCCCCGTCCCGGCTGAATGCGTGGGCCACGTCACGGATCGTGCCGTTAGCGCGGTCGAGATCGAGTGCGCTGTAGCGTTCCGACTGGCTGAATGCTTCCGTGGTGCGCACACCGCCGGGTGCGGCACGGTAGAAGATGGATGCAGTATCACCCGCTTCGCGCCCTTCCGCACGGATGTCCCAGCGCACAAGGGCATCACCAAGGGTCGCCGTATGCACTGTCGGCACGTCGCGATGGATCAAGCCGGCACGGTCCAGTTCACCCAGGATCGCCATCACGCCGCCGGCAAGGTGTACGTCTTCTAGATGCACATCTGGCTTCGACGGGGCAACCTTGCAGAGATTCGGTACCTCGCGAGACAGCCGGTCGATGTCCGCCATAGTGAACGGTACAGCGCCTTCCTGCGCTGCCGCCAGCAGATGCAGCACGGTATTGGTCGAGCCGCCCATCGCGATGTCGAGCGACATCGCGTTCTCGAACGCGCGCAACGATGCGACACCTCGTGGCAGCGCAGAGGGATCCTCTTGCTCATACCAGCGCCGCGCCAGGTCAACGATCAGCCATCCAGCCTCGACAAACAGCTTCCGTCGATCGGCATGAGTTGCAACGATACTGCCATTGCCGGGCAGCGAGAGGCCTAACGCCTCAGTCAGGCAGTTCATGGAATTGGCAGTGAACATGCCAGAGCAAGAACCACAGGTGGGACACGCGGAGCGTTCCAGGGCCTGAGTTTCGGCCTCGCTGACGGCGGGGTCAGCAGCGGCAACCATGGCCGTGATCAGGTCGGCACGTTGGATCTGTCCGTCCTTTACCACCTTGCCGGCTTCCATCGGACCGCCGGAGACGAACACGGCTGGGACGTTCAGCCGCATCGCCGCCATCAACATGCCCGGCGTGATCTTGTCGCAGTTGCTGATGCAGACCAGTGCGTCGGCGCAGTGCGCGTTCACCATGTATTCGACGGAATCGGCGATTAGCTCGCGCGAGGGCAGGCTGTACAGCATGCCGCCATGGCCCATGGCGATGCCGTCATCAACGGCAATCGTGTTGAACTCCTTCGCCACGCCGCCGGCCGCCGCGATCTCATTGGCAACAAGCTGGCCCAGGTCTTTCAGATGCACGTGCCCCGGCACGAACTGGGTGAAGCTGTTCGCAACCGCGATGATCGGCTTGCCGAAATCGCCATCCTGCATGCCGGTGGCCCGCCACAGGCTGCGGGCGCCGGCCATGTTGCGGCCATGGGTGGTGGTGCGGGAGCGATATGCGGGCATGGCAACTTCCTGAGGATCTTCGATTGTGTTCCGATTGGTAGCGCGGTGTGGGGCAAGAGGACAGGACCGGCGGACCAAAAGCGAGGCAGGGGCTAATGAACTAGCGGAGGCTTCGTTCCAATGCCAAGCTGTTGCTTCAACCTGGACATCAGGCTGGCTCGCTGCCGGCCGTAGTGCAGCACCTGGGCTTTTTCGATGGTGACCAACCCGCTTTCCATCATCTCATCCAGCACGGGGAGGAAGCCGTTGATCTTGTCCTCGCTGTCCACGATCTCGATGACTACGGGCAGGTCCTGAGTCGAGGGGAACAAATGGCCCTGGTGCAGTTTGCCCGACTGGCCGAAGCCGAGTGGCCCACGCAACACCGTTGCGCCGGCCAGGTGCTGCTCGCGGGCTTTTTCGACAATGCCAAGGTACAGCGGCCCCATCTTCCAGCGATCCGCGACGCTGGTGAAGATTCGCAGCAGAACGGCGTCATGGGGAACTTCCATGGCATACCCTCCAGGGCAGCACCGGTGCATTCATCCGCCGACCGTCCCGAAGACTTTGTGCCTTCACCACTTGGAAATCAAGGCAGGGGGGTCGCCTCGACCGCGGACGGCCGGGCTGCCCTGCGGTAGAACACCGCCCGGACCTTCTCCAGCGTCACCAGTCCACTGTCGATCATCCCGTCGATCGCCGGCAGAAACCGGGCGATGTTCTTGTCGGTATCGACGATCTCGATCACGACAGGCAGATGCGGTCCGGCATCGACGTTGAGTTCGCACCGCACCATGCGCGACTGGCCGAACCCGACCGGGGCGGGCAGCACGGTCGCGCCCGCCATCTTCATGTCCCGCGCCTTCTCTACCAACGCGTGATACAAGAGGTGGCCGTGCAGGCGGTCGTTCTCAGCGACAAAAATCCGCAGCAGTGTGGCTTCGGCGATTTCCGGCATCGCTGCCTCCTTCGGTCCGCGCCCAGCGTGCCATGATAGCGCCTGCAACTGCGAAAGCCACACGATGCAGGCAGGGAGGACGACAGTAAGCGGGGTCGCGGCAGCACATTGCGGGAAGCGAT
>DATKPJ010000173.1:0-15573 GCA_035524195.1 Occallatibacter sp.
CCGCTGCCCGACGCAGCCGAGAATGGGGAGATCGACCGGGTTGTTGATGAAGTGGTGTCGCGGCTCGAGGGGCGCGGGTAGAGCTCCATGCAAGGAGCGCCTGTTTTCCTCGCTTATGCCCAGTGTCACAGGTGGGTGTGACACCGGAAACCACGCTTTCGGGTTTCACGTATGCAGGAATAGAGGGAAATTCTGTGAAAACCAGCTCGATCGCGCGCCCAGCTTGTTGGTGCGCAGTTTTTGTTCTTTCAATTACAGCCGCATGTGCCCAGGGACCGCCAGCGGGTACGTTGACCGTGACGGATCGTGTCTTCGTCGCGAGCCGCATCTATGCTGCCCTCGATAGCTTTGCTCAATGGCAAAATGTGCCCGATCTGAATGTCGACGCCGCCTATCGCAGCTATCTCGACAAGGCCTTGGGCGCGCAGGATCGCGAGGCATTTGACCGCGCCACCATGGAATTTCTGGCCACGCTTCACAACTCACACTCGGTGTTGGTCGACATGGCGTTGATGCAACAGTCTGGGCCACTCCCTTTTCTGGCAGAATCCATCGGCGGAAAGTGGGTTGTGACCGAGAGCTGGGTCTCGGGGCTCAAACCGGGAGACGTGATTGAAGATCTCGATGGAAGGCCCTTTGACGAGTTTGTGAACGATTGCCTTCGCATGGTGTCGGGTTCAACAGATGCGGGCCAGCGACGGTTGTTGTTCTCGCGCCTCGGACCGCTGGTTCCTTATGGGCATCTGTTTCCGGGAAAGTTTGTGGTTACCCTTGCCGACGGCCGCAGCGTGCCGGTCGATCGCCACGCCCTCGAGCCGGTCGCGCCATTGCAGACAGAAGGACGCTGGCTCGATCCGGGAAAGGTCGCCTACATCCGCATTCCATCCTTCATGGGACCGGATCTCGAAAAACGCGCGCTCGAACTTGCACAGGAGTATCGCGGTGCGTCTCTGCTGATTGTGGATGTGCGCGGTAATTCGGGGGGCTCGACGCCATCGCAACTTACCGCGTTTCTCATGGACCGGCCGTATCGATGGTGGACCGAAGCAGTTCCGATGAACGTGCCGTTCTTCCGCTTCCGCGCGTCGCAGGGAGGGCACGAAGATTATCGCCTCTTCGATCGCGCGCAGATCACCTGGGCGAGCACTCCGCAGCAGCCCGCGAAGGATCACTTCGCCGGAAAACTGGCCATTCTTGTCGACGCCGGCTGCATGTCTGCCTGCGAAGACTTCGCCATGCCGTTCAAGGACAATCATCGCGCCACGCTCTTCGGCGGGACGACCTCAGGCAGCAGCGGTCAGCCCTTCCAGCTTGATCTTGGCAATGGAATGCTGGTTTTTATCGGGGCCAAACGCGAAGCGTTCCCCGACGGAGCGCAGTTCGAAGGTGTGGGCATCAAGCCCGATGTGGCGATCAGTCCAACCGTAAACGATCTGAGCAAAGGCAAAGACGTAGTGCTTGAGGGCGCACGCCGTGAGCTGGCGCAGTGATTCTGGTGATCCCTGCAAGCCGATCAGGTCGGCTCACCAACCGCCCGCAGGAGGCACCTCCAACCACCGGCAAGAATTGTGATCTGCGACGTTTTTAAGCGCAGAGGGAAGGCTGTGCGACACGCTCGACGACGCGCCCTGGGGGCATGGTTCGTGCGGCCGTCGGGGGCAATCGCTGCTCTTTCATCACCATGGAGCGGGCCCGCACGCTCGATCCGACAGCTTTCGTTTCGCCGGTGTCCGGTGGGCGAAATAGCAGAAAACCCTCAAATTGCCTCCCTATCTGATCGCTGATTTCGTTGACTCCCCATTGCAAATCGAGTATCCTAAAGTCCTTGCGCGGTGTTGCGCCTGGGGTCTGTGTGTCGGGGCCTCCAGCGGCAGATTTTTCGCCGTTGGGGTGATTGCAGTCACTCGGACTCGGCTGGCCGGCTCCCGAAAGGGATCGGCTGGAACAGGCCAAGGCTGCTGGACGGGATTGTCAGAAGTAGGTCCAGAGGAGCCAACGACCAGATAGGGTCAGCCCCCGCAATCCTCACCCGAACAGGATTTGTTTGGAAGTGGGTGGAAATTTTGTCCTGCGTTTTGCGCGGGCAGATGCGTTTTGCGCGAGGATTCACCTCCTTGCGGCGATTGAGATCGATAAGGCGGGAGTGAGATGTCGACCTTTGTTCCTAGCGGCAAGAATATTGACCGCAAATGGTTTGTGATGGATGCAAGCGGCCAGACGCTGGGCCGGCTGGCAACCAAGGCCGCCAGTGTGTTGAGCGGCAAGCTGAATCCCCGGTATGTGCCGTATATCGACGTAGGCGATCACGTGATCGTGATCAACGCTGAGAAGGTTCGCCTCACGGGATTGAAGAGTCAGAAGAAGCTGTATCGCCGCTATACGGGATTTCCCGGCGGGCTGCGCGAGGAGTCGTTTACCCGCCTGCTGAATCGCAAACCGGAAAAGATTCTCGAAGAGGCGATCAAGGGCATGCTGCCAAAGAGCAAGCTGGGCCGACAGATGGCAAGCAAGCTGAAGGTGTATCGGGGCGACAAGCACCCCCACCAGTCGCAGCAGCCGGTGGCAATGGAAGTGGCGTAGGAGCAGCCGCTAGCCGCTAGCTTCTAGCTGCTAGATTCGATTGTCGACGGATTCAGGTTTTTCGGCTTTTAGCTAGAGGCTAGAAGCTAGAGGCTAGGAGCTAAGTAGAGAATGGCAGATCTGGTTCAGTATTACGGGACGGGACGGCGCAAGTCGGCAATCGCCCGCGTTTTTCTGCGTCCCGGCACGGGCGAATGGAAAGTCAACGGCAAGGCGTATGACGAGTACTTCGTCACCGAGCAGCAGCGCGTAGCCGCCAAGCGCACTCTGGTGGTAGCGGAGCTGGCTTCGAGTTTCGATGTTATTACCACGGTTTCGAGCGGAGGCGTGACCGCCCAGGCCGACGCCGTGAAAATGGGCGTGGCTCGCGCGTTGATTGAGTTCAATCCGGAGCTGCGCAAGGTGCTCAAGGCCGAAGGCCTCCTGACCCGCGACGCGCGTGTCAAGGAGCGCAAGAAGTACGGCCAGAAGGGCGCCCGCAAGAGGTTCCAGTTCAGCAAGCGTTAGGTGCTTGCGAGCTATCAGCTTTCAACTCTCAGTTTCTTTGGTGTTACTCCAACAAAAGCTGAGAGCTGGCGGCTCATAGCTGAAAGCCGTTTTTCAATCTCCCGCTTAAGCGGGTTCAATCCGGGCCACGGAATCATACGTCCGGATGCAATCCACGAAGGAGGCCAATGGCCACGATCACAATGAAGGAGCTGCTCGAAGCGGGTGTCCACTTCGGGCATCAGACCAAGCGCTGGAACCCCAAGATGAAGGAATACATCTTCGGCGAGCGCAACGGAATCTATATCATCGACCTGCAAAAGACCCTCAAGCTGTTCAAGGATGCGTCGAAATTCGTGACTGAGCTGTGCTCCAGCGGCAAGACGATTCTCTTCGTCGGCACCAAGCGCCAGGCACAGGACGCCATCTCTGAAGAGGCGAACCGCGCGGGCATGCCCTACATCAACCAGCGCTGGCTGGGTGGGCTGCTCACTAACTGGGTCACGGTGCAGAAGTCAGTGAAGCGCCTTCAGGAACTGGACGACATGGCCACGGACGGCCGCTATGAATTGCTGACCAAGAAAGAAGTGATTCGCCTCGAACGGGAGCGCAAGCACCTGCAGGCGAACCTGGCCGGCATCAAGAACATGAAGCGCCTGCCCGACGCGATCTTCGTGGTCGATTCGAACAACGAAGCCATCGCCGTCAAAGAGGCCCGCAAGCTCGGCATTCCGGTTGTTGCCGTGGTCGATACCAACTGCGACCCGACGGTTGTTGACTATGTAATCCCCGGCAATGACGACGCCCTGCGCGCCATTCGTCTGTTTACGTCCAAGATCGCCGATTCGGCGGCTGAAGGCGTGAACCTGGTGGGCGACAAGGCTTTTGCAGAGGAGCAGCCGGCGCCGGCGGAGGGTGAGAGCGCCGAGGTACCCGTTGATGCGTCCTCCACCGAGGAGATCGACCTTGATGCGGCCCTTGGCAGCGGAATCCGCAAGGCTCCTGCCGCGGTTGAAACTCTCGAAGAGGCCGAAGTAGCGGAAGGCTTTTAATCATTCTTGCGCACAAATGTGCGCATACTGAGAGGAGCGTGGCCGCAAGTTACGGTTCACGCTTTTTTCATGCCGGGAGATTCCCGGCCGAACAGGGAGAACAAAGAAGCGAGATGACGACTGTGAGCGAAAAGATCGATGCAAAGTTGGTAAAGGAACTGCGGGAGAAATCCGGCGCCCCCATGGGCGATTGCCTCAAGGCTTTGCAGGAAACAAAGGGAAACATCGAAGATGCGTTCGTTGTCCTAAGGAAGCGCGGTATGGCATCGGCGCAGAAAAAAGCGGCTCGCTCCACCAACGAGGGCTCGGTGGGCTACTACATCCATGCCGGCGGCAAAATTGGCGTAATCGTTGAGGTCAACTGCGAGAGCGACTTCGTGGCCCGCACCGAGGATTTCCAGGAACTGCTCAAGGATATCGCCATGCACATCGCGGCCAGCGATCCGCGTTACGTCAAACCCGAAGACGTGACAACGGAAGACCTCGAACGCGAAAAGGAAATCTATCGCGCGCAGGCTGCCGCAACGGGCAAGCCGGCGAACGTGATTGAGAAGATCGTTGACGGCAAGATGGCGAAGTTCTACGAAGAGGTCTGCCTCTTGGAACAGCCCTTCATCAAGGACCAGGCCGTCAGCATCAAGGAACTGATCGCGCAGAAAGTCGGCAAGCTGGGCGAGAACATCACGGTGCGCCGCTTCGCGCGTTTCAAGGTGGGTGCTCCCGACTGGACCGTGGCCCAGACAAAGGCTGCTGAATCCGCCGGCGAGTGACCCAGGCGCGCTGGACAGCAAATCAAAGGCTCGGAGCCATGCTCCGGGCCTTTTGCATTGGAGCCTGAATGAGCGAGATCATCGGTTAATTCGAAGCCGAAATCCCTCGGAATACAATCCAACCGAAACGGCAAAAAATGGATAGTTAGAGGGTTACGCCGGCAAATGGGTACGGCGTCCCGGAAGCCCAGGATCAACAGGGAGTGCTTTTCGGATTTCTCGCATCGAGCCCATGCTGCGCAAAACTGCGCTGCCTGGGGGCCTTCTTGGCGGCGCCGCCCAGAAATACGGGCAAGATGATGACCTCACCGTAATCAGCATCAGGCGGGAAGCCGAGTGGCGTTCTGTTGCCAGGCGAGCCCGAGTCAGGCCATCGATCGCATGTGCTATCGTTTCACTGATCCAATGTGAGCGATAGAACGGGCAGTCCATGCGCAGGACGTTTCTTCCTTCGCGTATGCGCAGAAAGAATGATCCGCGGATTTCGCTTCCAGTCACCGCGTACCCTTAAGGAACGTCATGTCGAGATTGAACCCATATGTCGTTTTGCTGACCCTCATCGCTACGCTGGGCGGATTGCTGTTTGGATATGACACAGCCGTCATCAACGGTGCGGTAGACAGCCTGAAGGCCTATTTCATTGATCCGCGCTTTTCGAATCTGAGCAACGCTGCCCAGGCGAATGCGGCGAATTCGCTGCTTGGCTTCGTGGTTTCGAGCGCACTGATCGGCTGCATCATCGGCGGGCTCGTTGGCGGCTGGGTCAGTACTCACATCGGCCGCAAACGCGGATTGGTGATCGCCGCGCTGTTCTTCCTGATCTCAGCCCTTGGCGCCTCCGCGCCAGAGTTTCCTTTCGCTCCCATCGGCCACGGAGGAGCGGGGTACATGGCAAATTTCGTCTTTTATCGCATCCTCGGTGGCATTGGCGTAGGGTTGGCTTCCATGTTGTCGCCCATGTACATCGCGGAAATCGCGCCGCCCAAAGTTCGGGGAAACCTCGTGGCGTGGAACCAGTTCGCCATCATCTTCGGAATGCTGGTGATTTATTTTGTCAACTTTGGAATTTCAAAATCGGGGAGCGGCGACGCCTGGCTGAACTCTATCGGCTGGCGTTATATGTTCCTTTCCGGAACCATTCCCGCGGGTCTTTTTCTGATCCTGCTGTTTTTTGTGCCTGAAACTCCGCGCTACCTCATGCTGAAGGGCAATGAGAAAGCCGCGCGCGCCGTGCTGGCCAAACTAGTGACGCCGGAGGAAGGCGAAAAGGAAATATCCGAAATCCGCGCTTCATTGAGCGAGCATCACTCCGGCAAGTTGTTCTCCTTCGGCGTGCTCGTTGTCTTCATTGGAGTCATGCTGTCGGTCTTCCAGCAATTCGTCGGTATCAACGTCGTGCTCTATTACGCGACCGATATCTTCAAAGGCATGGGCCTCACCACCAATGTCTCCCTCTTCCAGACCATCATTGTCGGTGCCGTCAACCTGGCTTTCACCGTGGTTGCGATTCTCACCGTGGATCGATTTGGGCGCAGGCCGCTGCAGATCATCGGGGCGCTGGTCATGGCGGTCAGCATGTTCAGCCTGGGAACGGACTTCTGGCTCGGCGGCAAGGGCATGATCGGGCTGATTTGTATGCTGGTTTATACGGCCGGATTTGCCGTCTCCTGGGGGCCGGTAACCTGGGTTCTTTTGAGCGAAATCTTCCCCAACCAGATTCGAGGCAAGGCCATGGCGGTCGCGGTTGCCATGCAATGGATAGCCAATTATCTCGTTAGCTGGACGTTCCCCATTCTCGATAAGAACCCGTATCTGGTGGAGCACTTCAACCATGGCTTCGCCTATTGGATTTACGGCGTCATGAGCATCTTTGCCGCCGTGTTTATGGCTAGAGTTGTGCCGGAAACCAAAGGGCGTTCGCTCGAACAGATGCAAACCATGTGGCAGCCCGCCGGCAAGGAGTCATCGCTGGCACGATAACGACACATCCACCAAACAGACTTCGAACCCGATAGCTTTGACCGGCAGCAGAAGACCAAGGGCAAGATCAGTTTTCGATCATGTCAACCCCTCCTGCCCAACTTTTTTCCTAACTCCTTCATGTCACTCTCCAAAATCTCTCCCCTGCGTTGCCGGCAATATCCCCTTCATGGTCCACACTGAACTAAGGGCCACCTGATCGCTGATTTCTCTCCGCACCCATATCTCCTTTTCCTAGAGTAATTTGCGGCTAAGTGTAGTGCTGAGAGTAATTTAGCGTAGTAGAAGTCGGTAACTCTCTTGGAAAGAATAATTTACGCATAAAGGTACCGGGGGGGACGATCACGGAATTTAAATTGGCAGCCACCAAGGACGCTACCTACCCACCCGGGCGGGCGGAGGTCCGTCGGAAGGCTGGGGCGGGAATGGGCCGCGATTTGCCGGGGGCGCCTTGCACCGAAGGCGCAGATGGCCTGCCCGGCATCGGGCGCGACGGGATTTCCGGAGTCACACTTTGCGAATTCCTCGCCTGCAGAAGCGTGCTGTCTTCCTCATCGCCGGGAAACTCCTCATCTGGGGTTCCCACTATGGCGGCCTTCATGAAATTGATCCAGATGGGCAAGGCGGCGCGGGCTCCGGTCTCCTTGTTGCCTAGCGACTCCTCGTTGTCGTAGCCGACCCACACGCCACAGGTGATCGAGGGCGAAAAGCCCAGGAACCATGCGTCGGTGAAATCGCTGGTGGTGCCGGTTTTTCCGCCGAGCGGGTGATTGAGTTGGGCAACGGCGGCCGCGGTGCCATGGGCGGTGACGGCGCGCAGGAGCACCATCATCTCGCGCGCGGTCTGCTGGCTGATCACCTCATTCACTGCGGGACGATCCTGCCAGAGGGTGATGCCGTCGTAGTTCTCCACCCTGCGGATTAGCCGCGGAGTGACGCGAATTCCGTCGTTAGGGAAAACCGAGTAGGAGTCCACCTGTTCCTGCAGAGTGATGCCGGCCGCGCCGAGTGCGACGGGCAGATAGGGCGGAATATCAGACGTAACACCGAAGCGGCGCGCCATCTCGATGACTTTGCGGATGCCCACGCGCGCGGCGAGCTTGACCGCGGGTACGTTGCGCGATTCGGCAAAGGCGTTGGTGAGCGTCATGGCGCCTTTGAAATCATTCTCGTAGTCGTGAGGCGCGTAGCCGCCGAAGTTGACCGGCGAATCGACAACGATGTCGGACGGTTTGGCGCCATCTTCCATCGCGGTGGCGTAGACGTAAGGTTTGAAGCTCGAGCCGACCTGCCGCTCGGCCTGTGTAGCACGATTGAATTGCGAAAGGGCGAAGTCGCGGCCACCGACCATGGCAAGCACATCGCCGGTGGTGTTATCCATGGCCATCAAGGCGCCCTGCGCGCCTGAGTCCTGCTCCAGCGTGGCGCGGTTTCCGCCATCCAGAGTTCCCTGGTCCAGGTGGATGTAGATGATATCGCCCGGTTTCACCAGGGCATCCGCCTCGCGCTGGCCCGTCCATTGCCAGTCGGCGGGCAAGAGGACCACGTCGCCTGCGCCGACACGGGCATGAATCTCAAGCGGCAGAACCCGGGTGACGAGGGCATGGACATAATCGCCGGGACCGCTGGCCACTCCCCAGTCAGGGTGCCTGTAATTGCCGAGCGTGTAGCCCTCGGCCAGAACATTTTCGAGACGGCCTCTCCAGCCTTTGCGGCGTTCGTAGACGGCCAGGCCGTCTTGTACGGCCCGGTTCGCGGTCTGCTGCAGGTCGAGATCGAGCGTGGTCTCGATGCGCAGTCCGTCTTCGTGGACCTCTTCGGTGCCAAAGCGCTTCTCAAGCTCGCGGCGCACCTCGTCCTCGAACCACGGCGCAATGGATTGGTCGGGCTGCGTAATGTGCAAGCCAAGGGGGGCCTGGCGCGCCTTTTCGGCCTCTGCATGCGTGATCACGCCGTCGGATTCCATCTCGCTGAGTACAAGGTTGCGACGGCGAAGCGATCTTTCAGGATTGAGAATGGGTGAATACGCCACCGGCCCCTTGGGCAGCCCGGCAAGCAGCGCGGCCTCGGTCAGATTGAGATCTTTGGCGTGCTTGCCGAAGTAATACTCCGATGCGGCTTCAAATCCGTACATGCCGCTGCCGAGATAGATCTGGTTGCCGTAAAGCGTAAAGATCTGCTGCTTGGTGAATACGCGTTCAATCTGGATGGCGAGATAGGCTTCCTGCAACTTCCGCGTCACCGTGCGCTCGGGAGAGAGAAAGAGGTCGCGCGCCAGCTGCATGGTGAGGGTCGATGCGCCCTGAGAGCGACCATGGCTGCGCAGATCGTGAACCAGCGCACCGGCGATTCGCATCACGTTTACGCCCCAATGCGACTCGAAGCTTTTGTCCTCGATCGAGATCACCGCCTCGCGCAGAACTGGCGCAAAGTCGTCGTAGTTGACGACCACCCGCCGCTGAAGAGCGAATGACCCGATGATGCGGCCCTTGCGGTCATAGAGGTCGGTCGTGGTTGAGGGACGGTAGCGTTCGAGGTCGTGAATCTGGGGCAGATCGGCGGAGTAGACGAGGACGAGACCGGCCAGCGTTCCCGTTGTGACGGAAAGAAGCAGCAGCGCAGTGAGAGCTACTTTACCGGCCACTTTGCGCTGGCGGGGTGGGGGAACCGGAACGCGCTCGCGAAGGTGCGTGCGGCCCAAGCCGCGCTGCTGGTAAGTTGAATTGGGATTGGCAGCCAAGAGCCTCAGGCCTCGCAGACATCCTGCCGACGAGCCGCGTAGGAGTGCCTCAGCCTAAGGCTAGCATGGGTTTGATCGAACGAACGGCCAGCGCAGCTTTTTTGGAACCATGCAATGCAAGAGCGGGAAAACCGGGCCGCCTTATCCGTTTTTGGATTTAAGGATCGAGAGCCCCTTATCAAGGATCAGGTCACTCTTGGGCGCCTGCGTCTCAATGTCGAAATCGTCCTCGGGGTTTTCGCCCGCGATAACGTTCGGCGTGACCGCATCATCCTGAATCTTCTTGCCATCCGGTCCCTCGTATTTGGCGACGGTGAGCAAAAGGGCGCCTCCATCGGGTAGCTCGATGGTCTTCTGCACCGACCCTTCACCGAAGGTGCGTTCGCCCACAACATCGCCTCGCTTGGCGCCTTCCACGGCATCCGCGGTTAATTCCGCCGCACCGTAGGTGCCGCGATTGACGAGCACTGCAAGCGGGGCAGAGGTGATGAATTTTGACGGGTCTGCTGTGAAAGTCTGCTCAGGAAACTTCTGTCCTTCCAGGGTGGCCAGGGTGCCCTGGTTGATGAAGAAATTTGCCAGCCGAATTCCTTGTGCCGCCGGACCGTCGGAACAGTCACGAAGGTCGAGCAGCACTTTCTCGGTCTTGGGAGCTGCTTTGAGCTTGGCGGCAATCTGGTCGACTCGTTCCGCTGTCAGAACGCCGGGTTTGAGATACAGGATGGTTGAATTGTCGTACTGCTGCTCGTTGAGGGCAGGCGGGTCGCTGAGAGTGCGCATCAGAGTTAGCTTGTCAGGATCGGGCTTGCGCCGCCGAACCACCGATATCTCGACTGGTGTTCCGGCTTTGCCTTCAAGCATGAGACGGATGACCGCCAGGGACAAGTCGCGTGTGGACTGGTCGCCGATTGATTCGATCACATCACCATCGGTCAGGTGAACCTTGTCGGCTGGCGAACCGGGCTCGACTGTCACGATATCGGCGTAGCCAAACCGTTTGGATACCGTGATGCCGATCTGCGCAACACCTGAAGACGGCCGCTCCTTGTAAATCTTGTATTCCGAGGCGGTGAGGTAGCTGGAATCAGGATCGAGCGACTCGAGAAGGCCGTGCAAGGCCCCAGTGGTGACGTTGTTGATGTTGGGCTCGGTGACGTAGTCACTCTGAATCCGCTTCAGAACTTCGGCGTAGACATGCATCTGGTGATAGGCCCCATCCTGCTCGCCGCCGGCATGAACGCCGAAAAAGCCGAATTGTCCAAGCGCGAATCCGAGGCCGAGGGCGGCAAACACAGCCACGGCCAATACGAAAAAGAGACGTTGAAAGAATCGAGACACTCACACCACCGGCGCGGCCCAGGGGAACAGGCCGCATACTCTATAGACGCAATGATAACCCAAGGGGTGGCGGCAGGCAGCACTTCAGCAGCCGGGCGTAGAATCAGGTGTCCAAACAAAGGAGATCCGGTCTGATGAGTTCCTGGAACGGGCGCGGCCGGAACGCGTCTTGGAATAGGGCAGCACCTTGGCAGAAAAGAGGTTCCGCTACAGATTGCGAGCGCCTGAGAACAACGAGGTGGCTCCGCCTGAGAATCGCTGGAGTGCTGTTGACGGTCTTTTTCATTTGGGCTGGGCTTGACGCTATGCCGTGCCTTTCGGGAGAAACAGCTCCAGAAGTCGCGTTCAGCCAGTCTGCGTCGAGGATTGCCACTTTTGATTTTGTCGAAGTGACGGCTGCTGTGAAGTCGCCGCCGGTGCAGAATCCATTTACCGAGACGTCGTTTGCAGGGGATTTCGGATCTGCCGGGTCGGGCGACAAAGTGGCGGTTGCAGGATTTTGCGATTCGGCCGACGGAAGCGTCTTTCGCATCCGATTCATGCCTTCGAAGGCGGGAGACTTCACGTTTCACGTCGTCTTGAAGATCGGCGGCGCGGAGAGGACATTCGAAGGAGAATTTACCGCAGTCGATGAACACCGCAATGGTCCAATCCGCGACGATCCGGCGTATCCGTGGAGTTTTATCTGGCAGGGCACCGGCGAACATTATTTCTTCAATGGGACGACGGCTTACTGGCTGATGGGCTGGCGTGACGAGCACACGATCGACTACAGCATCGATCGTCTGGCACGCCTGAAAGTGAATCGCTTGCGTGTAACGCTCGCCGGGCGGACCAACACTTTCTACGGCGAACCGGTGATGAATGGCGATCGATGGAGCGTGAATATCGAACCCTGGCCTGCAAAGGATATTCGCGACTATTCGCACCCCGGTTTCGACTATTCCCGCTTCAACGTTTCCTACTGGCAAAAGTTCGAACGGATGCTGCGATTCGCGCGCGAAAAGAACATGATTATCTCGGTCGTGCTGGGGATGAATGACGAACATGATCATCCGGCGCCGGGCAGCGAAGACGAACACCGGTATCTTCGCTATGCCGTCGCCCGCCTTGGCGCTTTTTCCAACATCACGTGGGATCTCGGCGACGATCTTGACAGCTTCCGCAACGAAGAATGGACCCACACGACGGGCACCTTGATCGAGCAACTGGATCCGTATCATCACCTGGCAACAAGCCATCCTGTCAAGACGATTCACCAGGATCGCGCCTCAAGCTGGTTTGGCTTTACCTCGTATCAAGACTGGTCGCGCGACCAGCATGCGTTGATGCTGGAATCGCGCAAACTGCAGGAGAAGGCCGGTCGGGTCATTCCGCAGACCAATGAGGAATACGGATACGAGGATCATTATCCGGAATGGGCCGCAGCAGGCTCGGACTCTGCCGATGTATTGCGCCGGACCGCGTGGGCCATTTACATGGCTGGGGGATTTCAGACTGCCGGAGAAAGCGCCCGGCGCGGGACAAACATCTGGCCCGATACCGGCGGCGGCTGGATGAACGGACGCGGCGACGATACGCAGACTATGTTTGCAAGCTACCGGCATATCGTGGACTTTTTCGCAAGCTTCGCATGGTGGAAAGCGAACCCGCACGACGAACTGGTGAATACAGGGAACTGGTGTCTTGCTGAACCGGGAAGTGTGTACGCAATCTATCTGCCGCACGGAGGCAAACTAACGGTCGAACTGAGCCCTGGAACCTATCGGGGTGTATGGTTCAATGCATCGAGCGGCCAGTGGATTCCAGTAGCGGAAACCATGAGCGGCTCGACGTGGTCATCTGCCGGACCGCCGGAAGACACCGGTTGGCCGGGAGTGCAAGATTGGGCGCTGCTGCTGAAGAGGCAGTAGTGCGTCGCACTGAACAGGACAAACAAGGAGAATCGCAATCACATGGGATCGGAAAATGGAGTTGTGATTAGGCGTGTGCGGAATTCTGGTGCGGACGAAATGAATCGCCGCGAGTTCATCCGGCTTGCACTGATGAGTTCGGCGTTACTTGCCGGCGGGGGCGGGCTGCTCGAAGCGGAAGAGACCGGTGCAAAGACGAAGAATTTCGCGGTGTTGCACTCGTTGGCGCCAGGAGCCGTGCAGCCGGAAGGCTGGTTGCGCGCCTATATGGAAAGACAGGCTGCTCAGCTTGGATCGCAGCTTCCCCATGTTTCATGGCCGTTCACTGCGAATTACTGGGCAGGCGAGGAAGAGGCAGAATCTTGGTGGCCGTGGGAACAGAAAGCTTATTGGCTTGACGGTGCCACGCGTCTTGCCGTGGTTCTGCAGGACGAACGGCTGATGGCCCAGGCGCGTGCGTCCATCGACTATACGCTGACCCATGCGGCGGAAAACGGCTACCTGGGGCCGAAGAATTTTGAAGACCCGAAAGGCGACTTTCATCGCTGGCCGCAGAATGTGCTGTTTCGCGGGCTGGCGGCGCTGAGCGATGCGCAGCCGGTGCCCGGAGGCGCGGACACGATTGACATTGCTGATGCGATGAGGAAGCACTATCTGGGCGATACCGCCTCGTATGGGACGCCGACGCGCAATATCACCAATGTGGAGGCGATGTTGTGGTGCTACGGTCGCACCGGAGATCGGCAGTTGCTCGGCTTGGCAGAAAGGTCCTGGAAGGAGTACCTGACCGTCGCCGCCGATCCGGATCATGGAGATCTTTCCGAATTGCGCGTGTATGCCGCGACGCCGATCAACGCCCACGGCTGCACGTATGCCGAAACGATGAAGCAGCCGGCGATTCTGTACCTCTACACGGGCAATGAAGAGTATCTCAGGTTCGCGCACGCAGCGGAACGACGCATCTTCGACTTCCACATGCTGATTGACGGCATTCCCTCCACCTCGGAGTGGTACCGGACGCGGACGTCTCTGGATTCGCACGAGACTTGCGATGTTGCCGACCACACATGGTCGTGGGGCTACATGCTGATGGCGACCGGTAACCCGATTTGGGCTGATCGCATCGAGCGGGCCTGCTTCAATGCCGCGCCAGGAGCGATCAAGAATGACTGGAAGGCGCTGCAATATTTTTCGTGCCCCAATCAATTTCTGGCAACACTCAACTCCGATCACAACGTGATGGAACACGGCGGGCGCAAGATGGCTTTCCAGCCGAATCCGGGTCAGGCGACTGCTTGCTGCGGCGGCAATGTGCACCGTATCCTTCCGAATTACGCCATTCGCATGTGGATGAAGACCAATGACGGCGGGCTCGCAGCGGTGTTGTATGGGCCGTCGAAGGTGAAGGCGACCGTGGGTGCGGACAAGGAGCCGGTGGAGATTGCGCAGACGACCGAGTATCCGTTCGACGAGCAGATCCGCTTCAAGATAACTGCAGAGCGGCCCGTGGACTTTCCGCTGTCGCTGCGGATTCCTGAGTGGTGCGATGCACCGAAACTAAGGCTGAATGGCACGGATATCGCGGTCTCGCGGTCGAACCAGGGATTTGCGGTGGTGCGGCGCCGTTTCAAACCCGGCGACGAATTGACGCTGATACTGCCGATGAAGTTGGCTGTTTCGCATTGGCCGCAGGACGGTATCGGATTCGAACGCGGCCCGCTGGTCTACGCGATGCCGATCAAGGAAAATTGGAAGCCGATTGTCGAGCCCAAATACACTACGGCAGAGTTTCCGAGCCTTGAAGCCACTCCGGTCAGCGAGTGGAACTATGGAGTTGTAGTCGACGAGGGAAAGCTGAACGAGCAGGTTCGGTTCACAAGGACGAATGTGAGCGAGGCGGAGAAACTCGACCCATGGGGAAATCCGCGCTCAACGCTTACGGTGTCGGCGAAAAAGATCGAAGGGTGGGAATTGCAGGCGAACCCAGACAATCCCGCGCAGAAATTTACCCCGCCGCTGCCCGATTTAACGGTGAACAAGGTTGCTGAAACCGAGGAGACGCTGACGCTGGTCCCGTATGGATCGACTCAGCTGAGGATGACGATCTTCCCGGATTTGCTCGGGCTATCGAAGGCATGACTGCGATGATTCGAGAGGAAACTGTAAGCAGGGAACGAATCGGAACTCTGGTGGCGGAGGGCAGGATCGAACTGCCGACCTTGGGGTTATGAATCCCACGCTCTAACCATCTGAGCTACTCCGCCGGGACGGCACCATTGGCAAGCATGCAACTGCTGCCCGCGCCATTATTGATGATACGGGCACAACAGTGTGTGGTCAAACCTCTCGACACGGCCGACACGTTACTCGTGGCGGAGATGAAGGCGGCGCGGCTGCTCCTGTAGACTCGCCTGCATGAGCAAGATGCGGATTGCCGGAGTAATTCCGGCGCGGCTCTCTTCGACCCGGCTAAGCCGGAAAGTGCTGCGCGAGATCGCGGGGCGGCCGATGGTGGAGTGGGTGTGGCGTGCCGCGGCTGGGTGCGGGCTGATGGATCCGGTCCTGGTAGCGACGGATTCCGACGAAGTGGCCAGTGCCTGCCGTGAGCGGGCCATTCCCTTCGCGATGACCTCGCCCGAGTGCGCCAGCGGCACCGACAGGGTAAGAGAGGTGGCGCGCGGGATTGAGGCTGATATTTACGTCAACATCCAGGG
>DATKPJ010000174.1:0-15965 GCA_035524195.1 Occallatibacter sp.
GTGCTATCCCAGCGGCCAGTGCAGGAATTGGTGATCGTAGACGACTGTTCTCAGGATGGCACGTGGGATTGCCTCCGGGACATTTCGCAGAGCGATCCGCGGATCAAGCTCGTTCGACATGATGTCAATCAGGGTAAGGGCGCTGCGCTGCGCACGGGGATTGCCCTCGCGACCTCAGAGATCGTCATCATCCAGGACGCAGACCTGGAATATGATCCCAACGAATACTACAGACTGCTTGCGCCGATTCTTGCAAACAAGGCCGATGTCGTTTATGGCTCGCGGTTTCAATCCGGTACCGAAGCCCGCCGCGTGCTGTATTATTGGCATTCTGTCGGGAACTGGTTGCTCACTCTCTGCTCGAACATGGCAACGGATTTAAACCTGACAGATATGGAAACCGGCTATAAGATGTTTCGGCGTGAGGTGATCCAGAAAATCCGGATCAAGGAGTCACGATTTGGTTTTGAGCCCGAAGTTACCGCGAAGGTTGCTAAGGCCAACGTTCGCATTTATGAGGTTGGGGTCTCTTACAGCGGCCGCACCTATGCTGAAGGCAAGAAAATAGGCTGGCGCGATGGTTTTAGAGCGCTCTGGTGTATTTGCAAATACAATTTCCTGAGCGAATGAACTGCCAGATTGACCTTAGCCCTGCCGGCGATTTCCAATTCGGCACCACATCGAAGGTCGGAGAGCACTTGTCATACTGCCGGATCCCATAGCAGGCTTTCCCAACTCCATTCAGGAACGATCCGAAACACCGGCGTAGTAATTCTGCACGACTTTTCGTCCTCTTGAATCGAACCTTGGAATTCGGAAGATACCCCACTTGTGCGCAAGAAAGCTCATCGTTGTGGCCAGTACCCCAAGTCCGTACCTCACGCTTCGACGAAAGTTGATCGAAGACGCTTCTTGGAAGTATTTTGTCGGACAGGAGATCTCTCCGATGCGAAAGCCGAACATGACAGCCTGGGCAATCATTTGATTGTCGAACACAAAGTCGTCAGAGTCTTCAAGGAGAGGTAAAGTTTCGAGTAGCTCTCTTGAAAAAGCACGAAAGCCCGTGTGATATTCGCTTAACTTGACACCGAAAAAGATGTTTTGGAATGCAGTCAAGAAACGGTTCGAGATATATTTATACAGCGGCATTCCACCTCTAAGTGCTCCTCCACCTAGGATGCGAGAACCGAGAACCATGTCATAAATACCGCTCGCGATCATTCCGGCCATCGCCGGAACAAGCCGCGGAGAATATTGGTAGTCGGGATGCAGCATGACCACAATATCCGCTCCAGCGGCAAGAGCCTCACGATAGCAGGTTTGCTGGTTACGGCCGTATCCATAATTCGCATCATGAACAAAGGTTTGTATACCAAGCCGTCTCGAGAGCTGCGCCGTTTGGTCTTTGCTTGAGTCATCCACCAGGATCTTGATGTCCACGGTATCTGTCAGTTCCTGAACCGTAATTTCAAGAGTACTCTCCGCGTTGTACGCTGGCATTACCACCGCGATACGCTTACCGTTGATCATGATTTCACCAACTCCGCACGGATTTCAGCCGAATTACCCTTAACATAGACCCAAAGATAATAGCAACTCACAGCCAGAAGAATGCCTGGGACTGGGAATACCTGGAGGGCCATAAGGAAATAGTTGGCCAACGCCGTACCTGGAAGGTTCAGAAGCCGAATGGTTCCAAGTATGATCGCCCATTGAAGGTCGCCGGTGAGCATGATTCCGGCGGTGGTTATCAAGAAAGCAATTCTTCCCACTAAGCCTCCTTCGGCCCAAAGCATCGCGCAGGCTGGAACCGTGAGTAAGAGGAGTTTCGCATCACCGATGCGATGATAAACGGGCAGCATCGAAAGAGCAGCGATGGCCGCAAGTGCCACGTATGTGTTTGGCCGTGAACTCTGCGCCTTGAAAGTCGCGCGCATCCAAATCAGTAAAGGTACGGCGCAAATGAAATAGGCGATGGGATTGTAAATGCGGGGGTCGTCGCGAAACAGGCTTATGGCAGGTTGCAGGCTGATCAACATTCCGATTCCGTGGCCCGCGTTTGAGGTCGGCCCCGGATCATTTAGATGGCCCGGTGCCGAAAGGAAGGCAAGATTCGAGCCCAGCTCCTGCAACCAGGCCGGCGCGACGTGCGTGACCCAGAGGATTGTCGGTACGCCCAAAACGATTGTCACCAGCAGCGATTGCAAAGCACGCTTTCGATAGATACCTCCTGCCAAGAGAAAGTAAAGCCAGATCAAACCTGCGTCGTGAGGCTTAAGCAGCAGGCCAATACCGAGACAAAACACCCCGACTGGCTCAAACCGATTTCGAATGAAACACCAGGCACTGATGCAACAGAGGCCGATGACAATTCCGCACGGGTTTGCGATCGCAAGAATTAATTCATTGCTGGACAGGACCAGGAAGACGAGAAACCCGGAAAGAATAGGCGCGTAGTCCGCCGCCAGTTGCCACATCAACACCGACCCAGTCAGAAAGATTACTGCTGTCATGGCATGCCAAACGACAACGGCACTTTTCCAGGGCAGAGCTGCGAGTGGAGCAAGGATCATACTCGTTGGCAAATAGATGTAATGCGCTTCTTCGGAGAAGATGGCCGGATTTTCGCGGACTCCCAGGTCTCTTTTCTCAGCCAAAGATACTCGCATGAACTCACTCGGTTTGTATGGATCCGCCCCTTGCAGGATGCACCTGGAACTGAAGTAGATGAACCTCAAATCGGATTCCGGAAGAGAAGTCCCCATCCGCAAGGCAGTGCCAAACAGGAGAAATACCGCGCTCCCCAACAAAACGAAGTACATGCCATCCATCCTCGCTTTGGTGTTGAGATTGGTCATGGTCTTGCCATCTTCACGCCCGCTGCGGTTTGGTCTGGGGCGCGCCGGATATAGGCCCAAAGGAAATAACAGGTCACAGTAAGGAGGATGCATGGAGCCGGTAGAATCTGCGCGGCCATTACTATGTCGCTCGAGAACGCGGAGTTCGGAAGATGGAGAAGGCGGATTGAAGCGATCATCACCGCCCACTCGAGATCGCCGGTCATTGCGATTCCTGCGGCAGTGATCAGGAAGGCGAAGCGGCCAGTCAGGCCGCCCTCAGCCCAGAGCAGGGCGCAACCGGGAACCGTGAGCAACAGCAGCTTTGCGTCACCGAGCCGGTGATAAACCGGCAGCATTGTAAGCGCCGCAACGGCCCCAAGTGCAAGGTAGGTCTGAGCCTGTGTGTAGCGCGACTTCAAAGTAGCACGCATCCACATCAGAAAGAGAGTTCCGCAAACGATATATGTGACCGGATTGTAGATACGGGGGTCGTCGCGAAACATGCTGACCGCAGATTGCATGCTGATCACCATCAGAATCCCGCGGCCCGCCATAGAAGTTGGTCCGGGATCATTTAGGTGGCCTCGTGCAGAAATAAAAGCCAGGTTGGAGCGCAGCTCCGGCAGCCAGTCCGGTGCGACGTGGGTCACCCAAAGCGTCGCCAGTACGCCTAAAACAAGTGTTACAAGAAAAGCCTGCAGCGCACGCTTTCGAAATGCTCTGCCTGCAATCAGAAAATAAAGCCAGATCAACCCGGCATCATGGGGCTTCAGCAGAAGACCGATGCCAAGACAGATCACGCCAATCACTTCAAATCGATTTCGGACGAAACACCATACGCTGATGCAGCAAAGACCGATCACGATGCCGGCCGCATTCCCAATGGCAAGGGTCAATTCGTTGCTGGCAAGCATCACGAAGATGAGGAATCCGGAAAGAATCGGTGCGTAGTCAGCTGCCAGATCCCACATCAACGCCGAACCGACGATGAAGACACAAGCCGTGAGCGTCGTCCAAAGAATGCTGGCCGCCTTCCATGGCACCATCGCGATCGGTGCAATGACCATGCTCGTCGGCAAGTACATGTGATGGGCCATTTCAAGATTGTTGCTCCGGTCCGCCCCTCGCCCGAGGTCTCCCCCATCCGCCAGAAACACACGAATGAACTCACTTGGCTTGTAGGGATCGACGCCTTTCACAACGCAACGGGCGCCGTTATAGAGAAATCGGAAATCGGAGAGCGAATGAGGAGAACCGATCTGCAAGGCGATTCCGAACAAGAGAAAGATTGCGGATCCCAGCAGCACGAAATATAGACCGTCCATCCGCGATCTCGCTCTCGCTCGGCTATTCTCAGTTGGGGGACTTGTGGGGAACATCTGTATCCTTCAGATTCGATCAAAATCTGCACTTCCTGCATGGTGCCGACCCATCGTAGCTCAAACATTTCGCGGCGCAGTGTTGCTGGTTACTTCCACCCAGGCTGAATAGAAACCGCTCTTGAAGTTTTGGATCCGGATTGGCTATATATGCACGATACCCGAGCAATTGGGGTTTTTGAAGGTCATCGTATGTTCCCCCGGTTACCATCGCGTCACCCCGGTCTACAGCACCTAGGCATGGGCGCGATTCAGGCCCAAGGCGCGTTGTGCACTCGCACTGCTGCCGCGACTTGGTTCAGTCTTATGCGCCCAATTCGTTGCGAATGGCTTCGGCAATCGCGTTAGCATGGCGTCTCATTAACTGTTCGCTTTCGGCTTCAATCATGACTCTCGCCAACGGCTCTGTGCCACTGTACCGGATCACCACTCTACCCGATTCTCTCAAAGCGTCTTCCGCGGCCCGAATATGAGCGCGTACCGCAGGAATCGTTTCAAGGGGCTTCTTTTCGCGCACGCGCACGTTCACAATCACCTGCGGAAAGACCTTCAAATCTCCAGTGAGCTCATCCACGCTCTTCCCCGTCCGAGCGATCAGATCGAGGACGACCAACGCTGTCAACATTCCATCACCCGTCGTTGCCAGATGCGGAAAAAGAATGTGGCCGGACTGTTCCCCGCCCAGCGCAGCACGATGTTCCAGCATCTGTTCGAGCACATAGCGGTCCCCCACCGGCGCGCGAAGCATGCGAATGCCGGATCGTTTCAGTGCCGCCTCCAGGCCCATGTTCGACATGGTTGTAGCCACAACAAGATCGCCCGTCAACAGTCCGCGAGCCTTCAAATCGCGCGCTGCCATCAGCAGAATGGCATCCCCATTGATTACCTTGCCATGAGCCCCCGCCAGCATGCAGCGGTCCGCATCGCCATCGAAAGTCAGACCGAGGCTCGCACCGAGTTTTTCCACTTCTCTCGCAACACAATCGGGATGAAGCGCGCCGCAACCGGCATTGATGTTTCGGCCGTCCGGATCAATATTGAGGAGGGAGACATCTCCGCCCAGTTGGGGGAAAAGCTTACCGGCGATCGTGGAGCAAGCCCCATTGGCGCAATCGGCTACGATGTGCAAGTGGCCAAGCCTGAGGCCAGGAACCGCATCGATGAGAAACTGAATGTACTCCGCTTGAAAACTCGTATTGTCGCGAATCTTCGGCAACTCCTCGCCCGCGGGAGCTTGCACGGATGCAGCATGATGCAGAATTTCTTCTTCCATTCCAAGCTCGATCGCGTCGGGCAGCTTGTAGCCATCTCTTCCGAAAAGTTTGATCCCGTTGTCGCGCCATGGATTGTGCGACGCACTGATCACCACCCCTGTATCAAATGCGTGCGTGCGCGCCAGAAATGCCACCGCTGGCGTCGGAACAACACCCGCGCTTTCAACCTCTGTCCCGGTCTCAAGCAGGCCTGCGGCAATCGTCGCTGCGATCCATGGGCTTGACTCGCGTGTATCGCGACCCACGATTACCCGAGGCTGCGGATTGCTTATGCGCAGCAAGTGGCCCAATGCCAGACCAACCGCGAAAATCGTGTTTGCGTCAAGCGGAGCTTCGCCTGCTATGGCGCGAATGCCGTCGGTGCCAAAGAGCTTCCGCTCAGATGCCTTCATCGTCTCACTTCCCCCGGGAATTTCCCCTTGTTTCCAGAGCGCTTTCCATGGTCGTCTCAACGCGGCCGATAAACGCGCCTTCATTCAGTCGCGTCGTCACGCGATCTCCAACCGCAAGCTGCTTAGTCGATCGTATGAGAGCGCCATCCGCAGTCAACACCAGCGCATATCCGCGCTCGAGAACAGCATGCGGCGAAAGCGCCGTGAGCTGCTGATCAAGTGCTTTCACGCCTTGTGCGATATTCTGCAGACAAGCATAAACGGCATGTTCGAGGCGTTTCCGGTTCGCCGCCAGCCGCTCCCCAACGATTGCCAGGCCACGTCGTGGATCATGCCGGAGCACTGCAGCCTCCAGTTCTGCGCTGCGTCGCAGGTATGAGTCCAGCCTAGCTTCCAGGCAGCTTTCCAGACGAAACGTCAGGTCGTCGACCCGTTGTTCAAGCCGGTGGATGAGTGCCGCCATGCGTCCTCCAGCGCGGTCTACGGGAAGCGCGTCAAACCGGCCTCGTGCCCGCAGCAGTTGGAATCGTGACGCACGCTCCAGACGAATAATCTGGTTTGCCATGTAATCGGCAATTTTATGCTGTGCTTCCGTAACCAGTTCTGCCGCGGCAGATGGCGTGGGCGCGCGAAGATCGGCAACAAAGTCGGCGATGGTGAAATCCGTTTCATGGCCAATGGCAGAAACGACAGGCAGGTCCGACGCCGCAATGGCACGCGCTACTTGTTCATTATTGAAGGCGGCCATGTCCTCGAGCGAGCCTCCTCCGCGGGCCAGAACGATCAGGTCCGCCAGTCCCGATTCATTCAGCGCCGCCAGCGCAGTCTCAATCTCCGCAGGGGCTGACTCTCCCTGCACCGAGACAGGAAACAGTAGCACGTTCAAACCCGAATGACGCCGCGCGATAATGTTGAGAAAATCGCGAACCACGGCGCCAGTCGGTGAAGTAATAATCCCCACGGTGCGCGGAAACTCCGGCAGCGGACGTTTCCGACCTGCTTCGAACATCCCTTCTGCTCTGAGTTTTTCCTTTAGCTGTTCGAACGCAAGCTGCAGCGAACCGGCGCCAACGGGTTCTATCGCTTCTGCGACAAGCTGCAACTGCCCACGATTCTCGTAGATGCTTACTCTACCCCGCACCAGTACGTGCAGGCCGTCCTTGGGTTGAAATCGAAGCAGCAACGTCTGTCGCCGGAACATCACCACAGGCAGCTGCGCCTCTGCATCCTTCACCGTGAAATACACGTGCCCAGACGGCGCCTGGCGGAGGTTCGAAATCTCGCCCTCCACCCACAGATCGCTGTATTGCGCTTCAACCAGTTCACGAACGCGTTCTACAAGTTCGCGCACCGGCCATATGCGGCGGACCGATCGCTCCTCCTCGAAAAGAAGGTCCAATTGGCGCGTGGATGTGTCGCGGGGAGGCATTGTTCATGAGTGTAACTGCTTGGGTGGCTGAATCACTTTCTGGCAGCCATTATCGCCAGCAGCTCGACAGGGATTTGCGCCAGCCGTTCCGGTGTCACACGATCTGTCCGGTCTTCGCCAGAATAAAAACGTTCAGCCTCGCGCGCCAGGTCAGTACCCTCAGACAACCCGAATGTGCCTAGAACGCCAGCCAGCTTGTGAGCAGCCGAAGTCGCTTGCTCGCGAAGCGCCGCGGTGAGTGCACCTTCGCGCAGCGCAGCTGCAGCCGATCGCAATACTGCAACCCGTTCTTCAAGCTCGGGCAGATACTGGCTCCATAGCCTGTTCATTGCCGTCGCCAAAGCTGACAACTGGGCGCTTTCCATCTACGCCTCTTGCTCCCACCCCAGCGCAGTCGAGATCTGGATGGAGAGTGTCATGGGGTCGAACGGCTTGACGAGAACCGCCTGCACGCCCAGATCGGCAAATCTGCGCCGCTCTGTGGCCTGCACTTTTGCGGTTAGAAACAGCACCGGTATCCGCGCCGTTGCCGGGTTACCGCGCAATTCCCGAAAGGTGGTTGGACCATCCATGCCCGGCATCATGACATCCAGAAGGATCGCGTCCGGCTGGTACTGCGCCGCACGCAGAATGCCCTGTGCACCTGAATTGGCCACCATCACTTCCCATCCTGCAACTGTTTCAAGGCTCATTGCAGCTACTTCTCGAATGTCGTCTTCATCATCGATGATCAGGATACGGTGCTGCATGGCCGAACTTTCCGCGCCGAGATACGGCGCCATCCAGTGATTCCGGCAGAGGCCACATTCGGGCTCACTCTGCATCGGAAGCGATCTTGACGCGTTGACCATGTTTGCCCACGGCCATTGCGCGAGGATTACCTAACGCTCGAAACATCTGGTTGATCTTCTTCAATGTGACGCGATCCTCGCAACATCGTCAAGAGCAGCAACTCAAGCTGTTCCGGCTGGACGCGCGCAATGCGGAACAGTTCGGTGGGACGAATCGTAAGCTTTCCCTTGACTGAAGGCGAAAGCTCCCGGCTCGAATAAACAATAAGGGGAGTGTGCCTCAAAATCTCCTTCTCCCTCATCCAGTTCACGAGGTCGAATCCTTCTGTCCCGGTCACTCCAATATTCATCGCAACCAGGTGCGGCTCGAAATTCTGAAATTCGTCTTCTGCTTCCTCCCCACTATTCACCAGCTTCGCTATTGCACCGCCCTTGGTGAACACTTCGCTCACCATCATCGCAATATCCGAGTCGCCTTCCAGGACCAGGACGCGCACGTCGGGGGTCGCTCCGAGTCCCTTAATGAGCCCGCGAATCGAATCGGGATCCCTGAGGGAAAGCGATTGTCCATTTCCCAGCTGCGCCGGCCCCATCTGTGTGTCGAGATTAAGCAGGACCGCAGGAGTATGCGATTCGGGGCTTGCCTGCCGCAGTCGAGGCAGCGTCTTCCATGCATTCATCCCGACTGATCCAATATCAAGGACGATGATCTCTACGCCATCATGCGCAGCCGAAAGAGTCTGCTCCACCGTCGCGGTTTCCACGATGCGGTAGCCGTGATCGGCCAGTTGTGCACCGATGAGAGGACGCGAAGCCTCGTTGTCGCTTGCCAGCAAAACGATCCCCTCGCCCGGCACTTCGATGTCACCGGGTTTGGGCTTGGAAGCCGCCGCCGGAACATACGGCAGAAAGACGCGAAACGTTGAGCCGCGCATCGGATTCCGCTCGGCCCAAATTCGTCCGTTGTGCTGCTGCACAATTGCTTTGCAAATCGCCAGCCCGAGTCCACTCCCGCCCTTTTGCCGGGAATCGGAGGCGTCCACCTGCTGGAAGCGCCCAAAGATCGCCTCCAATTTGTCGGCGGGTATTCCGCGCCCCTGGTCGATCACTGAAAGCGTCACTCCGCTGGAGCCTGGCCGGAGCATTACCGACACAGCAGAATTGGGCGGCGAAAACTTGACTGCGTTTGACAGGAGATTGGTAAGCACTTGCAGCAGCCTGTCGGAATCTGCAGTGATCTCTACTTGTGTCTTGTCGTGAATCAACAAGACGCCAGCCTCTTCCGCAACCAGTTGCATGCCATCGATCGACTGGCGAACCAGGTCTGCCATCTGTAATGGACGGAACACGAGCGGCTCGCGTCCGCTTTGAGCGCGCTCCAGATCGAGAATGTCGTTGATCAGCCGGACGAGGCGGTCAGAGTTGCTAAGAGCAATGCGAAGAAGATTGGCTGCCTTGTCATTGATTTCGCCCAGAATACCCGACGAAAGCAAGCCCAGCGCGCCGCGGATCGACGTGAGCGGTGTGCGCAGTTCGTGGCTCACTGTCGAAACAAATTCGTCCTTCAGGCGGTCGAGCGCAAAGCGTTGGCTGATATCTCTGAAGCTAAGCACCAGCCCCGAGAAGCGGCCCTGATCGAGAATTGGATTCAGGAAGTACTCGGCCGGAAATCCAATCCCATTGGCGCGATAGATTGTGAACTCTCCTGTCGAGGGGACATGCTCCGTCACCGCGCGCCGCAAGGTGCAATCGGCTGCGCATTTTTCATTCTCAGGTGCCGTCCCATGGACCAGTTCATGCACTGGCTTGCCGATCAGGCTCGTCACCGGGGCCCCCAGCAATCGGCTTGCCGCGGGATTGGCAAAACGCACCAGGCCGTTCCGGTCGGCTCCAAAAATACCGTCTGCGACCGAGTGAAGCAGAATCTTCTGTTGCCGGCTCAACTCGTCCGCGCGCTCCCTCTCGCGGGTTCTCGCCAGCATCTGGCCTAATGAGGCGGCCACGGTTTCCATCGCCGCGGTCGTCTCTCGATCTTCGCGCAATTTCAGATGGCAATAGAATTCCAGAACAGCCAGCACATTGTTTTCAACCTGCACCGGGGCGGCCCATCCTGAAACCATCTTGTGCCTTAAGGCATTCTTGATGCGAGGCTCATCCGACGATTTCACCAGGTCGGTCAGCCACACCAGCCGGCCTTCTGTCCAGGCTCTTCCCGGAAGGCTGCTGCCCGGTGATAGGGTCTTTCCAATGCTTTCCTGGATCAGAGCCTCGGCTTCCTGTCCTGGAACACCCCACGCTGTGCTGAATTCGAGGCGGTTTTCTTCCGTGTTCACCTCCCATTTCACAGCCACGTCCCACCCTTGCGAAACGCAAAGAGCTTCGAGAACCCGCATCGCCGCCATCTCGGACGAAACGTTCTCACCCACGATCTGGGTGACCAGCAGTTGCAGTGCGAGACGATGCTCCCGCTGCTTCTGTTGCGTGACATCGCGTACCAGACACTGAACTGCCATGGGCTTGCCTGCACGTCGCCTTTGGTGCAGACTGACTTCAAGTTCCTGTAACTGTCCTTCTGGAGTTTCGTTGCGTATGGGCGCGCGATCGATAGTCTCGCCGTCCAATACCCGGCGCAGCATAGCGGCCGCTTCAGCGCGGCCGTCCGGTCCGAAAGCCTCTTCAAAAAACTCGTGTTCGACTGTCCCATCGCGATTCTGGCCAAAACAGCGTCTCCACGCCGGATTGACGTACAAGAATCGACCGGACAAATCGAGCGTCGCTATCATCTCGCTCGAGTTCTCAAAGACATCGCGGTAGCGTTCCCGCGTCTCTCGCCTCCACTGGTCGCGGCGGCTGGTCGTGCTTTGATCCAGGCCCACTGCCACCAGGCCAATCGGCTCTCCATCCTGGTTGCGAAGAACCGAAATATGCAGCCGTACCGGGAACAATGCTCCGTCTCTCCGTCGCATGTGCGTCTCGAGGCTGGGAACCACGCTCGGCGGGAGGGCCCTGACAATCTCTGTGTAAGCAGCCCGGCGTTCGTCCGGGCTCACGGAGGGTGCGCTTTCAATGCCGCAGATCTTTTGAATCTCGGCCATCAGGCGCGCTCCCTCACCAGGCGCGAAAATCTCTGTCGCGTCCTCCTTCTGCACGAGTTCCACCGCATGATATCCAAGGAGCCGCTCAGCGGAGGTATTCACGTAGGTGAGGCGGCCGTCGAGATCGATTGACAGGACGATCGGACCGGTCGAATCGAGCAGATCCTTTAGAGGATCGCCGGGATAGCGCCCCGCAGCTTCGCGTTCTGCAGCATTGTCGGCCAGCAGACGCATGGCCACAGCGCCCGTAAGCCCCACTGCGGTCATCAGAAGGAGCCAATCATATTTCGGGCCGGCTTCAAGGCGAGCGGTGATGCCGCCAGCCGCTGTCGCCAGCGCGAGAACGGCCCATGCAGACCAGGTCGAGGGCGACAGACTGCTCGCCGATCTCTTCATCTTTCGGCTTGTCTCCCTGCTATCGCCGCTCTCAGGCATTCGCTCTCCGGAGCCCCTCTTCACTTCCCTCACAATAGCGGATCGCGTTTGCGCCGATCCTCGCCTCGCACCGCAAAGTGCGCAGCCATCTCAGCCGGAGCATGGAATCGAAGCTCAGAAAAGGAAAACGCAAGCACCTTCGGAGTTCGCACCGGTTCAGGAGAAAACGCACTTGCCCGACACACGCACTTGTACCGCCCCTGAATGAACCTTGCAAGAGCGATGTGCACAGTTCCGGGCTGGGCGAGGTCACCGTCCCTACCTTACGCCCTTTTTTCCTTGTATGTTACTCAAAAAAGACCCCGTTGCATATCGAAGGTCACGGCTCTCACAGTAACTTTCCAGCCATTCCCATCGATCTCCGAAAAGCAGACTTTGGCGGCGTCCAAGTGGAGCTTGACGTAATCGTATACTGGCTCCATGCTTCGCATCCACGGGTTCTTCCAGCTCGCTGAATCGGTTGCCCTTTCCCTCGCAGTGCTTGCCGCCGAACCAATTGCCGCCCATGCCTGGGGAAACGAAGGACACCGCATGATCAATCGGCTGGCGGCCGCCTCCCTGCCTGCAGACGTCCCTTCTTTTCTGCTCTCTGAGGCTGCTCTCGAGGAGATTGAATACCTCGGCCCCGAACCCGATCGATGGCGCTCCCCGGCCGAACCCGAACTGAACGCCGCGCAGGCCCCGGAACACTTCATTGACCTCGAACTCGCAGACGCCCTTGGTCCTCTGCCGCACCGCCGCCTGGATTTCGAAGCCAAAGTTTATGCCGCCGGCGAGAAGCCGGAGAAAATCGGGCTCCAGCCGTGGGAAACGATCGAAGTCTGGGAACGGCTGAAGGCAGCCATGCGCGAATACCGTCATCTGGCTGGCGCGAGCCAGGATACGAAGCCCGTTGAGCAAGCCATTATTTTCTACGCCGGATGGCTGGGGCACTATGTAGGCGACGGATCCCAACCCCTGCACACCACCATCAAGTACAACGGTTGGGTTGGCCCTAATCCCCATGGATACACTACCGCTCACCAGATCCATTGGCAGTTCGAGGGGCCGTTCGTGGATGCAAACGTTCGCGCGCCCCAGGTGCAAGCGCTCATGACGCCTCTCCAGGCCGTTAAGGGCGACATGTTCGACAGCTACGTCGCCTACCTGCGCCATACCGCAACCTACGTCGAAAAAGTCTATCAACTGGAAAAAGCCGGCGGCTTTGTCAATGCCGGAACAGCCGAGTCCCGCGATTTTACCGCTGCTCGGCTCGCCGCAGGAGCCAGCATGTTGCGCGACATGATCTACACAGCATGGCTGGACAGTGCTCAACCCGTTCCTGAGCGCACTGCAGGCTCGTAAGAACCCTTGGAGACTGGCAGCCTTCACCCCTTTTTTTGCTTTTGAACTGCCGTGTCCTTTCCCCTGGCGTGTCCCTTCCAATCCGCAAACTCCCGACAGCGCGTCACGGCGAATGATCCGCGCTCCCCCGCTCGCCCTTCTGGGCCTCCAATGGAAAGGTCTGGATCTCAAGGTCGATACTCGCGATCTCATCTCCGCAACTCACCGGCCGAAGGCGAGTGCATTGGAAGAGCTCGGTGAAGCGGATATGGCCGTTCTGACTCAATTCCACACCTGCTGCGACCAGGACGCTGTAAATATCAAGGCAGTTCCGCCGCTCGAATTCAAAAAGCAGGTTCACTGCGCCGGTGTCGCTGGTCGCTCGACTCAGCACCCATCCGCCACAGCCGAGAATTGCGCCAGTCACCATCCTCAGGAGGCGTCCGGGTTCTTCCAGTGAAACAGCACGCATCTGCAATGCCCAGGGAATCGCGGATGCGTGTGTCGTCGTGCGAAGTGGCATCCCCTGCCTCACAAGCCCTGTATCGGTCGCACGCTCGTCAAACATGACTGGTGTTTCGGAGTGCGACGGCAGGTGACCGGCTTTTGTACATCCACACGACGCTCGATTGTTGACATGCCACTCGTGATGATCGCAACGAACCGGGCTATTGCCGTGCTCATCCATTCCCCGATCCCCAAAGGCGGCGCAAACGGGTGAAATGATGTAGCTTCATAAGCATCATGATCGTCGGAAGCGGCATCGATCTAGTAGAAATCAAGCGCATCCAGAAATCGATGGATCGCTTTGGAAAGCGCTTTCTCGACCGCGTCTACACGGCGGCCGAACAGGAATACTGCTTACGGAAGCGGAATGCCGCAGAGAGCCTCGCCGCTCGCTTCGCTGCCAAGGAAGCCGCAGCCAAAGCGCTCGGCACCGGGATAAGCCGGGGTGTCAATTGGCTCGAAATTGAGGTGGTTCGCTCGCCCGGCAGCAGGCCCATGCTGAGATTTCACGGACGAGCCGCCTGGGTTGCTGACCGGATTGGAGCGGCGCAAGCTGCACTCTCCATTAGCCATACGGACGATTTAGCCATAGCAAGCGTAGTGCTCGAAGACGGGAAGTGACCCCGCCCTTTCTGCTATTCTCAAGGCGTCACATCGAGTCGCGGGGTTCCCTACCAGCAAGAGGTGTGTGCCGTGCCAAGCCGCAAAGAAATCAAATGGTCGCAGCTCAAAGTTGGCGCCTTGGTCCTCGCGGCCATGGCGATCCTGGTGCTGCTCATCTTTCTCATGTCCGGCTCGACCGGAGGCCTCTTTGCGCGCAAGCTTACGTTGCGCTCTTACTTTGACAATGCCTCTGGCCTCAAAACCGGCGCACCAGTCACCCTCGAAGGCGTCACGATCGGGAACGTTACGAGCATCCGCGTCGTGCCGAGCCGGAATCCCACCCCGGTGGAAGTCGTGATGACCGTGGGACTCGAGTACCTGCACGACTTGCATACCGATTCGACTACCTCGATCGCCCAGGCCGGCGTCCTCGGCGACAGTTTCGTCGATATTGATTCCACCCAGGCCGTTGGCCCGCCGCCTGCCAACAACACGGAATTGAAGGCCACTCAATCGCCAAACATCCAATCCGTCATCAGTTCAAGCCAGGTTGGCATCTCCGAAGTAACAGAGCTCATGCGCAAATTATCGGTGCTAATCGATACCTTGAACTCGCAGAAGGGCACCATCGGCGAACTGATCAATAACCGCGATTTCTATAGCAAGGTTTTGCGTATTACCGACAATCTCGACAAGATCACAGGCGACCTGAGCCAGGGCCAGGGCTCGATGGGAAAGCTGCTGAAGGACGACACCCTCTACAACCATGCCAACTCCGCCATCGAGCATCTGGACAACGTGACCGCTGGCCTCGATGAGGGCAAGGGCAGCGCCGGCAAGCTCTTGCACGACGACACCTTCTACAACAACCTCAATCAGACGGTAGCGAATCTCAACCAATTGACTGGCGAAATCAACGCAGGCAAGGGCTCCATCGGCAAGCTGGCTAAAGACCCCACCTTCGCGCGCAAGCTGGACGAAACTCTGACCCGGCTCGACAGCATCCTGACCAGCGTGGATCAGGGCAATGGCACCATTGGGCAACTCGTCAAAAACCGCACGCTCTATGACCATACGGACAATGCGATGGATCAGGCGCAGCAATTGCTCAAGGCCATCCGCCAAGACCCCAAGAAGTACTTTGTCATCCGGCTAAAGATGTTCTAGGCGCGCTGCTATCTGTGCCACAAAAGGCTCTTAGGATCAGGCGCCTCTGCCAACAATTCTGTAGTTTGTATTATCGTTTCGGAGGTCACTTTGTCCCGAAAGACTCGGACCTTTGCCGCTCTCGCTTCCGCACTCCTGGTTGCGGTCGGAATTCTATGGCGCGTACACCATCCTGCTACGATCCACGCCGCGACGTCCTCAGGCATGCCAAGATACGCAGCTAACGGAGACCTGTTGCCGCCCTCGGGCTACCGTGAATGGATCTATCTCAGCTCTGGCATTGACATGAGCTATCTGCCGAAAACCACGTCTATGCAGAACCACTCGATGTTTGACAATGTCTTTGTAAACCCTGAGGTCTACAGAAGCTTCCTGGCTTCGGGAACATGGCCGGACAAGACAGTCCTCGTGCTCGAAGTGCGAGGCGCCCAATCCAAGGACTCGATTAACCAGCGAGGACATTATCAGGACACTCAAGTCATGGATTTTGAGGTACATGTGAAGGACGAAGCTCGTTTCCCGGGAAAGTGGGCCTTTTTTCCCTTCGATTCGCCCAACTCAAATGGCACTCTGATTCCCAGGGGCGCACCGTGCTACACCTGCCACGCGGCCCATGGAGCCGTCGACACGACCTTCGTGCAGTTCTATCCCACCTTGTTGCCGATCGCGCAGAAGAAAGGCACTCTGAGTGAGGCTTATAGGAAGGACCTGCCAGACGAGGCAAATGAGC
>DATKPJ010000175.1:0-14944 GCA_035524195.1 Occallatibacter sp.
GGCGCTTCGCCCACCGCCAATCTCGCGTTCCAGCTCTTTCGCGAAGGCATGCAGACGGGATTCTTCCGCAAGGACGATCCCTGGGCCATCACCTTTGAAACCGGAGCCATGATGCAGGGCCTTGTCATGCTCTATCTCGGAGGCCGCATGGACCTTTCCCCCGCCCGCTTTCGCGCTTTTTGCCGGCGCTCCTTCAGGAGGTACTTTCATGGCATTCGCAATTAATTACCCGCGCACCTTCCTCGCCCTGCTGGTCATCGTCTCCACATCCGCGTTTGTCTACTTCGGCAACGGCCTCAATCCCCTGTGGCCGCTCATGTGGCTGGCGCCGCTCCCCGTGCTTTGCTTCGCGACAAGCAGCCGGTGGTGGACCGCCGGCATCACGGCGTTCTTCGCATGGCTCCTCGGCTGCCTGAACATGGCTCACTACTTCCACCTGTTGGAGATCCCCTGGCTTCGCGTCTATGCGGCCGTCGCCTTCATCTTCACGTTGGCCGTCCTGCTCTTTCGCAGCTTGCTCCGTCGCGGGGCGCCGTGGACCGCGCTGGTCGCTTTTCCCGCAGCATGGGTCACGTTTGAATATGTGCTCGACCGAACCACTTCAGGTGGCACCGCCGGCAGCCTGGCGTATACCCAGCTCCACTTCCTGCCCTTCTTGCAGCTCGCTTCCGTCACCGGCCCCTGGGGAATGAGCTTCGTGCTCATGCTCTTCCCCTCGGCGCTCGCAATCTGGCTGGGCACACGCCAAGCCGCTCCAATCAGAGCCAACCGCATTCTTGGCGCCAGCTTCGGCCTCATTGCCGCCGTTCTCGTCTTTGGCTTCCTGCGCCTCGCCGAGCCTGCACCGTCGCATGAAGTCAAAGTGGGTCTCATCGCCTCCGACGCCCCCGGCAACGACGACGTCGCTTCCGCCGGTGCCGACGCCGATCGTCTGTTTCACGCCTACGCTGCGGTCGCTCAGGGTCTCGCGGCGCAGGGAGCGCAGATCATCGTCCTTCCGGAAAAGATCGGCGAGACCGTCACTTCCAACATCGCTTCTGCTGATGCTGTCTTCCAGTCCCTTGCTGATAAAACCGGCGCAACCATCGTCGCCGGAGTCCTCCATGTCGATCCGCCGCTCAAATACAACGAAGCCCGCGTCTACACACCGGGAGCGCCGCCGCTCAGCTACGACAAGGAACACATGCTCCCGCCTTTTGAATCGAATCTGAAACCCGGCACCACCCTGACGCTCCTCCACAAACCGGCTGCGACCTGGGGCATGGCCATCTGCAAGGACATGGACTTCACCCAGCTCTCCCGCAAGTACGGCAACGACGATGCCGCCCTCATGCTGGTTCCTGCCTGGGATTTCAATCTGGATCGCACCTGGCATGGACACATCGCCATCATGCGCGGGGTTGAAGACGGCTTCAGCATCGTGCGCGCCGCAAAAAACGGCTACCTCACCGTCAGCGATAACCGAGGCCGCGTCCTGGCCGAGACACGCAGCGACTCAGCCCCGTTTGCCACGCTCATCGCCACCGTGCCTGCTGTACATGCCGGCACTCTCTATCTCAAGTTTGGAGACTGGTTCGCGTGGCTTTCCGTTGCCGTCCTCGGCTTTGCCCTCGTGCGTATTCTCGCGTCACGATCCTGACGCCAGTCGCCGCTTTATAGGGTCACTTATTCACTGTGCGAGCCGCGTGATAGCTCGCGGACAGTCTGGTAACACTCGCAGGCGACCGCTTCAAGGTTCTCGCGATCCAGAATTTGAATCCGCCCGCGGTGATAGGTGATCAGCCCGCTCCTCTGCAGAACACCTGCGGCCAGAGTCACCGTCGTCCGGCGCGCCCCCAGCATGTATCCCATAAACTCCTGTGTGAGTGAGAAGGAGTCTTGGCCCACCAGGTCCCCCACCATCAAGAGCCAGCGCGCCAATCGCTCTTCCGCTTCATGCAGCCGATTGCAGGCAGCCAGTTGTCCCAGGGTAAATTCCTGAACCTGAATCGACTGAAGCACCACCCTTCGCAAGGGCTCCGACGCAAGAAACTCCGCTTGAAGGTCGCTGAACCGCATCCTGAGAGCTGACCCTTCAACCTGCATGAAACAGCTATTGGGCACCAGGGTAGAACCCAGCAAATGAATTGCTTCCGCCAGCCCCTCGCGGCCCCAGATGCCCACCTCCGACGTTCTTCCGTCCAGCATCGCCGTAACCACCGACGCCATGCCGGAGGTAATGAAGTGTGCGAATTTTGGCTTTTCCCCAGCCCGATAGAGATAAGTACCCACTGGCAGCGATACTTGCTCCAACTTCGCGAGAAGTTGAATTCGCGCGGATTCGGGCAGACGCTTGATCAGGCCATTGGATAAGACACCAGGGAATTTGTCCGGCAAAGCGGCTCCTTTGCGAGCAGTTCGCAAAGGACGCTCTCGATGTCTTGGGAGAGAAACTTGCTAGCTGTCTATGGTAGCGGGTCTGCCACCATCCAGCAATCGTACAGCGAAAGCATATTTCCTATCTGTTCGCTACCAGACTGATGAGAGACACGAGACATGCTACTGTTAAACCTATTGCTCGCCCAATCAGTTCCCCAGTCAGGCGGCTGCTATGTTCCCCCGGCCCAAAATACTCTGTGCAGGACACGATCCTCTGCTCCTTGAAACCCGCAAATGGATGTTGCAAAGCGAATTTGAGGTGAAAACTGCGGACAGCATTGCGGGGACAATCGAACTCGTCAATCGCGGCGCCTTCGACCTGCTCCTTCTCTGCCATTCCCTCAACGACGACGAGTGCAAAGTGATTTGCGCCGCTGTCTTCAGCCGGACCCCGGCCGCGCGCGTGCTTCAGTTGACCGCGGGCTGGGGCGACATCCGGACGTTGATCGGCCCCGAGGAGCAAACCTCCGCTGTAAGGCCCCAGAATCTTGTCAGAAAAGTCAGCGAGATGATTCGCAGCTCTCAAGGCGCAACCATGAACTCGTCCAACCCTGGCACCGGCCGATAGACTAAACGCCAAATCGAACGCCTGCATCCTGCCCAAGACCGGCCATCCCGCATTCCACGAAATGCCGTCTTGTACACTGTTTCCGTTATGAGCTGTCTCTTTTGCAAGATCATTGACGGAACCATTCCTTCCGCGCCCGTCTACCAGGACGAGCAGTGTTACGCCTTCGCCGACATCAATCCGCAGGCCCCGGTGCATGTGCTCGTAGTTCCGCGCGAGCACATCGTTTCAATTGCCGAAAGCGAAGCAGAACACCGCGGCCTGCTCGGCCACCTGCTGTGGGCTGCAGCCAACATCGCGCGCGCCAAAAATCTGCCAAAAGGCTACCGCCTCGTGATCAACACCGGTGAGGATGGCGGTCAGACCGTCGACCATCTCCACGTCCATCTGCTCGGGGGGCGCCCCATGCACTGGCCTCCGGGATAGGAAGAATCGCAATTCAACAGGCTTTCAGCGAAAGATGGAGGTCCGCCGCATGCCGGCACAAGCGCAGCAGATCACTATCCGTCCTGCCACTCCTGAAGACAGCACTGTGTGCGGCCAGATCTGCTTCGATGCCTTTTGCGCCATCAATGCAGCGCACGGTTTCCCCAGCGACTTCCCCTCGGCTGATTTCACGATTAGCCTTATGTCGAGGACATTTTCCGCCTCCGGTTTTTATTGCGTCGTCGCTGAAGTGGACGGCCATGTGGTCGGGAGCAACGTCCTCGACGAACGCTCCGTCATCCGGGGCGTCGGCCCCATCACAGTCGATCCACAAGTGCAGAATCTCGGCGTGGGCCGCAGGTTGATGCAAGCTGTGATGGACCGCGCCATCGCGGCCAACGCCGCCGGAATCCGCCTCGTGCAGGCCGCATTCCACAATCGTTCCCTTTCGCTCTACACCTCGCTTGGCTTCGACGTTCGCGAGCCGCTTTCCTGTCTCCAGGGTCAAACTCGCGACCGCAGTCTGCCAGGTTGCGCGGTCCGGCCCGCGGAACCATCCGATCTCGAAGCCTGTAGTATGCTGTCGCGTCGCGTGCATGGATTCGATCGCAGCACAGAATTGGCAGAGGCGATCCGGCAAGGATCCGCAATCGTCGTGGAACGCGCAGTCCGGATTACCGGGTACAGCACGGCCTTGGCGCTCTTCGGTCACGCCGTTGCCGAAACCAATCTTGATATGCAGGCACTGATCGCCTCGGTGGAATCTTTCGGAGGTCCCGGCGTCCTGGTACCCTCGCGAAACAGCTCACTGTTTCACTGGTGTCTCGCCCAGGGACTACGGGTGGTCCAACCGATGACGTTGATGAGCGTCGGACTCTACAACGAACCGGCCGGTGCCTGGCTGCCTTCGGTCCTCTTCTGACCCTCGCCCTATCCCTGGTCCCTGCCTTGTCCTACTCTTAAGTCATGACCGATCGCGAACTCATTGCGCGCATCGCCCGTTCGACCGGCGGTAAAGCCGGATACAAGCAGCTTGTCCGTGAACTAGGCCTCAGCGGCGGACGCGAGCGGCGCCTGCTGCTGGAGCAGCTTGCGCGCCTCGCTGTCAGGGGCGATCTCGCCAAACTTGATCGCGAGCACTGGAGCATTCCCAGAGCGCCCGCAGGACGCAACGACCTCGTTGCGGGTCGCCTGGATCTGCACCGCGACGGCTACGGATTTGTGCGGCCGAATGCGCGCCAGGCCTCCGGCGTTACAGACGACGTCTTTATTCCTCCCAACGAAATCAACGGCGCCATGCAGGGCGACCTGGTGCTTGTGGAACTGGAACCGCCCCGTGCCGACGGCCGACTTTCGGGCCGTATCGCACGCATCGTTGAACGCCGCAATGCCACCGTAGTAGGCACTTTTCACTATTCGCGCGGCGAGCGCTATGCCCAGAATGTCGTGATCCCTTTTGACGAGCGCATGGCGCAACCCATCATCATTCCGCCCGGCAAAGAGATCCCTGCCGAAGATGCCGGGCTCACACCGCATCGCGTCCTTGGCCGCGAAGCTGCTGGAAGTCGTGAGCATGAATCGCTCGAAGGGCTGATTGTTGACGTCGAAATCACCAACTGGCCCACTCCATACAAGCCTCCGACGGGCCGCGTGGTCGAGATCCTTGGCTCGCCCGATGATTTCGGTGTGGATGTGGAGATGATGATCCGCAAACACCAATTGCCGCGGATATTTCCAGAGAACGTGCTGGCCGAAGCGCGCTCTGCAGCTCATCTCGACCCCATTGAAGTCTCCCGCCGGCGCGACTTTCGCGAGCTGCCTATTGTCACTATCGACGGAGAAACGGCGCGTGATTTCGATGACGCGGTGTTTGTCAGCGATCGACCTGACGGCGGATACGAGTTGCAGGTGCATATTGCCGACGTCGCCGAGTATGTAAGGGACGGCTCAGATCTCGACCTCGAAGCACGACTCCGCGGCACCAGCGTATATTTCCCTGACCGCGCGATTCCGATGCTTCCGCAGGAACTCTCGACCGATATCTGCAGCCTGCGACCTGGCGAAGACCGCCTCGTGCTGAGCTGCATCATTCAGCTTGACGCCGAAGGCAATATCCGGAGTTATGAAATTGTCGAAGGAGCAATCTGCTCGGCCGCGCGGATGACCTATACCGCAGTGCACGCCATCCTCGAAGGCGATGCCGAGGCCCGGTCGCGTTACGCGGACCTGGTTTCGAACTTTGAGCGAATGCGTCGCCTTGCCATTCTGATGAACAAACGGCGAGAAGAACGCGGCAGCATCGACTTCGATCTGCCCGAGCCGGTGATCGAGTTTGACGAGCAGGGGCAGATGCGTGGCGTAACCAAAGCGGAACGCACCTGGGCCAACCGCCTGATCGAGGAATTCATGCTGGCGGCAAATGAGTGCGTAGCGACCTGGATTGAGGACTTGGATGTGCCATCCCTCTACCGCATCCACGAGAAGCCGGAAGCGCGTCGCATTGTCCAATTCGAAGAACTGGCAGCAAGCTTCGGATACTCACTCGGCCTGGGCGCGCTGCCCGTGAAGCGGATTCAAACGCGGGGTGAGCGACGCGAATCGCGCGGACGCGGGCTGAATCCACGCACACATGAGGTCGCAGAAGACATAGCCGTCACGCCGAAGATGTATCAGAAGCTCGCCGCGCGCATCGAGGGCAAGCCCGAAGAACGCATCCTGAGCTACCTGATGCTGCGCTCGCTCAAGCAGGCGCGCTACTCCGAGGTAAACGAAGGGCACTTCGCATTGGCAGCGCCTACGTACACGCACTTTACCTCGCCCATCCGCCGCTATCCCGACCTGATCGTTCATCGCATCACCAAGGCGTTGCTGCGCGCAGGTGTTTCGGGATTGGGCCAGATTGGCAAAGACCGTCTTGCCTCGCCATGGACACATCCGAATGAGGGGCTGGCGGGCATTGTGGTGCATCGGCAAAATAAACGTCATCCCGAGCGAAAAGAGATTGAGCCACCGATTCCGGAACCTGAACTTGCCCAGATCGCCGAAGAGACGAGTCAGACGGAACGCCGAGCCGCCGAAGCCGAGCGCGAACTTGTCGAGTGGAAGAAGGTGCGATTCATGCGGGACAAGGTGGGCGAAGAATTTGCCGCGCTGGTGCTGAATCCCGCTAAGTTCGGCTTGTTTGTCGAGCTTACCGATCTATTCGTCGATGGGCTGGTTCCTATCGATTCACTGCGCGACGATCGCTACACCTGGCGCGAAAATACGCATGAGATCGTGGGCGAGCGCTGGGGACGCCGGTTTCGCGCCGGCGATCGCGTGCAGGTGATTTTGGACCGGATTCTCGCGCAGGAGCGGAAGCTGCAATTCTCCGTTGTCGAAGAAGGCATTCCGCTCACGGGCACAAAACCAGGAAAGACACCCGCCGCGCCAAAGAAAAATCCGCACAAAAACGCGATGCCGGCTGCGCGAACCAGGAAACGTCACAAGAGCAAAGGACAGGCGCGACGGAGCAAACGGCGCTGAGGACCGATGGCCCCGATCTCAAGCCGCTTACAGAGATTTAGGCTCCTGCCTGCTTTTCTGCCAGATCGCCGATAAAGGGAAGCTTGAATCGCTCACCCTTCAGCGCCTTCAGCAACACGATCACCCAGATGATGAGAAACGCGAGTCCCACGAATGGCAGGATCATCCAGCCCACAACGGGAATCACGGTGAGCACCATGTCAATGGCAAATGCGGCGATCCCCAGGAAAATAGACTGCCAGGAGTGAAATCGGACGAAAGAGTTTTTGTTATACGGCTCGACGACGAGAAAGATGATCGCCGGAATGATTGTGACATACGCGAGAGCGCCTGCAGCGGTATCAGATAGACCCGACTGCACAGGTTGCGAAGGAGTGAAATCGGACATGTGACCTCCTTTGGAATTCGATACAAAGCGTGAAAGAGCCACTCATGTTCGCCAAGGGGGAGGGTTGGCCGAATACGTTCCAAATACTGCGCAGTGGAAAGGAGCGGCCTCTCAACCGACCGTTCGCAAATCCAACTCGATTTTTTCTGACTCAGGCATTTGCCTGTTTCTCGGCCAGATCGCCGATGATTGGCAGCTTGAATCGCTCGCCGTTAAACGCCTTGATCAGCACGATGATCCAGATGATGAAAAATCCCAGCGCAACGAGCGGCCATAGGAACAGGGTTGCCCAGCCGAAAAATGGCATCCGGCCAAGGATCATCATTACGACATCAACGATCAAATAGGCGATGGCCAGAAAGATTGACTGCCAGGAATGGAACCGGACATACGAGATGCGGTTATACGGTGCCAGGACGAGAAAGATGATTGCCGGAATAAACGTCACATAAGCGAGCCCACCGGCGGCATGGTCAGAGAGCCCTGACGGGCTTGCAGCAGAAGGAATCTGGTCAGGCATACGTTCTCCTTGCAATCTCCACACTGTGTGTCCGTTTTCCGCCTCGGTTAAGGCGGCTCGGCCCAGCGGGGGTAAGGGATAACAGGCATGCTTCCCCTCCCTGCTTGCCGTCGGCACGCAGATTTCCGTGAAGATTTGTTCGCCAACAGGAAACCCTGAAAAGGAATCAATGTCAAGCGAATTCCGCAGTCGTTCGGGAGGCGATTCGAAGCGGCTCCTGGGTCTTCACGGAAAGAGCCGAGGCGAACCGACTTCAGCCTCCGACTCGGCCAGCAAATCCGGCTCGTCGTTGCGGACGTTCCCAACTTTTTCGCTTACCGTCCAGGCCTTCATCTTTTCCGCGGGATAAGGTCGCAGCAGGTCGACGGGCAAGCGCGCCGGGTCGCCGGGCTCGAGCCAGCGCTCATAGTCGCGCGGGTCCAAAATCACCGGCATCCGGTCGTGAATGGGCTCCATCAAATCATTGCAGTCGGTGGTAATGATCGAGAACGATTCGAGGGGTTCACCCTCCTTCGGCTTCCAGCGCTCCCACAAACCGGCAAATGCATAGGGCTCGCCGCTGCGCAGGGCAAAGGCAAAAGGCTTCTTCGTTTTGGCATCGAGCTTTTTCCACTCATAAAACGCGTCCGAGGGCACAAGGCAGCGCCGCTTCTTCATCGCCTCGCGAAACACCGGTTTGCTGGCGACTTCTTCAGCGCGCGCGTTGAACGTGCTGTATCCCAGCTTTGGATCTTTTGCCCAGAAAGGCACTAGGCCCCAGCGGAGCAAGGCCACTTCGCGTTCTGCCGTGTCGCGCTTGAAACGTACCACGGGCTGCGTGCTTTGGGGCGCGGCATTGTAGGTGGGCGCAAACCAGGGCATGTCTTCGAGCTCGACACCGAACCAGTCGGCGAGAACTTGCTGCGTTGATCGACGGGCAAACCGGCCGCACATAGGCTGAGCATAGCGCGCAATCATGCTCGCCTTGCAAGCCAATTGTGCGGCGACCATGGCAGCAAACCGGCACGGTATTCGCACTCAAGGCTCCTCGTCGCAATGAGTACGAAATAGATTTGTTTGAAATTTCGAGCGAAGACCTGGACGGCGCGTCTGTCGCATAGAGGAAGCCGCGAAGTGAAACTCATTCTCTCCGCGGCGCTTCAAGAACGACTTCTTTGAGAGGCGACAATGACACTGCGCGGTTATACGCCCCGGATAACGGGACATCAGTGCACTCGAATCCTTGCCGGTTCGGCTCTGGCTCTGACATTCTTCACCGTTGGCGCGAGTGCGCAAACCCAGCCCGGCGAGAACAAGCCCGCTCCGGAAATCTACCAGACTTTCTATCTCTCCAATATCACCCAGCAACGAGATGCAAACGACATTCAGACAGACTTGCGCAACATGCTGCCCCACGCCCGGATGTATTACGTGGACTCACAAAATGCCATCTCCATTCGGGGGACTGCCGAAGACATTCAGACAGCGCAAAAGATTCTCTCCGAAGTTGATCGCGCGAGAAAGGTCTACCGCCTCACCTATTCAATCATTGAAAGTGATGACGACAAGACTGTCAGAACCAGGCGGATTTCATTGGTCGTTCTCTCCGGGGGTCGAACCGAACTGAAGCAGGGCAGTCGCGTGCCGATTGTTACCGGAACAACGGACGCCGCATCGTCATCAGCGAACACCCAGGTGCAATATGCAGACGTGGGGATCACCATCGAAGCTTCGCTCGAAACCTCTGAGAATGGCGTGCATTTGCGCACCCGAATCGAACAATCCAGCGTTGCAGACGAGAAGTCAAGCGCTGCCGCCCAGGATCCTGTGATTCACCAGACCTCTCTCGAGGGCGTTTCCAGTCTTGTCGCCGGCAAACCGCTTGCTCTGGGATCGATTGATATCCCTGGAACGACGCACCGCGAAGAGATCGAAGTGGTCGCGGAACCGCTTGGGTAGATCTGAGGAGCGGAGATAACCTGATACCGGCCTCACCGAACGGCATCCAATACAATAAGTCTGGGAGCATGGCTGATGGCGCACATGGTTTTTTGCGTTCGCAAAAAGAAAGAAATGGAAGGGCTGGATGAGCCGCCCTTTGACTCGGAGTTTGGACAGAAGATTTACAAGAACGTCTCGAAAGAGGCCTGGGCTGAATGGGTCAATCACCAGAAGATGCTGCTGAACGAATACCGTCTTCAGCCGTGGACTCCGCAGGCGCAGGAGTTTCTTGTGGAACAGATGGAGATGTTCTTTTTCGGTGAAGGCGCTGCGCTGCCCAAGGAGTATGTGCCCCCAACGCAATGACCAGGGCCGGGAAACGGGCAGACAGCGGCTGGTGTAAACTGAAGCAGACCCCAAAAGCCGGCTCGCTCGAGCCGGCTCGATTGTGTCGGGACGTGGCTCAGCCTGGTAGAGCACTCGCTTGGGGTGCGAGGGGTCGGCAGTTCAAATCTGCCCGTCCCGACCATCTTTAAAATCAATAAGTTACGGAATGTTGACTCCTTGACAAATATCCTAAGCGAGGGGTCTATTTCTTGCAAGGATTTTCGCCTTTTTCCGCTCCGATTCCCGCCTGATCTGTTCTCGGTTTCAGACTGGGAAGCCACGATTCGTCTTGGAAATCAGCACCGGGGAGCCATCAGTGTCACTCTGGCGACCAACCTATCGCCGCGTATACTGCCCTTTCGGAAGAAACTCGATTCATCGGCTCGCAAGGGGCGAGTGTCGTGCGTCATAGTTCCCATTTTGGTCAGCGTTCGATTTTGCAACTGGACACGCTACGAAGAACGGCTTAATGCCCGCTGAGACGCCCCGGCCTTGATGAAAGGATTAGGCTACGGTTGTCCAACGAAACGGATTGGCAATGACAAAGAAAGCGAAGAATCAAAGTCTGGTCAAGGCGCGGGATGCCAAGCAGGATGAGTTCTATACCCAGCTACCGGACATCGAGAATGAACTAAAGCACTATCGCGAGCACTTCAAGGGCAAGGTGGTCTACTGCAACTGCGACGACCCTCGGGTGAGCAACTTTTTCCACTACTTCTCTTACAACGTTGAGAAACTGGCTCTCAAGAAGCTCGTCACTACCTGCTACGAGAACCGGGAGCGCGACCTATTTAGCCGCAACGACTCCGAACACGCAATTTATCTGGAGTACAAAGGAACCAAGGGAAAAGGCACCGTGCCGGACCCTGAGACCATCGGCATCAAGCAGCTAAAAGGCGACGGCGACTTCCGTAGTGCGGAAAGCGTTGCTTTGCTAAAGAAGGCCGACATTGTCGTCACCAACCCTCCTTTTTCACTGTTCCGTGAGTATGTCGGGCAGTTGATGGAATATGAGAAGAAATTCGTGATCGTGGGCAATCAAAATGCCGTCACGTACAAGGAGATATTCCCTCTCATCAAGGAGGGCAAGATTTGGCTAGGCTACAAGAGTGGGGATATGGCTTTCAAGGTTCCTGATTACTACGAAGCGCGAGAAACACGGTTTTGGGTGGATGACAGCGGGCAGAAGTGGAGAAGCATGGGCAACGCCAATACCTCGATTCGAAGATTCGAAAAGGAGATTATCGATCTGCAAGAGGAGCATCCTCCGGGGAGCCGGTCCGCGTTAGTTTGACCCGAATCAAAGATTTGTGGAACCTAGAATGCCAAATACGGAGGGACAATGAAAGTGGTCGGTCGCGATAGCAGGACGACAGCCCTGCTTATGCAAAACAACCCCTCTGCTCCGCTAGATGGCGTAGGTGGCATCTTTGAGTCAAGGTGGACGTATTTGATGCTAGGGGCATCTAGTGCCCTCCTGTTTTATTTCAGTCTGTTTCACTTTCCAGCTATTCCGATCTGGCGTCCTGGCGATCAGGTGATCTTTCTAGATCACGCGGCTCGCATGGTTCAAGGTGCAACTCTCTATCGCGATCTATTTCAGTTCAACCTTCCCGCCACCGAGTATTTGTACTACTTCCTCTTTCGCTGGTGGGGAATTCAACTTTGGATCGAGCCTCTGGTTCTCCTCATCACCCAAACGGTAATAACCTTGGTTGTTTTTTCACTTTCGCGGATAGTTCTTCGGGGCGTCTCGGCGTTGCTCCCTCCGCTGGTTTTTCTGGTCGTCTGCCAGCGATACTCACTGGATGGCACTCACCATTGGTACAGTACCGCACTCGTCTTGCTCTCCGTCAACCTCATAGCGAGAGCCCGCAATCCAATCCCACTCAACGCTGCGGGTGCTCTTCTGGGTCTCGCAACTCTCTTTACATCCAGCCGGGGTATGTTCGCGATCACAGGGGTTTCGCTCTTCTTCGTCTGGAAATTTCGCGGCTTCCGGAACGCAATTCCAGCAATCGCTGCCCTGTGGTGGCCATTCATAGTCGTTACGGCGGTGCCGATTATAGCTCTTGCGAATCTCGCAGGATCTCGCGCGTTTTTTTGGTCAGTCCTCATCTTCCCACTCCGCTATTACTCGGCGGGGCACGGTAATGGCCCTTCAATGTTCTTCGACGAATGGAGACTTGCCTGGCCGTTAGGCTTACACAGTTTTTACCCAATTGCTTTTTGGCTGGCGATGAACGTGGCAATACCATTCCTACTCATCGTTTTTGCGGTCCGATGGTGTCGCCAGAAGAGGGCAGATCTTCGGTCCTCTCCAGCCAATCAAATTCTCTTCCTCTACGCTGTGGTTGCGATTTCTACGCTGCTACCGGTACTAACCACTCCATCGAGAATTCGCCTGGCCTGCGCCGGGTCTTTTGCATATATCTTGGGCGCGAAAATGCTTCAGGAATGCAAAAGAAAGCGCATGATCAGTGGAATTGTTGTAGTTGTGAGTATAATGGGGATCATTGAAATGGCGAGGGGCGCAGTACGCTCAAGCGAGCGATTCCAGAGTCCGCTCGGCGTGGTCATATTCCAGGATCGCCAGCTCTATGAGGAATATGCCTGGGTGGCAGGCGAATCACATCCCGGCGATAGGCTCTTCGGGGATGTAAATTTCAACTTTCTCCTGAATCTCGAAAATCCAGCCAAGGTTCAGTGGGTTGAATCGGACGCCTACACCCGTCCGGAGCAGGTCGACGACTTACTCCGATCGCTGAAAAGGCAGCGGACGCGATTCATTGTCTGGTATGAAGAGGTTCCGGAGAGCCCCGGCCCTGGAGATGTGTTGCTGCCTTTCCGTGCGTATGTGAAACAGAATTATCATTTGGCAAAGAGCTTCGATGATGGCATCGAGATCTTGATCGCCAACGGCAGCTAGATCCCGAGCGCGCCTTGCTCTCCGAGCGCATTCGCATAGGTTCATGTGCGCTAGATGATCGATCCTGCGAATCGAGGCCATCACATGCTGACTAGTTGCCTCGGTGTTAGGGGCTGTTGAATGAGCGACGGTCGGCATAAGCCCTTGGAGAACCCTCTCTTTTGGTCGGGAAATGTGTGCAGCACGGTTCCTTAACATTCCGCATATTCGCCGAGTACAGCAGGACTAGCACATCGCACAGTGCTGTCGAAGCGGTGCTTGCTCAGGCGAATTGGCTCCCCAGAAACGGCGAGGACCACGGACTGAAGCGGGGTCCGAATTGGAGTCCGCCCCACAAAAGTCGAACCAGACACGGCACAGGTCCCAAATGCCAGGTAAATCCGGACGTTGCCAAAAATGGTGCAACTTTCTCCTTGACAGAAATTCACTCGCTTCGGGTTTCTAAACCTATGGTTATGTCGAGACGGTTCTTCGGCGCATTAGTCGATAGGAAGCCAGGGATGGTCTTTGGAGTTCGCCGAGGCCGACGAAGAAGCTGGGCTGGCCACTCGGCAGTTCGCATTTCCTTTACGTGGCGATAGACACCTGGCTCCCCAAAAACTCGTCGATGTATTCGACCTGCAGAATAGGGCAAGAGGTTCCTCTGCGCCGGGACTCTTCTCGGAGAATGCGGCAGCCTCAGCATAAGTTGCGAAAGCATGGGCTGACGGCAGCGCAACGGTAGAAGTGGCAGCGAAAGCAAGGTGGGAAAAGAAAGCCCCCTAGCCGCCCAGGAATGTAAACGGAAACTTGTAGACAACTGTGCCAATCGGGATAGAGAGCACTACAGATTGGGCCTTCTTGTCTGACTCGAAAAAGACAATAGATGTCCGGCTGCTTTGTGGCACATCGGGAGGCCAAATCACATTCGTGATCGCATACGATCTCCGGGAGCCGAACGACACGCCGCAAGATTATGAACGGGTGATTGCTTTCAAGAGCACATTCACTTGGTGCCATCTTCAAAAATCTGTTTGGTTGGTCGAATCCGCGTTAAATGCGGCAGAGATACGGGACAGCATGAGAAGCACACTTCATAAAGGCGACGTGCTGTTTGTCGCCCGACTGCAAGGAAATTGGGCCAGCTGGACTCTAGGGGATGCGCGAAATAACTGGTTGAAAGAGCGAACCTTTTGAGCCAACAGCGACTGAATCTGCGATTCGCCGAATCGCGCGGCCAAACGTTGCGCGGAAGCACAGTTGTTGATTCTGCGCTGCATTCAAACCGAGACGTAATTAACACGGAGGAGGCAAGAGATATGAACCGCATGATGCGTCAGCTTATGGTTGCCATCTTTGCTTCAGTTTTTTGGTTGTCCATACCAGTCTTTGCCCAACAGAGCAAAGAGGCATCGGCAACAATGGACTCTAAGCAAGACCACTTCCACCCCGGTAGTGACTTGTCATTCAAAATGACGCTGAACGAGCCTCTCCCAGAAGGTGCTCGCTTTGACGTTCGGTTGTCGCCAATCAAAACGGATCAGGAGATCCCGGTCTCATCGGGCGAGCCTACGAACAAAGAACGGACCGAATTTACCCTCCACACGAAGCTCCCCGAAAGAGCCGTTCCTGGTGAATGGCATATCAAGATCGCTTGGTTGTTTTTGGCGGGAGCAAGTTGGACGAATAACACCTTGAGTACTAACGATATGCGTTTTGTGGTCGAAGGTCCGGAAGTTAAGATCCCGACCGCCGCAACGGCGACGATCATCAAACCTTAGCGATTGTGATCGGATGTCGTTGAATCCGTCCGTCTTGTCCCGGGGGCCCCTCCTCGGGACAGAGCACAAGAGTTCTAAAATCGTCCACCAGCGCCGACCATTA
>DATKPJ010000176.1:0-30658 GCA_035524195.1 Occallatibacter sp.
GGCCAGGGCGGATGCGATGGGTCGAAAAGGCCAGGGGAATGGACGTTTGTGGGGCCGGAATTTGCGACGGAGTGAATGTGGGCGGAGTTGCGGGCGTGGAATCCAGAGAAGAGGACCGGTTTTCCACGAGCAAGCGATTGCCAACGTGAATACAATCAAAGGCAAGAAACGGCAGTCGTTTCGCGGGTCTAGCTGCGTGATGTAGGCTGAGGCCAGCGTGAACAGGTTTGCCGGTTCTGTCGAGGCCGCATGAGCGGCCGACACGAGAGGTGGGAGCATGGCGATCGTGGAAACGGAAGTCGAGAAGCCGGCCGCGCAGGGGGCAGCAATGGAGATTACCGTAAGCCGCCAGGAACTGGTGAAGGAGCTCACTGCGACGCAGAGCGTAGTGGAGCGCAAAACGACCATTCCCATTCTCTCAAATTTTTTGATTGAGGCTGATGGAGACAAGCTGAACATCACGGCGACCGATCTAGACCAGGCGATCAGAACGAGCGCGACGGTCAAGGTGAAGAAGCCGGGTTCCTGCACGATTCCTGCGCGGAAGCTATACGACTACATCAAGCTGCTGCCGGATGGGGACATCTCGATCAAGATGCTCGAGAACCACTGGGTGCAGATCCGCAGCGGCCGATCAAACACGAAGATGGTGGGAATGGCCCGGGCGAATTATCCGCAGGTGCCGGAGTTCCCCGCAGTGGCGGCGACAAGCATTTCTGCGGCCGCGCTGAAGACGCTGATTGCGCGGACGATTTTCGCGATCTCAAATGAGGAGTCGCGCTACACGCTGAATGGTGCATTGCTGGTGATCAAAGCCGAGTCGCTGGCGATGGTGGCGACCGACGGGCACAGGCTGTCGTTTGTGGAGAAGCCGGGAGAAACGCTGGAAGGGATAAGCGGCGAAAAGCGGGTGCTGATTCCGCGCAAGGCGCTGCAGGAGTTGCAGCAGCTGCTGGCGAACTCGGAAGCAGAGAAAGTGGAATTTGCCGACGATGAGCACACACTGTTTTTCCGGATCGGGCACCGCACGCTGAGCACGCGACGGCTTTCGGGGCAGTTCCCCAACTATGAGGCGGTGATGCCGCGCGACAACACGAAGTTTGCGGTGGTGCGGTCGAGCGAACTCTCGGCGGCTATTCAGCGTGTGGCGCAGTTTGCCGATGAGCGGTCGGGAGCGATCCGGCTGCGGCTGGAGGGGAATGAGCTGAAGATCAGCTCGCAGTCGTCAGAGAGCGGCGAGAGCGAGGACACGATCGATACCCCGTATGCGGGTGATCCCATCGTTGTGGGATTCAACTCCTCGTACATCATCGACTTTTTGAAGTCGCTGGGGAACGAGGGCGAAGTGCGGCTGGAGTTCAAGGACTCGCAGAGCGCGGGGCAAATCAGACCCGAGGATCCAGATGCGGAGTACAAGTCGCGGTACGTTCTCATGCCGATGAGGATCTGATCCGCCTGGGACGCATTCCTCCTCCTTTTGCGAAAACAAGCAAAACGTGGCTAAGCGGCCATCTTTTGCCTGTTTCCAAGAGCAGGGGCTGTGGAGCTTGGGCCATGAGAGCGCCGGGATGTTGCATCCTGGTCATCTATAACCACCCACTGCTCGCCTTACCACATGGTCAGAGTCACGTTGTCGACCCATTCGTGAAGCGGCGTACCGGAGGTGTCCTCGTCCAGTTGGAACTGGAGACCGACCTGGTCTTCCCAAGTCGTGCTGTTGACGGTCCAGGTCTGGTTGAGTCCGTAGGGGGTTCCATCGAGGACCAGCGTATCGTAGCGATACTGCGTGGAATTGGGCAGGTCATCGTACTCCTGAACGTGGTGCCAGCCCGGCGCCCAGTGCGGACAAGGAATCGGATCGAGAAGCCATCGAGAGCCCTGGCTATCCCAGGTGGCCCAGTAGCCGTCTCCAAAGTCGCACTGGCTGCCGGCCATAAACTCGTGGCCTGACAGAACCACGTAGAAATCGAGCTCCGAGGACCAGAAGTGGGCTTCGACCGCGGGGTCGTGGTAGACCCAGAAGTCCCACAGGAAGTGGGTATAGGGAGTGGTTCCCGGGATGATGTCCTTGAACAGAACGTTGCTCCAGGACGGCCCGCCGGCATACATCTCCATGCTGCTGCCGCTCAGCGAGGGCTGGCTCTGGTCAAATGTCATCGTGTAATTGTTGGTGTCGTTTGTCCCGGCCGCGCACACGCTGCAGATGCTCCAGTTGGACTGGACATTTTGCATCTCCGTCAGCACCTTTGCATTGGCGGGTGGAGTAGGCAGCACCGTACTGCTCGCCGGTGGGGCCCCGACCTGGATCAGCCTGATTTCCGATCTGTCGGAATCGTTCTTGGAATCCGCTACGCTGACCCACAGAAGATGCTGGCCAGTGGGAATGGTGATCGCCTGGGAGATCGTATTTGCAGGGCTATTCGTCTGATATACGGCTTTCCCGTCGAGGCAAACCGTCCACTGGGTAATGGTAGCGGTGGAATATCCGTTTGCATTCACCGTGACATTGCTTGGATTCTCACCTGGCGCGGGGGTCTGCAACCAGATCCCGCTTATTGAGCCATTTTGGTTGTTATATCCCGATTCCGCGCCGCCACATCCCGGACTGGGGTTGCTGTTATAGCCAATGGTCGGAAGCGTGCCACTGCCCGATCCGCCGCCACTTCCCGAGCCGCCTCCGCTGCCCGATCCGCCGGACCCAGAATTGCTGGTCGTTGAAGTTGAACCGCCGCACCCCGCTATGACCAGGACCTGGAGTGCAAGCGCGAATGAGCAAAGAAGGGAAAGAGAAATCCGAAACATGCGTACTCCCCATGTACAGATTGAGATGCGGCCTGCCCAGCTTGTTCTGTCCCAGATAGACAACAATGTTCGGCTAGCCCAGGTTCTTCCTGGGTCTTGATTCTGTCCGGATAGCCGATGACCACACGGAAAGAATGCTCGTTAAGGCGGCTAGCCGAGGACTCTTACCAGGCTGCACGGCACCGTGAGAGCGGGATCCAGCATCGCTGCGCCAATACGCGGAAAAGAGATAATTGTGCTGCTAATCCCTGGCACACTTATCGACCGCAGCAGTGAAGTTGAACTTAAGGGGTTGGTCCTTTATTGAGAATCCGGAACGAAAGAGGCTTCAGGCTGCACAGGCGCAATTGGGCTACGCATTCATCGCAGCATTGATCCGGACACTGCCAGTCATTAGTGACGCTCGCGGTCGCGTTTGCGGTCAGCGATCCACTGTCGCCACTTGTAGTCGGCGTAGAACGAACCGGCGAGGAGGACGACGGCGACGAGGATGAGGAGCCATTTCATGACGGGACCAGAGACCAAGGGACGTAGGATTGTTAGGGCCTGAAAATCCCGTCCTTGTTACGAGAAACCTACGTCGAGGATTGAGCACCCTAATGTGCGAGGTCTCAGAATCGAGGCCCCTGGGGCACATCAACATTTCATACGATCAGCGTCCTACGACGAGCACGGTGAAGCTGCCGGGGACCATGGCCGGGCGCGGATGGGGATTTTCGGGCGTGGCTGCGGGGCGCGGGCCGAAGTCGGCGGTGACGAGATAGATGCGGTCGTTCGCCGGATCGTACCCCATGGTGCGCGCTCCGCGCTGCGTGGGCAGGCTCTCGATGGTGGGATAGCCGGGCTTGCCGGCATCGACCACGGAAAGAACACCCTCGCCGCAGGAGGCAAAGGCGAGATTGTGTTTCGGATCGTAGCGGGCGGCGTCGGGACCATCGCCGATGGCGGGCGTGGCGAGAACCTTACCGGTATTCGAGTCGAGCACGGACATCTTTTTGCCGTCGCAAACCGTGAAGAGGCGGTGGCCGGGCACGTCGAATGCAAGGCCGGAGGGCGATTGGCAGCCAGCGGGCCACTCCGCGGTGAGCTTGCGCGCGTGGGCGTCGAGGCGGACGATCTCGCTCTTGTCTTCAATGTTGTCGAAGACGGTGCCATGGCCGTCGACGGCTGGGAACTCCGGCTTGCCGGGCAGCGGAATCGTGGCAACAACCTTCTGTGTGACGGAGTCGATGACCGTGACATTCTGACTGCGGCCGTTGAAGGCCCATACAGTCTGCGTTGCCGGCTCAAAAACGATGCCGTCGGGATTGGTTCCGGCCGGAATGGTGGCCACTGGGGCCAGAGTGTTGCGGTCAAACGCAACCACGGCGTTGCCTCCGCCGTCGGAGACGTAGCCAAACTTGCCGGCGGTGTCAAGCGCCACGCCATGCGTTCCATGCATGTGGCCGATCACGCCGATCTGTTTGCCGGTCTGGGTGTCGAGTACGTCGACGTGGTCGCCACGCGTGATGTAGACGCGGTGCGCGGCTGAGTCAACGTGAAGGTAGTCCCACCAGCCGGAGTCGGGGAGCTTCCAGCGGTCGATGATGTGATATGGTGCTTGCGCTGCAGCCGGCGCGACGGCGGCATGGAGCCCGCAGAAGAAAGCAGCAATAGAGAGGGCCCAAACAAAATTGCGAGCGAAACGCCGGATATTCATAAGGAACTCCACTCGTGCCGTGGGTGAATTTGGAAATTCACCGGCTTCCAAGATTGTCCCACAGAGGGATTAGGGTGTGCTGAAGAGGATGGAGGTTGACTTGATTGCCGGAATTGGCAAGCCTTAGACTTGCGGCAGCCGTACGGTGACTTTGGTCCCGACACCGAGTTCGCTCTTCAGGTCGATGGAGCCGCTGACTTTCTCAACGATGGCTTTGCAGATGGCGAGGCCAAGTCCCGCACCCCCGGTGGAGCGGGCGCGTGAGGGATCGCCGCGATAGAAGCGCTCAAACACATGCGGCAGCGCGTCAGCGGAAATGCCCTCGCCGTGATCCGTAATGGTGAATTCAACCGCATTGCCCAAGGTTTGCGCGCGAACCTCGATGATGGCTCTGGCAGCGCTGTGTTCGAGGGCGTTCATCAGGAGGTTGGAGGCGAGCAGGTTACAATCTTCGGCGCTGAGGGGCACGCGGCAATCGGGAGGCAGGTTCGCAACCGAAATTCGTACGCCGCGGAAGTTCGCCGCAGTTTCCACCTGCTCGAGGACCTGGCAGATGCATTCGCCCAGGTTCGATGCAGGCAATGATGAGCCAGCGGCGGGCTGGGTTTCGACGCGAGCCATGGTGAGCATTTTGGTTACCAGATCTTCAACCCGCGCCGAGTCGGCGAGGCAGCGATCAAGGCCCGACTGATATTCAGCCGGCGTACGGGGACGAAGGGCCAGTAGTTGCAAAGAGGATTTGAGAACGGCGACGGCGGTCTTGAGCTCGTGGGCCGCATCGGAAATAAAGGTTCGCTGTTGTGTGAACGAACGTTCGAGCCGTGCGAGTACGCTTTCGAGGGCGTGCGTCAGCGGAGCCAACTCGCGCGTGGAGCGGGCGCTGTTGGGTGGCGAGAACTCCCACGAGTCCGCAGAGACGTGGCCTGCGAGCGCAGCAAGCTGTCGCAGCGGCAACAAGCCGCGGTGCAGAAGCCATGCGATCAGCGGTCCGGATACGAACAAGAGCAGCAGGCTGCCTGCGGCGTAAAACTCCACTGCGCGGCGAATGGCGTGCCATGCGTGCTCGGTGGGAGCTGCATAGAGGATGGTGACGGGGCGCAACTTGCCACCGCCAGCTTCGCCCGGATCGACGATGCGGGAGCCATGGAGCCGGAGCAGGCGATAATGGCGCCCATTCAAGGTGAAGTGCGTAATACCATCTCGCTGCGGGACGGTCATGGAGGAACTGCCCTGCCAGTTGCGCGACCGGCCCAGCAGGTGGCCCCGCCCGTCCCACACTTCGTAGAGATCCTCAGAGGGAACATGGATGTCGGGCTGATCGAGCATGACATTGTCGCCGGTGTCCTCGGCATCCTGCACTGCGCCAAGCACGCTGTCGGCACGCCCGCGGAGCATGACGTCGAATGCGCGAAAGTGGGTGTGCCGTTCGTAACCCCAGGAGAGCAGGATGACGAGTACGGCCGAGGCGAACTCCACCGCAAGGACAACGGCAATGAGCCGGAACGCGATACTCTTGCCCGATCCGATCATGCGTCCTGTTCCAGATGGAGCCGATAACCGCGCCCGCGCATGGTTTCTATTACAGGTTCGGCGCCGGAGGTTGCGCCATCGAGCTTGCGACGCAGATTGGAGACATGCGCCTCAATCACGTTGGAGTGGTGCTCCCAGTTGTAGTCGTAGAGATGCTCGAGCATCTCGCGCTTGCTGACAACCTTACGCGGGTGGTGCATGAGGTATTCGAGGATGCGGTACTCAGTGGGTGAGAGGTCAACGAGAGCTCCGGCGCGCCGCACGGTCTGCTCGAGGGTATTCAACTCGACGTCGAGTGCGTGCAGAGTTGGATGTGCTGCGCCCTTGCCACGCCGGATGAGCGCCTTGGCGCGCGCGATGAGCTCGCCAAGGTCGAACGGCTTGGCCAGATAATCGTCGGCGCCGGCATTGAGCAGGTCAATGATGGACTCCTTGCCTTCTTTCGCGGTGAGGATGAGTACCGGGGTCGGGTCATGACGGCCGCGCAGGCGCTTGAGCAGACCGAGCCCGTCAAGCCTGGGAAGCATGAGATCGAGGATAACCAGATCGTAGGAGGCGCCTAACGCAAAGTCGTCGCCGGCCTCGCCATCCGCGGCCCAGTCCAGCGCAAAACCGGGTCCATCGCGAAGGGCGGCTACGAGGTTGTCGGCCAGACGAACTTCATCTTCAACCAGTAGCACGCGCATGCAAGCAGGATCCCCAGCAACATTATCGCCGCTGCAAGATTAAACGAGGCTGAAGCCCCGATGCGCAAGTCGGTCCCTTCGCGGCGCATTTGGAGAATCGGCAAGACTCTCATTCGGTTCTTAGAGCCTGCATGGGATCGAGGCGAGAGGCGCGCCACGCAGGGAAGGCGCAGGCCGCAGCCGCAACCAGAAGCAATGTACAAGCCACGGCGGCGAAAACCGATGGGTCGAGAGGCCGGGTCCCATAGAGCATGGACTGGATTTCGCGGATGACGGCGGCACTCAGCCCGAGACCGAGAACGAGGCCGATCAGCGCCGGCCGCAGGCCGTCAAATAGGGCGAGTTGCAGCACCTGGCCTCGTTGCGCGCCGAGGGCCATGCGCACGCCCATTTCCACCCTGCGTTGCGTGGTGAGGTAGGAGAGGACTCCATAGAGGCCGACCGAGGCCAGCAGCAGGGAGAGCAAGGCGAAGGCGATCACGAGCGTGGTGCTGAAGCTGGAGTTGCCGATCGACTTGTTGACGATCTGCTGCATGGTCAGGACGTCGGAGACAGGCAGTTCGGGGTCAAGCTCGGCGATCTCTTTTTGCACCGGAACGGACACAGCCAGCGGATCGGAATCGGTGCGAACGGCCAGCGACAGTCCCATGTCTGCATCTCCAGCAAGCACGGGAAAATACATGGTCGCCTTGAGAGGCTCCCCGACCCGATAAAGTGTGTCGCCAACCACGCCGACAACCTCAAAGCTCCTTTTGTCTTTTGCGGCTACGTGGAGATGCTTGCCGATTGGATCTTCGCCAGGGAAGTATTGCCGTGCAAGTTGCCGGCTGATGATGACCTTGTCGGCGCGGTCGAGCCGGTCATCGTGGGTAAAGAAGCGTCCCTCGATCAACGGGATCTGAAGAGCGCTGAAATATCCCGGATCGGCCTCTCGATTGAGGGCGTCGGGCAGCTCGTCGCCTGGCTTCAGCGGCGGGTGTTCAGTAACCGTGAAGATGTCGTCGTCTTCCCAACCCGCTCCCGGCAAAACCATTCCGATCGCCGCCGCGCGCACGCCTGGCAAGGCGCGGACTCGCGTCAACAGTGTTTCATTAAAGGAATTTACTTTGTCCGGCTTGTCATATTTCTGCGCGGGCAGGCTGTATCTCATGGTGAGCATATTGTCTGTGGTACAGCCAAGGTCGGCACTACGGAGGCGGAAAAAGCTCTTGAGCAGGAGCCCGGCAGCGATAAGCAGCACTACGGTGATGGCAATCTCAATACTGAGCAGCGACTTGCGCAGCGCGGTTCGGGAGAGATTGCCGCCGGCGGTGCGCGACGACGCCTGGAGCACCGCGAAGACGGATTTGCCGGTGGACCAGATGGCAGGCAGCAAACCCGCCAGGAGCGCCGCGGCAAAGACCAGCAGGCAGGCAAACCCCAACACCGTCCCATCTATATGAATGCTTTCGGCGGTCGGAAGATCCTTCCATGCGCTCGCCAGCCAGCGGGTGGCCGCAAATGACAGCAGAACACCAGCCGCTCCCCCTGCGAAGCAGATGAGCAAGCTTTCAGTAAGTTGTTCGCGGATGAGCACGAAACGCTGTGCACCAAGTGCTCCGCGGATTGCGACTTCCTTTTGCCTCGCTGCGCCGCGAGCGACCAGGAGATTGGCCACGTTGAGACAACCGATCAACAACATGCAGCCCACTGCGGCCATCAGAATGAGGAGTGGCTTCTTCACGTCCTGCGCCAGGTCATCAATCATGCTGCGCGGCACCACATCCTCGGCGACAGGGGCGGTGGGGTACTGCATATGCAGTCGATACTGCACAGCTTCAACCTGGCTGATGGCGCTGGCGAGGCTGACGCCCGGCCTGAGTCGGGCGATCACGTGCGACTGATGCCAATCGTGGTGATGAATCCATTCAGCCGGGCCGGGAGCTGTGTAGGGAACCCACACCTGCACGGTAGCGTCGGGATACGTAAACCATTTGGGCAGGACGCCGACGACAGTGTACGGCTTGCTGTCGAGATGAATCTGACGCCCGATGATAGAGGGATCGCCGGCGAAGCGGCGCTCGAAGATGCTCCACGTGAGCATGACCACATTGCTGTCGAGATGATCCTCCGACGCAAGGAAGGTTCGGCCGACTGCCGGCTGCACGCCGAGAAGAGGAAAGAGGTTCCAGGTTCCGGCCGCTGCCGTCACCGCCTCGGGCAGTTCACCGCGCTCGCCGCTCAGGTTGAATTGCCACCATCGCCAGGCGGCCATGTCCTGAAAACCGTGGGTCTGCGAGCGCCAATCAAAGTAGTCGGCCGGGGACACCACGTTGTAGTTGAACGGGCCCGTGTTTGCCCAGGCTGCTCGGAAATGTTCGTAGACCATCACCAGGTGATCCGGGTCGCGAAACGGCAGTGGCCGAAGCAGCACAGAGCGAACGATGGTGAAGAGCGAAGTCGCGGCGCCGATGCACAGAGCCATGACGATCACGGCCATCAACGAAAAGCTCGGGGTGCGGCGCAGGGTGCGCGCGCCGTATTTAAAATCGCGCAGCAACGACTCAAGCCAGGACCAGCTCCAGGTGGAGCGGGTTTGTTCGCGGAGCAGCGCGGGATTCCCGAAGGTACGCAGCGCCGCGTAGCGGGCTTCTTCCTGATTCATGCCGGCGGCGACATTCTCGGCGATTTGACGATCGATGTGGAAGGCAAGCTCGTCGTTCAGACGCGCGCTCGCCTTTCCGCGCCGGAAGAACATCGTGATCTTCATTTGCAAACGTGCCAGCCAGCGCATGGATACCTCCAGGGATGTTTCAGGCCTCGGTGACGATGAGGTTGATAGCTGCCGAGAGGCGCTGCCAGTTTGCCGTCTCGGTCTCAAGCTGTTTGCGGCCTGCCGCGGTGAGGGCGTAGAACTTGGCCTGCCTGCCGGTTTCGCTTTCAGCCCATTTGGCTTTGATCCACCCTTGCTGCTCGAGCCGATGGAGCGCTGGATAGAGCGAACCCTGCTGAACCTGCAGCACATCTCCCGACATCTGCTGGATGCGCTTGGCGATAGCCCAGCCGTGCATCGCTTCGGGAAGAAGGGTTCGAAGAATAAGAAGATCGAGCGTGCCCTGGACGAGATCGATTGGCTTTCCCATGCCTAGATTATCTACAACAAAGTTGTGTAGACCGTCAAGGCATCGGCTCGGCTGGGGCGCGTTCCATGCAACCAAACATCTTGCCGCCGGAGTCATATTTCGTTGTATGCTGCGGTTGGCGGAGGTGGGGGTGGCCATGCTGCATGCGCCGATTCGAGTGATTACCGTTGAGAGGGAATACGGCTCGAGGGGAGGGGAGTTCGCGCACGACCTCGCCTCGCGGCTAGGGTGGAAGTTGCTGGATTCGCAACTGGTTGCAGGCGCGGCCAAGGCCGCCGGAGTCTCGCCCGAGCTGGCCGCAAAATTTGATGAGCGGCTTGATCCCTGGTACTACCGCTATGGCAAGATCTTCTGGCATGATTCGGCCTACCCGATGACAGCGTTGACCGACGACCAGGTATTTGATGCAGAACGCATGTTGTCGTTGATGCGGCAGGAGATAGAGGATGCCGCCAAGGAAGGCGAGTGCGTCCTGGTGGGCCGGGGAGCAGCGTGCGCGCTGGCCTGCCATCCTGGCTGCTTTCATGTTTTTGTTTACGCCACTTCGAAGGCAAAGCGCGACTGGTTTGCGAAAGCATTTCCCGAGCAGGCTGAGCATGCCGATCAGGTGCTGGCGGGGTTTGACAAGCGCCGAGCGGCGGTGATCCGCAAGTTTTACCAGCAGGAGTGGTGCGCTCGCGGGCTTTACCATATGCTGCTGAATTCTGCGATGGGCGTTGACGCCATGATTGACGCAGTAACACACGCCGCCAGCCTGCAAACAGCTACGCTGGAAACAGCGGGCTCTCAAATCGCCCCGACGGGCCATCCCTGCTGAAGAGAAACTGGCATCGGCCTGCTCGTATACTCAAGCCAGGGCATGCCGGTTCTACTTGACACAATTCTTGCTTCCACACGGGCCACAGTGGCAGCGGCCAAGACCCAGGTGTCTCTCCGCGACCTCGAGCGCCAAACCGCGAAACATCAGCCCCGCGGATGGGCCACCGCTCTGCGCCGGCAAGCTGCGAATGGCCTCGCGGTGATCGGCGAAATCAAGAAAGCCTCACCTTCCAAGGGCCTGATTCGAGCGGATTTCGACGTGGAGTGGTTGGCTCGCCGGTATGAGGAGGGCGGCGCAGCGGCACTTTCCGTCCTGACGGACGAACCCTACTTTCAAGGCAGCTTGAAGAACCTTGAGATCGCCTCGCATGCGGTCGCGCTTCCCTGTCTTCGTAAAGACTTCATGGTCGATGAATATCAAGTTGTCCAGGCGCTGGCCCACTGTGCCGACGCAATTCTGCTGATCGCGGCAGCGGTGACGGATGCCGAACTGGTCCGATTTGCCAACGCCGCGCACGGGCTGCGACTGGATGTGCTCGTTGAAGTCCACACCGCAGGGGAACTCGACCGCGTGCTCGATGTGCTGGGCGAGTCGGGAGCCGATGCCATCGGCGTCAATAATCGCGACCTGAAAACATTCGATGTTCGCCTTGAAACCTCGCTCGAACTCGTCGAGAGAATTCCCGCAAGTGTCGTTCGGGTGGCGGAAAGCGGAATCTCCACTGCGGAGAATCTGCGCCGGATGCGCGCGGCGGGATTTGACGCTTTCCTCATCGGCGAGGGCCTGATGCGGCCAGCCGATCCGGGGATGGCGCTGGCCTCGCTGCTGGCTGAGGCGGTCGCCAAGCCATGAGTCCGTGGATCAAGATTTGCGGAAACACCTCTCTCGATGACGCACGGATTGCTGCGGACGCCGGCGCGGATGCTGTCGGGTTCGTGTTTGCGCCGAGCCCGCGCAAGGTGAGCGCCGCGCAGGTGAAAGCGATTGTTTCCGGGCTTCCGGCTTCACTTGAAAAGATCGGCGTTTTTGTTGACGCGTCGTTTGAAGACCTTCGCGCGACGGTCCGGGAGACCGAACTGACCGGGGTGCAACTCCATTGCGCGACGAGCCAGGAGATGCCGGCGCGTTTGCGTGCGGAGTTTGGTCCGGCGCTACGCATTCTGCGGGTGGTTCACTTTGGACCGGATGCGGCAACCCTGGCGCAGTCTCTTGCAGCCGATCCCAACGTCGATGCGACGCTCGTGGATTCTCGCACGGAAACGGCGGTCGGCGGCACGGGCACCGTTTTCGACTGGCAGGCCGCCCGCGAGATTCTCTTCCGCAATGCTGTTCAGCGGAGACTTGTTGTCGCCGGTGGCCTCAATCCTTCCAACGTTGCGGGTGCAATTCAAATCCTGCGCCCCTGGGGTGTCGATGTCGTTTCCGGTGTTGAAGCCGCGCCGGGCCGGAAAGATCCTGCGAAGGTGAGCGAATTCATCGCGAACGCGCGCTCGGCAGACCGCAAGTAGCGATCGAAAAGCGGGATTCCCCAAGCGTCAAGACCTGCGCAGAACAGGAGATGAGCACGGAATGAAAAGGTTCATCCTCACGGGCTCGCCCGGCGCAGGGAAAACGGTGATCCTTCGGCAGCTTGAGCTGGAAGGTTTCGGTGTCGTAGAAGAAGCCGCCACAGACGTCATCGCGGTTCGGCACGCGCAGGGCATCTTCGAGCCGTGGACAGAGCCTGCATTCATCGATGATGTTGTTGCGTTGCAAAGGAAACGGCGGATTCGCGCTGCGCATTTTCCGGACGTGGTGCAAATCCATGACCGGTCGGCCTTTTGCACCGCCGCGCTCGCCATCTATCTCGGATACCCTGCCTCTTCGGTGCTCACTGATGAGTTGGGTCGTCTCAAGACAGAAAAAGTCTTTGAAAAGGGTGTTCTCTTTGTGCGCAATCTCGGCTTCGTTGCGCCGACCGGCGCAAGACGCATCAGCCTTGAAGAAGCTCTGCGTTTTGAACGGATTCACGCTGAGGTCTACCTCCGCCATGGCTTTGAAATCACCTATATAGAGCCTGGGATTTTGGCCGACCGGGTTGAGGCGATCAAACTAGCCATGGGAGTGAACGAAAAATAGCAGGACCGATTTCGACTTGGCTGCTCCCGCGTTCGGCCAGCCGTTCAATCTGAATCCCACAGCCCTCGGGTCGAATCACTCAAAGTGAATTCTTGCCCCGGAGGTATCCTGTGGGAACATTTCTTGCGCCAATTGAACATCCCCAGCGACCCATGGTCAGGTTGGCTTATGCCATGACCCGCCGTCAATTTGGAAAAGTCCTCACGCCTGTGAAGGTGGTCTATGCGCGGATGCCGGTCGCGTTTGGCATGTTCATATCGAAGATCGCCAGGCTGGATAAGAAGCTGCAGATTCCCCCCGAGCTCGCCATGCTGGTTCGCGAGCAGGTGGCTCGCATCAACGTATGTGAGTTCTGCATGGATATCGGACGCGCTTTTGCCATCAAGGCGTCAATGAACGAAGCCAAGTTTGATGCGCTCGCCGATTATCAGACGAGCCAGATGTTCAGCGAAGCGGAGCGCGCAACGCTGGACTACGTGACGGAACTGACGAGGGACAAGAGCGTGAATCCAGAGACCTTTGCGCGCCTGGCTAGACACTTTTCCGAGCGTGCCATCTGCGAGATTGTCTGGCTTGTTGCCACCGAGCATGTTTACAACGTGACGAACATCGGCCTGAATATTCAGTCGGACATGCTCTGCGATATCAGCCGGAAGAAGAAATGACGGATGCCGCCGTTTTCCTGTCCTAGTAGACTAGAGATTCTCTATCCTTTGGGCAGGAGGCCACAATGGCATCGGTGACTCTTCCAGCAGCGCCCTCAGAGTCGCGGGCTGGGCGCTTCGGCATCTATGGCGGGCGTTACGTGCCAGAAACGCTCATGGCCGCGCTGGTGGAGTTGGAACACGCCTATAACGAAGCCAAAAGCGACACGGCGTTTCAGGCGGAGCTTGCGTTGCTGCTGAAGGACTTTGCCGGCCGGCCGACGCCGCTCTACTTCTGCAAACGGCTCACGGAGCAACTGGGCGGAGCGAAGATTTATCTGAAGCGCGAAGACCTGCTGCACACCGGTGCGCACAAAATCAACAACGCGCTCGGCCAGGGGCTGCTGGCGAAGCGCATGGGCAAAAAGCGGATCATTGCCGAAACCGGCGCAGGCCAGCACGGCGTGGCCACGGCGACAGTGTGTTCGTTGCTCGGCCTCGAGTGCGTCATCTACATGGGTGACGTGGATATGGAGCGCCAGGAATTGAACGTTTTGCGCATGCGCCTGCTGGGCGCCGAAGTGCGCGGCGTTTCGTCCGGCTCGAAGACACTGAAAGACGCCATCAGTGAGGCCATGCGCGATTGGGTCACGAACGTCCGAACCACCTATTATGTACTGGGCAGCGCGCTCGGCGCGCATCCGTATCCCTCCATGGTGCGTGACTTTCACCGCGTGATCAGCCGGGAGATGAAAGAACAGATCCTTGAGAAAGAAGGACGCCTGCCGACTGCAGTCATTGCCTGCGTAGGCGGCGGGTCGAACGCCATTGGCGCCTTCTACGAATTCATTCCCGACCGGCAGGTTCGGCTCATTGGCGTTGAAGCAGGCGGACGCGGCACGGAACTTGGCGAGCACGCTGCCCGGTTTCAGGGTGGAACGCCGGGGGTGCTCCAGGGCACATTTTCGTACGTGTTGCAGGATGAAGATGGACAGATCGCGGCGACCCATTCCATCTCGGCCGGCCTCGATTACGCTTCCATCGGTCCCGAGCATGCAGCCCTTCACGATTCGGGACGCGCAGAGTATGTTTCGCAGGACGATGCGGCAACGCTGGACGCGGTGGTGAAGCTGGCGCGGACAGAAGGAATCCTGCCGGCTCTGGAGAGTGCGCATGCCGTTGCCGAGTGCATCCGGATTGCGCCCACGCTTGCCCAGCATGACATACTGGTGGTGAATCTCTCTGGACGCGGCGATAAAGACATGGGCATATTGGCCCGTGAGCTGAAGTTATAGAGGTTGCTCAGCCTTGATTCCACTCCAGGGGCGAATGCCCGGTCGTTTCAACAGATTTTCCTGCACGGTCGAAGCCGTGCATGCACACAAAGCCGATCTTTCTGAAGCCGGGTGTTTCAGAAGCGGTTCGGGAGCTTGACGGCACGATGCCGATACGTTTCAATCACAAGCCGGGACTGGTGGTTTACCTCACCGCCGGCGATCCGAGTCTCGCGGCAACAGGCGCCATCGCACTCGAGGCCATCGATGCGGGTGCGGATGTGATCGAACTGGGCGTACCGTTCAGCGATCCGCTGGCCGATGGTCCGGTAATCCAGCGTGCAAGCGAGCGAGCCCTGGCGCATGGCACACGATTGAAAGATGTTCTCGACCTGGCGCGGGAGATTCGCGCGCAGCGGCCGGAAGCGGGCATGATCGTCTTTACATATTTCAATCCCGTTTTGCGCTATGGGCTGCGCAGATTTGCAGACCATGCTGCGGCAGCAGGAGCTGACGGCGTGTTGCTGACCGACATGATTGTCGAAGAGGCAGGCGAGTACCTAGCCGAGATGGAGCGCGTCCATCTTGCACCCGTTTTTCTGGCCGCGCCCACCAGCCCCGACGAGCGGCTTGCGGCGATTGCCGCCCATAGCAAAGGTTTTGTGTACGCCATTTCCCGGACCGGCATTACCGGGAAACAGCAGAGTGTCGCAGCCGACGCAGCCGCATTGGTTGCCCGCATCCGGCGATGGACCGGGCTGCCGGTTGCCGTGGGGTTCGGCATCTCCAATGCGGAACACGTCGCACAGGTGGCGGAGTTCGCTGATGCCGCGGTGGTCGGCAGCGCCATTGTGGAGTTGATCGAGCGGTCAACGCCCGAGACAGCGCCCGGTGCCGTGGCGCGATTTATCAAGGGCCTGCGACTGCCCCAGGCAGCGCTGGCCCGGTAAACCTCACGCACCGCGTCCGCCGCGGCGGACCGCAAAGTTGGATCAACTTAGTTCTGATGCACCCCGAAGCAAGGCCTTACCTGCAAATGGGAAGCCGGCGACGAGGCGCAACAAGAGGGTCGAATGACGCTGGAAGAACTGCGAAACCAAATCGATGTCCTGGACCGCCAGCTCGTTGAATTGCTGAGCGAGCGCGCCCGCGCCGCGTTGATGATTGGTCATCTCAAGGTGGCTACTTCACTGCCGGTTTACGAACCGGCGCGCGAGAAAGTGATTTATGCGAATGTGCGCGCTGCAAATAAAGGTCCCCTGCCGGATATCGAGCTGACGCATATCTACGAGCGCATCATCGATGTGATGCGGGCCCTGCAACGGAACGAGTTGGCATCAGAGAGGAACGCCCTGGCGCATCCATCAGAGTCCCCGGCCACAGGTCAAGGCCGCGGGGCCGATGTGCCGGGCCAAGGCACTGGCGCACAGACGCCCGAGACAGGGAACAAGCAATGATCGTAGCCATGCAGGAGAAGGCAACCGAAGAGCAGATCGATGCCGTCATCGACGCCATGGTGGAAGCGGGTGTCGGCGTGCATCGTACCACCGGAGCAACGCAAACCATTCTCGCCGGCGTGGGACCAACGGCCAGCGTCGACCTCAGCAAGTTTGAGGTGCTGCCCGGCGTGCTTCACGTGCATCGCATCAGTTCGCCCTACAAGCTGGCGGGCCGCGGCTTTCGCCCCGAAGGCACCGTGGTGGAGTTCGCCAACGGCGTCAAAGTGGGGCAAGAGCGGGTTATTGTGATGGCCGGCCCATGTTCCATTGAGAACAGCGAACAGGTCTTCGAAACCGCGAAACGCGTCAAGGCCGCGGGGGGAACATTTCTGCGCGGCGGCGCTTTCAAACCACGCAGCTCGCCGTATGCGTTTCAGGGCATGGGTATCCCCGGTCTCAAGCTCTTGCACGAAGCAGCCCGTGAAAACGGCCTTCTCGCCGTGAGTGAGGTGATGGAGATTGCGCAAATCGAACCCATGCTGCCCTACGTCGACCTGTTTCAGGTTGGGGCGCGCAACATGCAGAACTTCAACCTGCTGCGCGAACTGGGCCAGGTGCGCAAGCCTGTACTGCTCAAGCGTGGGATCGCCGCCACAATTGAGGAGCTGCTGCTTTCGGCCGAATACATTTTGTCGGGAGGAAACTACGACGTGATTCTGTGCGAGCGCGGCATCCGCACCTACGAAACATCGACGCGCAACACGATGGATATATCGGCAATCCCGGTGGTGAAAAAACTCTCTCATCTGCCGATCGTCGGAGATCCATCGCATGGAACCGGCCGGCGGGACATGGTCGCCCCAATGGCGCGGGCTGCGGTTGCCGCGGGTGCCGACGCCATTCTCGTTGAAGTGCATCCGAATGCCGACAAGGCCGCTTCTGACGCGGCGCAGACCTTGTACCTGGAGCAGTTTGAAGAGCTTATGGGACAACTTCGCGTCATCGCCGCGGCCGTCGGTCGCACAATATAATGCGCCACGCCGGGGAACAGGCATGATTGAGCGAATCGCGATTCTTGGCACGGGACTGCTGGGCACTTCGGCGGGTCTGGCGTTGCGCGCGGCGGGATATCGCAGCAGTATTGTCGGCTGGAACCGCAGCCCTGAGCAGGCGCAGGTCGCGATGGGAATGGGCGCCATCGACTCCGTTTCTGCCGATCCGCTGCAAGCCGCCCGCGAAAGCCAGGTCACCCTGCTGGCTGTTCCGATCTTTGCCACTCTGGAGCTGATGGAGAAGTTGGCAGGGGTGCTCGGTCCCGAGCATCTCGTCACCGACGTGGGCAGTACCAAGGCCCAGATCACCGCTGCGGGTTGCCGGCTATTCAACACTCCCGAGCGTGCGGGGTTCTTACCCGGTCACCCCATGGCCGGAAAGGAGCGCGGCGGTGCTGCCCAGGCGGATGCGAAACTGTTTCGCGGCGCGGTATGGCTTTTCACCGACGATCCCGCCTGTCAACGATCTCCACAATCAGCGGAATTGGCAGCGAACTGGCGCGAAATGGTCGTTGCCATGGGCTCGAAAATTGCCAACGTTAACGCAATGCGCCACGATGAACTCGTCGCGTGGCTGAGCCATCTACCGCAATTCACTGCGACCGCTCTCAGCGCGCTCCTCGAAGATGAATGGGGTGACGCGCCGGAACTGAAAGACGTAGGTGGTCGCGGCCTGCGCGAGATGACGCGGTTGGGCGCAAGTCCCTTCAGCATGTGGCGAGACATCGCGCATACCAACACCACCGCGGTAGAAGCCGCGCTCCTGGCGCTTGAACAGCGCATCGCTTATCTTCGCGAAAATCTGCGCACTCCTGCGTTGCGCGAAGAATTCGAGAAAGCAAATCGGTTTCGTCAGGAAAGGTAGTTTCGCGGCGGGCGCGCGTCACTGTGCCGGCGCCGAAGCTTGGCTTACGGTAGCCGATGCAGGCGGCGAAACAGTTGTTCTGGCCATCGTCATCCTTTCCCGTTCCGGCCTCAGGTGTCTTTCACGTCGGTCGCATGCTTCCGGCACATTCGCCATCTGCCGGATGAAGTTGGGAAAGCCCGCGGTTCCCGGCCGCAACGTTTCCCAGTAGCTCTTTCGGCTCAGCAGATGCTCGTGCCGCTTGACGAGTTGATCCTCCAGAATCCTGATGCCGCAGGTGAGATTGTTGGCTGGTTGCAGAATCGTCTTGGCAGGATCTTTCTCGGGCAGATGCTTGTCCTTCGCCCAGTCGAAATTACAGCCATAGCGATCCGCGTCCATGTAGGTCAACTGCAAAAGACCCTCTGCGCGCACCATGCGGCGGGTCACGGTATCAACAACGGCAACCTGCGGTTCGGTGTGTCGGACATCGGCTGTTGGCCGCAGTCCCGCCTCCGCGCCGGCTAGCGCTTGGAAGAAATAGGCCCAGAAGGCGCGCTTGTCCGCCTCGCTCATATGTTTGAATCGCGGACAAAACGGCTTCACGTCCCGCGCTACGCGAGACGAGAGAAGGTCGGGCGGAAGATCCGCTTCGATAAGGCGATCCCAGGCAGGATTCCACGAAGGCTCGCCAAGCTCAACCTTCTTGATCGCAATTGGCGTCGGTGGCGGAGTCTTGAAGATTGCAGCCTTGAAATCTGGTGGCACCGGGGCAGACTCAGGGCCCGCCTGCTGGCATTGCCACCCCAGACTCAAAATCACCGCGCAAACCAATAACCTGCTTGTATCTATCCTGACTCTAAATATCATCCAGGTTATTAGGATGCTTAATCGACCAGCGCGGTGGGCCAGGATAAAAAGGCCCATCTTCTCAGCGGCTTATGACACCTGAGTAAGTGGAGTAGATAAGTTGGAAACCGTTTTGCGATATTTCTTCGCCTCCGAAATTTACTGGGGAAGCCCTCCGCTTCTTCCAACGAAAACCCGCACGGTGACCATTCCGACCTTCTGCCCGGCTGAGGACGCGCTCCATGTCACTTCGTGCCAACTCGATTGCGCCGCTCCCTGTGCCGTGAGTTGCGCCTGTATGGGATAACACTCGCCTGCACGGACCGGATACTGCGCAAAGGCCGTCTCGTCTTTCCATCCTGGAGGCAGCGAACTTGTGAGCGAAATGTCGGCCTGCGCTGCGGTGTGGTTACAAACCGACAAGGGTACGAACAGCTTTCTTCCCGCGTCGGCTTGCAGTTCGGGTACGGGAATCAGTCCAGCCAGGTTGTCGAGGTTGTGCGCTTTCCAGAAGAGCGAATAGAAACGCCAGGGATCGCCCACTGCAAACGAAATGCCGCTCTCCTCCGTGGCTTCGTAACCGCGGACTCGCGCAAAAGGAACCGGGGCCGGCGTCACTCCGTCGAATACGTCGCCAGTCGCCGATCCGCCCACCAGAGATTTACCGAAGATCAGGTGGATCGGGTATTTGAAATCGGAATAATCGTTGCTCCTGATTGCCCTGTCGCCGATATCGCCTTCCTGGGTCTGATAGAACGTCTGCTGTTCGGCCCACAGGCGCGCATAGGATTCATGGCGCGAAGGGGAGACATCCGTGGTGTCATACGTCGGTCCGGTGTGATCCACGATGCTCTTGCGATAAGGCGAGCGGACAGAAGGATCATTCCAGTAGGGGCCAAAATCCTCGAATGCGTCGGAAAAGAAGTAGAGCTTCTTCGGCTGCCACGGCAGCAAGCCTTCTGTCAGGTTCGCCATGCCGGTGCGATTCTCGGTTGGGGACACCTGCTCTGGGAAGCGTGTCGGATCTCCGGCTGCATCGAACGCTTCAACGGCCAGCACGCCCGAAGCCTGGTGATCGTCATGGTCCTCGCCGACCACATGATCTGGAAGCCATGTGAGAATGACATCGGGCCGCGTGACGCGCATCAGTTGCACCACTTCATCGAGTGCAAGGCCGTGGTTCCAACTGTCGAGCGAGCGCAATACGTTCTGCCCCGGATTATCGTGTCCGGGCAGGAACCAGACGTTCTGGATTCCCCATGCGGCCAGCGCGCGGCGAGCTTCGATTTCGCGCATCTTTCCCAGCGCCGCGCCGCCTTCGTTGCCGACGCTGTTGCCGCCTCCGTCGCCGTTCGTGCAATAGATCACGGCCACCCGCTTGTGCTGGTCGAGCGCGGCGCGCGCGAGATATCCTCCGATCACCACGTCGTCGTCGGGGTGAGCGACGATCAGCAACAGGTCTGCTTTGTAGCGCGCATCCGGCAAAAGCAATGCGGGCGCCTGCGGTTGCGCCGACACCTGCGCAAGCATTGAACAGAAAAACAAGGGCAACAGCAGTCGCTTGATCCCCATTGTCCAGCGTCCCGTTTCCGCAGCAATCTCGATACGCGCATCGCCGGGCGGCGATCGTCAGCTCGGATCGCGCCCGGATGAGACATATCGGAGACCGTTAGGATACGGCTTCCGTAGTGGATGCAACAAATACGCGCTTGCCCCTCGGCTCGTTATTGACGCTTGATGAACTTGCCGGTTTGCAGTTCGTGCATGGCCTGGTGCAACTCGGCCTGGGTGTTCATCACGATTGGGCCGTACCAGGCGACAGGCTCTTCGAGCGGCTTGCCTGAGACCAGCAGGAAGCGAATGCCCTCGGGACCGGCCTGGACAACGATTTCGTCGCCGCGATCGAAGAGTACGAGCGAATGATTCTTCGCGTCATACTTCGGCTGCGCGTTCGGGTCGACGGCCGATTCGGTTAACACCGCCTGCGGGTTCGAGGCGTCGCGGAAAGTTCCCGCGCCGGCGAAGACGTAGGCAAAGGCGTTCCGGGTCACGTCGATCTGGATCCGACGGCGCTTGTTGGGCGGCACCGAGATATCCACGTAGCTGGGATCGGCGGCAACCCCTTCGACGGGTCCGGTTTTGCCCCAGAACGTTCCGCAAATAATGCGGGCCCTGGTTCCATCGTCCTCGGTGACCTCGGGGATGGCGGCAGACGGAATGTCCTGGTAGCGCGGATCGGTCATTTTAAGCGCGGCGGGCAGGTTGGCCCACAACTGGAATCCGTGCATGCGGCCATTCGCATCGCCCTTGGGCATCTCCTGGTGCAAAATACCGCTGCCGGCGGTCATCCACTGCACGTCGCCCGCTGTCATGCGGCCCTTGTTGCCCAGGCTGTCGCCATGATTCACTTCGCCGGCAAGAACGTAGGTGATGGTCTCGATGCCACGGTGAGGATGCCAGGGGAATCCGGCAAGGTAGTCCTCTGGATTCTCGTTGCGGAAATCGTCCAGCAACAGGAATGGGTCGAATTCCTTGGTCTTGCCGAACCCAAAGGCGCGCTGCAGTTTGACGCCGGCGCCTTCGATGGTCGGTTTGGTTTCAAGGACTTGTTTGACTGCGCGAAGCGACATGGGGTTGGACCTCCTCGGGCCTTACAACCAATTAGATTCACGAGGACGATATTCGTTGCAACGACTATCTTGTGGTCGAGGCCGGAGTCTGCAGCGATCTCGGCGCTTTTCCCGAGGCAAGAGGCACTTCAGGCCGCTCCCTGGCGAACGAACTGACGGGCAGCCAGGAGGATAGCCGCGCAACCCATCACGGTCAAGATCAGGCCATCGAGCCAGAGTTCCTTCAGCCCCGCCCCGCGAAGAATGATGCCGCGCAAGATGCGGATGTAATAGGTGGCTGGAATCACGCGGCTGATCGCCTGGAAGGGGACCGGCATGTTTTCGATGAGGAAGATATATCCGCTCAGGAAAACCGACGGCAGGACCGTTCCCATGGCCAGTTGGAACGCCTCGGCCTGGGTGCGCGCCTTGGTGGAGATCACCAGGCCCAGGCCAAGCACGGTGAGCAGAAAGGGGAGCGACAGAACGAGGAGAACGATGACGTTGCCATGAATCGGAACCAGAAAGACAACGCGCATCACAAAAAGGATGGCGCAGAGTTCGGCGAAGGCAAGAACCCCGTAGGGGATCATCTTGCCAACCATCAGGCCAAGCGGCGCCACGGGAGTCATGGTGAGTTGCTCAAGGGTACCGCGTTCGCGTTCGCGGACCAGGCTGAGCGCAATCAGCAGAATCGTCATGATCTGGAGCAGGATGCCGATCAGTCCGGGAACAAAGAAATTGGCCGAGCGGGTGGCAGGGTTGTAGAGGACGGAAGGCCGGACATCGATGGGAAGATTCCCCTCGGGAAGCACCTCGGCCAGCGACTGCTGCAGCGCCACACCGGTGGAAGTGCTGACCGCCTGTGCGGCCACTGAAGAGTCCGATCCATCGACAAGGACAAGCACTGTCGCAGTTGAGCCATCGAGGAGACGCCGCGCGTAATCGAACGGGATGCGAATGCCAACGCGCGCTTTGCCGCTGCGAATGGCCTGGTCGAGCGCACCCGGTGACTGCACGGATTCACGCAGATCAAAAACATCGGATGCGGCGAAGCGCTGAAGCAACTGCCGGCTCTGCTGAGTGTGCGACTCGTCCAGCACCACAGTTGCAATTTGCCGGATATTCGTATCGATTGCGAATCCGAAGAGGAACAACTGCAGCATGGGAATCAGCAGAGCGAAGAAAAGCGTGCCGGGATCGCGTGTGATGTGGAGCGCCTCTTTACGGCAGACCGGGATGAGTCCATAGAAGAGCCTTTTCACTGCGCGTCCTCCATGGTCCTGTAGGTCAACGTGACGAAGATGTCTTCAAGCGACGGCGCGATGGGCTCAATCGAAGCATGGGGCAGATGGGCGCGCAGCGCCTCGATCTGGTCGCTCTCAACAAGAGCATGAATCGAATGGCCGAAGATCGTGGCTTCGTGCACCGAGGGAATCTTGCGAACGGAGTCGAGGAGCGCGGATGCGTTCGCCGTTTTGATTTGAATGCGCGCCGTGTTGGGGGGATTTGCGGCGGGCAGACACTGCAACTCGGCCACCGTCCCAAGGGCCACGAGGTTGGAGAGATAGATGTAGCCCACGCGGCCGCAGCGCTCGGCCTCATCCATGTAATGCGTGGTGACAAAAAAAGTCACGCCCTGGCCGGAGAGCCGAAACAGCAAATCCCACAGAGCGCGTCGCGCAACCGGATCGATGCCCGCCGTGGGCTCGTCAAGAAACACCACCTGCGGCGAGTGAATGATAGAGCAGGCGAGCGCGAGGCGCTGCTTCCATCCGCCAGAGAGTTGCGCAGCGCGCCGTTTGAGGTAAGGCTCGATTCCTGTGAGAGCAAGGACCTCGCGCTTGCGCTCCATCGCCGGTTGACCCTTGATTCCGTATACACCCGCGTAGAAAGCGATGTTCTCTTCGACGGTGAGATCTTCGTAGAGGCCGAATTTCTGCGACATGTACCCGACATTGCGCTTGATTTCGGCGGCATCCTTGCAGATATCCATGCCGAGGATGGTTCCGGAGCCGGAGGTTGGCCGAAGCAGGCCGCACAGAGCTTTGATGATGGTGGTCTTGCCCGAGCCGTTGGGCCCGAGAAAACCGAAGATCTCACCCTTGTCGACTGCAAAGGAAACACTATGGACTGCCGTGAACGCGCCAAAGCGGATGGTGAGCTGATCGGCGGTAATCGCGGCCGTCATTCGAGGCGCACCGTTGCCGACATCCCGGACTTGAGAATCCCCTGCGGATTGTCGACGTACACTTTCGCCCCAAAGACCTGGTGTTCGCGGTCGCTTCGCGTCTGCACGTTGCGGGGAAGAAATTCGGCTTCAGACGAAATCTGGCGAAGCCGGCCGGAGAAGACGCGACCGTAGCTGTCCACGCGAAGAGACGCAGCCTGGCCGAGATGCACTTGCGCCAGATCGGTCTCAGGGATGTATACCTTGACCCAGAGCTGCGTGGGCTCGAGAAGGTTGATCACAATCCGGTTGGCTGTGACTAGATCTCCGGGGCGAACGCTTACCACCTCGACCAAAGCGTCGTCGGGCGCAGTGAGCACTGCTTCTCTGAGCCGCGCATCGAGTTCGGCTACGAGAGCCTGAGCCTGCGCGAAACGGCCGCGGGCGGCCTCAATATCCTCTCTGCGGAATCCACGGCGAGCCAGGACTGCGGCCGACTGTGCCTGCGCAAACCGCGCCTGCGCAGATTGAAGGTCTTCAGGGCGCGTTCCAGCCTGCAACAGGTCAAGATGCTGTCGCGCCGACTCGGCATGTTGCCCCGCAGCGTCGCGTTTGTCGCGCGCGTCGTCAAACTGCTGGCGCGAGATCGTGTCGGTGGCCACAAGTTTGGCCATGCGCTGGTAATACGATTCAGCGTTGGCGGCATCGGCCTGGGCCGCAGCTAGGTCAGCTTGCGCCTGCGCCAGTTCCTGAGGACGCGGCCCGTTGTGCGCCTCTTCAAGCGCCGCCCTCTGCGCCGCTGCATTGGCTCTGGCCTCTGCGATTTCTTCGGGGCGATTGCCCCGCACCATGCGGTCGAGATCAGCCTGCGCCTCTTCCACCTGCGCCGCAGCCTGGGCCCGCTGCGCCTTCAACTCATCGCACTCAAAGCGCACCAGTACATCGCCGGCTTTGACCGTCTGCCCCTCTTCCACTGGCACTTCGATCACGCGACCTCCGATCTTGGAGCCGATTTCGATTTCACGTGTCTCGATGGTGCCGGAATAGACAAAGCGGGCATTCCGCTCCACGAGCGCGTAAATGACCCAGATCGTAGCGATGAGCGCCAACACTCCAAGAGCGATGGTGGCACGACGCCGATTCATGCCGCGGCCTCCAAGACAAGCTTCAGCCGATCGTGCATCGTATCCACCAGCCATTGCTCGGCGACACTTTCCCGCATCAGCCACTCCAGCATGGTGCCGAGGAAGGCGGCAAAGATTGTTTCCGCGAGGAGCGTGCAGGTTTTTTTGCTACCGCCAACCGCGCACAGCGCATCGGCGAGGACCGTGACAGCGTGCTCACGCGCGACCAGAAGCACGCCGCGTGATGCCTGGCCGAAGATGGTCTCCAGCAGAAGTTTTTTTGAATGCATGCTGATGCGGGCGTTTTCGCGGGAAATCTTGAGCAACAGCTCGAGGACCCGCTCCACCCTGGCGGGCTGGGTTCCGGCTTTGAACTCAGAAAAGACGCTTCTGAGACGCTCGGCACGAGCCAACGCAATGTCGCGCAGCAGCAGATCCTTCTGCGGAAAGTAATTGAAGAACGTTGCCCGCGAAACGCCGGCCTTTGCGGCGATCGTCTCAACCGGTACGTTTTCATAGCCGTGCTCGCCAAACAGTTCAAAGGCGATACGGACAATCTCCGCGCGAGTGTGCTGCTTTTGCCGCTCGCGCAGGCTGCCTGGACCTGGATTCACATTTTGGATTCTAGTCCAAAATGTAGATTCAAGTAAAACAAATTGCCGGAGGCCAGGTTGGCCTGTTCCCGGGGGTGGAACAGGCATCCCTTTCCCGTCCGGCGATGCTGACCGAAACCCAGTCAGGCCTGGATGAACTCAACGTCGAGGGTGATCGTGACTTCGTCGCCTACGAGAACGCCGCCGGTTTCGAGGGCCGAATTCCAATTCAGCCCAAAATCTTTGCGGTTGATCTTCGTGGTTGCGGAGAGGCCGATGCGCGTGTTGCCCCAGGGATCTTTCGCGGGCTCGCTCGGGCCTTCGACCTGGAACGTGACCATTTTCGTGATGCCGTGTACGGTCAATTCGCCCGTCACCTCAAACTCGTCGTCGGCGTTCTTATGGATCGCGATCGACTTGAAGTCCATGGTCGGAAACTTTTCTGTATCGAAGAATTCGGCGCTCTTGAGATGGCCGTCCCGCTGCGGATCGCCGGTGGAAATGGTCGCAACAGGAACGGAGGCGGAGATGGTTGACTGGGTGCGATCTGCCTCATGGCGAATGAGCGAGCCGGTGATCCCACTGAACTTGCCTTTCACGTTCGAGATCATCATGTGCTTGACTTTGAACTCGGCGGAACTGTGGGCGGGGTCGATGTTCCAGGTGGTGGTGGCGGGGGTTGCGGTGGTGGTGGCCATGGGTATTTTTTCTCCTTTTCATCCGATTGGATGCGGGAGTTAGATATTCGTTGCAACAACTATTCGTGAATTTTCGGCGATAAGTTGGGCCATGGCCGGTGCAGGCAGCCGCGCAAGGTTCATCACGGGCTCTACGCCCCGTATTGCTCGTCGGTAACCTTTTCAAGCCAGTCGACCGCTTGGCCGTCGAGCTTTTCCTGAATGGCGATGTGGGTCATCGCAGTGGTGGGCGCTGCGCCGTGCCAATGTTTTTCGCCCGGCGCAAACCAGACGACATCGCCGGGACGAATCTCTTCAATCGGGCCGCCCCAGCGCTGGGCACGCCCGCATCCTGAGGTGACGACGAGAGTCTGGCCGAGAGGATGGGTGTGCCAGGCCGTTCGCGCACCGGGCTCGAAGGTGACGTGCGCGCCAGCCACACGCGCTGGCTCAGGCGCGGAAAACAGCGGGTCAACCCGGACCGTGCCCGTGAACCAATCCGAGGGACCTTTTGTCGAGGCTTGTGTGCCGGCTCTCCTGATCTCCATTGTGCTCTCCTCTTCAAACTCGAAGCCAAGTTAAATCATAGGTGGTTTTAAAGGCCGGTCATCTTCTCAATGTGTTCGGGATAGCGCGCTCCTTGCACAGTAATCTTCGACGCTGCCTCCTCGATCTGCCCCAGGTCGTCTTTGGAAAGCTCAATCGCAACCGCGCCGATGTTTTCTTCGAGGCGATGCAGCTTGGTTGTGCCTGGGATGGGAACGATCCACGGCTTCTGAGCCAGCAGCCAAGCGAGCGCGATTTGCGCGGGCGTGGCGTTTTTCTGTTTTCCGATTTTGATGAGCAGGTCGACGAGCGCCTGATTAGCCTTGCGGGCCTCCGGCGTAAAGCGCGGCAGTGTGCTCCGGAAATCGTCGCTCTTGAGTTCGGTGTTTTCGTCCATTTTTCCGGTCAGGAAACCCTTGCCAAGCGGGCTGTAGGGAACGAGGCCGATGCCGAGCTCTTCGAGAGTCGGAATCACTTCCGCTTCGGGCTTGCGCCACCATAGCGAGTACTCGTTCTGCACGGCGGTGACGGGCTGCACTGCATGCGCGCGGCGAATGGTCTTTGCCGCCGCCTCCGACATGCCGAAGTGCCTCACCTTTCCTGCCTCAATCAGATCCTTCACGGCACCGGCTGTATCTTCAATCGGCACGCTGGGATCTACGCGGTGCTGATAGAACAGGTCGATGACATCGATGCGAAGGCGCTTCAGCGAGGAGTCGGCAACTTGCTTGATGTGCTCGGGCCGGCTGTTGAGGCCATGCGAGCCAGGTTTGCCGTCGGCGTTCATCTGGAAGCCGAACTTGGTGGCGATCACGACTTTCCCCTTGCAGGGCGCGAGCCCTTCGCCCAGCAGTTCTTCATTGGTGAACGGGCCATAGACTTCGGCTGTGTCAAAGAACGTGATGCCGCGATCGACCGCAGCGTGCAAAAGCTTGATCATCTCCTGCTTGTCCTTCGGAGGACCGTAGCTGAAGCTCATCCCCATGCAGCCGAGGCCGAGGGCGGATACTTCAAGATTGCTCTTACCTAATGTGCGTTTTTGCATCTGTTTCTCCCCGTCGTAATGTTCAAGCTGGTCAGCTATTGCTGACTTGAGGCATGATCCTGACTGTCGCGGAGCGGGCGCGCTTGCTGATCATCGGATCAAGGTACGGGCTGCCGCGGTATTTGGTCCGATAGGCGTCGTCGATGAGGTCGTTCATCGGTCCGTCAACGGGCTCGAAGGCTACCTCTCTGGTTATCCCAACCGCAATGATCCGCCCTGCCTTCTGGCGAACGGCGGCCTGGTACCAACGAGAGCTCTGCCCGTTGTAGCCGCGCACGTAAAGAGCGTCGTTGACCGCGACAGACCAGATCCAGGTCGGTGTGCCGTAGGTAACTCCATCTTCACGAAACGGTGCGATGTGCAGGTCATCGGCTTCGGCGATTTTGCGCAGTTCTTCTTTTTTCCATGTGCTCAAGGTGAATGCTCCTTTGATAGGTGGCGTATCGTCGGCCCAAGCGCGTCGCGCTCAGCGCATGACGATGCCGCCGTCCACCGAGATGGACTGACCGGATGCTGCGAAAGCCTTCTCTGTCGCAAGTCCCAATCCCGAATCCGCACCTGTGACGAGCGCGACCTTGTTTTCAAACGAAATGTTCATTGCATATGTTCTTCGGCTTCCTGATCCCTAGCGGTAAGACATACGCAGGATGGATTCAGGAAGGCGTTCGCCCTGAATTGGAATCCGGGAGGCTGCCGCATTGATCTCTTCAAGATCCTCAGTTGTCAGTTCGACCAAAACGGAGTCAACATTCTCCTTCAGTCGATGTATCTTCGTCGTTCCTGGTATCGGAACCAGCCATGGCTTCTGGGCGAGCAACCATGCCAGTGCGATTTGTGCCGGAGTTGCATTCTTTCTCTGAGCGATCTGCTTCAGAAGTTCCACCAGAGCCAAGTTTGCATTCCGCGCCTCCTCGGAGAAACGCGGGAATACCGCTCGGAAGTCCGTGCTATCGAACTTCGTCGAGGCATCAATCTTTCCAGTCAGGAATCCTTGTCCAAGCGGGCTCCAGGGAACAAAACCGATCCCCAATTCCTCGCAGGTTGGAAGCACTTCCGGTTCGGGGTCTCTGGTCCAAATCGAGTATTCACTCTGGACCGCAGCAACCGGCTGGACCACGTGGGCACGACGAATGGTCTTCGCCGCGGCCTCAGAGAGGCCGAAATGTTTGACTTTGCCGGCCTGAATCAGGTCCTTGACCGCGCCCGCGACATCCTCGATCGGCACCTCCGGATCGACGCGGTGCTGGTACAAGAGATCGATGACGTCGGTCTTGAGGCGTTTGAGTGACGCTTCAGCAACTTCCCTGATATGGTCTGGCCGGCTGTTGAGCCCGCCACGTCGCTGCCCATCGGGAGCGATATCGAACCCAAACTTGGTGGCAATCACTACTCGTTTGCGGTGCGGGGCGAGTGCCTCGCCCAGGAGTTCTTCGTTTGTAAACGGTCCGTAGACTTCCGCCGTATCGAAGAACGTCACGCCGCAGTCCACTGCTGCTTCGATCACCGCGACGGCCTGCCTCTTCTCGGCAGCTGGACCGTAACCATAACTCAGCCCCATGCAGCCGAAACCGAGGGCCGAGACTTCAAGATTGCTTTTACCGAGTGTGCGCGTTTGCATAACTTCTCCTGATCAATCCGCGAGTGCCGGCATCGAGCGGGCCGAATTGCGAGCCGCGGCCTGGTTCACAGTTAGAAGAGTAGCGAAGGAGGTGAAATGAGCGGTATCCCGATCCTTCCGATTGATTGCCTAGTTCTGTCGATGCCAGCATTTTTGTGCACAGTAGCTCGAAATCCGGGTTAATTTGGTTTTGAAGGGACGAAGGGAGCGAAAAATGATGCGGCGTCAGGGAATAAGCGGAGAGTCTAAGGTAGATGCGATGCGGGCTGCGCTGGCCCGCAGGATCGTCTCCCACGTAGCAGCGGATGGAGTCAAGGTAACCGACCTTCCTGGCCTTACCCTGTACCGCCAATCGTCGCCGACTGCCTGCACCTCGTCAACTTACGAGCCGAGACTGGTCGTCTTTGTGCAGGGAAAAAAGCGCTTCAACGTGGGCAACACAACCTATTTGTGCGACGGGTCTAACTTCCTCCTCACCTCGGTCGATTTGCCCGTTGTGAGCCAGGTGATCGCGGCAACTGAAAAGGAACCGATCCTCGGTTTGCTGCTCAAGCTGGAAATGCCTATAGTCAGGGAGATTCTCTCGCAGCAGGAATTCCATCTGCGCAAGGAGTCGACTGACACGCAGGGAATGGTCATTGGCGTGACTTCCCTCGAGTTGCTTGACGCATGCATCCGCCTCGTCGATCTTCTGGACTCGCCGCAGGACATTTCGTTTCTCGGCAACCTGATCCAGCGCGAGATCATCTTCCGCTTGTTGCGCAGCCCACAGGGAATCCATCTGCGCGCGATCGCCACTTTGGGAGAGCAGAGCCATCGCACGGCCAAGGCGGTTTCCTGGTTGCGGGAAAACTACGCCAAGCCGCTGCGCGTGGAAGAACTCGCCGAGATGGCACGGATGGGCGTGTCGACACTACACCATCAATTCCGTTCCCTCACCGCGATGAGCCCCCTGCAATACCAGAAGCAGCTTCGGCTGCACGCTGCGCGAGAGCGCATGCTGAAGGATGGCCTGGACGCCGCAAGCGCCGCTTTCGAGGTCGGTTATGAAAGCGCGAGTCAGTTCAACCGCGAATACAGCCGCTTCTTCGGCCAGCCTCCGATGCGTGACATCAAGGCAAGGCTGACTGCCGGCGCCGCTGGAGCCGGCGACTGATGGATAGTTAGGCGATACTTGACACCTGATGGTCGATTGTCTACCATTCCCGGCTATACGAGGGTCGAATGTCTTCCATGGAGAAACCAAGCAAAGAACGGATGGGTCTTTTACAAGGCACCCTGGACATGCTCATCCTTCGGACACTCCTCTACGGTCCTGCCCATGGACACCACATCGGCAAGCACATTCAGCGGACCACGAACGATTTTCTGCAAATGCAGCACGGATCGCTGTATCC
>DATKPJ010000177.1:0-7826 GCA_035524195.1 Occallatibacter sp.
CCGCCACCACTCGGTGGTGAACACTCCATCGCGGCTCATTGGGAGGCATGTCTGCAAGAGAACCGGGCGTTGACTGTTCTGTGCCGTGCTGGCTGCTGCACCCCTGGCAGTGCCAGCACGGCCGGACTCAAATGTACCGTGTCTCTGGTGCAAGCTGAGAGTTAAAAGCGCGGACAGTCATATTGGCCGTCCATAAAGGGAGGAACGCCGTGCCATTTGACGGAATTTACGACGGACGCCAGGGCTATCTTTTGCAGAAGCTTGACGCTGTCGCCGCCCTGTTGGCGTCCGAGAACCAATGGTGCAAGGGACGGTGGCGCGATTCGAGTGGCTCACGGTGTCTGGTCGGCGCGCTCATCGACGCGGATGCAAAGCTGGCGCTTTACCAGCCGCTGTTACGGGCCGTGACTGGCGTTACACGCACTCGCTATTGTCGACTTGAGTCGTTTAATGACGCACCGGATACGAACTTCAGAATTGTCCAAGCGGTCCTGGATCAAGCAAGGATTGACATAATTTCCGGCAACGCGCCCCGAGGGGTCATATATGCGCTTTCCTACCGTATAGCTCGCGCGCGCGACGATGGGCGGTTCACAGGAGCCTTCTACTCGTGGATGTGCCGGTGGGCGTGATGACAGACACATATAGCGAGCAGAATGTACGGTCACGGCACAACGCGCTGTTTTCCCACGGCCGTCTCGGTCGAGGCCACGTCGTGAGACCTTGTTAGCCTTCACGGGCGAACCGGACCGGTAGATCTCCCACCGCCCGCGTTGCGGCCTCAGATGCCAGAACATAGTCACGCGTCAACGGGACGGCATCGACCCGCTTTGCCAATTGCATTTGGAACACCATCAGGTCTGCATAGCGGAACCCCGCTTCGCTCGTTGCCAGGAAGAACTCCCACATCCGGCAAAACCGGTCGCCATGGGATACTCGGACAGGTCCTGCGTTGCGAAGGAATCGCTCACGCCAATGGCGCAGCGTTTCGGCGTAATGCAGTCGGAGCAACTCGATATCTGTGATCAGGAGCCCAGCTCGTTCGACCCTCGGCAATACCTCAGACAGGGCAGGCACGTAACCTCCCGGGAAGATATATTTGCGGGTCCAAGCTCCAGTCATTCCCGGTCCGCTCATCCGTCCGATAGAGTGCAGCAGTGCAACGCCGTCCTCAAGCAGCAGCCGTGTGATTGCTTCAAAGAACGCGCTGTAATAAGGCACCCCTACATGTTCGAACATCCCAACGGAGACGATCCGGTCGTACTGGTGCCGCACTTCGCGATAGTCCATCACCGCAATGGTGACCTGGCCCTTCAGCCCTGCCTTTTCTACTCTCCGAATGGCATAATTGGCCTGCTCTTTTGACAGTGTTATGCCGGTCACACACGCGCCAGTCAGTCTTGCCAGGCCGATGGCCAACCCACCCCAGCCGCAACCAATGTCGAGCACTTGCATGCCAGGTCGGAGGAGCAGCTTGGCGGCAATATGGGCAACCTTTGCCGCTTGCGCCTCCTCGAGCGTTTCGCCGGCCGCCCGAAAATATGCACAGGAGTAGTGCCGATCCGCGTCCAAAAAGCTCCGAAACAGCGCGTCGGGCAAATCATAGTGATGCTCCACGTTGCGCCGAGCTGATCGCCGCGAATTCATCTGGTGGATGCCCCGCGTCAGGGCATGGGCCAGACGCCTCACCAACGGCGGGATCGGCAGCCAAGGCCTACCGGCCAGGTTGCGGCCGCAGAGCTCCAAGAGATCCCATAGCGTACCATGCTCAAATTGCAGCGCACCAGCCATATAGGCCTCACCAAAGTACGTGTCGGGGCGCAATGCGATCTTCCAGGCTGTAACGGGACCTCTGATCCGGACGATGACATCTGGTTGTCCGGACGATAATACGGGTGACCCGAATACAATTGGTTCTTGCCGCAAACCTTTGATGGTAAGCCGACCGTTCCGGATCAGCCGCGACAATTTCCGTACAAGCACGTTGTGTCTCCCCGGCATCGGCGCAGTTCGCCAAGCCGGCGAGTCTGCGCCACGGACATGCGCAAGGAGTCATCAGCCTCATCGGCGGTTCGGGGGGACCCCATCCCCTGTAGCGGGCATGCCTATAGCATCATACTTTCCAATGTCACAATGCGCTGCAGCGACCCAGCACAGGCCGCCTCCCCGCTGAGGCCCCCGCGCCGTACCTATCGAGACCACAAAGGTCGCTTCGGATCGGCCGCGGGACTTGGCCGCTTGACTAACTACCGAGATGCTTCAAAAATAGCTCGTCACGGGGATGGAGTCCCCCTGGAACCGCCCTCATCGGCTGATGACTCCTGCTGCGTTGCCAAGCGTGGTGGGAAGTTCACTTGCCGACGTGTCCGCAGACAAGAGATTGCATCTTGCCTCCGCGGAGCGCGCGCTCGTGAGCGAGGGGGTACACATGCGGAACCACGGAGACAGGTTCGCTACATCTTCGCCTTGGAACAGGCTGTCGACACGCGTTTTCCAAGCTGGGCGCATTGGCGTCTTTGGGATGGATTGGTTATTGCGGCGCTGGTACGGTGTGCGTTCGTACTCGTCATCGGACAGCGCGCTCCTACGGATTGCTGCGACGAAGGCTACACGGCAGCTCACGCTGATCGATGGCACTCGTGTGGCTATCGGCGACCTGGTCATCGAGTTGCATATATGGAACGAGCGCGTGCCGAGGCTTGGACTTCCCACGCATAGCTTGGCCTGGGCGTGCAAAGTCAATCGTTGCATCCAGCACTCGTTATCAGACCTCGCCCGATGTCTCGAGGTTGACAGGGAGTTGCGCCGGTACGTTGCCATTCGAGCGGAGGCGTTTCCGATGAGCGAGCGTTCCGCGAGAAAACTCGCTCGCTTGGCGGCCGGGGTCGGCCTAGTACAGGCGGCACCGGAGCAGCGCGCGGATTGGGGCCATGGAATGCTCGCCTGGCTGCTGACATGGGCTTGCAACCCGGGCAGTGTCTCAGGCAAGAAGTCACGCCCATGCCGGCGGGAATTTTGGATGTCCGCCGTAGAATTACGAGCACGCTACTTGATGCAACCGGCCGTGGTTGCCGTGCTTCTTGATCGGGTCGGAAGCAGCTCTCGCCCCGGACCTGGTGAGCAGCAGCAGACCAGAGGCATCTTTGAAGTGGGTGTGATCGATGAACGATGATGGGGCTGGGCTCGGACGGTGTCAGCCACCCGAGCAGCAGGCTACCAACGGGATCGATGCCGCGCTCGCGGTATGGATGGACGCCGTAAGGTTGATGGGCTCGTTGGATGCGGAGTTCGCCAATGAGCTGGCAGCCTGTCATGATCCCGTTGGCGCAGTGGAAGTCTGCAATCGGTGGACGACTCATCGCTTGGATTCACTGTTCGCGCTTCAGTGCCGCGTACTGGAAATATGGTTCGACCTCACTTCGCGCGTCATGCTTGATTCTGCGGTGGCCGCATTCGGCAGAGGCCACGATGATACCACGCCGCAGGGGGCGTAGTCGACATCACATTGTCTGGTAGATAGGTCCAAATCGCAGAGGTCGGCCGTAGGTCAGGACGTCCAGCATGTCACCTGAGCCTGCGCTTCAGCTGCTGCAGATATCGCTGAGTTTCTGTAGAAGCGAATTCGTCCTCATGGCCGGGCGTGGCAGCAGACGATATCTCCTCTATCAGTGGCCAAGAGTACGGGGCATGCCGGATGAGAGCCTCAACGATATCACTCCGAAAATTCCGTCGTACCTCTCCCAGCATCCGGACCAATTGTTGAACCGCTGACCGACGTTCAGCCTCATCGCCGAGATCCAGAGCCAAGCAACAACCAAGCAACCCGATCTGAGTGTCTGGGTCAGAGCGCCAGCCGCTTCTCATGGCATCGTCGGTCCCCATCGGATTGCCGATTTCGCTCAACAGCCGCAGAGCAGATCGTCTCCGGCGGCGGCTCGAGTCACTTTCGTCTCCGTCACGCGGAGATACGGCACAAGCTCCGCCAGTAAGCGCGGTCGAAGCATCTCTGCCGAAATTGCGCAATGCAATCTCAGCGACCGGCCGGGCAAGATCATCCTCGAGTGCGGCAATGAGGCAAGGAAGCACCTCGGGTCGTCGCGTGGCTCCAATCGCTTCAATCGGACCTGTAAGCTTACGAGTGGAGGCCAAGTGCAACAAGCGGCGGAACACTGGTTCGCAGCAGCACTTTGCCACCGCTCGCGCAACCGCATTGATGACAGCATCCTCACCGGCCCGCTCAACCGGGTCAGAGATGTCGTTGTCAATATTGAGGAAGTCCTTCAGGACATCATGAGCACCAAGCGCGGCAAGCGCAAACACAACTTGACAGCGCGGTTGAAACAACCCGCTGGGTTCGCGTTGGAATAGCAAATCGCGGAGGGACGGAATGGCAGGAAGACCGATAGTTACGGCCTCCAATGCTCCCAGGTCACCCGTGCTCAGGGACCTGAGATGTTTTAATGCCAAATCAAGCCTGCTCTCGGTTGGATCTGTGCCGTTTCCGTTGCGGGGCACGCCACCTTTGACCATGTCAACAGCCATTGCCCGTGAGTTCAAGTCACGTCGATGGTCACAGCAGTGACGTTATCTGAGGCGTTCGCAGCTACGGCAGCTCGGATTACGGCATCTGCCAGGGAGCCACGCCGTTCGGTAGCAAGTAGTTGATTCAAAGTGTCATCCGGCAAGGTCTTAAATACCCCGTCGCAGCATAGCAAGAATAAGTCGCCTTTCCTCAGAATCCCTTCGGTTCTGTCAAGCGCGACATCCTGCTCATCCGAGCCGACAGCCCGCGTGATAATGTTTGCGCGTGGATGCGTCGCGGCCTGGTCTCGGGAGATGACGCCCGCGTCAATCAGTTCCTGAACCAGACTATGGTCGCGGGTAAGTTGCTGGAGCTTGCCATCGCGTAGCAGGTAAGCACGGGCATCCCCTGCCCACAGGCAAACGTAGTGGTCATCGCTTCCAATGAGCACCACAAGCGTTGCCGCGACCAGCGAGTAAGGGCTACGTCGTGCTGCTTCCTCTCGTAAGGCGCGATGCACAAATTGGATACGCGCCACAGCTTCGGCGATCAGTTCCGGCTCCTGAAGACCCGGGGGCATCGTCTGAAGTGCGTCACGCAACATGGCAGCGGCAAGTTCACCACTTTCATGTCCTCCGGCCCCATCGGCGACCGCCCACAACCCGATATCCGGACGCTCGACGTAGGTGTCCTCATTGTGGTCCCGTTTGGGTCCTGCATCTGTCATCGCTGAGGATCGGAAGTGTGGCATTGGCTTTGTCTCCGCAAATATTATTTGCCGTGAAGGCGACCGAGCCGCCGACTGGCTAGACTCCGGATTTGTCGCGTATCGCGTTAGGCTGATGAAATGTCTGCCGCACTCAAATCCGCAATGACGTGCTTCATTCGGATCTCAGCAGCGCGAAGCAACTGCAGATCCTCAAGCGCATCGTCAGCCGCAAAGCGCCGACGTTCAATCACCTGGCGGATACTCCCGATGGTTACTGCAAGGGTATCCGCAAAGTCGTTATCAAGTCGGGACGCGAACCGGCGAAACGTCTCTTCCAATGAGCGATGGGTTGACCACCGCAGATTCTCTACATTGCGCTGGATCAGGTTGACGAGCTCCTCCTCAAGACCTTGACGCTGGTAGCGTTGTCGCAACGCATGTGGCAATAGCCGCCTGAACAGACTTGTGGGTGACGGGATCAACGGGTGCACCAGCTTTTGCGTCACCCAATATGGCTCAGACCGAAGTCTGAACGGCTCCAGTGCCTGCTGTTGTGGCAGGTCGACGCCAAAGAGGTCTGCCGTGCCTTTTCGGATCAGACCGATCAGTGCGCCCAGCCTTGCCTGATGTCGTGACAGGGTCGCCTCTAAGGAATTACACAATGCAGCGGATACTTGCGCCAACTTCGCCTCGAAATAGGGAGGAAGTAGCTGGTCGATGCGACGCTGAATGGCAGGGCGATCGACAGTACCGTTATGGCTCTCGATCTCTTGTTCCACGATGCCAAGGGCGAACTTCTGCGCCTCCTGCCGTAATGTGGTCGCCTGGTGCTCGATCTCTGCGCTTGCCCTTTGCCGGTCACCCTGAAGTGTGTCTTGCGCAACCTGACGTTCCATCCCTACTCCGTCCAACACATGGCGTAATGCGTTCGCACGTTGCTCAAGATCCTCCAGAGGCAACTCCAGCGCACGAATCTTTAGCCTGGCGTCGGCAAGTGCGTGTTCGAGCAATGACCTCGCTTTGACACGGACGGCCTCCTGGAGCGCGATCCTTCGCTCCGCGATAAGCGGCTCAAGAACTTGGCGCTCGAGATTTGGCAGGCCACTGGCTTCGAACGCGACAGGATCAGCGCTCATCGAGGCAGTCAGGGCACGACGTGCCGATATCGGCAATATGATTGGGTACACTCCGGGCCCGAGAAAGCGGCTAAGTGTCGCATGAAGGAAGTCGACCGCCTCCTGCCGTTCATGGTCGTTAAGGTAATCGATCTTGTTCAACACAAAGTACAGGCGGACGACATGTGACTGGGCAGCGCCGAGATAGGCGATCTCTGCCTCAGTAATGGGCGGGTCGGCGGACACCACGAACAGCGCCGTATCGCATTCGGGCAACGCATCCATTGCGGCGTCGGTGTTGTGTCGCAGTGTTGAACCGACGCCAGGTGTATCGATCAGCACGATTCCGCCCCGAAGCACCTCCGCGGGCACGAACAATTCAACACGCCGGACCCGGCGGCAGTTGAGCGGATTACACTCCTCTGTCACCCATTGCCGAAGTTGCTCGCAAATGGCTCCCGCGTCTGGACGGCTGATTTCTTCGACGGGGCGGTCATCCTGGAACGTGACATGGATCTGAGGAGTGGATCCCCATGAAATGAAGGTGGGAATTGCTGTGGCGGGCACGACAGCAGATGGAAGGAAAGGCGCACGAAGCAGCGCGTTGATGAACGTGCTCTTCCCTCGCTTAAACTGCCCTAGGACTGCAATTTGCAGCCGCCCCTGGTCCAACCGAGCATGCAGCACGTTGAGTGCGGAAAGTGCTGGATGTCCTTCGGGGAATGCCTGAGCCAGGCAGCCGGCAGCCATATTCAGGCAGTCTCTTGTGCCGGAACTGGATATGCTATCCAACATCGTTGCGTTTCCCGGTAACCGAGGTCCGCAGATCATTCAGACGCTCCAGAGCTGTCATAGCCGAGTCCGGTGCCGAAGCTGCGAGTGCCAGAATCAGTGCTTCGAGCGCAACAAAAGTCGCACCGTGCAACGCCACACGGTCGGCCCTACCCCTCGGCACCGGCAGGATCATCCCGGCCAATGGGGCCAATCTATTGTCGGGGCTGTCCGTTATCAGCACCGCCGGAAGAGAAAGCCGCTTGGCCTCGCGGAATAAGGCCGTCACCTCTCGATATGGCTGGGTGTAGGCCATGACCAGCAATCCGTCGCCCGGAAGAAGGTCCAGCATTTGGTCAGCCAAGGCGAGACCAGTTGCATCTAGCACTCGAGCTCGACGGCCCGTACGGGTTAGGAGGACCGCCGCGTAACGCGCGAGCGCGGCTGTCGGACCGATGCCAAATAGATTGATTCTCTGCACCTTATGAAGCATATCAGCAGCTGCGACGATGCGTTCGCGCGTTTGAACCGATTGCAAGGCTGCAAGTCCGTCGCGATGCGCCTCCAACACGACATCGATGGCGTGGGCGGCATCGGGTCCAACATCCGCCAGTGTACGGCGCAGGCCGTCAACCGCCCGGGATTCATCTTCGATCCCCGAGATGAGTGTCCGCCGGAGATCATCGAGGCCAGAGAAGCCGAGCGCCTG
>DATKPJ010000178.1:0-22250 GCA_035524195.1 Occallatibacter sp.
AGGTAGCGATGCGAGCGAAGACAGCGGTAGTGCTGGGCGCCCAGTGGGGCGACGAAGGCAAGGGCAAGATTGTGGACGTGCTGAGCGAGCGGTTTAACGCGGTGGCACGCTACGCGGGTGGGCACAATGCCGGGCATACGGTGATCCACGGCGACCAGAAGTTCGTGCTGCAACTGATTCCCTGCGGTGTGCTGCGGCCGGGATGCAAGGGCGTGATCGGGAACGGCGTGGTGCTGGATCCGATTGCGTTTTTGAAGGAGGTGGCCAAACTGCGCGACCTGGGCGTCGATGTGGACGGCCAACTGACCGTGTCGAATCGGGCGCAGGTGATCCTGCCGTATCACCGCATGATCGAACTGGCGGCGGAGAGTGCGCCGGGACGGAAGAAGATTGGGACCACGAGCCGGGGGATTGGGCCGGCGTATGAAGACAAAATGGCAAGGAGCGGGCTGCGCATTGTGGATTTGCTGAACACGTCGCTGCTGAAGACGCACATTGAGGCGGCGTGCGCGGAGAAGAATGCGATTGCGCATGCGCTTTTTGGGACGGACCCTCTGGACCCGCAGAAGATGTACGACGAGTATGCCGCGGCGGCGGAGCAGGTGCGCCCGTTTGTTACGGACACGGGGCGATTGCTGCACACGATCCTGGCCGAGGGCGGCTCGGTGATGTTTGAAGGCGCGCAGGGGACGATGCTGGACATCGATCACGGGACCTATCCGTTTGTGACATCGTCGAGCGCGACAGCCGGCGGCGCGGCGACAGGAACCGGCGTGGGGCCGACGGCGATTGGGACGGTGATTGCGGTGACCAAGGCCTATGTGACGCGGGTGGGCGAAGGGCCGTTCCCGACGGAGATTCATGATGCGGTGGGCGACCAGCTGCGGGCGCGCGGCAATGAGTACGGCGCGGTGACGGGGCGGCCGCGGCGGTGCGGCTGGCTGGATATTCCGCTGCTGCGCTACTCGAACCAGGTGAACGGGGCGGAGTGGCTGGTGGTGACGAAGATGGACGTGCTGGATGAGTTGGAGGAGATTCCCATCTGCACTGGGTACGAGATCGGGGGGCGCGTGACGGACGTGATTCCGGCAGACGTGGAAGGGCTGAGTCATATTAAGCCGGTGTACACGAAGCTGAAGGGGTGGTGTTCATCAACCGAGGGGATCAGGAAGTTTGAGGAACTGCCCAAGGCGGCGCAAGAGTATCTGCGATTCCAGGAGCTTGAGAGCGGGGCGAAGATCGGGATGGTGTCGACAGGGCCGGACCGGGAGCAGACCATGGTGCTGCCGGAATTCGCGGCGGCGCTCGACGAGATTCACAGGTAAACTGTAGCGGCGCAAATCGTGGCGAAACATAATTCACTCGCTGTGCAGTATTCTGAAGCCGGTCATTCGACGTCTCAATCGTCACAAGGGGTCATGAACTCCACAGGGGCAGCGGGTATTTCGAGTGAGGTTCGCGGCGGGCGAATGAGTTCTGCGGCGAATCGACTGGATGGGTTGCGGAGGGCGCGGAGAGGCTACTAAGATACGCATCGATTCAAACTGTAAGAATGCATGAAAACCGGTCGCCAGGTTTGAACTGGAGCTGTTGCGGCGGGCTGGCGACCCGATCAGGGGATTGGGGACAAGCCACAGATATCAGAGGAAGGAAGCATTTCCCAATGGTCAGCTTTACTGTCAGGATGAAGTTTGCGCAGGAAGACCGGAGCGAGATTGATGAGATTCTTCGTGAGCTGACGCATGCTTCGCGGCAGGAGCCGGGATGCGTGAGCTATATTCCGCACCGGATGCAGGGCGACCCCGACACGGTGCTGATATACGAGCAATATGCGGACCAGAAGGCGGAAGAGGCGCACCGGCAAACGGCGCACTTCAAGAAGTACGCGGTGGGAGGCCTGTTCCAGCGGATGCTGGAGCGGGACCGCGAGGACCTGATTGCTGTGGCGTGAGGGCGCTGGGCTTTTCGTGCGATCGAAAGAATTGGATCCCGCAGTTTTGCGGCTGTCCCCGGGTAATGTGAAGATTGTGTTGCCGCATTGACCCGCACGCGTCCGACGATCTACCATCCGATACGTTTATGGGTACAGTCAGGGCGAATCGAACGTTCGGCTGGAAGGGCCGGGTGGCGGCAGGACTCGTCTTTGTGCTGGCTGCTGGAATGGCGGCGCAACAGAGGGGAATGAAGCGAGGGGAGCGGCACGAGAGCAGGCATGAGATCGACCAGCTTGAAGCCGCCTGGCGAAACGATATTCTGCAACGGAATATCGGAGCCCTGAGCGCACTGCTTTCAGATGACTACATCGGCATTACAGCCGGCGGCATGCTGCAATCAAAGGACGAGACGCTGGCGAATCTGCGGAGTGGGGCGCTGCATTTTACTTCGATTGAATTCTCCGACCGTAAAGTGCGTTTTTATGGGAAGACGGCGCTGGTGACATCGCGCGCAGAAGTGACCGGAACAAGTCCGGAAGGGGATATTTCCGGCGCCTTCCGGTATACGCGAGTGTATGTGCGGGATGATCGGGGCGCCTGGCATATTGTGAGTTTTGAAGCCAGCCGCATCCGCGACCGCGATGTGCACTGACGAGCGGGCAAGACGAATCCCCCTACAATTGAGAGATGCCCGAACTACCTGAGGTGGAGACGATTGCCCGGGGCGTGGATGCGCATGTGCGCGGCGACCGGATTGACGGTGTGTGGCTTGGCTCACACCGGGAGCCCTTCAAAACTCCGCCTGCGCGGATGGCGAAGGGACTGGAGGGGCGGACGATTCTGGGAGTTCGCCGCGCCGGAAAACATATTGTCTGCGACCTGGGCCCTGACCCTGCGGGCGCCTTGAAAGCGAGCGAGCGCAACCCCGGTGCTCAATGGATTGTCCACCTTGGCATGACAGGGCGGCTGCTGGTGACCCGCCCGGATGGACCGGTTGTTCCGCATACCCATGCGCGATTGACCCTGGTGAGCGGGCGCGAACTGCGGTTTGTGGATGCGAGACGGTTTGGACGGCTGGAGTTTCGCGATCTGCGCAAGAGCGAGAGGTTCGCCGCGCCGGGAGCGGAGCCGCTGGCCATTGAGGCAGAAGAGTTTGCGGCGCGGTTCCGAAGGCGCAGATTGGCCATCAAGGCGGCGCTCCTGAACCAGAGCCTGCTATCGGGAGTGGGCAATATCTACGCCGACGAAGCGCTGTTTCGAGCGAAGATCCGGCCGACGCGGCGTGCGGGAGGGCTGACGAAGGCGGAACTGGAGCGTCTGCGGCGGGCGCTGCGCGAGGTTTTGCAGCAGGCAATCCGGCGGGGAGGGTCTTCGGTTTCAAGTTATGTGGATGCGGACGGGGAGCGGGGCTTCTTCCAACTGCAGCACCGGGTGTATCAGCGGACAGGGGAGCCTTGTCTTGTGTGTGGGACGGCGATTCGCCGCGTGGTGGTGGCGGGGAGGAGCACGCACTACTGCCCGCACTGCCAGCGATAGGCTAGTCTACGATTTTTGGGAGATTTTCGGAACTCCGGCTATTGGAATACACAAGTGCTGTGTGATTTCGTTGGTTTAAGTATTTGAAAACAAAGGGAAGCGCGAACGGCACGACGATTGCTATTTAGAGGGTGCCAGTGATGTACCGGCTGCTGGAGAAATCCGGCCAGCCCACAAACCAGCAGATTCCCGGCAAGAGCATCCGCCAACCGAGCGGCCCTGAACAGGGAAGACCGGCCGGGAAAATCTGCGAGAGGCGCGGTGGAACGCACCACCGTCGACTATTTGCTGGGAGGCCAGTGACCAGCACGGGAAAGCAAAACGCCACTTCATGGGGAGTGGCGTTTTGTGCGTCTGGAGCGCGATGGCCTTTGGGGCGGGCTGTTGGATTTGATTCCTCGAGGGAATGAATTCTGTCTCAGGGCGACTTGCAAGGCGATACGACAGGCTGTAGTATCAGAGTTGCCTAACGGGCGGCTGACGCAAACCACCCCCTCATTGGGGCCGTGAAGCTCGCCGCTTAAGAGAGAACATTCACCTGCCAGCCTGCATCGAACTTGTAGCGAGCGGTGAAAAACTCCCAATAGGAAGGCAATACCCGTAGAGAGCGCCGGCCGCACCGAACCGATCCTGACAAGCCGGTTAGAGATTTTGAGTGGAGAGTGCGTACCGGATAGCTGGAGCGTTCTCACTGGAGCAATATCCCGGAGCGGTCTGACTTGAGTGGTATTTTCCTGAGGAAGGGGCCGCCGTACACTTGGCGAAACAGCTTGGCAGCGGCGAATTATCCAAGGGCTCAGGGGAATCGTGGTAAATTGCGTGCGAGCGCAGGTCCGCGCCAGCTTACCCCGTGTAGGTAATAGAGAAATATGTCCGCGGTTGCCGGTTCCTGTCCAAGTACGGGCGAGCGCAGCGGACACGAAGTGTTCAGCGCCCGCCAAGGGTTGAGCTGAATCAAGCAAAAGCAACGCACGTTACAGCAATGTGCCAGGAAGTGCACGCATGACGACAGAACCGACGCAGCCTCAGCCCGAGCTGGGGCCCGCCCAGGCCAACGGCCAGGGACAGTCGCAGGGGCATCGGCGCCGCCGGCGCCGCCGCAAGAATAAATCAAGCCAGCCAGGCGCGCAGCAGCCGATGCAGCCAATGCAGCAGGGGCAACCTCAGCCGCAGCAACAGGCTCCGCCTCCGCCGGCAATGCAGGCGAAACCGCCTCAGCAGCAGCACCATCACCAGGGGCGGAAGAAGAAGAAATTCTTCCAGAAGAATTCAGGCCCCCCGCAGCAGCCGGGCAACAGCATCTCGTCTCCACCGCAAGGCCGGCGCAAGGACAAGCAGCGGGGTCCGAGGACTTTTGTGGGTCCGATGGACCACAGCTATCGCACCGTGAACGGCAACGTGGCCGATGGCCCGGCGTCGACGATTCCAACCGGAAGCAACGGTCACGGAGCGTACTACCCCGAGATGTATGCCACGACGCCTCCGGCGCCCGTGCGCGAGGACGCGCCCACGCGTATCTTCTGCTTCATCGAAGACCTGTTTTTCCAGGCGAAGATCCAGGAGACGGCGAAGAAGCTGGGCATTAAGGTGGGTTTCGTCAAAGGCGACAAGGAAGTCGTGTCGCGTCTGATTGATTCGCCCGATGCCGAACGACCCACGTTGATGGTGTTCGACCTGAACAACGTGAATGCCAAGCCGCTGGCGCTTATTCCCAAATTCAAGGCAAAGTTCAAGAAGGCCACGTCCATTATCGGATTCCTGAACCACCTGCAGGGCGACCTGAAGTTGAAGGCGACAGAAGCCGGTTGCGACACGGTCATGCCGCGTTCGGCTTTTTCGCAGAGCCTGCCGAACTTGCTGCGCCGCTATGGCATGGAAGAGGAAGAAGACTACGCACCACAGCCGATGTAAGGCATCCAACGGACGGAGAAGTGTCGTCGGAGGCCCCGAAGAGACTGGGTCCTAAAGGACCGGGAATCTAAGAGCGCACTGCAAGGCGGGTGCGCTCTTTCTTTTTGAGCGGGAATGAAGATATCGCTGGAGCTCTATCAATGATCGAGCGCCGCAAGGGGGTCTGGATTCACCGCAAGACCTATTTGGCCGTCTCGAATTTCCGCGTCGCCTGGGTACGACGGCGAGCCGGTGCCGTCGATGATGCGGCCGTGAGTGATGACGATATCGAATCTTTTCTGCTGCCCTGAGCCCCGGAGAGCAGAAAAGTCGCGCCCGGCGCTCATGACCTTCAGAACCAAGTGCCGATGCATCCCGACCTCTGGAGCGCTTACAGGTGGCGGCGTGCGCGAATCCGGACTTTTTCTCCGATTGCGCTGTTGCTACAATTGAGCACAGGCTAGTACCAAAGTTTATGGCAGTCGTTTATCCGCTCATTTGCGGCATAAAATAACCGCATTGACATGCTTGGGCTTGCCGAGCAGAAGTAGAATTCATGCTACGGATGCATGCGTGAACCGTGTGCAACCTGAACGGCCGTGAGCATCATAGAAAGCTTTGGGTCACGGAATTGGCCCTGCCTTGGCAACCCAGTCCACCAGGACAGAAAAGGAATTCTCTTGAGCGCTATGTGGAAACCCACCCAGTCAGGACCATCCTCCTTCAACAACACACCTGAGCCGGCGCGTCCGGCTGCGCCGGCAACTCCGACCTATGAGCCGCCCCGCCAGGCTGCGGCGCCCACAACGACCGGCGAACAGGCCGCGATCGGCAAGGGGCTGTATATCAAGGGCGAAATCACCGGCTCGGAATCGCTGTTCATCGACGGGAAGGTCGAGGGCAGCATCAACCTTCCGGGCAACCGCCTCACTGTGGGCCGGAACGGCCAAGTGACAGCAAGCATCACGGCCCGCGAGATTGTGGTGCTCGGAAAGGTGAAGGGCAACGTTTCGGCCACCGATCGCGTGGATATTCGCGCCGAGGGTGCGCTCACCGGGGACGTGGCTGCTGCCCGTATCAGCATCGAGGATGGCGCCTTCTTCAAGGGTGGCATCGACATCCGCAAGCCCGAGGCCGCCAAGAATGGTCAGGCAGCTTCGCCCGCGGCCGAGTCGCACAAAGCCGTGCACGTCTAAGGCGACGCAAGGTTTGCTGAAAGGCAAGGGCCCCTGCATCGTTGGGGGCTCTTGTGTTTGCAGTTGACCGCACTCTCGCGTCGCACTGGCGGCGCGGCTGATATAGGCCTGCCATCGGCGCGGGCATTCAGATTCCTTCTGGCCTATCCCAGCTTCAGCCGCCGCCTCGCAACCATCGGCAGCTCAGATCCGGTCTTCACCAGGACCCGGTCGGCAACGAGAAGCCATAGGGCCGATCCCGCCAGCAACACAAGAAGGTCAGCTTCGCGGCCGATACCCTGTGTGCCTCGATGCGAGGCCCAGAGATGCATCACAAAGCCGCCGAGCCAGGAAAAGACTGTCCAGACCGCGACGGCGCCTGCAACAGCGGCCAGCAGGCACCTCCCAAGTTCGGCAAAATCGAGACTCGCCAGCGATACCATGCGGCGATGGTGCAGCAACACCGCGATGGTGAGGGTCTGCATCGCTATGCCGATGTCTGATGCGATTGTCAGACCCATTGCGCCGTACCAGTGGAACATGGATGCGTAGATGGGAAGCGAGATCGCCGTGACGATGGTGCTTGCAACCATGGGGACAAAGGTATTTCCGGCGGCAAAGAAAGCGCGAGAGTAGATGGCTTGCGCCGACCACAGGCACATGGAAAGGGAAAACACGGCAAAGTACGCAGCGCACTGGTTTGCATCGGCGGCCGAGAAGCGTCCTCCGGTAAAGATGAGATCGATCGTTGGTTTACCGAGCGCGATCATCGCTGAAGCTGCCAGCAGGCCAAGGCAGGCCACTCGCGAAACTGAATCGGCGACTACGCTGGCGAAATCGAACCGGTTCTCTTTGGCCCAGAGGCTGGCAAAGAACGGCATCGAAGCCGCTCCGGCAGCTTGCGCCAGCACCGCCATGGGCGCCGTAAAGAACTGCTTGGCATAGTTGAACAGCGAAACTGCACCGCCAACTCTCGATGCAAAGTGGGAGATGATCCAACCGTCTGCCGATACCAGGGAAACGCCGGCCATCAAAGGAAGCGACAGCCGGACCCACTCCCGCAGTCCTTCGTCCTGCCAGTCGAGGATCGGCCGGTAGCGCGTTCCAGTCCGATGCGCGAAGAGCCAGTTCAGAAAAAACGGCCCGAAAAATGCGCCTGCCACAGTGCCGATGGCGAGCGATGAGACCCCAAGGTGCTTGACCAACAGCACGCCGCCGACGATGGTGCCGAGGTTGTAAATCAGCGGAGCGACAGCCTGCACATTGAACTGCTTTCGGACGAGCAGCACCGCGCCGAAGACGCCACCCGCGAAAAAGAACAACTGTGCCGGCAGCAGAATGCGCGTCAACTTGACACACAACGCGGCCTTCTGCGCGTCGTACCCGTTGAACCACCAATGGACATACCAGGGAGCGGCGATCTCGGCCAGCGCAATCGCTGCGCCCAGCACGATGTACATCGTGCTGAGGATGACTGAGAGCGAGCGCTCGCCCTCGGCCTCTCGGCCGGTCTCGCGATAGCGCGTGAGGATGGTGACAAAGGTGATGGAGGCCGCGCCACCCACAAGGAAATACGAAATCATGTCGGGCAGTACAAATGCTCCATTGAGCGCATCGGCCTGCACACCGCTGCCAAAGAGCCACATGATGTACTTCACCCGAACCAGCCCGATGATGCGCGACAGGAATACCGAAACCATCAGCACCACGGTGGCGCTGAACGCCGAATGGGCATGCGATGGGCGCAGCATGTTCAGGCCGCGTTTCCATTGCGATTGCGGCCGTGGTTCAGGTTGAGTGGATGGCGTCTCGGTCACTTGATCCAATTTTATCGGGGTCTGCATCGCTGCGCCGTTACCAATCAGGGGCTTTTGCGCGGGTCGGCGTGCCTGGGCCAGTGCTGATTCTGATTTCGCGATCACGCCGTCCGAGTATTCTGTGTTCGGGGGAGATTCATGCGCCGGGGATTGGGCTTTGCATTCTTGTTTTGGATCGGAGTGGGTACGGTATCAATCGCTCAGGCAATTCATGGCCGCGATGGAATCACATTGCCGGCCCCGCCCTCAGCCGATGCATCTCCCGTTGTCGACAACTACTTCGGAACCAAAGTTACCGACAATTACCGCTGGCTCGAGGATGCCAGGAGCGATGAGACCCGGGGCTTCATCGATGCCGAGAACGCCTATACAGATCGCTATATGAAGCAAGCCCGCATCCGGCCGCAGGTGGTCGATGACCTTGAGCCGCTCGAGCAGGTCGATAGCTGGTCCATTCCCATCGAGCGCGCCGGCAACTATTACTTTCAAAAGCGGCTTGCCGGCGAAGCGCAGGTTTCCATCTATGTTCGACACGGTTGGACGGGCAAAGATGAACGCCTGATCGATCCTGCGGTGCTGAGCCGCGATACCAACACTTCGATCCGCATTGCCGACGTTTCGCGCGACGGGTCGCTGATTGCCTATGAAGTCCGCGAGGGCGGAGCAGACGAATCGACCATTCGGGTGTACGACATCAAGGCAAAGAAGACACTGCAGGACGAGGTGCCCCGCGGCCTCTACTGGTCGATCCAATTCACTCCCGACGGCAAGGGGCTTTATTACACCCGAACGAATCGCCAGGGAACGCTGCTCTATCAGCATGTTCTCGGCACGCGCAACGCGGACGATAAGCTCCTTTTCGGCCGAGAATTCTACGATGAGCCGCTCGGCCCCAACGATCTCTTCACTGCCGCCGTCACCGACGATGCTCACTACCTTGTCGTTACCATTGAGCGCGGCGTGCCGGCCAAACGCGTGGATATCGTCTTTCGCGATCTCACCAAACCCGACTCCCCGTTCCAGGTGCTTGTGTTCGGGCTGGATTCGCGTTTTTCCGCCATTTACGCCAAAGGCGCCTGGTATGTAAAGAACGACTACAAAGCGCCGAATGGCTGCGTCCAGCGCGCCGATCCGGGCGTGATGCCTGAAGCCTGGAAGACCATAGCTCCTGAAACGAAGGATGTCATCGAAGACTTTTCCATTGTCGGCGACAAGGTCTACGTGTTGCGTCTTAAAGATGTGAAATCGGAAACCAGTGTGTACTCGCTCGACGGCAGGCCCGAAGGCACAATCGACTACGACGCCATCGGCTCCGTTTCACCGGTCATCGGCAGAACGACCGACCGCTATGGTTTTTTCAGTTTTCAGTCCTTCATTCAGCCCCCTACCATCTATCGACTCGACACTCTCACTGGCAAACGCGACGTGTTTGCCCAACCCAAGGTGCCATTCAACTCCAGCGACTACGACCTTCGGCAGGTCTTCTACAAATCGAAAGACGGTACCCAGATTCCCATGTTCATTGCCGGCAAGAAAGGCTTAAAGCGGGACGGTACCGTTCGCCTGCTGATGACCGGCTATGGCGGCTTCAATCTCAGCAGCACGCCGGTGTGGAATCCGCAGTATGCCTGGTGGCTCGAACAAGGTGGCTGGTTCGCCGAGCCGAATTTGCGCGGCGGCGGCGAATACGGCGAAAAGTGGCATGAACAGGGCATGTTCGAAAAGAAACAGAACGTGTTCGACGACTTTTACGCTGCGGCCGAGTATCTCATCGCGAACAAGTACACTTCGCCCGCCCACTTCGCCATCACGGGCCGCTCCAACGGCGGATTGCTGATGGGGGCCGCGATGACCCAGCGTCCTGAACTCTTCTCGGCGATCCTCTGTGGATACCCGCTGCTTGACATGCTGCGCTACCAGAAGTTCGAGCAAGGCTCACACTGGATCACCGAATACGGCTCATCCGATGACGAAACCCAGTTCCATTACCTCCTCAAGTATTCCCCCTACCAGAATGTCAAAGCCGGAACGGCTTACCCCGCGATCATGTTCTTTACCGGCGACAGCGATACACGCGTCGATCCGCTTCACGCCCGCAAAATGACTGCCCTCATGCAGGCAGACTCATCCAGTGGACGGCCGATTCTGCTGCATTACAGCACCAGCGGGGGTCATTCTGCGGGTGTAAGCGTCGAGCAGAAGGTACAGGATGATGCCGACCAGCTCACGTTCCTTTGGACCGAATCGGGAAACCCTCTGCACACCAAGTAGGCCTCTCTGCATCGTTTTCTGTTCAGGGAAAACTCAGGCCCAGCCTGATGCCCAGCCCCATTCCTTCCGATATATGACTTGCGGAGCACTAATGAAGACGGGAGCCGCGGAGCGGATATGGCACGGAGCGGAACTGAGTCGGGCACATTGAAGCAGGTAGAGGTCGTTCGGCTGGCCAAACTCAGGGCAGCCAAGATCCTCGACACGGAGCCCGAGCCGGGTTACGACCTCATCACGCGGCTGGCCGCGGAATACTTCCACGCCGATTCGGCTGGATTGGGATTTGCCGACGAGAGCCGCGTTTGGATCAAGTCGTCCTGGGGCGAGCACGTTCGCGAACTTCCAAGAGAGAATTCGATCTTCGAGATGGTGCTTGCTGAAGATGGTCCCATCGTGATTCCGGACGTTGCGCGGGACGCTCCGATCTGCGGTCAGCGACTCATGCCCAAGCTGCTGAATGCTTCCTTCGTGGCCGGTGCGCCGGTACGCTCGCACGACGGGATGATTCTGGGAGCCTTGACCCTCTTTGCGAAGGAACCGCGGAAGGGCATGAGCCCTGATGAATTGCGAGTCTTTGAGAGCCTGGCAGGTATGGCGGCAAATCAGCTTGAGCTCGACCAGCTACGTCGATCCGCGGGAACGGGTGTTCGGAAACTGCGTTGCGCGCGTCGAGTCCAGAGCGCCACGGCGTGGCCGCGTCTCGCCGATCTTCGCCGCGCCTTCGACCGGCACGAATTTGTGATGTATTACCAGCCAGAGGTCGATCTTTGCAACCGGCGCATCGTTGGCTTGGAGGCGCTTATTCGCTGGCGGCACCCGGAGCGGGGCCTACTCCCACCCGTGGAGTTCATTCCACAGGCCGAAGCAAGCGGCATGATTCTACCCATTGGCGATTGGGGACTGGCCGAGGCATGCAACCAGATCAAGCGATGGAACCAGGATGATCCGCGAAACGAGTCGCTCAGGGTGTGCGTGAATCTGTCGGCGCGCCAATTCGCCCGCAAGGGTCTGGCCGATCATGTGCAATCGCTCCTGCTGCAATCGGGCGCTTCAAGTCGCCAGCTCGGACTCGAAATGACCGAGTCGAGTCTCATCCCAAATATGAACTCCACCCGGGCCGTGCTGTGTTGCCTGCGCGCCCTCGGGGTCTCGCTCCTGATGGACGACTTCGGTACCGGCTACAGCTCATTGAATCACCTCCACTCTTTCCCGTTCGATGTGCTGAAGATCGACCGGTCCTTTGTCGGTCGCATGACGGATGGGGATCAGGCCCTCCAGATAGTCAGGACCATCATCGAACTCGCGCGCGTGCTGGGCATGGACGTTGTCGCGGAAGGCATTGAAACGCGCGAGCAATACATGCTGCTGCGCCACCTGGGTTGTCGCTTCGGCCAGGGGTATCTTTTCGCAAAGCCGATAACAGCCGAGGAAACCACCGAACTCCTTCGACTGCCCGGCCGTATCCTGCCCGAGCCCGAAGAGGTAACGACTGAAGCGGTCGCTCTCTCAGCATGAGAGAGTGCGTTTCAGTTTGAGATGGCTCTTTCCTGATCCCAATCCGGGAAAAACTCCTCCAGCTTTCACAGCCTGGGTCTCGAATTCCCGAGGCGCTCTCCTTATTCTTCTTTCCATGCAGGAAACCGCAAGCAATTCGCCTGCCTCCTCCAGTTTTGCCAGCATCATCGCGTCTCTCGCCAAGGCCGCCAGCGCCGGCGACTCCGGGCGCCCATCCGGACGCGACGAAGATGTGCTTGCCGACGATTTGATTACTCTGAGCTATGAACGGGCGCTTCGGCATCACGCTCGCTACCATCCCTCGGCTGGAGTTTTGCCCGATTCACCAGGCGGCGCCGGCGGAACGGACAAGAAGACGGAATCCGACTCTCTTGCAGGGTTTGAGGATCTCGGCGCAACCGAGACAACGAAGAATCCAAGTGATGTCGCCCAGTCTGCCCGGATTTCCGCTCGGCGCCGGGCTTTTGAAGAGATCCGCAAGTCTTCAAGCATCACCATCCGCCTCACCGAGGCGGACTGTGCGCAACTCCGCCTGCGCGCGGGCGAAGCCGGGCTCACGGTGTCTGCCTATTTGCGATCCTGTGCCTTCGAGGTTGAAGATCTTCGGGCCCAGGTAAAGGACGCGCTCGCGCAGCTTCGGAAGGCGGTTGAAGTCGACCAGCCCGCAAGATCCAACGAGGACCCTGTCAATGTTCACACTGGCTGGCGCTCGCGGATCTTCGCACATTGGCGGAGGAGTGGCCCGGCGCACGCCTGAGCCTTACTCCACTTCAAGCACCAGGCACTTCAGGTACTCAGTCTCGGGCAGATTCAGCACCACGGGATGATCCGGTGCAGCGCCTCGGCGCTCGAGCAGACGAACGCGTCGATGCGCGTCGGCGGCCGCCGATGCGACGGCGGCTTCGAACTCGGCCCAGCTCACATGATGGCTGCACGTGCAGGTGACCAGCAGGCCGCCGGGACGGAGCATTTTGAGCGCGCGCAGGTTCAGCTCCTTGTATCCGCGCAATGCTCCCTCGACAGCTCTCTTTGTTTTAGCGAAAGCCGGCGGGTCGAGCACGATGGTGTCGAAGCGCTCTCCAGCTTCTGACCAATCGCGCAAAACCTCAAAAGCATCGCCTTCCACCCAATCCACTTCGGCGCTCAGGTGTTCGCGATTTGCCTCGAAATTCTTCTCCGCGACCTCCAAGGATGCGCGTGAAGCGTCAATGCCAGTGACGCGCTGGCAGACTTGGGCAAGGTGCAATGCGAATCCACCTTGATATGTGCACACGTCGAGGGCGCGGCCGCCCGGAGCCAGCTTCCGTGCCCATAATTCCGCGGCCTTGTAGTTAGCGCTCTGGTCGAGGAACGCGCCGGTTTTCTGGCCCGCATTGGCATCGTAGTGGAACACGAGGCCATTCAGGCGGAATTGGGTTGCCGTAACGGGCTCGGCGGGATTGGCAGCCCATAGTGGAGTGAGGTCGGGAGCGGGGAGGCCCTCGATTTCACGGATGCGCGGGTCCGGACGCTCGAGGATGGTTTTCGGATTCAGGCTGCTGCTCGTCAGAACGCGGACTAAGGTCTTACGGACGTCGTCGGTCATCAGGCCGCGTGCAAGACGCTGGACGATAAGGAGCGGGCCATATTTGTCGATGACGAGACCGGGAAGCTCGTCGGCTTCGCTGAAGCAAAGGCGGCAGGAACCGCCGTCTGCATTTTCCGGGTTGAGCATTGCCCTGCGCCTCTCAATGGCAGTGCGCAGCCGAGTCTCCAGCAACGTTTGCCATCCGGCTTCTTCGATTGCTTCCCGGCTCACCATCCGCAGCGCAATTTGCGAAGCCGGGCTATAGAGCCCGGTGCCGAGAAGCAGGCCGCGGCTATCGGCGACGGGAAGCAAGGCCGGCGGGTCACCCGGTCCAGCATGGAGGGCCTCGATGTCCGAAGCGTAAACCCATAGGTGGCCGGTACGCAGACGATCAGCGGCGCGGCGGTTCACGCGTGCTCCGGGGACAGCAACGGAGGTGTTCGCAGTCACGGGTGCGGAATAGGGATTTCGTTGAGAATCGCGCCGGTCCGCGCGATGGACCTGAGGAGGGAGATCGGGATTCCGTTCAAAAGGCGCCACGGGCTTCAGAGCCCTGGGCGCCTTCTGGTTCGTGCCTGGTTCAGGCTTGTGCGGCTTCTTCATGAGCTCCCTCCCGGGATCGTCCCAGGCCGGAAGCTGATCGGCTGCCTGCCTTTACCTTGCCTGGATGCTCTCCATGTACCGGCTCAGATTACTCAATCTGAGCTGCTTATCCTGGAGATTGGTCTTGTTCATATTACCAAGGATTGGACCCCAGACCGGCATCTCGGCCGTTCCGTGGGCAGGCACGTCCGCGCCGAACGACAGTACCGAAATGATATGAGTATCCGGGAATCGTCCATGGTTCTTCTTGCTCAATCCAGTCAGGTCGGTAGGTTCCGACTTGAGAGCCTTCGCCGCCGGACCGTGACCCCTGCCATCGACGCCGTGACATGGCGCGCAATAACTGGTAAACATCTGTTTGCCACTGGTTGGCGAGGTTTTGTCCACCGGAATGATTATCTTGGTCCTGGATTGATCTGCATATCCCATGCCCACGGCGACTGCCGCGGCGAGGGAGATAAGTAAGAGGCGTTTGAGCATAAGTTCCTCCGTTCTGCTCCTCTACTCCGCAGGGCAATCTACTCCTCGCTGATGGTGGCCGGGCAGTGACGGCAGGCACAATGAGAAGGGCTTTGCAACACCGACGTACCTATCCGGGAAAGCCTAGTATTTGAAGGCATCAGCCACATGAAGGTCGCTCTACCTGCTCTTCCCAAAATGACCCAAAACAGTCCCTCGTTCTCATTGCCACCGCATGATTCTTTTGTGCGGCTGCTTCCGGATCACATGCGCGACTACAGGGCTGGATTGATGGGCCATTCGTGCATCCGGCCTATAATGAAGCATGGCGACAGTCCGTCGGCCCATTCCGGCAGACCTTCCCAATGCCGCGCCCGAATCACCGCGACAAGTCGGGACAGGCAAATCTGCGCTGGATCGCTCTGCTATCGAAGAGCGCTTTGAGACTCTTCTGCGCCGTGTTCAGGCCAACAGGCCCAGCGAAGACGTCAGCCTTATTCGCAAGGCATGGGATTTCTGTGTACAGCACCACGAAGGCCAGACGCGCGCCTCCAGCGAGCCCTATATCATTCATCCGCTTGAGGTTGCCGAGGTGCTGGCGGAGATGAAAATGGACGCGACAGCGATCGCGGCCGGCCTGCTCCACGATGCGGTTGAAGACACGCCCGCGACCACCGAAGAAATCGAAGCCGGCTTTGGCGACCAGGTGGCGCACATCGTCGAGGGTGTCACAAAGATTGACAAAATCCAGTTTGCCAATCGAGAAGACCGCCAGGCTGAGAACGTCCGCAAAATGCTTCTGGCGATGGTTACGGATGTGCGCGTGGTCCTCATCAAGCTGGCGGACAGGCTGCACAACATGCGTACCCTCGAGCATCTTCAGCCGGACCGGCAGGAGGCCATTGCCCGCGAAACACTTGATATTTATGCTCCGTTGGCTCACCGACTCGGCATGGGCAAGGTGCGTGGCGAACTCGAAGATCTTGCCTTTCGCTACACCGATCCCGTCAGCTTTGAGCAAATCTCGGAGGCAGTTGAAGCGCGGCGCATTGAGGGCGAGCAGTTTCTGCGCGGCGTGGAAGAGACGCTGGTGGAGCAATTGCGTGAAAACAACATCGAAGCGCGCGTGGAGTGGCGCATCAAGCGCCTCTACTCCATTTTCCAGAAGCTGCAGCGCACCAAGGCCGCCTTCGACCAGGTCTACGATCTGCTGGCAGTTCGCGTCATCACGCAGGACGTCGCTTCCTGCTATGCCGTCTTTGGATTGATACACACTCTCTGGCGTCCCGTTCCCGGCCGCATCAAGGACTTCATCGCCATTCCCCGCGCCAATCGCTATCAATCGCTTCACACCACGGTCATTGGGGAAGGCGGTCACCAGTTCGAAGTGCAGATTCGCACCGAAGAAATGCACCGCATCGCCGAGGAAGGCATCGCGGCCCACTGGAAATACAAAGCCGGCGAAGGTGTCGTAACGGCGCGCGATGAAGAACGCCTTAACTGGATCCGCCAGCTTGTTGAATGGCAGAAGGAGATGACCGATCCCAACGAATTCCTCTCCAGCCTGAAGATGGACCTGTATCCCGACGAGGTCTATACCTTCACGCCCAAGGGAAAAGTTGTGGTGGTTCCCGCAGACGGAACCCCGGTCGACTTCGCCTACACCATTCATACCGAAGTGGGCCACACCTGTGTTGGCGCCAAGGTGAATGGCCGCATGGTGCCCTTGCGCACCAAGCTGCGCACCGGAGACATCGTTGAAATCGTTACCCAGAAGGACCACAGGCCGAGCCGTGACTGGCTGTCGTTTGTTAAGAGTCCGCGGGCACGCAACAAGATCAAACACTGGCTTAATGAGGACCAGCGGCGGCGCGCCGTCGAGATCGGCCGCAAGCTGCTGGAGCGTGAAGCGCGCAAGTTCAAGGTCCCGATGAGCCAGATCTCCGATCAGGACCTGGGCCGCATCGCCAATGAGTATGGCGTGGCCACGGCTGCCGATCTGCTCGCCTCGTTGGGACTTGGCAAACACTCCGCCCACCAGGTCCTCAATAAGCTGGCTCCCGGTTTTGCCAAACCGGACGAAGCCGAAACAGGTGCCGAGACCAAGCCCGGTACGCCCAGTGAAGCGCCCATGTCCGATGCGGTGCGCAAACTGCATCTATCGGGCTCCGATTCACTTCAGGTCGAAGGCCAAAACGATCTGCTTGTCTATCGCGCACGCTGTTGTAATCCCATCAGGGGCGAAGAGATCGTGGGCTACGTCACGCGAGGAAAGGGCGTCGCCGTGCATGCGCGCAGCTGCCCGAATGTGCAGAACCTGCTCTATGAGAGTGACCGCCGTATCAATGTCGAGTGGGCTCGCGTGGGCGATGCCTCAGCCGGTCATTCCCAGCGCTACCCCGTCAAAATCACCGTTTTCTGCGACGACCGCACGGGCATGCTGAAGGAACTCACAGCCGTCATCTCGGACGACGACACCAACATCCGCGGCGTGGATATTCGGCGCGACGAAGACGGCGAAGCAATCATCGAGTTCATTGTCGAAGCGGAAGACGTGCGGCATTTGAACCGCATGGTGCTGGGTATCCGCCGCGTCAGCGGAGTCCGCCAGGTGCAGCGCACCCAGAAGATTTAGACTGGATGCCGATCGGGTGCTGTCCCCGAATCGTTCCCGTACCATCGAAAGCGATCGAACTATGGCATCTGTTGCTATTTTCAGTTTTATCGCCGTCCTGCTTGCGGCCGCCGTGCTTTATCTCATGCGCAACCAAAAAGTTGCCTGCTGGCTGCTGGTCCCATTCCCCGCATTTCTCTGCCTGGCCATCCTCAGGGATCTTTCCGGCGGAATTCCAAAGCTGGGCCAGAGCGCGTTTGAAAGCGACCAGAAAGAATTGTTGTACTGCTTCTTTTTTCTCGCCATGAGCCTCACCGCAGCGCTGCGTCCGCGCTGGCCGTGGCTCTTCTGGTTTGCATGGGTCGTCAACGCGTTTGCCTGCGCGCTGCTGGTGTTCCTGGCATATTTCTGGAAAGCCTTCAGCTGATCTCTACGCCGTCAGCCTCATCCCCGTTGCGTGCGACACGGTGACGGCGCATTTGCCAAGATTGAGCCGGCCAGGCTTTTCTGAAGGCGTAATGTGCGCTTCGCGGCTGTCCAATGCCGGAGCGTCCAACGTCTCAATCTCCACCCAGCCAGATTTGCTGCTCCCGAAATCCACGGTCAGATCCAGATCCCTTTCCGCATCCTTGTTGAGAATGATGATGGATGTGCGTCCGTCGCCGGTTTGAACCGCGTACGCGGTCGCGTCGACTCCGGATGCCTGCAGCGTTGAAGTGAAATCACCCGGGAAAAAGGAAGATCCGCTGCAATTGCCCGCGAATTTGAGCCCATAGGCAACCGGCTCCATTTTGTATTCGGCGCCGAACGTGGCGATGGGCGTGTAGAAAGGGTGAGGATGCGAAGCAATCTGCTCCGGTGTCGCGCCCTGGTCCTTGAGAAGCACGTCCCCGGGTAAATAGCCCCCCACCGAGTTGGCGACAGACTTTCCTGTGCCGCCGTGGAGATTCACGCCGGAGTAATTGTTGCTCGCCAGCAGCAGCGAGTAGTCAGCGGCCCAGAGCGCCGCCGCAAACACGTCGGACACGCCGGGCTTGCCTCCTCGATAGCAGGTGTTTCCTTCGGTCATGCGCACTCGTACGCCCATTTTCTTTGCGGCTGCTGTTGCCGTATCGGCCGTGTGCTGTACCTTGGCCATAGTGGACGGCTTCAGCAGGTTGGGAATGTTTACCTCCGGGTTCGTGGCCGGTCCGCCAAAGTAGTAATGATGCGTGAGTGTGGTTACATCAGGCGGATTCTGGATCGATGGCCACGCTTCGGCAATGTCGGTGAGCCAGTCAACCCGCGACGCGACGTCAGGCATGCCGAACTTCGCGCCGGGCACGCGGTCCCGGATGGCTCGGGCAAACCCCAGCCATTCTTCCAAATAGGTATGCGCATTCCAGGTCTCAGGATCGCGCAAATGGTTTACGAACAGGTCCACTTCGTTTCCGATCTGGAAATACTGCAGTCTCGATCCCAGCGTCTCAGCGACAAACGCGGCTTCCTCGGCTGCTCGCTTCGGAATATTGGTTCCCATGCCGATGCCGTAAAGGCATGTCCAGCCGCTGGCTTTCAGAAACGCCGCCAGATTACGCACCGCCTCGGCCGTTACAGGGTAATACTGCGCCTTCGGCTCGCCGACCACTTCCCGGGTCTTCGGATGTTCAGGCTCGGGAGATGTGGGCGTCGGTTTCCACCATTCGTACTCGCTGGTGTTTCCGCCCAGACGCAGCACTCCGTTGGGCGAGAGAGCCTTGAATTCACGGATTAATCCTGTGTTGCCCGCGGAGAAGAAACTCGGATCGACGAGTTGCTGCACCTCGTAGGACAGGCCGACAAAATCAACGGGCATGTGCGGGCCAGTGGCCTCGACCGGAATGGAAAGAGTTGCCCTGGCTGCCTTGGTGCTCTGTGCGCTGAGCCGCAAGGCGCCGAGAGAACACGCTGCGGTGGCGAGAAATGTGCGCCGGCTGATCGTTTTCATCGGAGTGTTTGGGAACCGTCGTCGTGCGGTGCGGTTCGCGCTCCCAGTATAGGCCCGGACATACGGCAACGGAGTGAAGTGATCGATTTGGCGGTACGCTCCGAAACGCGCGGCATCTACCATGAAGGCATGGCAGAGAATCCTGAGTCTCGCGAGATGATTCTTCGGGGAGTGCGCGTGCTCGACGGCGCGATGGCCACGGAACTCGAGTACCTGGGCGCGAATATCACCGGCCCGCTCTGGTCTGCGCATGTGCTCGAAGATGCGCCAGAGAAAATCGTCGCCGTGCATCGCGCCTATATCGAAGCAGGCGCCGACTGCATTGAGACTGCCAGCTACCAGGTTTCTCGCATGGGCTATGAAGAATTCGGCCTGGCGCCAAGCCGTGCCGATGCTGGGTTATTACGGGCGGTTCGCCTGGCGCGCGCCGCATCCGCGGAGTTCGCTCAACGGCGCGTTGTTGTAGCAGCGTCGCTGGGGCCGTATGGAGCCGCGCTACACAACGGTGCGGAGTACCATGGCAACTACAATTGCACGTTTGCGGATCTCGTCGACTTTCATCGACAGCGGATTGAGGTGCTCGCTCGTGCGAAGGGAAGCGATGCTCCCGATCTGGTGGCTTTTGAAACAATCCCTTCTCTCGCCGAGGCCCAGGCGATCTGCGAAGCGCTCGCCCCCTGGCCAGCACTCGCGGCGTGGTTCTCCTTCACCTGCCGCGACGAGAAGCATGTGCCGCACGGTGAATCGCTGCACGACTGTGCGGCCCTTGCCGCATCTCTGCCGCAGACGGTTGCCATCGGCGTCAACTGCACTGCGCCGGCGCTGATTCTCCCGCTGATTGAGGAACTCCGCGGCGCGTCCGACAAGCCGGTTCTGGTCTATCCGAATTCCGGTGAAGGCTGGGACGCGGACCATCGATGCTGGACCGGCTCAAGCGATCCCGGCCAGTACGCGGAGTTGGCCCGATCATGGTTTGCCGCGGGCGCACAGATCGTTGGCGGATGCTGCCGGACGCGTCCCGCACATATCCGCAACGTTGCGGGAGCGGCCGGTGTGATTGAGCCGGCGCCGAACTAGCGCGCGCCCAGCACCTGCTTGGCGATCGTCGCCAACTGCATATTCGACGTGCCTTCGTAGATGGCGCCGATCTTGGCATCCCGGTAGTATTTTTCGACTGGGTAGTCGCGGACAAATCCATTGCCGCCGAAGATTTCGACGCACTGGCTGGCCACCCGCTCGGCCACTTCCGACGCGAAGAGTTTGGCCATGGCGGCCTCTTGCAGGAAGGGCCGGCCGGCATCCTTGAGGCGTGCGGCGTTGTAGACGAGCAAGCGGACGGCCTCGATCTCGGTGGCCATGCGAGCCAGAGAGAACTGCACAGCCTGAAACTCGGCGATTGGCTTGCCGAACTGGCGGCGCTCTTTTGCATAGCGCACCGCGTGGCCCCAGGCGCCCTCTGCCAGGCCGAGCATCTGCGCGCCGATTCCGATGCGGCCCTCATTCAGCGTTTCAATGGCAATCTTGTAGCCTTTGCCCGGCTCGCCGAGCAGGTTCTCGTCGGGAACCACGCAGTTTTCGAAGACCAGTTCGCAGGTGCTGGAGGCGCGGATGCCCAGCTTCTCCTCCTTGCGTCCGACCATCAGGCCCGGTGCGCCTTTCTCGACGAGAAAAGCGGTGATGCCGCGGTACCCGGCGGCAGGGTCGAGCGTTGCGAAGACGATAAAGAGCCCGGCCTCGTGCGAGTTGGTGATCCAGAGCTTGCGGCCGGTGAGGCGATAGGCCCCGTCGACGCGGTCGGCACGGGTTTGCAGGGCAAAGGCGTCGGATCCGGAGCCGGCCTCGCTCAACGCATAGGCGCCCACGGTTCCGGCGGCAAGACGGGGCAGCCAGCGGCTCTGCTGCTCCGGGCTGGTCCAGCGACGCAAGGCATTGATCACGAGGGTGTTGTGCACATCGACGAGGACGGCGACCGCGGGATCAACCGTGGAGATGGCCTCGATGGCGAGGACGGAGTCGAAGAAGGTGCCCCCTGCTCCCCCGAGTGTTTCGGGAATCTCGATGCCCATCAGGCCCATGGCAAAAATCTGATCCACGAGGCCGGGGGCGAAGTGCTGGGCTTCGTCCATCGATCGCACCAGCGGGGCGATGGTTTCCTGAGCAAACTGGCGGACGGTGGATGAAAAAAGACGTTCTTCTTCAGAGAGTTGCGTCAGCGCGGAGGGGGTGTGGCGGGAGTCTGGCAAGGGATGGTTTGCCTCCGGCTTCGGAGTGTACCAGAGAAGATGGCGGACGGGGGGCTTCGACAGGACTGGAATGCGGCGTGATTTCGTGAACAGTCGGGCACCCCCCCCCGGGGGTGTCCTGGACTAAATATTTCATTCTATTATGGTTATCCGGTAGGTGACGCGCTAAATTATTCATAATAATTGACTTAAATGCAAATTACTCTCGGAAAAGGAGTTAGGAGGCGGAAACGGCCGAGTGAGACTTTGCCGCGATTTCTCACCGGGGGACGCCGACCGCGGTTCGCAATCAAGAGGCCGTGTATGCGCCCAACTTTCATTGTGCGCTTTCAGGAGAATGACTCGGCAAACTGTGCGGTGAAAAATGAGACGCGAGCAGGGGCATTCTGCCAGCGCGTGCGACGGCCGAATGAAAAAGGGCAGGCACCCCAAGGCGCCTGCCCCTTTGGTTGACCAGAAGCTTCAGTCGATGGTGAGGGTGAACTGCGTACTCGCTGTGATTGACGAAGTAGTCGAGTCAGTGCCGGTCAGGGTGATGGTATAGGTGCCTTTTGGCGGATTCGATGGCGTGCCTCCGCCGCCTCCACCGCTGCTCGATCCGCCCCCGCAGGCCGAGATGGCCAGGCCGACGGCGAGTAGAGCGATGACACCCGCTACGGC
>DATKPJ010000179.1:0-57254 GCA_035524195.1 Occallatibacter sp.
CTCGTACATGGTGTATGTGGGCAGGGGAAGCAGCAGTTCGCTTCCGGCATCGAGAAACGTTTCGAACAAGACATGAATCGCCTCGTCGACGCCATTGGTGAGCGCCACCTGCTGCGCAGCAAGACCAAGGCGGGCGGCCACAATGGACTCCACTGGCTCACGCTCGGGATAGCGGGTCAGATCGCCCGATGAAATGCGGCCCAGGACCTCGCTCACTTTCTCGGAACAGGCCAGTGTGTTCTCGTTGAAGTCGAGCCGCAATGCGTCGCGGGAACCCAGCGGCGGATGATACTCCTTCATTGCCAGGACGCGCGCGCGCGGAATCGGAGATTGCGCGATTGCCGGGTTAGTCAAGAGACCTCACTTTCTGAAGGCGGGTACGGATTGCGGCAGCGTGGCCGAAGAGTCCCTCGGCATCGGCCAGCAGGGCTGCTTTGGGACCGAGAGCACGAAGGCCCTTAAGGTCATATTCCTGGACCGTGATGATCTTGAGAAAGTCGTTGACGCTCAAACCGCCCCGCACGCGTGCCGTGCCTCCCGTGGGCAAGGTGTGGTTCGGGCCTGAAATGTAGTCTCCCATAGGTTGCGCCGACCATCGGCCGACGAAAACAGATCCGGCGCTGCGAACCCACTCCAGATCATCGGCCCTGTCGACGGTGAGGTGTTCGGGAGCGATCCGGTTGGTGAGTTCGCGCGCTTCTTTCTCGGTCGAAGCAACGATCGCCAGGCCATTGCGGCCGAGAGCTTCGCGCGCAATGGCATTGTTTCTACCGAGCTGTTTCACCTTCGAAATAACTTCCCCGGCCAGATCTTCGTGGGGGGTGATCAAAATGGCAAGCGCTTGGGGATCGTGCTCGGCCTGTGCCACGAGGTCCAAGGCGATATCGCCTGCTCTGCCCAGGACCGAGGTCACGACAATTTCAGTTGGACCGGCAAGCATGTCGATGGCGCAATCAAAGGCGACGAGGCGTTTGGCGGCGGTAACGTAGAGATTGCCTGGGCCGACAATCTTTTCGACGCGCGGAAAATTCTCCGTTCCATAGGCCATCGCTGCTACCGCGTGCGCGCCGCCGATGCGATAGAACTCCGCGATGCCGAGCAGATGCGCTGCCGCAAGGGTTGCCGGAGCCGGTCTTGGCGAGACGACAACAACGCGTTCCACGCCGGCGACCTTGGCGGGGATGGCCGTCATCAGCAGCGTTGATGGCAATGGATGGCGGCCGCTGGGCACGTAGCATCCGACCGAAGCGAGGGGACGCACGAGTTGTCCCGTGCTCAGACCGGGGAATGGAGTCGAACTCCACGAACGAGGTAGCTGTTTCCTGGCAAAGCCACGAATCTGCTTCGCCGCAATTGAGAGCGCCTGCCTCAACTCCGCATCAACGGCATGCCATGCAGCCTTCATCTCGTCGGGAGAGACGCGCAGGCGATCAGGATCCTGGAGCCCATCAAATTGCCTTGCGAATCGAATCAGGGCTCGATCACCGCCTCCGCGCACCGCCGTCACAATGCGCCTGACCGAAGGCAGAACGGAATCGAGCGCCGTGCCGCCGCGCCGTTCCAGTACAACGATTACAGCCTCGGCTTCCTGCGCGCTGCGCCCCTTGGTTCGAATCAGCCTCATCGTTCGCTTCTCTCTTCCTCATTCTTAGAGAACAACCTTATTCAGCGGGTACTCGACGATGCCCGTGGCCCTGGCCGCCTTGAGGCGCGGAATCACATCGCGCGCCACCCGTTCCTCGACGATCGTATTCACAGCGACCCACTCCGAATCGCTCAGTTGAGACACGGTAGGCGAATTCAGCGCGGGCAGCACCGCGAGTACGGCATCGAGGTCGCCTCGCCGCACGTTCAGCATCAGGCCCACTTGCGATTGTGCATCGATCGCGCCACGAAGCATAAGGGCGATCTGGTCAATCTTGATGCGCTTCCACTGGTCTTCGAGCGCGGTCCTTCCGGCGATGAGATGCGTCTCGCTCTCCATCACGGTGTCAATAATCTTGAGATGGTTTGCCTTCAGGGAACTGCCCGTCTCTGTCACCTCGACAATGGCGTCGGCGAGCGTGGGTGGCTTCACTTCCGTGGCTCCCCAGCTGAACTCGACTTTGACGTTGACACCCTTGTCGGCGAAGTAGCGCTTGGTGACTTCTACCAGCTCGGTAGCAATGATTTTTCCTTCGAGATCCTCGGCCCTTTTGAACCCGCTCGATTCCGGCACGGCAAGCACCCAGCGGACCTTGCGGCGGCTCTGTTTCGCATAGGTGAGGGTCGTGACGCTGGTGACGTCGAGACCGCTTTCTATTACCCAGTCGATGCCGGTCAGACCGGCGTCGAGAACACCGTGATCGACATAGCGTGCCATCTCCTGCGCGCGGATCAGCATGCACTCGATTTCGGCATCATCAATCGAGGGAAAATACGATCGACCGTCGGCGTAGATATTCCATCCGGCGCGCTTGAAAAGCGCGATTGTTGCGTCCTGCAGGCTCCCTTTTGGAAGGCCAAGGCGGAGTTTGTCAGTCACGAGCAGCCTCCTGAGATTCCGTCAACATTGCGAGAGATCGGGTGAAACAGCTGACGGTGCCTTCATGACAAACCAGGCCATCGCCTTCGACAGCGACGCGAAACAGGAGTGTGTCGCTGTCGCAATCCGTTGCCGCCGAGATCACCCGCAGCCGGTTGCCGCTGGTTTCGCCTTTCATCCACAATTTCTGGCGCGTGCGGCTCCAGAATGTGACAAAGCCGGTTTCCATTGTCTTGGCATAGCTCTCCGGATTGAGAAAGCCAAGCATCAATACCTCGCCTGTCTCGGCGTCCTGCACGATACCGGGGACGAGGCCATCCATCTTGTCGAAATCAAGCGTAGTCTTCGAACTGCTCATATTCTGCGGTCTTCCTTTTTCTGAATAAAACAAGCCAGCGTTAATGAAAAAGCCCGTCGGCTTGGTCGCCGGCGGGCTCTGGTAATCTCTGAAACTCTCTGGCCTCTTAGTTCAGGCCATCGCAGTCCGCCAGCGCAGAGGTCCCGTGATGATGATGGTGACCGTGATGGCGGTGGATCTGCATCTGTCTAAAAGGTAGAGGAAACTCTGCCGCCGTGTCAACTGACGACAGGGTAACTGTAGGGTAATTGACCGAAAGACTCTCATCCTTTTCCGACCTCTTGTGGCTCTTCGCTTCGTGCCGCCACGCTCGGCTCATGCAGCAACTCGACCAGGCTCTGATAGAGCCGGTTGCGCATATCGAAGCGCTCCGATGCCCGCGTCACATAGCGCACCTGGATGTCGATGCCGGATGCGGATGGACGAAGATTTTCCACCGGAGTTGCACTGAATCGGCTGAGATCGCCGCCCCGAGCTCCGCGCTTCCACTCCTGTTCGGCGATGTGCGCATTGGCTTCAGTCTCACGGAGCACTGCCTCATGAATTCGCTCCACAGTGCCGTGAATCTCGTCTGTCGACGGGACACTCACTTTTATTTCATCCCACATCCATTGCCCGGAGGTAGTGAAGTTGAAGAATTGGCCCCGAATCGCAAAGCCATTCAGGAAAGAAATCCGGCGTCCCGTGGGATGGCCCATTTCTGCCATGGACCCGGTCTCAAGAAGGGTCGTGCTGAATAATCCGACTTCGACCACCTCGCCGCCCACGCCGTTGATTTCGACCCAATCGCCTACGTGAATGCCATTCTTCCCCACCAGGACAAACCAGCCCAGAAAGGCAATGATAAAGTCCTGCAACGCAATGGTAAGTGCAGCGGTGCCGAGGCCGATGATGGTGGGCGTCTGCTGGGGCGTCCCGAATAGAACGAGCAGGATCATGACGACGCCTACCACCTGGATGCCCAATTCCATGACGCTGCGCAACGTGCGCATCTGTCGCCGGTCGCGCGCAGGATTTGCCATGAGGCGGCGTACCAGAACATCGCCGATCAACATACAAATCAGGATGAGGACGATCAATTCCAGCGATTGCAGAATCAGGTGGAGGACAATTCGATGCTGGAGAAGAACCTGACTGGCCCACTTACCGTACACCGTAGCAAGCTGCTGTTCGGTCTGGATGCGATCGTCATAGATGCTGAGAATCTGCCGCTCTGCGCTGCGGTTTTTCAGGTCAACAAGGCGCGCCTTAGGGTCGTCCTGTGAGGAATGTGCGCTCGCGTCAGCTTTGGCCTCAAGAGCATTGTGCTCGGCGGTCAGAGTCTTAACGTCGTTCCCTGCCTGCTCCTGAGCCTGCAGAATGGACTGGTGGCGATCGCGCTGACTGAACCAGGCAGACAAACGCGCAGACAGCGTGCCATGGCTCTTGGCTGAGACCACTGCCACCTGCCCATCACTTTGCAACTGGCTGTCATACTGCTTCATTGAGGCTTCGTGAGCGGCCAACTCCTCCTGAATTTGTCCGCTTACATCGCCGGACGCACGTGCGAGATCGCGCTGCGCGTCGGCAAGCTCATCGGAATCGAGCGCGAGCTGAGCTTTGGCGACGTCGAGGTCTTCGTTTTCCGATGCAGCCGCAGCACCATTCTTCGATGACGCAGAAGGCAAAGATCCCTTTGCCTGGAATCCGTCCACCTCCGCCTGGTCCTGCTTCACGATCTGCTGCAATTGCGCAACTTTGTTCGATAGCGCAAGTGCCTCGCCGGTCAATGTTCTGTGCTGCTGATCCAGACTTGCCTGCCTGAGCGCCGATGCAAATGCTTGGTCGACCTCATGGTCGGCAAGGCGCTCCGCGTCGCGGGCATCCTGGTGCTCCTCGACGGTTACAGCCAGTGGCGCAAGTGCCTGAGCGGTTTGCCAGGGGCTAAGGTCAACGAGAGTTTTCTTTCCGCCCTTGTTGCGAAGAAAGGACAGATTCGACATGGCGTCGCGCGTGGTGAACGAAAAGCCCGCCACCATGAGAAGCAGCGCGATCAGCAGCAGAAGCGAAATGAATCTCGTCCTGCCGAAAACGCGCTCGACAGATGTACCGCCAGCGAGTGAAGCAATCGGGGGAATTGCCATAGAAAGCATTCTTACAGCAAATCCAGGCCAAATCACGCTTGAAAAATAGGGCAAGACCTGCTACATCCATTCATCGCGTGCTGCTTGCTACCGGCCAATTGCCGACAGACAATAGGGTTATGCGGCGTATGAGAAGAATCTTAGCCTTCCTGGCAGTCTCAGCTTGCGCATTCTGCATTCAGATTTCGGCCTCGGGTTTGCAGAAGCAAGCACCGAAAGCTCACGCGATGCCGTCTCCGGAGGCTCGGGCTGACATTAACCATGCCTCCATCGATGACCTCATGAGAGTACCGGGAATGACACGCACGTGGGCGAGCAGGATTGTGCGCTTCAGGCCATATCACACCAAGGCGGATCTGCTGGAGCATGGCGTAGTGACCGGCGAAGTCTACAACCGCATCAAGGATTATGTGATTGCTCACCGCGATCCGCGGTGAGCAATCTTCTCAAGCTGCGGCAGATTCCGGGGTCAGTCCACTTCCGCGTTTCAGCAGCCTGCTGAGAATTACATACAGCACAGGAATGAAGATCAGGTTCAGCACGGTCGACAAGAGCATGCCGCCTACGATCGTGGTGCCTACGGAACGGCGTCCCAGAGCCCCGGCGCCGGTTGCAAATACCAGCGGCATCACACCAAGAATAAATGCAAATGATGTCATCAGGATAGGACGTAACCGCAGCTCGGCCGCTTCGATAGCCGCTTCAGTAATCGACCGGCCCTTGCGCCGCAATTGCTCGGCAAACTCGACAATCAGAATGGAGTTCTTTGCTGAGAGGCCAATCAGCATGACGAGTCCGATCTGGCAATAAACGTCGTTCGAGAGACCGCGCAACGAGACCAGACCAAGCGCACCAAGCACGGCCATGGGCACGGCGAGCAAAATGATAAACGGCAACGCGAAGCTCTCGTACTGGGCCGACAAGGTGAGATACACCACGAGAATGCCGAGTCCGAAGATGAGCAATGCCTTGCCCGTAGACTCAATTTCATCGAGCGTCAGGCCGGTCCACTCGTAGCGCATTCCCGGCATCATATTCTGTGTCGCCAATTCTTCCATGCCCGTAATTCCCTGGCCGGAACTGTAGCCCGGCGCAGGTGAACCATCGATTTCCACTGCGCGAAAGAGGTTGTAGCGCGTGATCACAGGCGGGCCAGAACTTTCAGTTACTTTCACAATGTTGTCCAGCGGCACCATCTGCCCGGTATCTGAACGGACATAGTAGCTGTGCAGGTCGCTGGCTTTCATGCGGAAAGGCTGGTCAGCTTGCACGTAGACGCGGTAGGTGCGGTTATTAAAGTCGAAGTCGTTCACATACTGCGACCCCATGAAGACGCCCAGAGCGCTGGTGACCTGCGAAAGCGGAATGCTCATCGCCTTCGCTTTCTCGCGATCGATCGTCACAAGCACTTGCGGGTCATTCGCCGAAAAGGTCGTAATCAGTCCGGTAATATCCTTCCGCGCGCGGCCCGCGTTCACGATCTGGTGAGCGACCCGATCGAGGTCAGTGATTGTATTCCCGCCCGTGTCTTCCAGCATGAATTGGAAACCACCATAACTGCCGACACCATTCACCGCAGGAGGCTGAATCACGGCAACAAGTCCGCCATTGGGCGCAAACAGCAGACTCTGAAGCTTGGGAGCGAGGTCCGCGACGATATCTGCAGTGGAGTGACCTTTGCCCCGGCGCTGATCAGCTGGCTTGGTACTGATGAACATGAGTCCCTGGTTCGAGGCGCCGCCTGAGAAGCTGAACCCCATCACAGAAAACGCGCCTTCAATATCCTTGTTTGAATAGATGATGGCCTGCGCGCGTTCGGCAAGCGCGTTGGTATAGGAGAGCGAGGATCCGGGCGGCGCCTGAACGATTCCAATGAGAAAGCCCTGGTCCTCCTGCGGGATGAACCCGGTGGGAACATGCTGGTAAACCCAGACTGTGGCGGCAAGACCGATAAAAAATACAAGCAGCAACACGTAGCGGATGTAGAGCGCGCCGTGAATGATCCTCGCATAGGTCCTGCCGAGCCAGGTCACAAATGCGTCGGCTCCATGAATGAATGCGGCGAATGCGCGCGAGACAGGCCGAATGTGCAGGAAATCCATCTGGCGCGGCCGAGCCTCTTCACCGCGCAGGAACAACGCTGAAAGCGCCGGAGAAAGTGTGAGTGCGTTGAAAGCCGAAATGGCAATGGAGAAAGCAATCGTCAAGGAGAATTGCCGGTAAAGAATTCCAGTGGTCCCTGGGAAGAATGAAACCGGCACAAAGACGGCGATCAGGACCAGGGAGGTTGCCACGACCGCACTGGTGACTTCGCCCATGGCCCGGGACGTCGCTTCATGCGGATTCGAATGCTCCATAGCAATGTGGCGCTGTACGTTCTCGATCACCACGATGGCATCATCGACCACGAGTCCCGTGGCGAGCGTGATGCCAAACAGCGTGAGGGAGTTGACCGAGAACCCGAATACCTTGATGAAGGCGAACGTCCCAACGAGCGAAACCGGAATGGTTACCGCTGGAATGATCGTGGCGCGCCAATCGAGCAGAAATAGGAAGATGACTAGAATGACGATCCCGATCGCTTCGGCCAGGGTTACGAGCACTTCACGAATGGAGTCTCCCACAACAGTCGTAGAGTCGAAGGCAACGGCATATTCGAGGCCCGGAGGAAAGCTCTTCGAGAGCTCTTTCAGTGCAGCCTTTGCCCGAGCGTCCACATCGAGTGCATTGGCGTTCGAGAGTTGCAGCACGCCGATACCCTGCGCCGCGTGACCGTCGTACTCCAGTGAGGAGCTGTAGTCTTCGGCTCCCACCTCGGAGTGGCCGACGTCTTTGAGCAAAACCAGTCCGTTGGCATTGTTCTTCACGATGATGTTGTCGAATTCGGCGGGACTGCTCAAACGGCCCACTACGCGCACCGGAATCTGATAGGCCTGGTTCGGATCGGCGGGCTGCTGACCCAACTGGCCGGCTGGAATCTCGACGTTCTGCTCTGTAAGGGCATTCACAACGTCCGACGCCGTCAATGCGTGCGCGGCGAGCTTTGTGGGATCGAGCCAGACGCGCATGGCATATTTGCGTTCGCCAAAGATTGTCACGTCGCCAACGCCCGGGATTCGCTTGAGGGCGTCCTTCACATAAACATCGAGGTAGTTTGAGATGAATTCGTGCGAATAGCGTCCGTCGCGGGTGAAAAATCCGGCACCGAAAACAAAGTTGCTGTTGGCCTTGCTGATGGTGATTCCGGTGGCATTCACCGCGGCCGGCAACCGCCCGGTTACGCTGGCGACGCGATTCTGTACATCAACGGCCCCGATGTCGAGGTTGTAGCCTGTATCGAAGGTCACCGTGATCGAACTTGTTCCTGTGTTCGTGCTCGACGACCGGATATACCGCATACCCTCAACACCGTTGATGGCTTCTTCAAGCGGGATGGTCACCGCTTTCTCGACCGTGTCAGCGTTGGCGCCCACATAATTGCACGTCACCCCCACCTGGGGCGGCGCCAGGGTCGGGTACATTGCAACCGGGAGCGTCGGAATGCAGATCGCTCCCGCCAGGATGATCATCAGTGCGCAAACCGTTGCGAATACCGGCCGGTGAATGAAGAAATCAACAAACACTGAAAGCCTTCTTTCCCTTTTGTTTCATATGGGCATGGATCAATCGCGATTCTCCGCGTCGCGGAGAGATCACAGGCGGATTCCGCTCAGGCAGGGAGCAGAATGACCGGCATCCCATTAACAAGGAACTGCGTGCTCGAAACGACAACCTTGTCCCCCGCCGCCAGCCCCGAAGTGATCGCATAGGAGTTGCCCACAGCCACTCCTAACGTAACGGGCGTCTCGATCGCGGCCAGGTGACCGTCCTGTTGCCGGACCACAAACACGAAAGTCTGGCCACCCAGGTGAGTCACCGCCAGAATTGGGACGGTCGGCGTTGGGCTCGTGTTCCAGATCACACGCGCCTTCACCATCTGAGCATTGCGCAGAATTTCGGGCGTAGCGTGCACGGGTGCCTTGACCAGGATTCCCTGGAGGGTTGAATCAACCTGCGGCGAGACAAAATCAATTCTCGTCTTTTCCAGCAATTTCCCACTGGTATCAGATATTTCCACCGGCAGTCCTAAACGAGCTTGGCCCGCGCGCTCGGTTGGAACGTAGATATACGCCTCGAGATCTTTGTTTTCGTCGACCGTAGTGAGCGGAACAGACGGGGAGGTGAGCGGAGAAACGTAGTCGCCAACATGGACCGGAATGTCGCCGACTATGCCATCGAACGGCGCTCGAATCGTGTAGAAGTCGAGAAGTTGTTGTTGCGCTTTGCGTGCCTCGACGGATGACTCATAATCAGCCTTTGAGTTCCCGTATGCCTGCTGCGCCTGGTCAAACGTATCGCGGCTGCTCACGCCCGCGTCGAACAGCTTTTGCTGCCGCTCAAGCTCAATTGAGTCGTAATCGAACAGCGCCTTCTTCTGGCGCTCCGTGGCGATCAGTGAATCGACCGTGGCCTGCTGCTGCCTTGGATCGATCTTCATCAGGACCTGGCCGGTCTTGACGTGGTCACCGGAGCGAACCAGGATTTGGGTCAGTTGCCCGCTCACCTGAGGCAAAATGCTCGCCGACCTTCGTGACATAATTGTGGCCACATACTCGCTGCTGACGGCCACCGGAGCGAGCGCGATGGTTTCGGTCTTCACCGGCATGCCGTGCATCCCAGCTCCGGCCGTCGGTGCGGCTGGCTTTTTACCGCAACCCGACGCCGCCAACCCCAGGATCAAGGCACAACTTAAGTAGACATTGCGATTCAATGCGGTAGGTTTCACTTTCCCCTTCTTATTCCGGACCCCGGCTCTTCAGAGTCGACGTTGCGTCATCTTGGCGAAAAGGTCGAATGGCGGTCATTTCCCTGGGCGATCCATGCTTTGCGGCGAATGGTCTAGTTTCCAGTGAGTTCCGCTTGATGCCGATCTTGGATTGAAGCATATTTTTCGATGTTTGATGCACAGCCATTGTCGCAAAAAACTCGCGTATGTGCTGAGACGCCCCGCAAAAACGTTTCATCAGGCGCTTTCGTTCTGCCATGCGAACGGACTGAAATTGGTGCAAGTGTCGAACGTGTCGACGGCTTCAGCGCGCTTAAGCCATCCCACCACAAGGTAGGTAACCGGCGTTGCCACCACCTCAACCGCAACCTTGATCGCGTACGACGAAAGAATCATACGCAGAAGCATCGACGGTGGTTCCAGGCCGCCGAATGCCACCAGAATGATGACCGCGGTATCCACCGCCTGCCCGGTTACGGTAGATCCGATGGTTCGCGTCCAAAGCCAGCGGCCGCCCGTAAACAGCTTGAGTTTGGCCAGGGTGTAGCTGTTGGTGAATTCGCCGGCCCAGTACGCAACCAGGCTCGCGGCGGCGAAGCGTGGGACCAGGCCGAAAACTGTGGCGTAGGCCTGTTGGCCCTTCCACTCCGGAGCGGGAGGCAGTGCCACGGCAAGCTGGCCCATGGCCGCCAGCAGTGCCATGGCAAAGAACCCCAGCCAGATGGCTCGCCGCGACGACCCGTAGCCGTACACCTCGGTGAATACGTCGCCGCAAATGTAAGTAAGAGGAAACAGGAACTCCGCCGCGCTGGGCCGTAGCGGCCCAAGCTGGCAGATTTTGGGCCCCACCAGGTTTGAAATCAGCAGCACCACCACAAAACCGATGGTGAGGAGATCAAGATAGCGGTAGCGGCGCATTCTTTATCGAGGATAAAGCATGCCCCGCTTTCCTCAAGCGCCTGCGACCTGCCGGTTTGCGGGTCCAGCAGCAACCGCACACGGGAAGCAATTCTTGCGTCGGGTCATTCTTTGACAGGCCTCCAACGAGTTGATAGCCTTCAAAGAGGGCTAATCTGTCTGAAAATCTGACTTTGCACGCCCTGCCATAGAAGCGTCCCCGTCGTCTAGCCCGGCCCAGGACACCGCCCTTTCACGGCGATAACACGGGTTCAAATCCCGTCGGGGACGCCAAACAAGCCCATAGAGTTACACGAATTGCGCTTTCGCCATTTTGGCCGAGCGTTACGCTATCGTGACAGATTGCGAGCCATCCTCCACAACCTGGGATGCCCGACCTTCTCGGATTTTGATCAGAATTGCTCCATGGCTTTTGATTGCGTTTAGCTTCATCGGGAGCCTCTTCACCGATGTGCGAATCTACAATTTCCCGAACGACGAGCGTCTGTCTCCTGGCCAGCAACCTTCGCGCAATTTGCGAGCAGCCTGCGGCTGCCGCCACGTAGTCCGATAGTGGATGGGTTGGCCGGATGCTCGCACTTGCCCCATCTCGCAAAGCTCATTTGCAATGCGCAGGAGAGAATGCTCTGCTCTCACTTCTTCTCCGTCTCCTTCAAAAACTGAATAAGATCGTCCTTCCATACCGCGGCGTCGGTGTGGGTGCCATGGCCATACGTCTGCATCGACGCGGGGATGAGGATGAAGCGGGCGTGAGGCATCCGCGTCACGAGTTTCTGCGCGATCTCGAGTTCGGGCGGGTTGATGAAGTCGTCTGCCGAGTTGATCCAGAGAACCGGCGCAGTAATGGCAGAGAGGCGCGGTTCGGGGTTGTACTCACGCGAGGCGTCGACATAGTAGAGAAAGTCGTCAGCGTCGGTGTGGGCAACCAGCGCATTGACCACGCGGTCAACGTACGCCTCGGCCTGCTGGCGGGTTGGGTAGTCCTTCTGCATCTGTTGCGGCGCGGAGCCGGCGATGAGGATCAGGTCCGCTGCGCCGCGCAGTCCTTCTACCGGCTCCTTTGTATAGTTGCCCTCGTCCCAGGCAGGGTCGTCACGGATGAACTGCATCGACATATAGCGCCACATGCGATTGCGGCCGGCTAACTCAATCGGCAGGCAGGCAAATGGCGCAAGCGCGTCGGAAAAGTCAGGATAGGTCTCTCCCCAGACAAAGGACTGCATGCACCCCATCGAGGTGCCGAGAATCAGGCGCAAATGGTCAACATGCAGGCCGTCGAGAAGCATGGCGTGCTGCGAGCGCACCATGTCGTCGTAGGTATAATGCGGAAATTTCATCCGCAGGCCGTCAGAAGGCTTGCTCGATTCGCCCATGCCGATGTCGTCGGGAAGGATGACGAAGTATTTTGTGATGTCCAGCGGCTGACCGGGGCCAAAGAGCACATCGGAGAATACGGGGTTCAAGAGAGAATGCGCGTCGCCCCCGGTCCCGTGCAGCAGCAGCACAGCGTTGTCGGTGTGGCCGGCGGAGTCACGGTGCGGCGCGCCCAGGGTGAGATAGTGGAGGCGCAAGTCGGGCAAGGTTTCGCCGGTCCCGAAACGGAAGTCGTGAAGGACGTACGTGCCATTCTGGATGGGCCAGTGAGTCGCCGGGTAACTCGGCGATGGAACCTGGGCAGCAGCGATTTGCACGATTAAAGCAAGGAAAAAACAGGGAAAACGACGAAGCACACGGAACCTCCCGGGTAGCGGAACCATCTTAAACTGAAGCCCCGCAGGTACCGGAACCAATCAGCATTGGGAACGAAAACCAGGATATTCACATGTGCAAGGTGGTACACGTTCATCGCTGAGCGGTAATGTTGAAAGCGACGGGCGTGGCCCACGATGATCGCAGTGCAGTCGCCGAAGTCAGACCGACGAACGTTAACCGACTTCCGCACAGCTTGAAAATGCGAAAAGAATCAAGAGCACAATTCTACGCATCCTAGCAGTTATCGAGGCCGCTTTTCCCAACAAGACGAAAGGAGCATTCATGACGACGACAGCGGAAGCTACCAAGCGCCGGACCGTGAAGGCAACCACCAGGAGAGACGCATGGAAGGCCCTGCGCGACCACCACAAGAAGATTCAGGGAACCCATCTACGCACTCTCTTCGCGGATGACCCCCATCGCGGCGAACGACTGACGGTCGAGGCGGCCGGCCTCTTCTTCGACTACTCAAAGAATCGCATCACCGATGAGACCTTCAAGCTCCTTATCCAATTGGCCGAGGAATCGGGTCTGCGGGAGCGCATTGAGGCCATGTTCCGCGGAGAGAAGATCAACATCACTGAGAAGCGGGCGGTGCTCCACGTCGCGCTGCGTGCGCCCAAGGGCGACACCATTCGCGTCGACGGAAAAAACGTCGTTCCCGAAGTACACGAGGTGCTCGACAAGATGGCCGTCTTTGCAAAGCGCGTGCGCAGCGGCGAATGGAAGGGGCACACCGGCAAACGGATCCGCAACGTGGTGAACATCGGCATCGGCGGCTCAGACCTCGGACCCGTCATGGCCTACGAAGCCCTCAAACACTACAGCGACCGGGCCATGACATTCCGCTTTGTGTCGAATGTGGATGGAACGGACTTTGCCGAAGCTGTGCAGGACCTCGACCCCACCGAGACGCTCTTTATCGTTTCTTCCAAGACATTCACCACGCTCGAGACCATGACCAACGCCCATACCGCCCGTGAGTGGCTGGTGTCGGGGCTTGGCGGAGACGAGTCGGGAGTTTCAAAGCACTTTGTCGCGGTATCGACCAACGCAGCCGAAGTAGGAAAGTTCGGCATCGACACGGCCAACATGTTCGGATTCTGGGACTGGGTCGGCGGCCGCTACTCCATGGACTCCGCGATCGGTCTCTCGACCATGCTGGCCATCGGGCCGGAGAATTTCCACGCCATGCTCGACGGATTTCACGAGATGGACGCTCATTTCCGCACGGCGCCGTTTGAGCAGAACATCCCGGTGCTGATGGGATTGCTTGGTATCTGGTACACCAACTTTTTTGATGCGCAAACCGTGGCCGTGCTGCCCTACGAACAATACCTCAAACGGTTCCCTGCCTACCTTCAACAATTGACGATGGAGAGCAATGGCAAGCATGTCACTCTCAAGGGAAACGTGGTCAATTACGACACCGGCCCCATCTATTGGGGCGAGCCTGGGACCAACGGGCAACACTCCTTCTACCAGTTGATTCACCAGGGGACGCGGCTGATTCCCTGCGACTTCATCGCATTCAACCAGACGTTGAACCCGCTTGGACGCCATCACGACATGCTCATCGCAAACGTCTTTGCGCAGACTGAAGCGTTGGCTTTTGGCAAGACGGAGGAGCAGGTTAAGAGCGAGGGGACACCGGATTGGCTGGTTCCGCACCGGGTCTTCCAGGGAAACCGCCCATCGAACACGATTCTCGCGGACCGGCTTACCCCTTCCGTCCTCGGCAAGCTCGTTGCTCTCTACGAGCACAGCGTCTTTACCCAGGGAACAATCTGGCAGATCAACTCGTTTGACCAATGGGGAGTCGAACTCGGAAAGGCTTTGGCACAGCGCATTATCCCCGAACTTGAAAGCGCGACACAGCCTGAGCTGAAGCACGACAGCTCCACCAACAACCTGATCCGGCGTTATCGAAAGGCCAGGGAGCGCGCATGATTCCCCGCGGTTACAGTCGCCCGCTCTACATTCTTCCCTTCGATCATCGCGGCTCGTTCGAAACCAAAATGTTCGGGTTGCACGAGCCGCTCACTTCGGAACAGACGGCCCAGATTGCAACCGCGAAGCAGGTGATTTACGACGGGTTCAAAGCAGCGGTTGCCGGTGGAGTGCCCAGGGAGAACGCAGGCATTCTCGTCGACGAGCAATTCGGCGCCGCGATTCTTCGCGATGCCGCAGCACAGGGATTCCACTTTGCCTGTCCGGCCGAGAAGAGCGGGCAGGAGGAATTCGATTTCGAATATGGCGAAGAATTTGCTGCGCACATCGAGAAATTCCACCCCACCTTTTCGAAGGTGCTGGTGCGCTACAACCCTGAAGGCGATCCGGCATTGAACAAGCGCCAGGCCGATCGGCTGCGCCGCTTGTCGGAGTACCTGCAGGCCGCCGGTCGAAGCCTCTTTATGTTTGAGCTGCTGGTGCCGCCCGAGAAGGCCCAGCTCGACAAGGTAAAGGGCGACAAGAGCGCCTATGACTTGCAACTGCGTCCCGGGCTGATGGTCAGGACAATGCACGAGTTGCAGGATGCGGGAGTCGAGCCGGACGTGTGGAAGATCGAGGGCCTTGACCGTCGTGAAGATTGCGAATCGATGGTGGCTGCAGCCCGGCGCGACGGCCGCAGCAACGTCGGCTGCATTATCCTCGGCCGCGGTGAGAATGAGCAGAAAGTGCGGGAATGGCTCGCCGTTGCGGCGGGAGTTGACGGGTTCATCGGGTTTGCTGTCGGACGCACCGACTTCTGGGATCCGCTGGTTGCATGGCGAAGCGGAAAATCTACCCGCGAAGAAGCGGTGGCGCAGATTGCCGGGCATTTCAGAGAATTTGCAGGCATCTTTGACAGTGCCCGGCACAAGGCTCGAATTGCATAGCCCGGCAAATAAGGCTCGATACCGAATCCCTCGAATCGCACGATCGCGCGATTCGTAACAGTGTTCTGATGCATCGAATGTCACCATGAAACGCACGTTTGACGCTATCGTCGTGGGAGCCGGTCAGGCTGGCCCCTCGCTTGCAGTTGACCTCGCGAACGCCGGTTGGAACGTGGCTATGGTGGAGCGCAAGCTCTTCGGCGGCACCTGCGTCAATACCGGCTGCACCCCGACGAAGGCCATGGTGGCCAGCGCACATGCGGCGCATCTGGCGAGGCGCGCCGGTGATTTCGGCATCCAGGCTGGGCAAGTGACGGCGGATCTGCGAGCCATCAAGGCTCGAAAAGATTCCATCGTCCTTAAATCACGTACCGGTGTCGAGAGCTGGCTGCGGGGGACAAAGAACTGCACCGTGTTCACCGGGACTGCGTCCTTTGAATCGCCTGCGGTAATGCGCGTGGGAGATGATCTTCTCGAGGCGCCGCATATCTTTCTCAATGTCGGCGCCCGGCCCGCTTTCCCGGGAATCGCCGGCGCTGATTCCGTGCCGTTCCTCACCAGCACCACCATTCTTGACCTGGAGCAGTTGCCGGAACACCTTGTCGTAATTGGCGCTGGATATGTTGGACTCGAATTCGCCCAGATGTTCCGGCGTTTTGGCTCTCAAGTAACTGTGGTCGACAAGAATGCACGTCTTGCCCCGGGGGAGGATGAAGACGCGTCAAGGACCATTCGAGAGATCTTTGAGTCGGAAAATATTCAAATCCGCGTCGGCGCCACGTGTATCCACGTCGAACCCTCCGGAGAACAAGTCTCAGCTGGCCTCGACTGCAACGAAGGCGCACCGCATGTTGTCGGCTCTCATCTGCTGATGGCGGTCGGCCGCACGCCCAACACAGACGATCTGAATCTGGCTGCCGCCGAAATTGACGTCGACGAACATGGCTACATCCGGGTCGACGACCAGTTGCGTACCAGCGTACCGGGAGTTCTCGCGCTCGGCGACTGCAATGGCCGGGGGGCCTTCACGCACACGTCCTACAACGATTACGAAATCGTTGCGGCGAACTTGCTGAAAAATGAAAATCGCCGTGTCAGCGATCGCATACCGGTCCACGCGCTCTTCATCGACCCGCCGCTCGCCCATGTCGGCATGTCAGAAGCCGAGGTGCGGGGAAGAAGCAAGCCCGCATTGATCGGGATACGGCCGATGACCAAGGTCAGCCGGGCCATTGAGAAGGGTGAGACCTTCGGATTCATCAAGATTCTAGTGGATGCCGAATCGCATCAGATTCTTGGAGCCACCGTCTTCGGAACCGGCGGCGATGAAGCGATTCACTGCATACTCACAGCCATGTACGCACGCCAGCCCGCACCGCTGCTTGCTCATTCCGTCCACATTCATCCCACGGTTGCGGAGCTCATACCCACCGTACTTGAGAATCTTAAGCCGCTTGAGTAGGCCACACAGACAGACTGTGATGCCAGCCGACGAATTTGCCTGGACCGCGCAGCGCCTCGCATTTTGAAAGCGACTCTGTCCGGAGGAATCGATTTTTTGAACGTCGGTTCCGAATCATTGCATTAAACTGCTAAGACCGAGGAGGTCTCCGATATGCCCCTTCCGCAGGATGAACGCGTCGTCGCGCTTGCCAACGAACTGCTGCAGCAATTCGACCAGCTTTTTGGCTTGCATCCCGGCTTTCGAGCGGCACACGCCAAGGGACTGATGCTGAGCGGCGCTTTTACGCCCTCAGAAGGAGCGTCTGCGCTCACCCGGGCCCCGCACATCACACGATCTTCAACACCTGTCACAGCACGCTTTTCTAACTCCACAGGGATTCCGCTGATTCCCGACAGCTCACCAGACGCTAACCCCCGCGGCCTCGCAATTCGATTCAACCTGGCTGAACATGTCCACACAGATATCGTCAGCCATTCAACGGATGGATTTCCCACACGCGACGGCAAGCAGTTCCTTGAGTTTCTCAAGGCGGTGGCCGCGAGCGGACCGGAAGTTCCCGTTCCAAAACCTGTTGAATTGTTCCTCGGCTCGCACCCGGCCGCCTTGGCGTTTGTTCAAGCTCCAAAACCGTTCCCCACCAGCCTGGCGCGCGAAACATATTTCGGCGTCACAGCGTATGCATTTACCAATCACGCTGGACAAACCAGGTATGGCCGCTATCGCATTGTGCCCGAGGCCGGAAATGAATATCTGAAAGACGCCCAGGTATCCGGGATTGGCGAAAATTACCACTACGTCGAGATCTCGAAGCGGATCGCGAGAGAGCCCATTCGTTTCAAACTGCAGGTGCAGCTTGCCGCTCCTGAAGACGTGACCGATGACGCGACCGTTCACTGGCCGGAGACCCGCGAATTGTTCGACCTCGGCACGATCGAATTGACTGCGGTTCTGTCTGACACACTCGAGCAGCAGAAGCAAATCATCTTCGACCCGATCCCCCGAGTCGATGGAATCGAGCCGTCCGCCGACCCTCTTCTCGAGTTGCGCGCCGCAATCTATCTGCTGAGCGGGAAACGCCGCCGTGCCGCCACCCTCGAGCAGGCAATTCGCTGAGAAGCTGTTCTCAAAGGCCGCTAAGGCTAGACGGCACATCAGGTTGGCCCCGAAAGACGATTCCGGGTATACTGGAGATTCGGCAGGCCGAAGGGTGAGTGTGTCTTGTCACCCCGGATGACCGTTCCGCCTGAGCCGGCGATCTGGTCTTGCGCGGCGGCACGAAATACCCACAGTTTGGAGTCAAGGCAATGGCACAAGTATGCGATATCTGCGGCAAAGGGCCGCAGTTCGGCAATAACATCTCTCACGCGCACAATGTAACCCGTAGACGCTGGAACGTAAACCTGCAGGCGGTCAAGGCACTCGTCAACGGAGCGCCCAAGCGGATTCGTGTCTGCGCAAGCTGCATCAAGAGCGGCAAGATCGCGAAGGCGTAACCAGGATTCGCGTTTTCCAACCGTGCCGCAAAAGCCTGCACCGATTTGGGCAGCAACGCGGAGAGCCTCAATCAGGATCGACAGCCGCCCCGCCGGAGACGACGGGGTTTTGTTGTCCCGCTTATCTTCTCAGCGTTTCTCTTCTGTAACCGGCTTCAGGGGATCGTCCCAGGGAAAAGCCTCCGCATCGAGCCCCGCAGGCGACCATTTCTCCACGATGGCCTTGGCCAGTTTCCCCAGTGTTCGTTCGCCCTCATTGTCCCCCGTCCAGCGCTGGTCTTCATTATCAAAGGTGAAACCGGCAATCACGATCGCGCCATCCTTCGACGAGATCAGCGCAACGTCGTTTCGCACCCGATCGAGCGCGCCGGTCTTGTTCGCAATGGCCGTGCCATGCTCGCTGGTGTCGAGCGCCTCAATGTAGCGCGGCAGGCTGTCGCGATCCTGCTGGTGGCGCAGCATGTTGAGGATTTCGCCGCATAGTTTTCCATCACCCGGCAACGGCGGGGATTTGTCCAGCGACAGGTCGCAGGTCGCGAATCGCTCCATGATCGAGGCCATCTCCCGCGGCGTCGTCTTGCCGAGTCCGAACTTCGGCTGGTCGGGCGGCATAGGCTCGGTGGCGGGCACGTAAACCTTCTTGTACAGCACGGTTTGATGCAGCCCAGCAGCGCGCAGTGTCGCGTTGATATGGTCGAGACCCAGGCGATCAATCGCCATGTTGGTCGCCGTGTTATCGCTCAGCACCACCATTAACGTAAGCGTGTCGCCGAGCGTGAGCGCGATGGGCGGAGTCAGTTCGCCAAGCACGCCTGAGCCTTGCACCTGATTCGGCTTGGTGAGCACCAGCCGCTCAGAGAGCGAAGCCTTTCCTGCGCGGATTTGTTCCGCGGCATCGAGCAGAATGCCCATCTTGATGGTCGATGCCGTCTGCACAGGCAGGTCTGGAGAGAGCCCGGCGGTTTCGCCCGTCTTCAGGTCCTTGGCGTACAGCGCGACCTTGCCGTGGTGCTCGGCGGCAATTGCCTGCAGTTGCTGGTCAAGCTGCGTATCTTCATGCGATGCCGGGGGTGAGATTTGCGCTGAAGCGATTGCCGCATACACACACCCCACGAGAAGCGCGGACCGGGATCGGACAATATTCATGAAAACAGAGTAGCGCCCGTTGCCGGTCTCGGACTACTTCGCGTGCTCAAACGTCAGCGATGCTGAATTGATGCAGTAGCGCAGCCCCGTCGGCCGCGGGCCATCCGGGAAGACGTGGCCAAGGTGGCCGCCGCAGCGCGCACAGGTGACCTCAATCCGGCGCATACCAAAACTGCGATCCTCATGCTCCTCGATCGCTTTGGAATCCGCGGGAATCATGAAACTCGGCCAGCCGCAGCCGGAGTCAAACTTGGCGCCCGAGAGAAAGAGCAGCGCCCCGCAGCCGGCGCAATGATAGTTCCCGGTCTCATGGTTTTCGGTGAGCAGGCCCGTAAAGGGTCGTTCCGTTCCCTTTTCGCGAAGAACGTGGTATTGCTCCTGTGTCAGGCGCGTCCGCCACTCGGCATCGCTGTGAGTGACCTTCTCTGCTGATTCCATCGCTTCGTGAGCTTCTGTCATGATTTGACCTCCGGGTGGGGTGGGTGTTGGGCAAACCAGTAAAATGCCTGATCACTTTAGACCTCTGCGACCAGCTCAATTTCGACCAGGGCTTCCTTGGGAAGGCGCGACACCTCAACGGTCGTTCGCGCGGGAGGGATCGCACCGTCCGGAGCCAGATACTCGTCATAAATGGAGTTCATGGCGGCGAAGTCCTTCATGTCCTTCAGGAACACGGTTGCCTTCACCACGTGTTCGAGGCCCGAACCGGCCGCCTCAAGGATGGCCTTCAGATTTTCGAGCACACGTCTGGTCTGTTCAACAATGCCGCCGGCGACCAATTGCGCACTGGCGGGATCGAGCGCGATCTGCCCAGCCGTGAACACGAGATTGCCCGCACGAATTCCCTGTGAATACGGCCCGATGGCCGCGGGAGCCGATGAAGTGGCGACAACGGATTTGCTCATGGAACGATTCTAGTGCGCTCGGCCGGTTCTACCGCCAGACCGCAAGCAGCCCGCCAACAAGGACCAGCCCGATGAGCCAATAGCCGCCGTTAATGGCGAAATACTTGAATGGCCGCCCCTCGTAGATGCTTTGCGGGTAGAGCGGCGAGAGAACAAATCCGACCCACGCAAGAAATCCGATGAACGCTCCCCAGCCGAACGTTCTGCTTCCCGACCAGTAGACGGCATGCGCGAGAACGAGGGAAAGCAGCAGGTCTCCAATGAAGGAGCTGACCATGCCCTTCACTACGCCCTTTGGCTTTTCGCCCAGTTTGCGGCCTATGATCTCGACCCATGGCTTGGCGAAAAGCATCGGTGAATACCAGAACGCGCCGAGAAACCAGAGGATCAGGGCCGACACAAGCAAGGCCCAATGGTTGAATGCAAGATGGTGCATGGTCGCGCCTTTCCTTACTGATCTAAAGCAGAACAGCTTAACCCGGTGTCTTCACACCCGACTTCAGCATCTCCAGGGCTTTAGCGAGGCGGCGCATGCGCGTCTCTTCTTTCTTGGCCTCGGTAATCCAGCGGCAATATTCCTTGCGATGGGTATAGCTCAGCTTTTCGAACGCGGGAATCAGTTTTTCCTGTTCCAGAAGGGTCGCAAACTCGGGCGGTACCGTGACGGATCGCACTGCTGTGTTGCGTTCGAGGACGACCTTGACCGTGTCGCCGGGGCCCTTGCCAATTTGCTCGCGGATGCTTTTGAGCAAAGGCAGCATGTGCTGCGGCCGGCCATATTTCATCATGGTCCCGGTATACGCCACACCGTCGAAGCTTACCTTGACTGAAACTTGCCCGCGCGTCCCGAATTCCTGCTTGGCGTCATACGGAAACAGCACGCAGGCTCCGCCTTCGCCCGCTTCCTCAATGGTGGCTCTGAATTTGTATTGCTTCATGGCTGGCCTTGCTCACTCACCTCACGGCAACTGGTGGCTGAATCAATCTCCCACGAGCGCGGACAAGTTGCAAGGCAGATTTGCAGCGCGCAGGATGCGCAACCCATCCCGGCCTCTGGAAGCGATATATGGGCAGGGATGGGATGAACGATGCGCGTCGAGTGCGCGGATGCGCCTAGACCAGCTTTGCGTCGAGCGTAATCTCAGTGTTATTGGCGAATAGTTTTGAGATCGGGCATCCACCTTTCGCGTCGGCAGCCGCCTTATCGAAAGCCTCTTTGCTGGCTCCCGGGACCGTTGCTGTGGTTGTCAGCGCAATCTTCGTGACCGCGAATCCGCCGTCCACCTTGGCCAGCGTCACTGCCGCCTGAGTCTCGATCTTCGTCGGCGTCAGGCCCGCTCCGCCGAGTTGTGCGCCTAGCGCCATTGAGAAGCAACTCGCGTGGGCGGCTGCAATTAGCTCTTCGGGAGTGGTGCCCGAGCTTGCGCCTTCAAAACGGGTGGCGAATGAATAGTTTGCGTCTTTCAGCACGCCCGTCGCCGTCGAGATCGTGCCTTTTCCTTCTTTCAGCGAGCCTGTCCAAACCGCACTTGCCTTGCTTGCCATGGTCCCTCCTTGGGGATTCAGGTGGTTTTTCGGGTGATGGGGGGCCGCCAAAAGGGGAAACGCAGGCGGCGCTACAAAGGTTGATGTCAGAGGCACCTGCCGGGGTGCACAGGCAAAGGAGCCACTTCTCTATGCTAATCTGTCGGGCATGCTGCCGCAGCGGCCACGGGCATTTGACGCCGATTTTGATCTGAATTTCCCACAACGTGGTGCGCCCCAGACCGGTTCCGAGACGCCCATTGACCATCCATCTCAGGCTTGTCCCACATGCGGAAGCCGCCTTACCGGTCATCACTGCAAGCTGGTCTGCCCGCAATGCGGTTACTACATGAGCTGCGCAGACTACTACTAGGGGATCGGGGTCCAGGTCAGGACATGTCCTCTTCGTGATAAGAGCCGACGAACTCAATCCTGGCCATCGGAAGCAGGTGGGCGCGGCTGAGAACCTTGCGAGCGAGACCAGTAAGCGCCATCTCTGCCGCCCGCGCCAGCGGAATCCATTGGCGTTCTCCACCGGGAAAAGTCATGCTTTCGATCTCTTCTATTGATACATCCCGCACCCGAACGTAGTAGTTGACGTGCATAATGGCATGGCGCACCGTCATCCGCAAATCCGCATCAGGCACGTCGACATTGCGCAGCGTGGGCAGTTCCCACAGACCCGGCATCACCGTGAGAGATTCCGGACGCTGCTCCAGCAACACCTCGCGATGATGCTCTCCCGGCTGGCGCCCCGACCGCACGGCCAGCGCATAGGCAACTTCCCTGCTGAGCATTCGCGGTCTCGGCTGTCTGGAGTGCTCCCCACGAGTGACGCAATTGACCGAGAGCGGGCAAGCCAGACACCGGGGATTTCGCGGAAGGCAGACCGTCGCGCCCAGTTCCATCATCGCCTGATTGAAGTCACCGGGGTGAAGCGGGTCAAGAATCTCCGAAGCAAGACCTTCGATTTTTCGCCTGAGCAGCGCTCCGCCGGATCGCCCCGCTTCGTCCCACCCCTGCAAACGACAGATCACCCTTTCCACATTTCCATCAACGACGGCAACCCGCTCGCCGTGTGAAATGCTCGCAATGGCCGCCGCCGTATAGGAGCCGATCCCGGGAAGCGAACGGAGCTCCGCCGACGTGGCTGGCAAATTGCCGTCTTGATGGCTGGCAACAAACTGTGCAGCTTTGTGCAGCATCCGTGCCCGGCGGTAGTAGCCCAACCCGCTCCACAAAGCCAGAACATCCTGTTCCGGAGCCAACGCCAGCGCAACCAGGGTCGGAAACCGCTCCATGAATGCCTTATAGCGCTCCACGACAACTGCGACCCGAGTCTGTTGCAACATGATCTCGGAGACCCAGATCGCATAGGGATCACAGTCGCGTCTCCAAGGCAGGTCTCGCCGATTCTCCCGGTACCACTCCAAAAGTCGCCAGCGCAGCATGGCTGTGGTTTCGGGATCGGAAGTCAACCGGGGCATGGGGCCAGCGTACGACATGATTCCGCGCGTCGAACCTCGTTCTTCTCGATGGGTTGCTTGCAAGGCAACCCACAATGGTACTTGCCTACATCTTAAGTAACGATAAGAAAAGTTTCATTAGTAATCTTGCGCCTGATCCCATGGTAATCTCCGGGCATAACTTTTCGACGTGGTTTCTGGATGGCTGAAGGGGGAAATTGCATTTCGGTCCGAGGGAATCGCGGCATCCAACCGACTATTTGGAGGCTCCCATCATGAAACGCCAAGGTCTTCTCGTCTCGATAGCAATGATCGCAGTCCCGTTCATGCTAACTGCGCAGTCGTCCTCATCCCGTTTCGTCGACATCGATTCTTCAGTCGACGGCGGAGTCGAACGCGGTTCTGTGCCTCCCCCGAGCGCGGCAGTTGCGCCCGGACCCTTTTCGCGGATTGCGCTTGGTGGCAGTGTTTCCTCGCTGGGGCCCAGCCTGCAAATCACCTCCTACATCACGCCGCACCTGAACCTGCGCACCACGGGCAACTGGATCAACTACCAGACCAGCTTCACAACCAGCGGATTCAATGCCAATGCCAAGTTGAACCTCGCATCGGCGCGGTTGGCCGCCGATGTCTACCCTTTCCGCAATGGTTTTCGCATCAGTCCGGGCGTGATGGTTTACAACGGGAACAAAATGACTGCCACGTCTTCTGTCGCCGGCGGCGCGAGTTTCACCTTGAACGGCGATACGTTTTATTCCGCCAGCGCGAACTCGGCCACTGGCGCCACTCCGCTGCAGGGGACCGCGGAGCTTGGCCAGAATATGACGAAGCCGGCATTCACCATTACCGCCGGCTGGGGGAATACGATCCCGCAAAACGGCGGACATTGGTCATTCCCATTCGAGGCTGGCGTTGCCTTCACCGGGGCGCCTTCGCTCAATGCAAACTTGGCCGGCTGGGCATGCTATGACCAGGCACAGACCGAATGTACCAATGTAGCCAGCACAAGCGATCCCATCGCGCTCCAGATTCAGGGCGACCTTGCCGCGCAGATCGCCAAGTGGAAGAACAATCTCAGCCCGCTTGGGACCTACCCGATCCTTTCCATGGGCGTATCGTATAGCTTTGGATCGCGCGGATTCGCGCGCTAGTTTCCCGATTCGGAACCGGTCGAAGGGCCGCATGATGCGGCCCCTCCCTTCAGATCAATTCCCGGTTATGAGCTGGACTTACGCGAGCAGCGATGCGACCACTTCTGGGGCTGCTTTGAGCGCTGCATCAATCTGGCTCTGATCCTTGCCGCCAGCCTCCGCGATCTCCGGCTTTCCTCCGCCCGATCCCCCAACAAGTTTGGCTACGGCACCAATCAGTTTGCCGGCCTGGATGCGCTTTACGACACCCGGAGTGACCCCGGCAATGAGGGCGACTTTGCCTTCTGGTTGAGCAGAGGCCAGCACCACTACCCCTTCGCCGACCTTCTGTTTCAGATTATCGACCAGCGTGCGAAGCTGCCCGCGCTCCAGATGATCGGCGCGATGCGTCAGTACCTTTACGCCCTTCACTTCGACCGCTTGACTCACAGCTTCATCGAGCCCGCCGGCTGCGGACTTCATCCGAACATCCTCGAGCTCCCTGCGCAGCCGCTTGAGTTCGTCTTCCTGCGCGGAAATCCGACCGCGAAGCCCCTCAGAGAGATTGCCGTCTGGCGAACCGGCTACCTGCGCAGCTACCTGCGCCACCGCAAAGTCGCGCCGGAATGCGTCCAGGGATCCCATGCCGCTGATGGCCTCGATGCGGCGCACCCCCGACGACACCGACGTCTCGCTCATCAGCTTCAGCAGGCCAATCTCGCCGGTGGCGGAGGTATGAGTCCCGCCGCAAAGTTCCGTCGAAAACCCATCGGAAAGCTTCACCACCCGCACCTTCTCGCCGTACTTCTCGCCGAACAAAGCCATGGCGTGATACTCGTTCACAGCGACGTCGATGGGGATGTCTTCCAGCGTCTCCACCTTGGCATTCGCCAGCACTTCGCGATTCACGATGTCTTCAATCTCTTGCAACTCTTCATCGGCAACTTGAGCAAAATGCGAAAAATCGAACCGCAGCCGGTCCGGGTGGACCGCCGAACCCGCCTGCTTGACGTGCGTTCCCAAAACCTGGCGCAACGCCGCGTGCAAAAGATGCGTTCCGGTGTGATTGCGGCGGATCGCGTTGCGCCTTTGTCCATCCACGACGGTGTTGACGTGATCGCCGACCGCAAGGTCCTGCTTGAGCAAAGCTTTGTGCGCACGAACTCCCTGTACCGGCAACACGCAGCCGGTGATCTCGGCGACGGTGGTATTGCCGTCGGTGGACATGAACCACCCAGTGTCGCCAACCTGCCCGCCCGAGTCGCCATAAAAGCTGGTGTGGTCGAGAACGATCTCAACCTGCTCGCCAGCCGCCGCAGCGGGAACGCCTTGGCCGTTTTTCACGATGGCGAGCACTTCGCAGTTGGTGGAGTTGAGCCGCCGGTAGCCCTCGAAAGCCGTTTTAGGCAGGTCGCGGAAGACGGGGCTGGCAGACTTCTGGCTGCCGCCTTTCCAACTTGCGCGGGCGCGAGCCTGCTCTTCGGCGCGCGCCGCCTCAAAGCCTTCCATATCGAAGGCAATCCCCGCATCGCGGGCAGCATCGACCATGAAATCGAGCGGCAGTCCGTAGGTTTCGTAGAGGTGAAAAGCCTTAGCTCCGTCGAAGCCTCTCTGCAATTCTTCGTTGAGCCGCGTAACTCCAATTTTCAGCACCCGGTCGAACTGCTTCTCCTCCGCCTCAACCACCTTTGCCACGCGATCGGCCGAATCAATCAGCTCAGGATACGCACCTTTCATCAGGTCGCGGACCGCATAGACCATCTGATAGAGAAACGGCTGCTCCTGCCCCAGCAGGCGCCCGTGACGAATTCCGCGCCGCAGTATCTTGCGCAGTACATACCCGCGGCCTTCATTCGAAGGCAGCACACCATCGTTGATCAGGAACGTCGCCGCGCGTGCATGGTCGGCAATGATTCTCAACGAAGCTGCTGCCTTTTCATTTCTATTCTTATGTGCAAGGAGCACATCATTTGGGGACGGTGCAGCACCGGTGCTGGGCTTGCTAGACCACCAGCTGCGGTCGGACCAGCCTGTCAGATCCGCCGCCCTCTCGATCAGCGGCGTAAACAGATCCGTCTCAAAGTTGCTCACCACTCCCTGCAGCACCGCCGCTACGCGTTCCAGCCCCATGCCGGTATCAATGCTTGGCTTGGGCAACGGCGTCAGCTTGTAGCTTGCAGCCGGTCCCGAACCTGGAACCGCGGAGCGGTCGAATTGCATAAACACGAGGTTCCAGATCTCCACGTAGCGGGCGTCGTCCTGGCCAAAAGGCTTGTCGACGCCGGGCGTCTCGGCGGCCTCGATGCCCATGTCGTAGAAAATCTCCGAGCAAGGTCCGCAGGGTCCCGTCTCGCCCATCTGCCAGAAGTTGTCCTTCAGCCCGTACTCGCCGATGCGCTCCTTCGGCACCCCGGCCTCAATCCAATACTGTTCGGCCTCGTTGTCGCGCGGAACGTCGCTGGTGCCCTCAAAAATGGTCACGTACAGCCGGTCCTTCGGGATGCCGAACCACTCGGGGCTTGTCACCAATTCCCAGGCGAAGTTGATCGCGTCGCGCTTAAAGTAGTCGCCAAAGCTGAAGTTTCCCAGCATCTCGAAGAATGTGTGATGACGCCGGGTAAAGCCCACATTTTCAAGGTCGTTGTGCTTGCCGCCGGCGCGAACGCATTTCTGCGACGTCGTCGCCCGGCTGTATTCGCGCTTCTCCGCGCCAAGGAACAGGTCCTTGAACTGGTTCATGCCCGCATTGGTGAACAGCAGAGTGGGATCGTTGGCAGGCACCAGCGAAGAGGAGTGCACGCGCCGGTGCCCCTTCGACTCAAAAAAGCGCAGAAACAGCTCGCGAATCTCGTTTCCCGATCGAACTTGCATATCTTATCCAGTGTAATGGGATTCAACCCGGCGGCGAAGTTCGCCGTCTATCCGATAGAAGCGCCCAATGGAGCGTGCCCCGTTTTGCATCGCACGATCCTCACAAGGCACAGCTTCATTGGGCCACAACATCCAAACCTCGGAATACTCACGCGCATCTTACGAATGCTGGCGAATACCCTTCAACACGCGGAGGACACTGTGGAAAAACTCGGACTTCTGGCTATCTTGGACGCCAAACCCGGCAAAGAGCAGGATTTGGCTACATTTCTTGAATCAGCCCAGCCCTTGGCCATGCAGGAAGGCGCCACCGTCGCATGGTATGCCATCAAGATTGGACCAGGACAGTATGGAATCTTCGACACCTTCGAAAACGAAGCCGGTCGCAGCGCCCACCTCACCGGCGAAATTGCAAAAGCCCTGTTCGCCAAGGCCGATGAATTGCTTGCCAAGCCTCCGCAGGTTGAAAAGATCGAGATCCTGGCGCTCAAGCCGCGCGGGTAGCATCGCCAACATGCGAAGGATCGATGAAACACTGGCGCCGCAGCCATGGACCGAGCGCCGCTTTCTACGATCTCGAAAATTGAAAGGACTGCCATGGTTGTGCTCGTGCGCGGCCGGGTCATGCTTCTCGCAATGCTTATTCTCCTCGGCAACGCTTCCGCCCAGCCGTGGAACGCGGCGCAGGGGATTGCCACTTCACGCAATCTCGCGATCGGAGGAGCCACCTTCCAGGTGAACTTCGCCAATGGCCCGATGGACCTCACAGTCAACCAGGTGATGCAGCACATCCGGGCGGCGGCTGAGGCGGTAACAACTTACTACGGCCACTTTCCGGTGACGCGCGTACGGGTTCTCGTGGTCCCGGTCGAGGGCGGCCGCCGGGAGATGATCCAGGGCACAACCTGGGGTGACATGGACGGGTTTCAGGGTTTCACGCGGCTGCGCATTGCCCAGCATGCCACGCAATCTGACTTGGACGACGACTGGGTGACTACTCACGAACTCACGCACATGGCGTTTCCCAGCATGCCCGACGATCAGCATTGGATCGAAGAGGGCCTTGCCACTTATATCGAGCCCATTGCCCGCGTAATGACCGGCAATCTGAAGGCGCGCAAAATCTGGGGTGACATGGTGCGCGGCATGCCGCAGGGCGAACCGCAACCGGGCGACCAGGGACTGGACCGCACGCATACCTGGGGACGAACCTACTGGGGCGGCGCGCTGTTCTGCCTCGTGGCCGACGTGGAGATTCGCCACGAAACCGGCAACCGCAAGGGTTTGCGTGACGCGCTGCGGGCAGTGGTGGCGCATGGTGGCACCATCGACCAGAACTGGCCAATCACAAAAGCGTTTGAGATCGGCGACCACGCAACCGGCACCCATGTCCTGATGCAGATGTACTCCAAGTGGAAAGACACTCCGGTTCAGGTCGATCTACCCAGGCTGTGGAATGAACTGGGCGTGCGCATGACAGACCATGGCGTCGAGTTTGTGTCCGATGCGCCGCTGGCAAAGGTGCGCGAGGCGATTACCGCCAACCGCGAATGAGGGCCGAAATTTCCGGGCAATCGTTGCTCTGGATTAGCGCCGTTCGGAATTCCGAGTCTTGCGTCTCCTACAGAGACGCTCTTGCACTGGTTGTCAATCCTTCACCATGCCTGGAGAGCTTTTGTAACCGCCGTCTCGCCTCGTCAGCAGATCTCAACCTGATTCGTCTCCGGACCTGACAGCGCGCCTATCATCAGCAGTAGACCGCCAAGCGCGAAGATCACCACTTCAGTGTATTCATACGGCATGCCCATCCGCTGCAATCCGAGCATATAGAACGACGAAAACGCAGGGAGAATCGTTGCGACGCTGTAGCTGATTCCATACCCCGATGCCCGCACGCCGGTGCTGAAACGTTCGTTGAGATACGCGGTAATAATCGCCCAAGCCGGCGTGGCGCAGATGTTGATGAGCGTCACCAGCACGATCAGTTCAACCGTGTTCGTGTAGCCCGACCTCACCAACACAAAATAGAGAAGCGGCCCAACAGTGCATCCCGCCATGCCAACCAGCCAAAGCACGGTCCTGCGCCCAATTCTCTGCCCCAGCATTCCGAACGGGACAAACAAGAACATCATGATCAGGTTCTCGATCAGTTGCGCATTCGTGACCGTAACGCTGTTGACGTGCCGGACTGTCAGCAGTACGCCGGGAAGAATCGAAGTGACCGCATTCAGCGTGAACCACGTCCCGCTCATCACCAGGAACGACTGCAACAGAACGCGATGATTCTCGCCGCGGAAGAGCTGCTTCAGCGGTGACTTCACTTTTTCCGCCTTGGCCCAGACCACGCTTTCCGGCACTTTTCGCAGGCAATAAAGGAAAACCCCACACGCGAACAAGGCGCCCAGCACAAACGGAATCCGCCATCCCCAACGCGCATAAGCGGAATGAGACGATCCGGCCGGAATGACTCGCAGCAGTCCGCTTGTAAGCAGCGACATGGCTGCGAGCGAAAGCGGAAAACCAGAGTGAATGAATGCCGACCATTCCCCGCGTTTTTCCCTCGGCGCGTACTCCATCGCCATGGGATTGGCGCCCGTATATTCGCCGCCGAGGAAAACTCCATCGACAAAACGGAGAAAAGTCAGCAGCACAATGCTGGCCACGCCCCATGTTTCATAGCCCGGCAGCATGGCGATCAGGAACGTGACCGCTGCAAACCCCGCCATCGAGATCAACGTTACTTTGCGCCGGCCCAGTTTGTCGCTGAAATGGCCAAAGAGCGCGGCTCCCACGGGACGTCCAACCAGAGAAAGGGCAAACACGGTATAGAAAAGCGTCGACTGCAGCGCCAGGCTTAGTGTTTCCGGTTGAAAGTACGGCATCGCAGGTCCCAGGGCCACGACCGGCAGGTAGGAGTCGAACATGTCGACGAAGAATCCGATGAAGGCTGCGCGAAGCGCGCGATTCCCGGCGAGTCGATGCGCGCGGGCCAGTTCGATTTCCGGCGGCGAAATCTCGTTCAGATTGAATGCAGATTCAGCCGTGAGAGACCTCCGTCGAATGTGCCGCGGCGCTGCACATGGCTCAATCGGCCCTCCGACAGAAATCGCGACGAGTAACACTGTCTCTGAGGAAGGCGCCAATTGCGGGGAAGACGAGTGCGCACTTCAGCATATCGCCTTTCTTGTTGGGGTGGAAGAACGTTCGCTGATCATTGCCGGCTTGCGAACCGGCACCGTCCGCTTCTACAGCGCCGTCCATCCGCCGTCGATCAGAATATCGGTCCCGGTGATGAACCCCGCTGCGTCTGAGCACAAATAGCAGGCGAGCGCGCCAACCTCTTCCGCGGTGCCCCATCGCCCCAGGGGCACGCGGGCGAGAAACTGTGCATTGGTTTCAGGATTGTTGATCAGCGCCGCATTCATGTCGGTGGCGATAGGTCCCGGACTGATGCCGTTCACGGTAATTCCATCCGCTGCCAGTTCCAGCGCCAACGCTCTCGTCAGCCCAAGCAGTGCCGCCTTGGCAGAGGAATACGCGCTTCGTCCCGGCAGCGAAACGTGGCCCATGGTCGAGCTCAGGTTCAGAATCCTGCCGTAACCGGTCCCTTTCATGCCTGGCACGAACTCACGGCACATCAGGAACGTCGAGGTCAGGCTCGCATCCATCACGCTGCGAAATTCCTCCAGCGAATAATCCACCAGGTTCTTGCGGATGTTGATTCCCGCGCTGTTGATCAGGATCTGCGGGTTTCCGAATCCTTCCCGTATGGCCGCGGCCGTCCTCTCAACCTCGCGCTCTTGTGTCACATCCGCTGCATACACCTCGGCTGTTCCGCCCCGCACGGCAATTTCATCGCGCACCCGCTCCATGCGTGTGACGTCGCGTGCCACGAGAGCGATCTTCGCGCCAGCCTCAGCAAGTGCCTTTGCCATTGCCTCGCCAAGGCCCCGGCTCCCGCCCGTAATCACCGCACTCCTCCCAACCAGATCTATCCCCATCGATTTCATCTCCCGCGCCCCTGCGTTCCGCGCACTCCAAGACGCGCCACGCCCGGCATCATCGTAACAGCAGCGCGGGCTCTCATCCCGGTCAAGTCACGCCTGCTCCGGATGACGCCTCCTGGCGGGTGCACAATGAAAGAGGATCAGAATCAGGATCAGAAGAGCGCAAAGGTTCCGTCCGCGCGTCTGCGTCCGACGATACTTTGCGCAAATGCTGTGCACCCTGGCTCCGCACCAGCCGTCCGGCAAGATGGGGGATACCATGTACGACACAATCGATTGGCCCAAACGCGACAAGCAGACCGGCCACAATCGCGGCCTGCTCTTTCTCCTCGCATTCTTTGCCATCCTCTTTTTCGGGAGCCGCACCGCGATCTCCTGGTGGGTTGACTTGCTCTGGTTCCGCACTCTCGGCTACGGTAGCGTATTCCTCCGCACGCTCGGCATCGAGTGGGCAGTCTTCGGCATCTTCGCCCTCGCAACATTTCTCATCCTTTTCATTTCGATTTCCCTGCTCAAGCGCGCTCACCATCAGGACCTGCCCAGCGATCACACCGTGTACTTCGCGGGCCGCGAAGTCAATCTCTCTCTCAAGCCGGTACTGAAGATTGTTGCGGTCGTCCTTTCCCTTGTGATCGCTCTCGCATCTGGCGCAGCCATGGCTGCCGATTGGCCGGCTCTCGCGCTTTTCTGGTTTGCCCCGCGCGCGTCAAGCGGTCCTGCCGATCCCGTCTTTGGCAAGCCGCTTTCTTTCTTCCTGTTTACGCTGCCCGCATGGGACCTGGTCGCCGGCTGGCTCATTACGCTGGCCGTCATCGTCTGCCTCGCCGCACTCGTCTTTTTTCTCATCAGCGGCGGAACGCGCGCCTTTTCAGAGCGCCGCGTGACCTACCTGGCGCTGCCCTGGCGCGGCCTGTCCCTGGCCGGAGCGTTTCTCCTGCTCACCATTGCCTGGCGCGAATACATCGCCCGTTTTGAGCTGATCTTTGAACACCACACCATCTTCGACGGCATCAACTACACCGACGCTCATGTCCTGCTCGGCGGCATGATGGCCATCACCATTGCGCTCGTCCTGGGAGCCGGGATCGCCGCCGTCACTGGCATCTGGTCGCCGCGCGGGCTTTGGATACTCGCTTCCATTGCGCCCTCCATCCTCTGTTACATCGTTGTCGGACTCATCAGCTGGTACGTTGGCAACTTCATCGTCAAACCCAACCAGCTCGTTCGTGAACGGCCTTATATCGCTGACAACATCGAAATGACGCGCCGCGCCTTTGGTCTCGACCGCTTCGTCCAGCATGAGTTCCCCGCCGAAACGACGATCGAGTCGGCCGAACCCGCCAACAACCAGGCCACTCTGCAAAATATCCGCCTGTGGGATTGGCATGCCCTGCAGGACACGCTCCGCCAGATTCAGGAAATCCGCACCTACTACGACTTCCCCGACATCGACATCGACCGCTACAGCATCAACGGCAATACTCGCGAGGTCATGCTCGCCGCGCGCGAGCTCAGTCTCGCCAAGCTTCCTGAGAGCAGCCGCAACTGGATCAACGATAAGCTCATTTATACCCACGGCTACGGCATCACCATGAATCCGGTGAATGGATTCACACCTGAAGGCTTGCCCAACCTGATCCTCAGCAACATGCCCGTGCAAAGCACCGTGCCCAGCCTCAATGTCAAGCAGCCTGAAATCTACTTCGGCGAACTCACTGACAGCGATGTCTACGTCAAGACCCATCAGCAGGAGTTCAACTACCCGCAGGGCCAGACCAACAATCTCACCTCCTATCAGGGGACAGGCGGCATCGTCCTCGGCGGATTTCTCCGCCGCGTGTTCATTGCATTCGACCGCGGCGATCTCACCAAACTGCCCTTCAGCGACGATGTCACGGCCGAAAGCCGGCTGTTGATGCGCCGCGACGTCCGACACCGTGTGCAGACCCTTGCCCCGTTTCTCACCTTCGAACAGGATCCCTACGTCGTGCTCGGTGACGACGGTCGCCTCTCATGGATCATCGATGGCTTCACATCCTCTGACAACTACCCCTATTCCACCCACTACGGACTCGGCCTGCAATCCGTCAATTACATGCGCAACAGCGTCAAGGCAGTCATCGACGCCTATAACGGCACCGTCACCTTCTACGTCTTCGATTCGGAAGACCCCATCATCGCAGCCTATCGCCGGATCTTCCCCAGCCTGTTCAAGGATGCTGCATCGATGCCGAGCGATCTGCGCCGGCACATTCGCTATCCTGAATCGCTGTTGACGCTGCAGGCAGATGTCTACGGCCTCTACCATATGACGGACCCTGAAGTGTTCTATAACCGCGAAGACCTCTGGACCGTTGCCAGCGAAGTGGGCATGGCCGACAGCGGCGAGCAAGCCGCGCAGGCCATGCTGCCTAACTACGTGCTGATGAAGCTGCCGGGCGAACCGAGTGAGGAGTTCGTCGAGATTCTCCCTTTCACACCCGCCAATCGCAACAACCTCATCGGCTGGATCGCCGGCCGATGCGACGGCGAGCACTATGGCACGTCCATCGTCTACGACTTTCCTAAAACCCGGCTTGTCGATGGGCCCCTGCAGATCGAGGCGCGTATCGACCAGAACGCGCAGATCTCCGGCCAGCTTACCCTCTGGAACCAGCAGGGATCGCACGTTCGGCGTGGCAGCCTGCTCGTCATTCCCATCGGGCGCGCCCTGCTCTACGCCGAACCAATCTATTTGCAGGCGGAGCGCAGTCCTATGCCGGAGTTGCGTCTCGTCGTGCTCGCCCTCCAGGACAAGCTCGCCTACGGCCCGACGTATGAGTCCGCGCTGAACTCGCTTTTCGGTGGAGCAGCGTCTTCGATCACGTCCAATGAGGCTCCTGCGGCCGCGCCCACAAGCTCTGCCGGTGCGTCCGCCCAAACGGGAACCGATATCCACAGTCTCATCAGCCAGGCCGCCAGAGATCTCGAGGACTATCAGCGCCTCACCGCAGCCGGGAAACTGGGTGAAGCAGGACAAAAACTCGACGAACTCAAGAGCGTCGTCGGCCGCCTGAACACGCTCCAGAAGTAGCGACAGCCCTTCGGCGGCATCCCACAGGCGTGGTGCGGCGATCCTCTTCGTCAGCCCGCCTGCTGATTTGGCGGATGGGCCTCAGTGGCCGTCCGCATCCACCTTTCCGCGGAACCGGCTGTACACAAATACGATGTAGCCGACGGCCAGAGCCATTCCGAAACTCCACCACACCAGCCCCACTGCAAGAGTGTGCGGACCGGAAAGCGCCCGGCTCAGTGTGATGTCCCGATCCGACCCCGTGGTGGCTGGCAACAGAGTGGGATAAACGCCCCAGCACGCGCCCGCCAGCATCAGGAACAGGTAAAAACTCGACGCCAGAAAAGCCTTCATTGGCTCGCCGCTGCGATTCCAGAACCAGATTGCGATCAGCGATGCCACGACACCCACCGGCACAACGTACGTGATCGGATAGTTTGAGTAGTTGTCCAGGCTCTCTGGCCGTACTTGGATCGTCGCCCGTAGGCTGATGACCGTCAGACCGATAAGCACAATCCACAACGGAGTCACCACACGCCGCGCCCTCTCCGCAAGTTCCCCCGATACCTTGATCCTCAGCCACAGCGCGCCATGCAGCATCAGCGCTACCAGCGCCACCAGTCCGCCTATGATCGTATACCAGTCCAGAATCCCCGGCGCGACTCCAGTCCTCCAGTTCGTCCACAGCGGCAGAAAGAAGTAGCCGTTCGCATCCAGCGGCACGCCCCGCAGCACGTTCGCGAGCGCCGCGCCGTAGAACACCGCCAACAACGCGCTCGCCAACCCGAAGATACCGTCGAGCAGCGTCCGCCACACTCCCACGTCAATGTGGTTCCGCAGTTCAAGGCTTATCCCGCGAAGTACAAGCAGCCACAGCACCATCATCAGCGGCAGATAGAACCCGCTGAAGGCCGATGCATACAGCAACGGAAACGCAAAATACAGCGTCCCCCCACCCGCTAGCAACCACACTTCGTTCCCATCCCACACCGGCCCGATCGAGCGCAACGTCGCCTGCCGCTCCGCCTCGTTGTGCGCCAGGAAAAGATGCAGCACACCGACTCCAAGGTCAAAGCCGTCCAACACCACGTAGCCGACGATCATCACGGCAACCAGCCAAAACCAGAGAGTCCCCATGATTGCGTTGCCTTCCTTCGTTCCGGTTTCTAGTGAACCTCAGTGCTCATGCATCGATTTCGCCATGGTTGCATCCGGCTGAGGTCCTCGGCTGATCTCGCGATAGATCAGCACCGTGAACAGCAATCCCAGCAGCGTGTAGAGTCCCATGAATCCGATCAGCGTAAACAGGCCGTTCCCGACCGACACGTTGCTTGAATATCCTGCGCTGGTCCGCATCAGTCCGTAGATCAGCCATGGCTGCCGTCCAATTTCAGCCGTCAGCCAGCCGGCCGTGTTGGCAATATAGGGCAGCGGAAAACTGATCAGCAGCAGCCACAATATCCATCGCGTGCGATAGACTCGTCCGCGCCACAACAGCAACGCCGCCACGATCATCAGCGCGACAAAATACGTCCCCAGCCCCGCCATGATGTGGTAGGCGTAGTAAAGCAACGGCAACGCCGTCGGCCACTGATCCCGCGGAAACTGGTCAAGCCCCTTCACTTGCGCCCTCGTCGTCCCGTAGATCAGATAACTCAACACGTCGTTCACAGCGAACGCGTTGTCAATCTGCCCGGTCTCTTCGTTCGGCTGCCCGAGCAGCACAATCGGCGCGCCCACTTCACTGTGGAACAGGCCTTCCATCGCAGCAATCGTTACCGGCTGGTTGCGCGCGACGTACTTGCCATGCAGGTCGCCTGTCGGAAAAATGATGACAATTGTCGCGATAACGCCGGCGATTACGCCCACTTTCACAAAAATCCGCCCGAACTCCGCGTGTCTTCCATCGAGTAGGTAAAACGCGCCCACCGCCGCCATCACAAAGCTCGCCGTCACGACCGCGCCCGTCATGTTGTGTGCGTACTGTAGCAGCCCCCACGGATTTAATAACAACCCCCAGAAGCTCTTCACTTCAAACTGGCCGCCCGGTGTAAGGTCGTACGCCACCGGGTGCTGCATCCAGGCGTCCGTCACGATGATGAAAAATCCTGATATCCAGGAGCCGAGAAACACCATGAAAGCCGCGAACCAGTGCATCGCCTTCGAGATACGCTTCTCTCCATAGAGAAAGAGCCCCAGGAATGCCGACTCAAGGAAAAAGCTGAAGACCCCCTCCATCGCCAGCGGCTGTCCGATCACACCGCCTGATAGTTGAGAGAAGCGTGCCCAGTTGGTTCCGAACTCAAACTCCATCGGAATTCCCGTCACCACGCCGAACACAAAATTGATGCCGAAAATATGACCCCAGAAGCGCGACGCCTGGTCCCACTTGTCGCTCCCCGTCCGCAGCGCGACCGTCTTCAGCACTACGATCAGCAGGGCCAGGCCCATCGTTAACTGGGGAAACAGGTAATGAAAAGTGACGGTGAAGGCGAAATGGAGCCTGTGAATCACCTCGGCGTTCATCGAATGCTCCTTTGGCTCGGTAAAGAGGGAAAATAATGACCGAATCCCCTATGCTGGCAGAGAAAGAGCGATTGCGTCCCAATGTGCACTCAATACCCCGGCAGGCTTTTGCGCCTCCCGATTGACGCAGAGGATGTGATTTAAATCACACGCCGCGGCCGGATTTAAGTCCATTCTAGAGAGTCGGCCGCACCACGTTCCCCGGGTCAGGCGCTTGCTTCCCGGCCCCCGGCACGCATGCTGCACTATAGCAAACCGGGGATGATGAATCTCAAATTCCACCGGCGCGGATCGGCGCGACCACAGGGAACGGCGACCTTTTATGATGGTGGCGGGTCACAGGATATCTGGTCTCGCGGGTAAGAATGGAAGCGCTTGGAGTCAAGAATGCGGATAGCAATCATTGGCGGAGGCATTGCGGGACTGGCGGCCGCCTATGAAATCGAAAAGGCGCGTGCCGCGGGCGCCGGCGTTGAATACACGCTCTTTGAGTCGCGCAATCGCCTCGGCGGATCCATCGCCTCTGAAATCGTCGACGGCACCGTCATCGAGCAGGGACCCGACTCGTTCATCTCAGAAAAGCCGGCCGCCGCGGAGCTCTGCCGCGAACTCGGCCTTGCCGACCAGCTCACTCCATCGAACGACGCGGACCGCAAGACCTACATCATCGTGAAGAATCGCCTCGTGGCGCTGCCTGATGGCCTCATGTTCCTCATTCCCACCAGGCTGGTGCCCACGGCTCTCACTCCACTCTTCAGCCCGATGACCAAGATTCGCATGGCATTGGAACTGCTGCACCCGCCGCGGCCAAGCACCCAGGATGAATCCGTTGCGGCTCTCGTCGAGCGGCATTTCGGCGCAGAGGCAGTCGATCGCCTCGCCGATCCGCTGCTCTCAGGCATCTACGGCGGCGACGCGGCGCAGCTGAGCGCCCGCACGGTGCTGCCGCGCCTGGTCGAGATGGAATCGAAATACGGTTCCCTCACCCGCGGCATGCTGGCCGCCCATCAACAGTTGCGCACCATGGCTGGTTCGCACAAGCCCGCAACGCAAAACAAGGCGACTCAAGCCTCTGAGGGGAACGGAGCCAATGGCAGACCTGCCCCGCGCGGAATCTTTACCACTCTGCTCGGAGGCCTTCAGCAACTGGTCGATGCGCTCCGGGCCCGGCTCGACCCTTCAGCCGTTCGCCTTGCATCGCCTGTCAACAGCATCGAAAGGGCCTCGGCCGGTTGGAGAGTCACAACGGCGTCAGACTCCAGCGTCTTCGACGCTCTGATCATGGCTTCGCCTGCGTGGGCCGTGGGCGCGCTTCTTCGTCCCGTCGATCCGTCGCTGGCGGACGAACTCGAAGGTATCCCCTATTCCTCTTCGATCACCGTCAACCTGCTGTACGACGAAACCACGCTGGGCCCTCTGCCCGGCGGATTCGGATTTCTCGTTCCGGCCAGCGAAGGACGCGCGATGCTTGCCTGCACCTTCGTCCATCGCAAGTTCCTGGGCCGCACGCCTCCGGGAAAGGCTGTGCTGCGGGCATTTCTCGGCGGCATGAAGAACGAGCATCTTCTCGGAGAGTCCGACGAAACTCTGGTTTCCACCGTACGGCGTGAATTGAGCGAGATTCTTGGCGCAAAAACAATCCCGCTGAATGTTGACCCTCTCTACACCCAGGTCTCCCGTTGGCGCCGCGCCATGGCACAGTATTCCGTTGGTCACCAGGAGCGGATGCACCGCATCAAGGACCGCGTATCGGCGCTCCCAGGTCTGCGTCTTTCCGGCAACGCCTACGATGGCATCGGCATCCCCGACTGCATACGGCTTGGCCGCCAGGCCGCTCGCGAACTGGTCGGCATCCAAGCCCCGGTGGCTGGCATCAATTGCTGATTTTTAAGTGCCCTAGGCCTCGATTCTGAGACCTGGGAAACGATGAGCCCCTCGACAACATCCGCGATCTTCTCCGAGCCAATGCTCAACCTACTCCGGCACCACCGGCAGCACCAGCGCCGACGGATGTTCAGCATCGTGCAGAATCGTCTGGGTCGCCTTCACCATATCCGCACTTTCAGCCGCACTCTTCCCCGTATTCAGATTGCGGTCGAAACGCGGAAAGTTGCTGCTGGAAACTTCGAGCCGAATGCGATGCCCCTTCAGAAACACGTTGCTCGTCGACCACACGTCGATCTTGTACTCGTACACCTTGCCGGGAATAATCGGCGTAGCTTCGGTTTCTGAGTCGCGAAACCTCGCCCGCAAAATCCCTTCCGTCAGGTTCTGCGCAAATCCGTTCGGCCAGACATCCACCAGCTTTGCCGTGAAATCTGTATCGACTGCCGAAGACTTCGCAAACAGATCAAGCCTCACCGGCCCCGTGACCTCAATGTCGCGGTCCAGTACCGGCGTCGAATACACCAGAACATCCTGCCGCGCTTCCACATCCTTCTGATCCTGCGGCCCCGCTGCAAGATGCTCGGGATCGCAGCACAGTGGTCCGCCAACCGTGGGTACGGGATTGGCCGGATCGTAGACAAAGCTGTCCGGCGCTGTTGCACCCTTCGCTTCCAGAGACAGGCTGCCATCTCCCGCATCGCTGTTCGCTTTCCCTTCCGAATGCAGGTAATACTTCGTCTCCTTCGCCCTCGCCAGCGGCCACGCCGCTTCATCGCGCCACTTATTTTCCCCCATCACGAAAATCCGCACCGGCTTGTCCGACGCGAACTCGTTCTGTTTCCCCTGAAACAGGTACTCGTACCATTCGAGCGTCAACGCGTTTTCGTCGTACTCCGCGGCCGCTGGTCCGAAATCGACCGCTCCAATCTTTCTCCCCGTCCCTGCATGTCCCCCAATCGTGATAATCAGCCGCTGTCCCTTTCGCGCAGCCTCGTTGCCGGCGTGGGCCTTCATGCCCAGGAAGTTCTCGAGCGACCCGCCCTGAAAGAGGTCGTACCAGGCCGCAATCGTCAGCGCGGGAACCTCGATCTTGTCGTAATTTTCGTCAATCGCCCATTGCTTCCAATAGCTGTCATAAAGAGGGTGCTCGAGCCAGTCAATGAAATACGGCGCCAGTTCCCGGGTAAGTTGTGAACCGCTCGCCGGCTTGACATTGAACACCGGATAATCCGTCAGGGGCAATACTGAGTCGCCGACCAGCGCATTGGTATCGTGCTTGATCAGGCGATTCGCCGTATCCTGCGCCAATCCCGAGGTCCACGATTCATTGAACCACTGTTCGAATGCCCCACCCTGGTAGGTCCAGTTCTCGTGATAATTCGAGGCCGTCACCACCGGACAAATCCCAGCCAGGTGCGGTGGATGACCGATGGCAGCAAGCATCTGTGTCGCGCCCACGTACGATCCGCCAAACATACCCACCTTCCCGTTGGAATGGGGCAATCCGGCCGCCCACTCCACCGTGTCATAGCCGTCGTCGGTTTCGTGTTTAAAGGGATACCACTCCCCCTCCGACGTGTAGCGTCCCCGAACATCCTGTACCACCACCATGAATCCATGCTCGGAGGCCAGGCGCCCAAAATCGGCGGTGTAGTTCTTGTTGTACGGAGTGCGCTGCAGCAGCACGGGGAAGCTGCCGTCGCCCGCTGGCCGGTAAATATCGGCGTAGAGCGTGACGCCGTCGCGGGTCTTCATCGTAACATTGCGTTCGATCGTAATGGCGGGAGCTGTCTGGGCAATCGAGACAGCGCAGGGCACAAGCAAAATGGAAAGTGCGAAAACGACTTTTCGAAACACGAATCCCTCCGGCATGGACGACGGATGCCATTCTAAAAGCTTTCTACGCGGCTATAGGCAATGCGGCGCGGATTCACGAAGAGGCGGGCGATCACGATACCGAAGAGGAAGCCGCCGATGTGGGCCAGATACGCGACTCCTCCCGTCTTCACCTGCGCCACCGCACCGAAATTGAGCACCTGCATCAGAAACCAGAAGCCGATCAGGAAAACCGCGGGAATGAAAGTCACCCGGATGAAGATGAGGAAGAAGACAACAGTTCTGATTCGATCACGCGGAAACGTGATGAGAAATGCGCCCATCACGGCAGCAATGGCGCCGCTCGCACCCAATGCGGGGACTCTGGAAAACGGATCGCCCAGAATCTGAGTCATCATCGCCACAACCCCGCCAATCAAGTAGAAGAAGAGGAACCGCCCGGAGCCCATGGCATCTTCCATCTCCCTGCCGAAAGCCCAGAGGTACACCATGTTGCCGATGATGTGCATCCAGCTTGCATGCATAAACATCGAGGTCAGCAGCGTGATCCAGTGATGGCCATAGACAATGCGAACCGGAACCGCAGACCAGGCCCACACAAAGGCATTCCCGCGCGCCAGTTCCTTGAAGAACACATAAACGTTGAGCAGAATAATCAAAGTGGTGACGAGCGGATACTGTCGCGGGCGACGCGACGCATCACCAAGAGGGATGAAGCCGCCCATTACATTCCGCCCTTGCCCAGCAAAATCCCGATTCCGTAGGTGACAGCGCCTTCTACTGCGCCCACTACCGTCATCTCTAGCCCCGAAGACCACCACGACCTTACGGTGATCAGGCTCTTGGCCGCTCCTACCGCAAAATGGGCCGCCAGCGAGATCGCTGCCGCAGCAATCACGGCCGGAACTCCATTCATAAAGAAGAACGGAATAATTGGAATCGTCGCGCCCACAGCCGTCGACAGCGCCCCGGAGCTTGCCGAGATCATCGGATTCGCCAGCGCTTCCTCTGACGTACCCAGACGCTCACTTGCCAGCGCACGAAGCAACTGGTCCGGATCGCTGGCGATATGGTTCACCATGTGGTCGGCGTCGATCTCCGGTAGCCCCTTCACCTGATAATAGAGCGAGAGCAGTTCCCGCGCTTCCGGACCATTCAGCTCAATGGCTTCCCGCTCCCGGGAAATTTCGGCGTGGTAAATCTCGCGCTCGCTCTTCGCCGCAAGATACGCGCCGGAACCCATCGAGAGTGCACTGGCAATCATGCCGGAAAGCCCAGCCAGCAAAACATATTTGCTGTCCCCTGCCGTGGCGCCGGAGACACCGGAAACAATCCCAAAGATTGCGCCCAGCCCGTCATTCACCCCGTAAATGGCGTCGCCGATCCAGCTGCCTGTTTGCTTTCGGCCCTGGTTGCGCTTTGACAGCAGTTCTTCAAGCACCGCCTTGGGATCGACCTTGGGCGCCCCCGCGGGAGCCATATAGTGCCCCCGCAAAAGCGACCCGAGCTCGCGATGGTGATCCTTCTCGTCTTCGATCACGTGCTCGAGAATCGCAATCGACCCCTCGTCGCCAAGTTCCTTCAACTGCACGCCATAGCGAGCAATGTCGCGGCTTTCTTCAATCTCAAGACGGCGCAGTGCCAGCTTGGTGCCGCCGGCGCGGTTGGCCAGCGAATCCGCCTCGCCCGCCGGGCTCCCTTTGTACTCCGGCTTGGGACCGCCAAGTTCCTGGATACGCCCTTCCCACAGCGCGGCGTGCTCCATTTCGGCCGTGGCAAGATGACGAAGTACCTGTGCACGCACCGGTTCCGTATCCCGGTCTGCCAGCGCCTTGTAGGTGTGGTAGCCCTGCATTTCTGCCTGCCAGTTGCCTTCAAGGGCAGCTAACACCTTTTTCAACTTCGCGCTGCTCAGCGCTGCGATAGCCACAAATCACTCCTTGCGTTTCACCTGAGAATAGCTGAAAACACGGGCACTTCGGTAGTTGCATACCCGTCTTCTGCCTGTCACTTCCCATCCGTGGCGTTTCCCGTATAGTGTTGTGTGCAGCAAAATGACCGGGAAATCCCGGCCAGGCTGCGCCGCGGTGGCGTAGAAACCAGCTTCCGCCGGATTGTGCAAGCTCCGACTTTGATTTGCGCAAGAGCCCCAACCGGGCTCAATCTCTTGAGGAAGCGGGGAAACTACCCTCATGTCAACGCGATCGACACCGCCGGCGACTGAATCTACGCCGAGCTACATTGGGCCGTTCATCACCGTCACGGCGTTGTTTTTCATCTTCGGGTTTATCACCACCCTTAACATGGCGCTGGTGCCCCACCTCCGCAACATCTTCAATCTGCCCTATGCCTGGGCCATGCTGGCGGAGTCGGCCTTCTTCCTTGCCTACTTTGTCTTCTCGTCGCCAACCGCAAGGCTGATTGAGGCCATCGGCTACAAGCAGACGATGGTCGTCTCCCTGTTTATCCAGGTGGTTGGGTGTCTGCTCTTCATCCCCGCAGCCAGGTTCGTGAATTTTCCGCTGTTTCTCACCGCGGTGTTCATCGTCGGAGCAGGCGTCACGGCGCTCCAGACGGCTGCCAATCCTTACGTTGCCATTCTCGGACCCGAACACAGCGCACCGGTCCGGCTCACCCTCGCCCAGGCATTCAACTCGATCGGAGCAGCCATTGCTCCCCTCGTAGCGGGTGCGACGATTCTTGCCAACCCGAATCTCCTGTCCAAAGCAGCGATTGCCAACACCGTTCGCTTGCCCTACATGCTGATCGCCGCCGGCCTGCTGCTGCTTGGCATTGCGGTTGCCTTCATGCACCTGCCGCAGATTGCGCAGACTCGTGAGTTTCGCCCCGCCAGGGAAGGTGATGCGATTCTGAATCGCAGCATTTGGAGCTATCGTCACACGGTCCTGGGCGCCCTGGGCATCTTTGTCTATGTCGGCGTCGAGGTCGGCCTGGCTTCGATCGCCGTCAACTATTTCAAGAACCAGGGCATGAGCAGCGAGAAATCTGCGTCGTTCCTGGTCTCGCTCTATTGGGGCGGTGCCATGGTGGGCCGCCTGCTCGGCTCCTGGGTGCTCACCAAATTCAACGCCGGCAGATTGGTCGGCATCTTCGCCACCTGCGGAGCTGTCCTCCTCGCGGTCTCGATGTTTTCGAGCGGTTATGTCGCCATTTGGACCCTGGTCCTCTGCGGTTTCTTCAATTCAGTTCAATTCCCCAACGTCTTTGCGCTTGGCATCGCGGGTCTCGGCCCATTGACGAGCAAAGGCTCGGGACTGATTATGACCGCGGTCGTCGGCGGCGCGGTGGTGCCCTTCCTGATTGGCGCATTGGCCGACAGGGTTGGAATCCAGCACTCTTTTGTGCTGCCCATCGCCTGCTACCTCTATATCGCGCTGTACGGATTCATCTTGCACAAGCCCTCGCGAACCCTCGCCGCCTAGCAGGACAGTTTTCCATTATTCAAAGGCTTTCCGCCGATAGCCGGGAAGCCTTCGCTTTGAGTGCGCGAACCAGGCCCTGTCAACCCCAACGCACCGCACTTTGTTCCTAAGTCCTTCAGTCCAATCCACGAAGACTTCGCCGCCTTCTGCCGGTTAATCCGTAGAAAAGAGCATTATGGAAGTGGTCTCATATGCAGCGCACACCAACACACGAACAAATCTCAGGCGCGTGCAGTCGCGAGCCAAAATGCGCCAGTCGGTCAGCTCTTAACTCCTTTCCTCTGAGGAATTTATCCCTAACCTCAATGGACAGAGTAATTTGGCGGGAACCGTTTCACTAACTCAAATAGAAAGAAGAATTTACGCGAGAAGCCGGGGGTGGGGGTAGGAACGGGCAGTCTCTGGACGGCACCTGCATCTTTGCACCCCTGGGTTGAGCGGATATCGGCTCAAAGCGAACATAATAAACCATTTACGAGCAATATGCACGGAGGTTGAATTCCCTTGGTTTCCAAGGGCCGGTCTGCCGTTTGTCCACATGACTTTTGAGTGCCTCGCAAAGCGCAATCCGCGTCTAACGAAATGCACTCATCTCATTGCCACAGATGCCAGGCTTGCCGGACCGAAACTGAAGTGAGGACTTCGTCAGAGAGAACTGAACCTGTTTCTTCCCGACTCGACCGGCAACCCATTTCTTCGGAGGTTCTTTGCGCTTTCTCATATCATTCGCTTTTTTCCTTGCGGCAGGCGCCTTGCTGGCACAACAGCCTGCGCAGAACCCGCAAACGGTCACACCGAAGCCGTCTGCCGGTTCTTCTGCGCAGCCTTCCACCTCGCAGCAGGCCCCCAATGCTCCCCAGCCGCACGTGAAGCCCGAGACACCCACGCTGAAGCCGCAACCCAAGCGGATCCTCGGAATCATGCCGAACTACCGCGCAGTCAGCGCCGGTTCGATTCCACCTCCGCCGACACCAAAGCAGGCATTCAAAATCGCTACGCAGAACAGCTTTGATTATTCTTCCTTCGTCTTTGTCGGCATCACGTCTCTGCTGGCCGAAGGCTCGAATGCGCATCCTCAACTCGGCAAGGGCCCGGTTGGCTACTGGGGCTACTACTGGCGAGGATTCCTCGACAAGGCCGACGGCAATTACCTGGTGATTTATGCGTTGCCCACCGTCCTGCACGAAGATGAGCGTTACTACGCCATGGGCGAAGGCGCAATTCTGAAACGCGGCGTGTACGCCGCGTCACGAGTTCTCATCACTCCGAATTACCAGGGCCACAACACCTTCAATGCCTCCGAAATCTTCGGCCGCGGCATTTCACAGGCAGTTTCCGTCACGTACTACCCCAGCAGCGATCGAACATTTGGAGATATCGCGGAGAAATACGGCTATGCCGTTGGGCGTGACGCTCTCACAAATACTTTTCGGGAATTCTGGCCTGACATCGCAGCACACTTGCACCATCACCATCCGCAACCATGATCGAAAGAAAGTGTCGGCAAGACGGCATGAAACAAAAGTTCATTGATACGGCGGCAATTCTCTGCATGATCACGCCGTCGTTGCCCTTCGCCTGTTATGCGCAGGCCCGGGTAACAGGCACCGTGCAGGCTCCTTCAACCGCGATCGGCAATCTGCCCGATGAGCCGGTACCGCAATTCACGTCAGCGTCTGTCGATCCTGCCGGCGGGTCCTCCAGCGCGAGCCAGGCGCAATCCACGCAGGATAGTTCGAACTCGCAATCGCCGGCGAGTCAGACGGGCAGCGCGCAGAGCCAGCATGAGAAGGCCGAACAGGAGTTAAAGGAACAGGAAAAACAGAGAGTGGCTGGGATCATGGCCACGTTTAACACCACGAGGAACAAGGATGCAGTCCCGCTGTCGCCCGGTCAGAAATTCAAGCTCTTCTTCAGGAGCGCCAGCGATCCCTGGCCATTTTTTCTAGCGGGAGCCGTTGCGGGCATCGGGCAGGCGCAAAACACCACCCCGGAGTGGGGGCAAGGGGTCAAAGGCTACGCGAAGCGATTTGGCGCGGGATACTCCGACTACTTCATCGGAAATTTCTTTGGGAATGCCGTTTTGCCGTCGCTCATGCATGAAGATCCGCGCTACTTCCAGAAAGGTACGGGGAGACCGATGAGCCGCGTCTTGTGGGCGGCGGCGAGCACGGTATGGTGCAGGCGAGACAATGGCAGGTGGGGTCCGAACTACGCCAACGTCCTGGGTAACCTGATTGGTTCGGCGATCGGCCGCGCCTATTATCCTCCTGCCGACCGTACTGTCGGCGGTACCATTTCGGACGGTCTTACTGTTTCGGCCGAAGGAGTGGTAGGCGCAGAAGTCATCGAATTCTGGCCGGATATGGTGCGCAGGCACAGGCGTAAGCTGGCCGAGAAACTGGCCAGGCAAGCGGCCCAAAAGGATGCGCAAGGCCCAGCGAAGCCCGATTCGCAAGCATCTCCGACGGCACCGAAAACCCCAAAGGACTAGCCCAATTTCAAGAACCGTAAGCGTCGGCTCCCATACCTCTCTTTTTACCCTCGTCGAGGCAGGTGCGCGAGACTTGTATGCAGCTGAATCGCTGGACCAAAGTACGAAAATGAGTGCTATGCGAATGACTCGGACTTCCGGCGGGGTCCTATGCCTGTTGCTCGCCGCTGCGGCAGAAGGACAGACATTCGCTGATGCGCCTGATGCATCTCAGCAGCGAATTCCGAATCTGGGCGCCAAAGTGAACATCAGGCCAGCGGCTCGAGGTGCGCCGTGAAGTGGCGCAGGAAAGGCGCCTCATATGTCAGCCGCATGCCGCATATCGCCTCGCGCTTGCTCCACACTTCAAGAATGATTTCCACCAGGTAGTCGATGTGGCTCTGCGTGTACACGCGCCTGGGAATTGCCAACCGCACAAGGTCCATCTGCGCGGCCCCGGCAAACATGAGCGTGCCAATCTCCACCGATCGCACGCCGCCCTCGAGATATAACTCCGCCGCCAGCGCAACTCCGGGGAGCTGATCCGAAGGAATGTGCGGCAAAAACGCTCTCGCGTCGAGATAAATGGCATGGCCGCCGGGTGGCTGCACTATCGGTACTCCTTCCGCAGCAATGTGATCGCCGAGGTATGCGGTCGAAGCAATCCGGTAACGCAGGTAATCCTCTTCGAGCGCCTCGTGGATCCCTACAGCAATCGCTTCAAGATCCCGCCCGGCCAGTCCGCCATAGGTCGGATAGCCTTCGGTCAAAATCAGCAGGTCCTTCTCCTGCTGCGCCAGCAGGTCGTCGTTCGTGCAGAGAAAACCGCCGATATTGGCCATGCCGTCTTTCTTCGCCGACATCGTACAGCCATCGCCATAACGGAACATCTCTTGCGCAATCTGTTTGGGGGTCTTGTCTTCGTACCCGTGTTCGCGCAGCTTGATGAACCACGCATTCTCGGCAAATCGGCAGGCATCGAAGTAGAGAGGGATCCCCGAGCGCCTGCAGACCGCACTCACCTGCCGCACGTTCTCCATTGAAACCGGCTGCCCGCCGCCGGAATTATTGGTCACCGTGAGCATCACCAGAGGAACGTGCTCGCGCCCTACACGCTGAATCAACGCATCGAGCGCCGCCACATCCATGTTGCCCTTGAAGGGATGCGCCAGAGCAGGCTGGCGGCCTTCTGGAATGAGGAGGTCTACAGCTTCCGCGCCGACAAATTCCACGTTGGCGCGCGTGGTATCGAAGTGGGTATTATTCGGGACCACATCGCCCTTTTTACATGCCACGCCAAAGAGAATGCGCTCGGCGGCGCGCCCCTGGTGAGTTGGAATCACATTCCTGTATCCGCAGATGTCCTGAATCGAGTTTCGAAAGCGACCGAAGCTCCGGCTGCCCGCATAGCTCTCGTCGCCTTCCATCATGGCCGCCCACTGGTGTGTCGACATCGCGCCGGTACCCGAGTCGGTAAGCAGGTCGATCAGCACGTCATCTGCCTGGAGAAGAAACAGATTGTAATGCGCCGCTTTGAGCAATGTTTCGCGCTGTGCCCTCGTGGTCCAGCGAATGGGTTCAACGCTCTTGATACGAAATGGTTCAATGATGGTCTTGACCGGCATGTCGAACTCCTTGATGGTCGGGCAATGCTCCCCAAAGTCTAACTCCCCGGTTCGAATGCCGCTGTGAGCCGGATCTCGCCCGTCGTTGCATGCCTTCGTTGACCGCAGACGTCGCTGAACAGATATAAAGGTACGTACGCGCCGCGCAGCGAAGGAGCAGCCAATGGCATTCGCCGTAACCCCGTCAACCACCGAACAAAGCGAGAACTCACCGCTGTTTCCGTCTGAAAGCGTATTTGCGTTCGCTCTCGTTACCGGACTATTTTTCCTTTGGGGTGTCGCGAACAATCTGAACGACGTGCTGATTCGCCAGTTCATGAAGTCGTTTGATCTGAACAGGCTTCAGGCAGGCCTGGTGCAGTTCGCGTTTTATATCGGCTATTTCACGTTTTCCATCCCTGCGGCGATTGTGATGCGTCAACGCGGTTACAAGTTCGGACTTGTAACCGGCCTTCTGCTTTATGGAATTGGAACCTTTCTGTTTCTGCCCGCCGCTGCGGTTGGCAGTTATGCGCTGTTTCTATTCGCGCTTTTTGTCATCGCGAGCGGCCTCGGTTTTCTTGAAACCGGCGCAAACCCGCTAATCACGCAATTCGGTGACCCTGAAAGCGCGGTGCGGCGGCTTAATTTCTCGCAGGCCTTCAATCCCCTCGGATCGATCGCGGGCGTGCTCATTGGAACAGTCTTCATCTTTTCGGGTGTTGAGCTAAAAGCGCCGCAAATTGCGCAACTCAAGCGAGCAGGAGCCTACGCGGCATACATGCACCACGAGACCATGCGCGTGGTACCGCCTTACCTGGTTATTGGGGCCGTCGTGCTGTTGTGGGCGCTGTTGATCTCCCGCACTCGCTTTCCCGCCGTCGCTGTATCGCGATCCAATGCGAGCAACGAGCCGCAGGGAAGCTATCGGGCCCTTCTTCATTACCCTCATTTTCTACTCGCGATTTTCGCACAGTTCTGTTACGTCGGAGCGCAGGTGGGTACGTGGAGCTACTTCATTCAATATGTGCAGGACTACACGCACCTACCCGAGAAAGCCGCCGGATATTTCCTTACCGGAACCCTGGCCGGCTTCGGCGTCGGCCGATTCGGGTCCAGCTACTGGATGAAGAAAGTGCGCCCGGGCACACTCATGGGACTCTTCGCCGTCGCCAACGTGGCGCTGGTGACAGTGGGAATTCTCGACCCCGGCTGGATCGGCATGTGGGCTATTTTTCTGACCAGTTTCTTCATGTCGATCATGTTTCCGACCATCTTTGCCCTTGGAATTCAAGGCTTGGGCCCCAACACTAAACAGGCAGCTTCTCTGCTCGTGATGTCTATTATCGGTGGGGCGCTGATTACGCTCCTGATTGGGTTGACCTATCAGCTCACCCGGAGCATGGCTACGTCGATGGTGGTGCCGCTCATCTGCTATGTCTGCGTGGGATACTACGCCTTCTGGGGATGCAAGATTCCGCCGCTCGCTGCCGCCTCAGAAAGCCGCGCATAGGCGCTACGCGCCATTCGGCCCAACCGCTCAGTCAAACAGATCTGCCTGCGATTTTGGCGCGGCCGGATCCTGAAAGTTGCTGAGTCCCACGCCCACCAGTCGAAATCGCTGACGAGAATCAAGATTCACCCTCTCGCGCAATGAAAGTGCGATAGCTGTTAACTCATCGCATGAGGACGGCGGCCGGCTGGGAGTGTGGCTGCGGGTCAGAATCCTGAACTCTGCCGTCTTCAGTTTCAAAACCACCGTGCGCGCGACGCGCGGTTCTTTGTGCGACGCAGTCCAGGTCTTCTCTGCAAGCCTGCGAATCATGGGATCGGTCTCCTCGAGCAGCACATCGCGCTCGAACGTATCCTCGGCAGAAACGGAGTGCGTAGGCCGGTTGGGCACGACTGCGCTGTTGTCGATTCCGCGCGCCAACTCAAAAAGCCGCACGCCATGGCGGCCAAAACGATCTTCCAGATCCGCAAGCTGAAAGCTCCGCAGATTTCCGACATTCTTCGCCCCAATTTTGTGCAGCGCCTGCTCCGTCACTTTGCCAACTCCCGGCAATCGCCCGACTGGCAGGGGAGCCAGAAATGCATCCACATCGCCGGGACGAATCACGAAGAGTCCATCCGGCTTTCGCCAATCCGAAGCGATCTTGGCCAGAAACTTATTCGGCGCCACGCCGGCCGAAGCAGTCAGGTTCAACTCCGCGCGAATTTGTTCGCGAATTGTGCGGGCCACATCCGTCGCGCTCGGCAGTCCTGACTTGTTCTTAGTGACGTCGAGATACGCCTCATCGAGCGAAAGCGGCTCAACCAGATCTGTATGCCGTCTGAAAATCTCTCGCGTTTTGCTGGAGACGGCTCGATACCGCGGAAAATCGGGCGGCACAAAGATTGCCTCGGGACAGAGCCGCTCCGCCCGCACTGCGGGCATGGCCGAGCGAACGCCAAATGCCCTCGCTTCGTACGACGCCGCGCAGACAACGGAACGATTGCCGCGCCACGCGACCACCACAGGCTTCCCGCGTAGCTCCGGATCGTCCCGTTGTTCCACCGACGCGTAAAAAGCGTCCATATCGATGTGGACGATTTTTCTGGCAATCATCTTGCAGTCATGTTATCGGGCGAAATGGTCCGATGGGAATCAAGTCGAGTTCGGCAGCCCTTTCATTCGCTGCCACGTCTTGCGCCCACACAAGGCTTTACCGGCTCGCTGGGCCGAGTCCACGTCTCCGATCGCCCGAAGAGTGGAATACCAATATATCCGCGTAGCTCAAGCTTGCCGCCAGCCGTAGCCATCTGGCCGCGATAGGTCTTGCCCGATTTTGGATCGTAGAGTGTTCCGCCTTCCGCATGATCGGCATCGCGCGGCTTGAAGCCACTCCCGATCTTCAGGCCGCAAAGCGGTCTGCGTCTGAGATCTGGATTGGGATTGTTAATATCGGTATAAGCTGGCGCCGTGCGGCTAATGGCAATCAACCACAGGCAAATCCCGGTTTCGCAAGGCTCGACACGGATCACTGAGCCTCCCGGCTCTTTCCAGTTGCCCAGAACCCCGACTGATTCGGAGACGATGGCAACCGGCAACGCAAGGACCATCATGGCCGCCAGGACCTGTCGCCAACTCATCGCGATCGCCCCGATTCGAGAATGCGAGGGATCGATTGCGTGTCTGGGATCTGAGTCGTGGGCGGCGAAAAATGCATCCGTGATTACTCCTCACCTAAAGGATGCATGATACCTTCAAGGCGCATCGCCGCCTGCAGCACTCGGGTTCGGTCGGCAAAGAAGCGCAGGAACCGAGGCCACAACTCCACCAACGGAGCCAACTCCAGCGCACTGATCATCAGCCGAGAAAGCGTGGTTGTGATACGAAATGAACGCCAGCGGCTGAAGATCTTCCGGCTGCGGGAATCCTGCAGCATCTCTGCCGCGAAGTTCACAAACGGCTCGTGAATATCGTGCTCGGGAACAGCAGTTGCAACACGTTGCAGATACGCAGATGTCATCCCCAATTCCCTGTTCACGTCGATAGTGCAAAATCGGTTCGGCTTGACCTGCGCGTCCGCGTTGAATGTCGGAGCGCATTTTGCCGAGGAGCGAAACGCTACTAATCCCCATTGGGATCAGATGCGACGGATTCCATTCAACATCCAGAATGGAAAACCTGTGTTTTGACGGCTCTCGGAGCATTCCGAAAGCGAAAATGACAATAGACGATAAATCGACGAAGGTATCCAAAGCGAACCGCCTCGGCGTTGGCCGGTTGAATGGCTTTGGGACGCGCTCTTCCCGAATGAATCAGGGCCTTGCGGGAATGCCCCGCTGGACCGATTCTCAATCAACTGGCAGAAGACGTACCCCCCCAAGAACCCCAGATGGAAGTGGCTGAAGATTCTTGAGGCCGGGTTGAGGCGTGAACCGCTCACCGTAACGACTGTTCAAGAGCCGGTAATCCGGAGCAGAGCGGCTCGCCATGGAATTGATCGCGAGGTTCGCCACGTTGAGTTCCAGGTGATTGAGGCCAGTATTTAAAAACCTAGTTATATCGAGCCGATACGGAGGGTGCCAAATTGAGCCGGCCAGACTCCCATTCACATAGACCAGAGCCACTTCCCGGATCGGGCTTTCCAGCCAGGCACGCATTCCGTTGACCTGGGGCTTGACCTTTGAAACAGCAACACCGGGTCCGAAATCGAGGAAAATCTTGACGCCCGGTTGCAGGTCGTTCGACGAAATATCAAAGTCCTTCTTATAAATGGCTACGCCGGAAAAGAAGTGCGTTGCCTGATCGTCAGTCCACGAATGAAGTCCCCGCATCATGGTTGAATAGTGAATTGATGGAAAGCTCACTTCCCAGTCTGGGCTCAAATCGATCGCTTGGGGCAAGTGGATTTGGGTTACCGAGGACCCAACGGTTTCTTTGGTACTTTCTGACGCCCGGGAAGAAAAGTAAATAATCTTCGACTCGTAAGGCGCTAGATCCAGGTCGATCGTCGGCCCTCCCGCGCCAATCGTTCTCTCCTCGCCGGAAAAGGGATCCCAGTACTCCACTTCCTTGGCCGAGGTACGAAAGATCACCGTCCGTTTGACTGCCTGATTTGAGGTATTCGCCACAAAATACAGATCGTCTCCGTTCTCAAGGCGTCGATGCACAAAACCGATGGCTTCTGATCGGGGTGAAACACGCATATCCGGCGTTCGCACTTTCCGCAAAACGTCGCTCAGCAACGATTCGTCGCGAAGAAAACGTCCCCGTCCGCCAGGCGATTGGAACAGACGCTTCGTGATCTCGCGAACCTGTTCCGAATCGCGTTTTTCCTCCTTCAGCCCGGGTGCCCGCGACGGCAATGTTCGCGTCGCGATCACAATGCCTCCACTTTTCGCGAATTCTTCGACTCTCTTATAGGTTTCGAGGGGGATACGCGTAACCCCCGGCAGGATGAGAATCGGGTGGCCAATCCCTGACGCATCGATCATGCGCGAGTCGACGTAGTCGAGGCCAAAGCCGGCATCGAGGATTTCTCCCGTGACCTTTTTTCCGAGAAGAATCTCAATCTCGTCGCTAATTGATTCAATCATGTCATTGGGAATGTCCGGCCCCGGTGTAGCGAGCGCCCATGCATCTTCAGTGGGCAGCAGCAGGGCAACATCGTTTACCGGTGTTCCCTGGCGAAGAACGTAGCTCACGCGCTGCATGTATTTCGTCACGTCCGGCATGACGATCCACCAGGGATTGTGATCATCGAGCGCGCCCGCCGCGTAAAATGCCCATCCTGGATACGTTGCGTAGGAAGGCGAGTAGGGCCAGCCGTGGCCGATCAGCTGGTTTGAGCCTTCAAGAAAATCCACGTCGGCCTCAGCCTTCAAATCAAGCGGCGTGGCGCGGAATGGCAGGGTATGTGTCCATGTAAATGACTCCGATGAAGTCACCGCAAGCCCTTCGAAATGGTTGGCCGAAGCTGCCCATCGGAGGGGCGAAAAACCGCGCCAGTTGGCTCCTTCGCCTTCCGGAAGATCGACAAACTCGTTGCTCGAAAGAATGGCTCCCGGAGGTCCATAGACCTGGGCGCGAAATTTCGTATTGTGCCGTTTTGACCATTCACGAATCTGCTGGAGATAATCTTCGTCCAGAAGTTCCGTGACGGTTCGTCCCCAGTCGTATCGGACGTCATCCGTTTCCGGGCCAGCGTCTGCTACCAGGGCGGGCAGGTGCGGGACCAAGTCGTATCCGCGTCGGTTGCGGAACTCTTCAAGAAAGCTCGGAGTCCAGTCCGCACCGTTGACTTCAAGACTGTCGCTGAAGACGGCGTACGGAGGATCGTCGTTCAGCGCGTCCATCAGAGGATCACCAACCGTTCTCAGATAACCAGCGACCGCATCGCGGTCCAGGTGATCCAATACAAAACCTTCTGCGCCTGCGGCAGCGCGTTTAACCATCATCCCCGTGCGACCAGCGATAAAGAACACCGCAATTTGTGAAGCCTCGAGGGGCTTCGGCAGAGTAAGTCTAGCCTCCGATGCCTCTCCAATCGAGAGTTGCCGGATATCATTCCATCTGTTCGTCGCGGGGTCAGGACGCACACAAAATGCGGCGATCAGCTTTTCGCCGGGACCAACGTAGGGGAGCGGCAACGAAGTTGTCCCTGGAGGAGCTATCACTTTGACCACCCGCAGCGCTCCTGCCGCCTCCGTCACCGGAGTCGTCGCTCCTCCGTAAGGCCATCCGCTCCCAAGAGTCAGGTCAAACCGCATGCCGAGTTGCCGGGCAGTTTCCGCGGCAAAATGCAGGTCGCCAAGAAATCCCGGGGAGAGAAAAGGAAGGTTTTTGATGCCGTCCACGGGATCGTCGAGCGTCAAGGGATAGACCGGCTGCACTTCAAAACCGCCGATCCCAGCCTCCTTCATGGCTTTGATTTCGCGCTCCAGTTCCGGCTTGGTAACGGCCGGGCCGAACCACCACCAGCGCATCATGATGCGGCTGGCGTCAGGAGGATTCCGGAAGCCTGCTTTTACACCATCAGCATTGGATTCCGTCGAGAGCGCCTGTCCCGCAAGGCGCGCAGAGAAGCTCAACAGCGTCCATATTGGAACGCTGTAACAAAGACTCAGCCAAGCGCTGCATCGAAACACTCGACAAACATTCACGAATTGTCTTCCTCGCACCAGTTCGGCCATCTAAGGCATTTCATCTTAATGATGCATCGTCCTTCACAGGTCGCGGCCAGCCGGCTAGTTCATATTGCCCCGAAACAATCCTCCGTCTTGCACTCAGAAATCCGTTGACAAGCAAGTACTCTATAAAATAGAGTGCTCCTTTAACGAGGGTCCGCACCTTTCGCCCAGTAGGAAGTCGGAATCTGGAGGTCGCATGAAGGAAGCTGTCGTCGAAACGGCCACACCCTCCGCTACGGCGGCGCCTCTCGTCATCAACTTACTGGTCAAACGATACGACCAGGTGACGGCTGTCGATGGCGTATCGCTGGAAGTGCAAGGGAGCGAATGCCTCGGGCTGCTCGGTCCCAACGGCGCCGGCAAAAGCACGTTGATTCGCAGCGTCGTCGGGCGTGTGATTCCCGACGCCGGGCGGGTCTCCGTGTTTGGATTCCCATCCGATTCAACAGCGGCTCGCATGAAGCTGGGATGGGTGCCACAGGAACTTGCGCTCTATTCGCGTTTGAGCTGCCGCGAGAATCTTGCCGCATTCGGTCGATACCACGGCCTTCACGGAGGGGATCTGGCAAACGCCGTTGCATGGTGTCTCGACTGGGCAGCTCTCAAGGACCGGGCTGGCGAACTCGCGAAGAACCTTTCCGGCGGAATGAAGCGCCGGCTGAACATGGCGGCGGGCATCATTCACCGGCCGCGACTTGTGCTGATGGACGAGCCGACGGTGGGAGTGGACCCGCAATCACGCAACCGCATCTTCGAGATGATCGAATGCCTGCGCGCGGAAGGCACCGCGATCATCTACACCACGCACTACATGGAAGAGGCGGAGCGGCTATGCGACCGCGTCGCGATCATCGATCACGGCCGGATCATCGCCTCGGGCACGAACGAAGAGCTGGTAAGGAGTTCCTTCGCCGCGCGAAGCCAGGTTCTCGCCCGGTTCGGCGGGTCAGAAACGGAAATCAGAGCGTGGGTCGAGCGGCATGGTGGAAGGCTTGTTGAGTCAACAGCCGAGTTTACGATCGAACGCTCAACTGAGATTGGGAGGCTGTTGGATGACGCTGCGGCGGCAGGCCTTGAACTCGTGGATGTGTCGCTGAAGCGGCCCAACCTGGAATCGGTCTTTCTGCACCTGACCGGAAGGGAGTTACGCGATTGATTATCAACATTGTTCGCACTGCTCTGATTGCGCTTCGTCGCGACCGCGCCGCGCTGGCCCTGAGTTTCGTTCTCCCGGTCGTGTTCTTCAGCATCTTCGCGATCATCTTCGGTGGCCAGCGGAATTCCACGCCAAAAATCAGCGTGATCGTAGTGGATGAAGACCAGAGCGAGGCTTCACACTCTCTGGTGAAGGGACTGGAGAGGGAAGGCTCGCTGGAGGTCAGCACCCGCCCTGCGTCGAAGAAAGGCGGGCAACTGCAGGAGTACACAGAATCGACCGCAGAAGGCGCGGTAAAGTCAGGCGATGCGCAGGTGGCCTTGATTATTCCTCGAGGCTTCGGAAAGCATCCCATCTCGTTTGGTCCTGAAGCGACGGGAATCTCAATTGAACTATTGAACGATGCGAGCGACGCGATTGCTCCGCAGATGGTAATTGGGCTTCTGCAAAAGACCGCGATGACCTCCATGCCGGTTGTGATGGCCGAGCAAGGAATGAGGTATACCGACAAGTACATCGGAGGCCTCACTCCTGAGCAGAAAAAGTTGATGAATGCGAGTCTCGACAAGCTGAAGACTCTCGTGAGCAACGGCGACTTGACAGGCGGAAGCGGGACCAGAGATGGCGCGAACGGCGGCGGCATCATCGCAGTAAAGACTCGTGCGGTGGTGGGCGAGAACAAAGACATGGTTTCGTTTTATGCTGCTGCAATCGGGGTCATGTTTCTGTTGTTCACCGCCAGTGGTGCGGCCGGATCGCTGCTGGACGAGGCCGAAAGCGGCACGCTTGATCGGGTACTGAGTTCCCGCGTGACTATGACCAACCTACTGGCAGGAAAGCTGACATTCAACACCTTGCTTGCCTTTGCGCAACTGGTAGTGATGTTTCTTTGGGCGTGGTCATTTTTCAAACTCGACTTCATCAGCCATATTCCGGGCTTTGTCGTAATGGGAGTGAGCACGGCTTTCGCCGTAGCTGCATTCGGCATTTTGCTCGCCAGCGCCTGCCACACACGCGCGCAACTGGGAGCGTTATCGACGCTGCTCATCCTGGTAATGTCGTCGGTGGGCGGCAGCATGTTTCCGCGATTCTTGATGCCCCAGGCAATGCAGAAGGCGGGATTGTTCACCATCAATGCCTGGGCCATTGATGGATTCACAAAGGTGTTCTGGCGCGATCTGCCATTGTGGGATCTGTGGCCGCAGGTGAGCGT
>DATKPJ010000180.1:0-9816 GCA_035524195.1 Occallatibacter sp.
CGCTCCAAATACTGCAAAAGCTCAGGTTAGCATGCGCGCCGTTTCGCGGTTCAGCCTTGCCCCATTGGAAACCGCCCAACCACTTCGCCGGGCGCAACATGCGCGCCCGCCATCACGATCTCGTGTGTGCCGATCCTTGCTCCATCACCGATCGTCGTACTTAAAAGCCGCACTCGATCCATATTCTCCGGAGAATAAATATGCGAAAAGATGCGCGAGAAAGACCCGATCACGGCGTTCTTCCCGATCTTGATGCCCCCGCGATCATTCAACAGCGCGCGCTGCCTTATCGTGGTTCCGTCGCCGATCGAAAGATTGTACCCATAGGTAAGGTCCACGCCGTGGTAGATCTTTACGCCCGAACCCATGTGGTCGAAAATATGCCGTCCCAGCATGCACCGGAAACGCAATCCCAGCCAGTTGTTGAGTCCAATTGGCGAGCGGTCAAACATCTGCCAGAACCACAGCAGCGGCTTACGCGGTGCAAATCGATCGTGATCCACATCCGCAAAGTGCTCTGCCTCCAGCGTCACATTCTCCGGGTCCAGCGACAGGCTGAGCACGTTACCCGGCAACTCGCTTGTCAGCGTCAGATTGAGCTTGCCCCCATGGGGACGCCCAAGATAGAGCTGCGTAAGCTGGTCGCGTACAATTTCAGCCCGGCGCTCCGGTGACCGGTGCCGTATAAATTCATCGTCCAGAAACTTGATCCACCGGCGATAGATTTCCTCCGCCTCCGGCGCAGGATGCGGGGTAGTGTTCTGAGTGAGGTTCGGCACGACATTTGAATTAGTTGCCATACGCAGGACAATAAACCAAAATGGCCCCATGCCGCGAGTGCAGCGGCCATCAAGTCCCACCGCAATCTTGTGCGCTGCCTAACGCGTTATCCTAGAAGGTCCGGTAATCGTGCCGTCCAAACATTTAGGGAGCCCCATCCTTGTGCCGACTGCGAGAGCAGTTTGGCGAAAGCTTGGGGAACCAGAGAGTTCCTGAGATCATGCCTGAAGAAACCACTTCCACCACCGCCCCTGACGTCCCAAAGCCAACCGCGCCCATCGCGACCATTGACGCCCTCGGCCGGCATGAGGGCCAATCCGTCACCATCAAGGGATGGCTCTATAACTCGCGCGAGAGCGGCAAGCTGCTCTTCCCCATCTTTCGCGACGGCACCGGCACCGTGCAGGGCGTAGCGCACGTCAAGAGCGTTCCTCCCGCCGTCTTCGAAGCCCTCAAGGGCCTTACGCAGGAGTCATCCGTCATCGTTACCGGCAAAGTCCGAGCGGACAAGCGCGCCCCCGGCGGCTACGAGCTCGATGTCGAAGATGTCCAGGTCATCCAGCGCATTCCCGAGTCCGCCCCCTACCCCATCACGCTCAAGGAACACGGCGTCGACTTCCTCATGGAGCATCGCCATCTCTGGGTCCGCTCCCCGCGCCAGTCCGCCATTCTTCGCATCCGCGCCGAAATCATGCGCGCTGCCGCCGAATATTTCGACTCAAATGGCTTCATCCGCACCGATCCGCCCATCCTCACTCCCGCCGCCTGCGAAGGCACGTCAACGCTTTTCCCGGTGGACTATTTCGGCGATCCGGCATTTCTCACCCAATCCGGCCAGCTCTATATCGAGTCCACCGCCCTCGCGCTCGGCAAGGTCTACAGCTTCGGCCCCACCTTCCGCGCTGAAAAATCAAAGACCCGCCGCCACCTCACCGAATTCTGGATGATCGAGCCGGAAGTCGCCTACTGCGACCTCGACGGTCTGATGGAACTTGCCGAAAACTTCATCTCGCACATCGTCCAGAGCGTGCTCAAAAACCGTTCCGCCGAACTGCAGGTCATCGGCCGCGATCCTGAAAAGCTCAAAAACATTCTTCCGCCGTTCCCGCGCCTGCGCTACGACGAAGCGGCGAAGATGCTCAACGAAGCCCACGCCAAAGGCGAACTCGAGCAACCCTTCGAGTATGGCAACGACTTCGGCTCCCCCGACGAAACCTGGCTCAGTTCCCAGTTCGACCGGCCCGTCATGGTTCATCGCTATCCGGCCGCCGTCAAAGCCTTCTACATGGAGCCGGACCCGCAGGATCCGAACTTCGCCCTTTGCGTCGACGTCCTCGCGCCCGAGGGCTACGGCGAAGTCATCGGCGGTTCACAGCGTGTCGCTAGCTTCGAACTGCTCAATGCCCGCATCGAACAGCACCAGCTGCCGAAGGAAGCTTTCCAGTGGTACCTCGATCTGCGCCGCTATGGTTCGGTGCCCCACTCCGGATTCGGCATGGGTATCGAGCGCCTTGTCGCCTGGGTCTGCGCCCTCGATCACGTACGCGAAACCATCCCCTTTGCACGCACGCTCCACCGCATCTACCCGTAGAAGCCGAAGCTTCACTTTTTGATCGCAACGAACGCTTCCCTCGCTGCCTCAATCGTCATCTGCACTTCTTTCTCCCCGTGTGCAGTGCTTAAAAACGCAGCCTCAAACTGCGACGGCGGCAGCCACACTCCTTGCTCCATCATCGCCCGATGAAATCTTCCAAACGCCGCTATGTCGCTCTTTGCCGCGTCTTCGTAGTTGGTCACCGACTCAGAAGCGAAGAACCAGGTCCACATAGCGCCCACTCGGTTCAACGTCAACGCCACCTGGGCCTTGGCAGCCTCTGCCGCCACACCCTCAGCCACCGCCTTCGATGTTGCCTCCAACTGCGGATACACCTCGTCCGCGTGCTTCCGGAGATACCCGACCATCGCAATGCCTGCCGCCATCGCCAGCGGGTTGCCGCTCAGCGTGCCCGCCTGGTAGACAGGCCCCAGCGGAGAAAGCTGGTCCATATATTTCTTCTTCCCGCCAAACACGCCCACCGGCAATCCACCGCCCACGATCTTTCCCAGCGTCACCAGATCGGCGTCAATCCCATACAGTTCCAACGCTCCGCCCAGCGCCACCCGAAATCCCGTCATCACCTCGTCCACAATCAGCAGCGCGTCTTCCCGCTCTGTCAGCGCACGAAGCCCCTGCAGATACCCCGGCATCGGCGGAATGCACCCTGCATTCCCTACAACCGGCTCCAGGATGACCGCCGCAATCTCATTGGGGTGCGCGTCAAACGCCGCTTCCACGGCCGCCAGGTCGTTATACGGCAACGCGTGCGTCAATCGCGCAATCTCTTCGGGCACCCCCGCCGATCCCGGAATCCCGAACGTCGCCACGCCCGAACCCGCCTTCACCAGCAGCCCGTCGGCATGGCCGTGATAGCAGCCCTCAAACTTCACAATCAGCTTGCGTCCGGTCGCTGCCCGCGCCAGCCGGATCGCCGACATCGTGGCCTCGGTTCCCGAACTCACGAACCGCAGCTTCTCCATCACCGGATAGCACGCGACAATATGTTCGGCAAGATCGGCCTCCGCTGCTGTTGATGCGCCAAAGCTGGCCGACTTCCTTGCCGCCCGCTCAATTGCTTCGACGACCGGAGGAAATGCGTGCCCCAGGATCATCGGTCCCCACGACCCGAAGTAGTCGATATATCTGTTGCCGTCGGCATCGTAGAGGTAGGCGCCATCGCCGCGCTCAACAAACGGCGGAGCTCCGCCCACTGCTCGAAACGCCCGCACCGGCGAGTTCACTCCGCCGGGGAAAAAGTGCTCGGCACGCTGCTGCAATTTATGAGAACGGTCGCGGACAATTGACTGAACCTTGCTGCTCATTGTTCGTTCAGTATAGAGGGAACCGGATTCGGCGCCCACGCCAGCCAACTCCAGCGCCGCGACGTCTTCCGCGTGTTTCCGTGCATCTTTCGCCCACCAGCCAACATCCGGTTGAATGTGAATGAGTTCGCAGATCTGGACGGTCGGTTGCTCGTCATCTTCGACGGGAACTGTGGCTTTTGCAATGCCTCCGTCCGGTGGTTTCTGCGCCGCGACAAATACGATCGCTTGCGATTCGCCCCAGCCGAATCTCCCAGGGTAGCCGCACTCCTTGAACGACACGGTTTCAGCGCGCGCGACTTTGCTTGGAGGTCCAGCACCATCGTCGTCGTCAGCAATCCCGAGGGTCCCGCTGAACAGCTTTCTCTGCGGTCCGACGCTGCGGTCGTCCTGCTCAGTGAGTTACCCCAGCCCTGGCACACCGCCGGCGCATTATTCCAGAGGATCCCGCGCCCCTTGCGCGACCTTGGCTACCGGATCGTTGCGTCGCTGCGCTATCGCATCTGGGGCCGGACGGAGTCCTGTCCCGTCCCCACGCTGTGGGAGCGCGCCCATTTCCTATAAATCAGGCGCCGCCGCCCTGCAACGCCGCACCTTGATCACCAGCATCAGATTCATCCCGATCGACATGCCCATCAGCAGCCCGGTCACCGCATCCAGCCATGGCCGCGCGTGCCCTGCCTCTCGCGCAAAGGACCACATCAGCAAGCCCGCGACCAGCGACAGATTCGCCCCAGCTCGCTGCCATCGCCTGCGCCCGCCCTGTTCCTGCTCAACGCACATCGCACCCTCCCGGTTCTCGCTGAATACCCATGCTCAGTCGCGCACCTTGTACCAGATCATCAAGCTGACCTTGACCAGCGCCATCGTCATCACCACTGCAAACAGATCCCAACTCACTACGCCTTTCGCGATGAGTCGATACTCGAAGATGCACAGTGCCACCAAGGCACCTATCAAGCCCGCAGCGCTCGTGGAACGACGACGGTGCTCCAGAAATCTCTCGTCTGCGAACTTGCCCAGAAACGGCACTTTGCTCAGCGGATGCGTCATGGCTTGCTCTCCAGTTCAAAGATCTCGTCCGTCGCACACCCAAAAACTCGGGCAAACGTCAAAGCCAGGGCCAGGCTTGGCACATAGCGGTTGCGCTCAATCGAATTGATACTCTGCCGCGACACGCCGGTCGCCTTCGCCAACTCCTCCTGCGTCCAGCCGCGTTCGATCCGCAATTTCTTCACCCGGTTTTGCACCCCAGGTTCCATGTCAAGCCTGCTTTACACCAAAATACTGCCATCCCCTCTTGATGTCAAGCTAGCTCGGGATTATTCACTTGACCAAAGTGGAGGAGTTAGAGCATGCTGACGAAAGGATTTAGGCCGCGCCCCAAATTATTCAGAAAGCCAAAACTGCGGCCAGAGAGAAGGTCTATGACCGTCTGCATTGCCGCAGTTTGCGAAGACGATTCTGACAAGTATCGGGTCGTCTTGTGCCGGGATTGGCGAGGTGAGGTTCAGGGTGTAGGAAGCTCTGACAATATCGAGAAAATACATTGGATTGGGAAGGGCTGGGTCGCCTTGTCTGCTGGGAGTGATCCAAGAGCAGACGAGTTATGTACTAGATTCGAAAACCACCTGAAGACAACGCCTTTTACAGAAGAAAATATCGTCGATCAGTCCCGCTTTGTTTTTCACGAGTACAAGAAGGCACTGACGGACAGCCATTTCAACACAAAATACGGTTTCCCTTATTCCTTCGCTGTAAATCATGGGCGGGAGAAGTTTGGAGAGGCATTCGTAGGGGAATGCCTTAACGAAGCCGCGCAGATACTGGTCGGAGCCGAACTGATAATAGTTGGATTTGTGGACGTGATGGACTACGCGACCATGAAACCATGGCGCGCTCCAATGATCGTGTTAATTAGCGAAAACTGCGAAGAAGTCGTATCCCTAGAAAATGAATTTGCCGCTATCGGTAGCGCCGGGAATACAGCGCGAACGATTCTGTTTCTTAGGGATCAGGATTCTATTGATTCACTGATGAGCACGATTTATGCAGTCTATGAAGCAAAAGCTCTGAGTGAGAGCGTGCCTGGAATCGGAGAGTCGTTCTCGATAGACGTCATGGATGAAGACGGAAAAGTTCTGACTTTGTCCGACGCGGGGGCTAAAAGGTGCAAGGAGTTGTTTGGAAGGTTTGGGCCCCGACCTAGAACGGAAAAGACTGAGAGTTGGTTCAAAATGGATGAGTCGTATCTGGAAGATGTTGATGAGGAAGAAAAGAAACCGCAGTCTTGACCGCGACTATGCGGTGAGCTTTTCAAACGTCAGCGGATCAGCCGTAATCATGTGGCGCAGCGTATCGAGAAAGAGCGTCTTTGAACTACGGCGATTGAACCGGAACGTCATTTCCTCAAGGTATTTCGGCAGGTGCTTGGCGGATACCTTGTGCCACGTCCCGACAATGCCGCGCTTCAGCAGCGAGAAGGCTGACTCGATTCCGTTCGTCGTAATGTCGCCATCGGCGTAGACGCCTGCGAAGTGGTTTACGGTCTTGTGCTCCAGTCCTTCGATCTCGGATTGCTTCACGGCGCCGGGATACGAGATATATTCGTCGGTCATGATGACTTCGACTTCTTTGGACACATTGTCTTTGATGTACTTCGCCAGCGTGCCAGACTTCACGTCTTCGGCATGAAAGAAACGAAGCTCGCCGCCACGCTGCTTGATGCCGATGACGATTTCCTTGTTCTTCAGGCGGTTCTTCTGCGCATCTGGCGTGCCCTTGCGAATCTTTCCGCCCACATAGGTCTCGTCCATCTCGATAATCCCATCCATCATGCCCTTCTCTGTTGTCGCCATGGCCGCGCGGATGCGGTGACAGAGATACCATGCCGTCTTGTACGAGATGCCGAGGGTACGCTTGATCTGATTCGCGCTCATCCCCTTGCGGGATTCACAAAGCAGGTACGTAGCTGCGAACCACTTAATCAGGGGCAAGTGAGAATCGTGGAAGATCGTATTCGCAGTGACGGTAAACTGATAGTCGCAGTCCTTGCAGTAGAGGACGCGAGCATTCGTTGCCAGCCGCACGACGGGGCCAAAGCAGCGCGGGCATTCAGGCTTCATGGGCCAGCGCAAACGCTCCAAAAGCTCCCGGCAACGGTCATCGGATGAGAACGTAGAGCAGAGGTCAATGATGGTCACAGCGCGCCCCCAGAAAGGTCCAAAAACGGGCGGGAAACCGACTCTAAAAGCAGTCTCAATGCGCTCTCTTTTGGCATCTGTGAAACAGGACATTCGCCGTGAAATCCGCGTAGCTGGATCAGTGCGCAAACCGAAGAAGGCGAGATAGATACCGTTCTCACATTTACAAGATATGACTATTCTGTACTTTTGTCAAGTATATAATCCCGAGCTAGCTTTCCATTCTCGATCCCGGACCTACCTGCCTTTTCGAACAGTACCTCTGATTTCCACCGCACCGACCCCTTCCCCTATTCCTGCTAGAATCGACCTTTCCGCCATAGCAACTCCGGCGCTCACTCCACCCGCAGAAGGCCGCACGGTGCCAGACGAATCCAATTCAAGGTCCATCACCTATGCCGACGCCGGCGTGGATATCTCTTCCGCTGACCATACCAAGGACCGCATCAAGTATCTCGCTCAGAAAACCTTCAACCGCAATGTCTTAGGCGGAATTGGCGGATTCGGCGGGCTCTTCCGCCTCGACTTGCAGCGTTGGAAAAACCCCATCCTCGTCAGCTCGGCCGACGGTGTGGGCACCAAACTCAAAATCGCCTTCGAGTTGGGCCTGCATCACACCGTAGGCGCCGATCTGGTCAACCACTGCGTCAACGACATTGCCGTCCAGGGCGCCACGCCACTCTTCTTTCTCGATTACCTCGCCACTGGCAAGCTCGACCCCGAAGTTGCCGAAGCCGTCGTCACCGGCCTTGCCGAGGCCTGCCGCGCCAATGGCTGTGCTCTCATCGGCGGCGAAACCGCGCAGATGCCCGGCTTCTATTCCGAAGGCGAATACGACCTTGCCGGCTTTATCGTCGGCGCCGTCGACCGCGGCAAAATGGTCACCGGCGCCGGCATCAAGCCCGGCGACGTGCTCATCGGCCTGCCCTCTACCGGCCTGCATACCAACGGCTACTCGCTCGCCCGCAAGCTCCTGTTCGAAGTGGCTGCCTACAAGCCGACTCAGTACGTTACCGCAATCAAGGAGAAAGCCGGTGCGGCCCTCATGAAGACCCACCGCAGCTACCTTCATGTGATTCAAAAACTGGTCACCGCCGAAATGACCACCGGCATGGCCCACATCACCGGCGGCGGCATCACTGAAAACCTGCCCCGCATCCTGCCCAAAAACACCGCGGCACAAATTGAACTCGGCTCCTGGCCGGTTCTGCCTATCTTCGAGCACCTTCGCGATCTCGGAAAGGTCTCGCAGGAGGAGATGATGCGCACCTTCAACATGGGCATCGGCCTCATCGCCGCCATACCAGCCGCAAAGTTCACGCGCGCCAAGGGCCTGCTCGACCGTGCGGAAGAAAAGTTCCACGTCGTCGGCCGCATCATCAAAGGCGACCACCGCGTCCACTACACTTAGATGGCCGATTCGGTTGGCAAACTCGCTAACTTGCCAACCTGCTTGGTGCCTCATCCTTCCGAAGCAAGGGTGGGAAACGATGAAACCTAAGTGACAACCGACTCCAACCCGACCCCCAAGCGCCTTGGCATTCTCCTCTCTGGCCGCGGCTCCAACTTCCTCGCCATCGTCGATTCAATTCGGACCGGAAGACTCCCCGGGGTTGAAATCGCGGTAGCGATCTCCAACGTCGCCGATGCTCCCGGCCTCGCCGCCGCATGCGAACTCGGTCTGCCCACAGCGCTGCATATCTCCAAAGGTCGCCCGCGCGCCGACCACGACGCCGACGTCGCCGCTACCCTCCGCGCCCACTCTGTCGATTACGTCATCCTCGCCGGCTACATGCGCCTGCTCTCGCCCGAGTTCATCGCAGCTTTTCCCAACCGCATTCTCAACATCCACCCCTCCCTGCTGCCGGCATTTCCCGGCCTCGACGCCCAGCAACAGGCCTTCGACTACGGAGTCAAGGTGGCTGGCTGCACCGTCCATTTCGTCGACGAACACCTCGACCACGGCGCCATCATCCTGCAACGCGCCATCCCGGTTCTCGACTCCGACGACGCCCATTCCCTCGCTGGCCGCATCCTCGCCGAAGAACACATCGCCTACAGCGAAGCCATCGCTCGCGTCGCCTCTGGCAGGTATGAAGTCCAAGGCCGTCGTTTTCGTCCCGCGAATTCCAGCCTAGAGTGATTTAAATCACATCTTCGAACGCAGCTTTTGATCCAAAATGGCTCTGACGTGAGGCTGGCAGGCAGTTCGGGCCAGATGTTCAGTTGTCGTTCTGCCGGCCTCATGATCACCAAGTTGGATTCTCACGTCCACCGATCAGTTCAGCGCTGTTGCAAGTGAGTTACGTTCTCCAACATTTGAAGTGAAACACGCGCTGCCGGAGTCTCTCGTGAGGTTCCAATCCGGTCTGTTTCCTGCAGGCCGTATAGGAGTTTCGCAGTGGCAGCACATACTTTCCCCATCGATTCCGCTCTCCGCCGCAAGATCCTTCACATCCGCAACCGTTCGTGCGAGGTCGGCTCTGTTCAGCTGGTCCTCGGATTGGATCGGTTTCGGCTGTTTCTTCATTGCCCGCACCACACGTGGACCTGGCCGCGTGCCAATCACGACGAAAGAATCTCCGGCTTCGATGCCCACCAGACATGCTTCAAGTGCAATTCCAAGCGACTCTTCGATTCTCATCGCTGGCAATCCGGCCCGGTGTATCGCCGCGGTAGCCAATAATAGGTCGAGTAGAATGATCGCGGCATGTTGGAACAGCATTCGGTATCTGAGTTTTCGGAGCCTGCCGAGCCTCGGCCATGCGCGAACACAACAATTCCCTGGCATCTGAGCCCAGAACGGGCACGCCGAACCGATTTTGCGCGCAAACCACTGCGAATCGATTCGAGAGCCTTCCTTTCGCTCCTTCTGTTGACGTGCCTCTGTCCGCTGCGTGCCGCTGGCCAAGAT
>DATKPJ010000181.1:0-44797 GCA_035524195.1 Occallatibacter sp.
CCATTGGGAAATTACATCGGAGTTAATAACGGTTTCAGTTATAACCGCGGTGCAATTTTCCGATAGGCGGTGACACCTCAAAGAGGATTTAACCAGGTAGGTCATGCCGCCGAATACTCTGCGCACGCCAAGGGACGAATGGCTTGGCCGTCCTTTCACGGCTACTTTGATTGTGCGCCTTTGATGGAATTAGCAGGCAACGGCGTGGCCTTGCGTTTTCAACAGGTTGAACAGATTGTCGCTTGACACGCGTTTGTCTGTCCGCTAGGGTCGATCAGTTTCCGGTCGCAGCCTGTACGGGGTCTAGGAGGCGTGATCCGCGATTGGCTCGCTGGTTGTGCGCTCAGGAGAGTCGCTACGCTCCTGCAGCATCTGCGCATCGGCGAAGCGGTATCCCACGTAGACATCGGTGAGCAGGTAGACGGGAGCCGAGGGATCGTCTTCGATTTTCTTGCGAAGCTGGCGCATGAAGGTGCGCAGGTACTCGACTTCTTCGCGGCAGTCGGCTCCCCAGACGGCGGTGAGCAATTTGGCGTAGGTAACGACGCGTCCGGCGCGGCTCATGAGGCAGAGGAGGATGTCGAATTCCTTGCGGGTGAGATGGATGGGCTGGCCGCGCTTGGTGACGCTGCGGCGCGCGGGAACGAGGCGGATCTCACCGATTTCGATGGGCGCATCTTCAGCGCGGGACGGTGCGTGGACGCGGCGATGTGCGGTACGGATGCGGGCGATGAGTTCGCGGATGCTGAAGGGCTTGGTGACGTAGTCGTCGGCGCCGAGTTCGAGCGCTTCGACTTTCTCTTCTTCTCCGTCGCGCACGGTAACCATGATGACGGGCAGGCGGGGAGCGACGGCGCGAATGCGGCGGAGGGTTTCGACGCCGCCGATGCCGGGCATGTTGACGTCGAGCAGGATGACGTCGATGTTGCCGGAGTGGAGCAGTTGCAGAGCCTCCTCGCCACGCGAGGCTTCAGCGACCTGAAAACCGAGTTCGGCGAGGGGCGAGCGCAAGGCGCGGCGGATAGCGGGTTCATCGTCGACAACAAGAACACGAATAGCGGGCTGATTCATGAAGATTTCCTCTTTTGAGCCGGTGCAGGAATTGCCGCGTAGAAAGTGGTTCCCTCTTCTTCGTCGCTGGTGACCCAGACGTGTCCGTCGTGAATGAGGGCGACGCGCTTGGCGACGGCGAGGCCGATGCCGGTTCCGGAAGCGCGACTGGAGAGGGTTGAGGAGCGATAGTATCGCTCGAAGATGCGTTCGCGATCGGCGATGGGAATGACGGGGCCGAAGCTGCGCACGGAAAAAATGACTTCAGCCTGCTCGCGGACGGCGCGGATCGTGATGGGCGACGCGTAGGTGGAGTATTTGCAGGCATTGTCGATGTACTGGTTGAGCAGCATGCTCATGAGGCGGCGGTCGCAGCAGAAAACGAGGCTGTCTTCAGGCAGGTCAATGACGATCTTGGCGCTGGCGAGACGTTCGCCGAGGCCGGCGACGACTTCTTCGACGAGCGATCCGACACCGACTTCTTCCGCGTGAATAGCCACTTCGCCGGCGTCGAGGCGCGCGGTGGTGAGCAGGCGCGCCGTAAGTTCGCTGAGGAGGCCGGCCTGTTCGTCGATGAGGGAGACGAGGTCAGCCTGCGCCGGAGAAAGGTGGCCCATCTCGCTGAGGCCGGAGGATGCGGCGCGGATGGCGGTAAGCGGAGTCTTGTAAGCATGGGCGAGGCTATCGAGAACCGTGGCGCGAAGCTGCTCGGTGCGGCGCTCGGTTTCAATGCGGTTCTCGTTGGCGAATGCGCGGTAGCGGTCGAAGGTGATGGCGATGAGCGAGGCGATGGCGTTATTGACGAGGGGAGTGGTGTCTCCGCGCAGGACCAGGCTGCCGATGGGAACCGAACCGAGACGGACAACGCGACGGGCGATGCCGGTTTTGGGATCGTCATCGGTGGTCTCGAAGTAATAGACGTTCTGGGCCAGCTCCTGGGGATCGTCCTGCCAATAGCCAGCCTGGTAGATCTCATGCAAATCGGCGTCGAAGATGGCGACGGCCTGGAGGGCAAAGACTTCGTGGACGAGCTCGGCGAGCTGCGCGCCCGGTTCGATGTGGACGTTCATCTGCAAGGTGCGGCGGGTGAACTCGTAGAAGTCATGCATCTGGCCGGACAATGCGCTGGAACGAGTTGCGGATTCCGCGAGACGAACGGAGATGCGGCTGACCAGAAAGGCGCTGAGGATGAAGACGGACAACGTGACGGCGCGGTCGAGGAGCATGTCGAGCGTGAAGGGGCCGGGGAGCGCGAAGACGATCTGGGCTGAAACTGCGACAACGGATGCGGCGAGCGCCTGGCCCAATCCGCACCACCGTGCGATGGCGACGATGATGACGAGACAGAGCGGGGACGCGAGGGGCAGGAGACTGTGGATCGCATGTGCGAACGCGGTGATGGCGAGGACAGCGGCGATTCCCGCAGCGCACTGGAGCGCTGCCTGGAGGATGCGCGGACGAGTACCCTGGACACGTTGCGCTCCGAGGGCGGTGCGAACCGGGATAGAGGCGCCGGACAACGTAGCAAAGTCCTTTCAGACGAATGAATGCGGGGCTTCGCGCGAAAAAGAAGAGAACGCCTGAGCAGGCCCCGACGACGACGGGAAAGCCTGCAAGGGAAAGAACTCAGGGCCTTAGGAGCGGCCGGATGCGCGTAAAAAATCGGTTAATGAATTTTAGCAGCATTTCCATGCCGTTCTTAGGCGGAATGGTGTAAGGGCAGTGAATGGCGCAGTTGAGACGGCATCTTGATTGAATCTTTATTGAACCGGCCCTAGGCTCTTTCTATTCCGGGGTGTATCGAACCTTTTCCAGGGCCAGCGAGAAACCGAAGCCTCACCTTCAACAACCTGCAACGCGATTGCGTAGCTGCCGAAGAGCGGCATGGGTCAAAGTATGCGCCGGGGATGAAAGAAGCCTCGGATGATTTGTGAACCGGAAGTCGGGCTGCAAGATGGCGTTGGAAGATTCCTTCGGTGACGTCCATGCTAGAACTTCAATTCGGCCAGGCCAGCGATCGCGGCGAGAGGGAGTTGGGCAAGGGGGACGCAATGGGGTGGTTCATCCCCGACTCGCGGCAACAGGCTCAATCGCATGGGTATCTCTTTGCCGTGGCGGACGGATGTGGCGGGCAGGGATGCGGCGAAGGCGCGGCAGCGACGGCAATTTCAGTACTGACCGGGGAGTTTGAGAAGGCACGACCAGGGGCGATGCTGATCAGCCTGCTGCCGGAGTTGATCCAGACTGCGAATTCGGAAATTCACCGTGGCGGACACGGCGGCCCGCCGAACGGAAAAGGACGGGCGACGGTGGTGGCCTGCGCGCTGCGCCATGACCAGGCGATTGTGTCGCATGTGGGCGATTCGCGCTGCTACCTGGTGCGCAATGGGTTTGCCCGGCAGGTGACCCAGGACGCCGCTCATGAGCCGGCAAAGGAAGCAGGATACGCGAAGGCGGAAGGAATCGATGGGAAAAATGGCATGCGGCGGATGTTGGGACGGGAGGCAATGGTATTGCCCGACACGATAGCCCTGACGCTGCTTGCCGGCGATGTGCTGGTGCTGAGCACGGATGGGCTGCATGAGCGGATGAGCTCGGAGCATATTGCGCGGATTGCATCCCAGGCGAAGAGCGCGGGCGAGATTGCGCGGGAGCTTGTATCGTGCGCTGTAGAGGCTGACGGGAAGGATGACACGACGGCGCAGGTGATCAGGGTGCGCGCGGTGGATCAGACAGGCGCGTACCGATGCCCGCAGCACGGGATGCGTGCGTAGTTTGCGCAGAGTGCGCCAGGGCTGGAGCGGCGGCGTTTGAGGTCAGAAAGCCGGGAACGCGGTTTTCCGCTGGTGGGGTTTCCAATCCAGCTTGCTATTCTATTGCTGATGGTCGAGTCTGCCGGGGTCGGCGGGCGAGGCCCGTTCCTCACTGGTTCCTTATGCAGGGAACCCTAGACTTTCACTGATTGTTACTTCGTCTTTCCGTCAAGAAGGAGAACCATGTCGACTGAGTACCGCAACTTTTTGGCACTGAGCTATGAAGAGCTTGAAGAGCTGAACCTGCAAGCCAAGGGCGACCGGCTGAACCGGTTGAAGATGGACGAAATCCGCGAGAAGCGGCTGAAATACCTGACTGATGAAAAGCGGATTAAAGCCGTGACTGTGCTTTTCTCGGATCTTGAGGGGCGGCTTCATCTTCTGGATTACGACAAGAAGTTTTTGCTTGGGGCCTATGAGAACCTGACTTTTGACGGCTCGTCGATTCGCGGATTCACGGCGCAGAAGGAGAGCGATCTGCGCCTTGGCATCGACTGGAGCGCTTTCTACTGGGTGCCGGCCGATGTGTTTGGCAACGGCAAGGTGCTGGTGTTTGGCACGGTCATCGACAAGGACGGGACGCCCTACTCCGGCGATTTGCGCGGCGTGCTGAAGAACTACTCCGACACGCTCTACAAGGAGAAGGGATACACGCTGAACGCGGCCAACGAGATTGAAGGGTTTCTGTTTGCGGGACGCGATGCGGAAAAGAAGTTTCACGAGACGGGCAAGTTCGAGTTCATCAACACGGGCGGGTACTATCACGTTCTGCCGCTGGACCCGTTGCGGCAGTTCATCGACACGTCGGCGGAAGTGCAGCGGGCGATGGGATTCCAGAACGAAAAGGATCACCCCGAGGTGGCGCCGAGCCAGTTTGAGATCAACTACGGCTACGGCGAAGTGGTGGCAGCGGCGGACCAGATCCAGCTATACAAGCTTCTGACCCGCCAGATCGCCAACAACATGGGTTACACAGCGAGCTTTCTGCCCAAGCCTGTGGTCGGCGTGAATGGCAGCGGCATGCACACGAATGTGTCGGTGTCGAAGGACAAGATCAACCTGATGTGGGACGAAAAGGGCCAGGAGCAGCTGTCGACGTTCGGATGGGAGTTTATCGACCGCATCCTTTCGCATGCGCTGGATATCTGCCTGGTTTTGAATCCCAGCGTGAATGCGTACCGGCGGCTGGACCCGCACTTTGAGGCACCGAACCAGATCAAGGCCTCGGCTACAGATCGAGGCTCAATGATCCGGGTGCCCATCGGCAACAAGCGGTCGATGCGCGTGGAGGTGCGGTCGGTGGCTCCGGATGCGAACCCGTACCTGACGATGTATTCGATCTTCAAGACGGGCATTGACGGCACGACGGCGAGCATCGAGAATCTGCGGCAGGCGCAGCGGTATCTTCCCGATCACATACAGAAGGCGATTGACGATTTCAGATCGTCGCAATGGATTGGGAAGATTCTGGGAGCCGATGTGCAGGGGCGGTTCGCCGATTTGAAACAGGCGGCGGCCGATCGCTCGCCTCGCGATCTGGGCACATTTGTGAAGGGCTCCGAGGTGCAGTATCACCACGAGGTCTACAACCAATCGCTGTGGAACTTGTTCTAGGACACGGACAAGAAAGCATTCTGATAAGCGCGGCGCGGTCAGCAATGACTGCGCCGTGTTTTTATTTTTATGCGAGTGAAGAGGGCAAGCAGCGAGCGCAATCTTTGTTGTCAGGCCTCAAAGCAAAAACCTGGGGAGAACAGAGACCTGGGGACTCGGCTTGCGGCCGCCGATTCACCTGGCTGAGTCGGTCGCGGAGGCGTGGTCCAGAATCCCGGCCGCCGAGTCGATCAGAGCGGCTTCATCCTGCAGGACCTTTGCAACCACCGGAATTTGTTCGTCAGCCAGCTTCCAGTTTTCCTGGTCCATGGCCTCGCGCACGGCCGGCAATGTTTTGACGCCATAGCCGGTGTACGCGCCCGGCGCATAAATCTGGTGTTTGAACCATGGACGGCCGGGCAGCCCGGCCTCGGTGGTCAGCGCGCGCTCACTTTCCACCAGCAAGGCATTGACTTTCGCCAGAGAGGTCGCGTCGAGGTGCGAGCCGTCAGTTGCCCGCAATGCTGCAAGCGCCCTGGTGTAGCGGTCTGCGCTGGCGGTGAGCGCGGCGTCGGCATTCTCAAGCGGAGCGAAGTTCAGGTAGGGCGGAACGGTCTCGCGAGCCGGAGGCACGTACGGCTTGGTGGGATCGGCAATCGCGGTGTAGACGCCTTCGCTGAGTTCCCTGTTTGTCTCTTCGATCGTGGCCTGCTGATCCTTCAACTGATTCTTGAGTTCGCCGATATACATGTGAACGGTATCGGCAAAATCGTGGAAGCCGAAGGGCAGCAGTTCGGCGTCGGCCATGCGCATGAGAGCTGTGCCGGCAGTCTGCGCCAGGGCGCGCCCATACACGAATTTGGTATCGCCGAAGTGCGTGTACCAGTAGAAATCGTCGTAGATGGAGTGATAGATGCCACCGCCTGATTCGCCATAGAAGCCGAGGTCGAGAGAAGCGATTCCCGCGAAGTCGAGGAACGGAGTGTAGTCGGAGCCGGAGCCGAGGGCGCCGATGCGCAGATCGGGCCTGTTCCGCACCTCCTGGCGTGCAGCCTCGGTTTTAGAGTTGGCAATGGCACGGAGCTGGGCGCGTTTCCAGATGGTGAGTTTGGTTTCAGGATCAGGAACGTCGCGCGCGACCCCATTGATGAAGTGCTCCAGGGAGTGCGAGCCCTCCATGCCGAGAAAACCGCGGCCGTTCGAATCGGAGTTGACGTACATGACCGCTTTTTTGCGTAACTCGTCCTGGTGCGTTTCGACCCATTCGGTCGAGCCAAGCAGTCCGGGCTCTTCGCCATCCCAGGCGCAGAAGATGATGGTGCGCTTTGGCTTCCATCCCTGCTTGAGCAGTTCCCCCATGGAACGCGCCTCTTCAAGCAGTGAGACCTGCCCGGAGATTGGGTCTTCCGCGCCGTTTACCCACGCATCGTGATGGTTGCCACGAATAATCCACTGGTCAGGAAACTCGGACCCGGGAATGCGCGCGATGACGTCGTAGATGGGCTTGATGTCCCAGTTTGACTCCACCTTCAAGTGAACCTTCGCCGGACCGGGACCTACGTGATAGGTGATAGGCAGGTTGCCGCGCCAGGCCGGGGGAACGGTCTGGCCTCCGATGGCCGCGAGCAACGGCTGCGCGTCTCCATAGGAGATGGGCAGGACGGGAATTTTGGTGATGAGGGGATTGCCTTTGATCGGGAGCCTCTTGGCGTCTTTGGTTGCGCCATAGCCCGGAGTGAGCGGATCGCCCTCATAGAGAGTATCGGTGACCGCACCGCGCTGAACGCCATCTTCAGGACGATAGGGACCGTTGGGAAACGTGTCGCCGGCCGAATAGCCGTCATCACGAGGATCGGAATAAATGATGCACCCCACCGCTCCGTGCTCGGCGGCTACTTTGGGCTTGATGCCGCGCCAGGCTCCGCCGTAGCGGACGATCACGATTGCACCTTTGACGGAGACGCCCATACGGTCGAGCTGGTCGTAATCTGCGCGCACACCCTGATTGACATAGACGAGCGGCGCGGTGACATCGCCGTCGATGCTGTAGGCGTTGTAGGTGGGAAGCTGCTCGGCCTGCTGGCTTGAGGTGGGATCGACGGGGATCGGCGGTTCCAGGAGCTTTGCGTTGAAGATCTTCGGCTCGACAAGTTCGACAACACGTTCTTTCGGGGTGGGAAAGAGGACGTAGAAGGTTTCGATTTCCGCGTCCAGCCCCCATTGCTTGAAGTGGGCAAGAATCCACTCAGCATTTTCCTTGTCATAGGGCGAACCGACATTGTGCGGGCGCGCGCTGAGGTGGCGCATATATTCGCGGAGATTGTCGGGCGAGGGCAAGGCGCGGAACTTCGTCTCCCAGTCGCGCTCGGCGGCCGAGGCAGCGGCGGAATAGCCAGCTAGAGGCGCGATCTCAGTGGCGGCAGCGGCTTGTTGCGGATACACAGGCGTGGTCGAAGCGAGAAGGAGCGGCAACAGGACAAGAGAGGTTCCCCTGGCAACAAACATTCTGATCCTCCGGGAAGTAAAGGGGGTGCAATCGGGGCAGGAGAGGTGTAGCTCACCGTCACAGAACTGGCTTTAAGGCTCGTCGTCCTGAAGTACGAATGGCAGATTGGTGATGATCTTCTCAATTGAATTTCGATCGTTTGGCGTCCGCTCGAATCGGAACGAAAGCAGACCATTTTCAGTTCCATGCGCAAAGATCTGCGGGAAGGTCTTGAAGATTTCTCCGTTTGGTTTGTAAAGAGTGAGGCTTTTCATGTTCAGCTCTCCGCTGGGGATTGGCTTCGTAGCGATGATTCTACCGCATGCCTCCATCCCGGCCGGTCGATCGCGGGCGCATTCGGAGTTTCGGCTGCTGCAAGGCAATTGCAGAGATTCTGGTGTCATGGGAGCGGACGCCGCTCGTTCTGCACGTGGCGCGTCGGATGGCTAAGAATTCAGGGCGGCGAGTGACTCCTTGATCGTGGGGGCGGCTCCCGCGGCAACATCGCGACGGCGCAAGCGATGAAATTTCGCGAGCGCGGAATTGGCCTGAGCGAGCGCAGTGATGCGTTCCAGGTACACGGAAAGCTTTGCTCCCGGCAAGGCGAAGAGGGCGACGTCGTCGGTGAGGACATCGAGATATGCCCGGGCGCCGCAGCAGCCGAGGCTGAGGGCTGCGCGGCCGGTATTCATGACCTGCGGAATCACGGCACAGGCGGGACGTCCCATGGCGGGAGCATTCTGCTGTTCGACCTGTTGAACTGCTTCGCTGAGGATGAGGGTCTGTCGGGCATCAACGACCAACAGGACGACATCGGGCTCGAGCGGCGAGTGCGCCAGGGGCGCGTAGATGACGTGCTTTGGCTGAGTGGCAAGAACAGGAATGAGAGGCAGGTCCTGCGCCCTGACGTAGCCGAGATCGCCGAAGACGTGGAGGGCGTCTTCAAGATCGGTTTGCCGCGCCGGAGCAAGATCAAGATGATGAGTATAGACTCCGATTGCGCAAAGGGAGTGGTCAGCCGCCGAAGTTGCGAAGGCGCTGGTGGCAGCATCCTGCCAGAAGCGGCATCCAGCGGGAACCTTGCCCGCATGCGAGGGGACAGACGCGGGGACAGAGTCAGCAAAGCAGACGGCCACGGGGGATTGTGCGAGATTGAGGCTGGTGGTCAGACTTGCGGCGAACTGGGAATAGCAGGATTGCATCGGATTTGACCTCTTTTGAAGATGCCCAGGCAGAGAGATTTGCGACGCCGGGGATGATGTGGTGGACGAGCGTACCTGTGAAGCCCGGGAACCATTGCGAGGCGCATGCCAGCGGATGGATAGGACGCCGAAACGAGTTCAGCTAAGGGGTTCCTCGGCCGTGAAACCGAGTTCGGAGATATAGGATCGCAGCGCGGTTTTGCTGACCATACGAGGATGAAACTGAATTGAGACGGAAGCGGACGGATAACTGGCGTGAGCGGAAACGACGCCCTTCTGCTGCCGGAGCATGGTTTCGAGGCCGACCGCGCAGGTGATGCAGGTGAATCCCCTGACGTGCCAGGCGATGCTTTCCGTACCGGTCGCGTCGAGTTTGGCCTCGGTGTGATGTTTTTCGAGAGCTTCCAATCCCTTGAGGGATGCGACGGTGGTTGCTCCGGTGAGCGCTACGATTTGCAGGAATTGTCGGCGGATCATGGTGACCTCTTTTGAAAACGGTATTTGAGGTTATCTGGCGACTGCGTCACCAGGTTCGTATTTCCAGGAAGTCTCAATTGTGGCGTGATCGGCGAAGCGAAGGTCGGTGTAATCACTGAAGGGGATCTTCTTTTTGAGAACTCCGGTCTGGATCATCATGTCGCGTACTTCATCGAAGTCGGGTTTCTCCGGCTCAAGGAGGTTGTAGCGGATGCGGGCCATGGGCTTGGTGAGCGCCCAGCGGAGGAGTTCGGGCTTCTGATGGTAGTAATAGCGGCCAACGAAGTCGGCGGCGTCGATGCGGTGGGGTCTGCTGAGGTCGAGCCAGAGGCCGGAGCGAGCGATGCCGTCGACGAGCACCTGCACCACCTCGGGGCGATCGTTGATGAGGTCGCTGCGGACGACGAGGATGCAGGACATGTAGTTTGGCCAGTATTTATCGGCGTAGAAGAGGATGCGGCCGTAGCCGCCCATCTCGGCCTGCGAAGGAAAGGGCTCGCCCATGACGAAGGCATCGATGGCTCCTGCCTCGAGAGCGCCGGCGACGTCTGGGGGTGCCATCTCAACCATCCTGATTGAATCAGGGGGCATTCCATATGCCTGCATGGCGCGAAAGAGCAGGAGTCTCTCGTCGGAGAACCGGCTGGGGATGGCGATCGTTTTACCTCGCAACTGGCCGAAGTTTTTAATGGGGCCATCTTTGCGCACGACGACCGCGCTTCCATTGCGGTGGCCGAGATATACCACCTTGATCGGCACGCCCTGGGCAGCGAGGGCGATGGCCATGGGAGCCACGATGAAGGCGGCCTGAATCTTGTTGGAGATGAGCGCTTCTTTCAGCTCGGGAAAGCCCTGAAACATGCGGGGCAGGTACATCTCGCCACTCTCTGAATACTTGGAGATGTAGTCGGTTACGGGGCAGGTCAACTGGCAGGTGACGGGGACATAGCCGACCACAATTCTGCGCTTCGCGGGAGGGAGGTAATCGTTGAAGACGGAGACCCAGTTGACGTTGAGCCAGCCGTGGAGGCCCGAGATGAGGACGAGCCAGACGAGAGAGGAGGCGACGATTTTGGCCTTGAGACTCCACGCTTCGACGTGCACAAGGTTTCTAAGAGTCATTGCGGAACCCCCAGCGGACGGGTTTCATGGTTTCGATACGGCGAAATAACAGATCGAGGATCAGGCCGATGACACCGATGAGGAGCATGGCACCGACAACGAGGTCGTAGCGCTTGCCGGAGTTGCGAGAATCGATGATGAGATATCCGAGTCCGGAGTTGACGGCGATCATTTCACCCGCAACGACAACGAGCCAGGCGATGCCGAGCGCGATGCGAAGACCTACAAGGATCTGTGGCAGGGCCGCGGGGAAGACCACGCGAGCGAGAAGCTGAGGCGGGGTGAAACCGAAGTTGCTGCCGGCTCGACGGTAAATGAGCGGGACGCCGGCAACCGAATCGACGCATGTGACAAGGATGGGAAAAAATGCGCCAAGAAAGACAAGGAAGATGGCAGCGTGATCGCCGACGCCGAAAAAAATGATGGCAATGGGGATCCATGCGATAGGGCTGATGGGACGAAGGATCTGAATGACGGGATTGACGACTTGATTGACAGCGGGATACCAGCCGAAGAGCAGTCCAAGCGGGATACCGAGAAAGACGGCGGCAACGTATCCCATGGCGACCCTTCGCAGTGAATCGACGATATCGCGATAGAGGACTCCTTCGCGGAGGAGTTCGGCCAATCCTCTCTCCACTTCGCGAGGCGAGGGAAAAATCTTTGTTCCCGACCAGGCAACGGCGAAGTACCAGAAGGCGAGGAAGGCAGCTGTGGCCAGGATCGGCCAAACGTAGCGTTCCCAGTTGCCGGGCTGCCCCTGTGACGTCATAGATTGTGAGCCAGTCCGATCTGGCTGAGAATGCCGTCTCGAAGCTCGAGATAACGAGGTGAGCTAATGTCGCGGGGATGAGGAATGTCGATGTGGACGACCTGCTGGATACGGCCGGGACGCGCGCTCATGACAACGACACGATCGGCGAGCTGGACTGCCTCATCGATGTCATGGGTCACGAAAAGGATGGTCTTGCGCTCGGCTAGCCAGATGCGCAACAGTTCGCCACGCATGACCATGCGGGTAATCGAGTCGAGCGCGCCGAAGGGTTCGTCGAGGAACAGGACGTCGGGATTGACGGCAAGTGCGCGGGCGACCTCGACGCGCTGTTTCATGCCTCCGGAAAGCTCGTGGGGGTAGGACTTCTCAAATCCTTCCAATCCGACCATTTTGATATAGTGACTGACGCGCTGCATGCGTTCGGATCGCGAAAGCCGGGCGAGACCGAATCCAATGTTGCCTTCGACGGTAAGCCATGGGAAGACTCCGCGCTCCTGGAAGACGAAGATGCGACGCGGATCGGGGTTGCGCACCGCTTCGCCGTCAATTCGGATCTCGCCGACGGTGGGCTTGAAAAAGCCCGCGATTGCGCTGAGGAGGGTGGATTTGCCGCAGCCGGAGGGACCCAGCAGGCAGACGAATTCACCGTCGCCGACCTCGAGGTTGATGTTTTCGAGCACGGACATGCTCTCACCGTCGCGAGTGAAAACCATGCTGACGTTTTCGGTCCGCAGCTTGGTTTGGAGGCGCGAGGCGGGTGCATTCGTTTCGATGATCGGATTCGCAGACATCAGTCTTTCTCCACATATCCCCAGCGCAGCGGCCTTGCCCGTTCGAGGGCGCGCACGAAGGTATCGAGTAAAAGGCCCACGACGCCGATGACGACCATGCCGGCGAGGACGAGGTCATAGCGATTGCCGGCGTTGCGGGCATCGACGATAAGAAAGCCGAGCCCGGAATTGACGGCGATCATCTCTGCGGCGACAACCACCAGCCATGCCACCCCGAGGGTGATGCGCAGTCCCGTCATCAGGCGGGGGACGATGGCCGGATAAAGAATTTTCCTCATCAGCGCGACAGGTCCGAGACCGAAGTTTCGTCCTGCGTTGACGTACACGGCAGGCACGCTCTCGACAGCGTTGATGACGGCGATCAGCAGGGGCAAGAAGCAGCCGATAAAGATGAGAAAGACCGCCGCGAGATCACCGACTCCAAACCAAAGAATGGCGATTGGGATCCAGGCCAGGGGCGAAATGGGGCGGATGATCTGGAGGATCGGGTTGAGAGCCATTTCTGCGCGGCGATACCATCCAATCACGAGGCCCAGAGGGATTGCGATCACGACGGCAAGGAAGAATCCCCAGGTGACTCGAAAAAGAGATGCGACGGTATACCTGACGATCAAGCCGTGCTCTGCAAGATCTGCGATTCCCTGCCCCGTTTTCCATGGACCAGGCAGGAGTTGGCCAGGGTGCAGGGAGACGGCGAGCTGCCAAGCTGCCAGCAACACGAGAATAAAGAGAACTGGCCACAAACCCCGACGCAGCTTCATCAAGGAACACCCGACCTTTTCGGTTCATGTCAACCCCTTCCAGATGTCGCGCAAGGGGTGTGATCACAATCACGGCAATTTTAGACGCGGTGTGCTTGCGATCGCGTCGATCAAAAGTTGGAGTCTCGTTTCAAACCCTGTGATTTCATTTTTCCTCCCTGCCTACTTTTTTCCTGTTCCTGGCTGGTTGGAGCGCCAGTGGTAGACGAACTCGACGTACCCGAACTGCATGTTGTGGTCGGAGGGGTAGATCGCTGCGACGACCGTCTTTCCCTGGGCGTAGGCGTAGTAGAAGTTGAGGTCGATGTGGCTGGACGTCTGCCAATCGGCACTGATGTCGGGCACCGATGCGAAAGATGTCGCGTTATTCGCGGGCCGCCCCACGAAACCGAAGACCTTGTTGTCGAAAGCACCTCCGCCCTGGTACCAGAGATCGTGGCCGGAGGTAAGCTGCAGCCAATGCAGGTCAGAGCGGAGGGCCAGGCGCTTCACCGGGTTGTCAATCAACTGCACAAATTCGTCAGTGCTGTTCATCAGGTTATAGAAGGGCAAACGGGCGTAAAGGCGCGGTGTGGGAAGCAGCTGGAAGAACGTATTATGGGTGCCGTCTGCAGGGTTCTTGTCACCCGTCGATCGAAACCATCCTCCGCGAAGCCATGGCGCAGCGGCCTGCTTTCCCATGCGATAGCCGGCTTCAAGAGCGGCCGCTCCGGCGCTCTGGCTCAGGGAGCCCCAACGACCGTTCTGCAAGGCTCCCCAGAAGAGGAAGTCGAAGCTTCCGGGCCCCGCCGGAATGTCGGCGGTAAGATTGCCGCCGTAGGTCCCGATGCGAATGTTGGTATGATCGGCCGCGCGCACTGCGAGGGCGCGATTGTCGGTTTTCGTTACCCCGGTGCGGCCATCGTGATAGCCGGCGGCAAAGACACGCCAGAGCACGTGCTGCCCGGCTTGTGGGTGCGTCAAAGCCAGATATTGAATGTCGACATTCAACTCCGGATTGCCATTCATGTTGAAGACGCCCTGATCAGAACGCGCCGCCATTGCGGTGACATTCCAGGTGCCGGATTGCCACTGGCCATCCACTCCATCGAGACTGCGCTGGGCGTTGGTAAAGCCGAAATTGCTGATGAGGCGGCTTGCGACGCGGTTGGCCTGCAGCCAGGCAAGAGCAGAATTCCTGGGTTTTGTCTCCATGCCGTCCATAAACTCAAAACGGCCCACACGCAGGTTCTTGTCCTCACCATCAAACCGCACAAAACCCTGCTTGAGAAAAGCGGCCGCGGGATACGAACTGAGGTTGGCTGCATAGTATGTTCCGCCGAGTCCCAGCTGCCCCTGCGCACTTACCGGAGCGATCGCGTTGTCGGGCACGTCAAAGATTGCCGGCTGAGACAGCTCCAACTCCCAGTCCCAGCGATGGAGGCGCTGGGTCATGCCGATGCGTTGCAGAGTTTGCACATAGGCATAGCTGTTGGAGGCAGGGGGCGCTTCGAACCAATCCCAGGCATCCATGCGGGTTCGGTCGTAGACAAAGACACTGATGGGAGCCTTGCCCGTGGACGCAGCCTGCGCGGTCGCCGGCGGGGCGGCAAGCGAGAATGAGATAGCCAGGGAAAGACTGGCGAGGAGTGATAAGGGCCGATGCGGGCAGACCGCACCTCTCCGTAAGGAATTCATCTATTTCTTGACCTCCAAAAACTGCGGACCGATGGTGCGGGGAATGTGCCGACGTGGGGTGCGGCGCCGCGTCCGCCGAGCTTGCGGACGAGTTGCTTATCTGCATCCTGCTGTGACTGCGTTCTCCACTGTAGAGAGCAGGAGGCACGATTTGCTTGAGAAATTCGGTGGAGATTTGACTCCATCTGAGGGAGGAGAGATTCAGGAACCAGGAAGCGCGGCCTCTCTATGACTCGAACGGCGGAGCGGCTTGCATTATGCCGGAGGGTAGACTCAGGATGGAGGGACGTTGGAGAATCGAGCAATGGATCACTACATAGAGAGGGTGGTTGACCTTACTGAGCCGGCAGCGAACCAGATTTTCAACATGACCGTGGAAGAGGCGCGCGCGCGCGTGCTGGCCGGCGGGGCGGGCGGCGTGCGCGGGATTCATGGTTCGTTTGCGCTGGTTGCGCGCGAGGGCAAGACGGTGAGAATGGCGCGATCGCTCGATCGCCCGATGCGCTATTTCCTGGCAAAGCGACAGGAGGGGCCGGTGCTGATCGTGGCGCCGCGGATCGACGCCATCTACAACTGGCTCAAGAGCGAGGGACTGGAAGGACAGTTTCATCCCAGCTATTCGCGCATGGTTCCGGCGCATTACATTGTGGAACTTCGATTGGTCGGGTGTCCGGACCCTGATCCGGCCTACACGCGATTCTTCACGCCTGCATCCGCTTCGCTACCCGCCGATTTAGATGAGATAGGAAAGGCATACATCGGCGCGCTGGCGGAAGAGGTTTCGCAATGGCTAAAGTGCGTGCCGGAGAAAGAACCGATCGGAGTTTGCTTTTCGGGCGGCATCGACAGCGGCAGCGTGTTTCTGACGGCATACTTTGTGATGCAGCGATTGGGTATGAGTCTAAGCCGGCTGAAGGCTTTTGTTCTTGATGTGGGGCGTGGTCCGGACATGGATCAGGCGCGCGCGTTTCTTAGTGGTCTGGGACTGGAGTTGTTTCTGGAGCCGATTGAAGTTGATCCGGCAGCGTTGAATACTGACGAGACGATTCGGATTGTAGAGGACTACAAGTCGCTGGACGTGGAATCGGCGACGATGGCGGTAGCATTGTGCCGCGGGATCCGAGAGCGGTATCCGCAATGGAAGTATCTGCTCGATGGAGACGGCGGCGACGAGAACCTGAAGGATTACCCGATCGAGGAGAATCCCGAACTGACGATTCGCAGCGTGGTCAACAACCCCATGCTTTACCAGGAAGGTTGGGGTGTTGGGAAGATCAAGCACTCGCTGACCTACAGCGGGGGTCTGAGCCGCTCGTATACGCGGACATACGCCCCGGCACACCACTTTGGGTTCCAGGGTTTCAGTCCCTATACACGACCGGATGTGATTGCCGTCGCGGAAGCAATTCCCTTTATCGAGCTGACGGACTACAACACGGATCGACTGTATGCGCTCAAGGGAGAGATTGTGTCGCGTGGAATCGCAGCGGTCACGGGGATGAAGATGCCGGTGTTTCCGAAGCGGCGATTTCAGCATGGGGCGATTTCGAGGGAGGCGCTGAGAAGCCGGCTGCCGCGGCGCGAGGCGGAGTACAGGACGAAGTTCCTCTTGCTCTATCTGTGAGGGCGAAGTGGCGTTGCCGTTTCCAGAGACCGCGGCGGAGCGTGACAGGTGGATCCTGGCGCAGCGGCCCCAGGGGCGCACGGCGGTCAGTGTGCACGAGCCGTACGCGTGTTTTATCGAAGAGGAGTGTGGACCCGGCGGCCAGATTGAGCCGGTGGCTACCATCTTCCTGACCAACCGCGAATGCCCGTTTCGCTGCACGATGTGCGATCTGTGGCGCAATACGCTTGCGGATTCCGTGCCCTTGGGAGCGATTCCGGAACAGATTGATTATGCGCTGAGAAGGCTGCGCGCAGTGCGGGCAATCAAGCTCTATAACAGCGGAAGCTTTTTTGATGCGCGCGCGATTCCGCCGGAGGATTATGCGGCGATCGCTGCGCGCTTACACGATTTTGAACGTGTGATCGTGGAATGCCATCCAGCGTTCGTGAGCGATGTCTGCGTTCAATTTCGTGACTTGCTCGCGGGGCGACTGGAAGTGGCGATGGGCCTGGAGACAGTGCAAACCGAGGTTCTGGAAAAACTGAACAAGCGCATGACGCTGGACCAGTTTGCCGGCGCCGCGACCTATCTGCGAAACAGCGAAATCGACGTTCGCGCATTCATCCTGGTGCAACCGCCCTTCATGAAACCTGAGGAAGCATTGCACTGGGCGCAGAAGACGCTGGATTTTTCGTTTGGCTGTGGCGTAACCGTCGCGACGTTGATTCCGACACGAGGGGGCAACGGAGCGATGGAGGAGTTGGCTGCGGCAGGCGACTTTGTTCCCCCGGATCTGAGCCTGCTTGAACATGCTGTGGCATATGGACTGCGGCAGCGTCGCGCGCGGGTGTTTGCAGATTTGTGGGACGTAAAGCGGAGGCGCGAGTGTGCGCAATGCTTCGCCGCGCGCGTGCAGCGGCTGCGGGAGATGAACCTGCGACAGTCAGTAACAGGCGCTGTAATGTGCGAGGTGTGCGCGAAACAATCTGGGGGACGGGTTGAAAGAACGTTTTGATGTTGCGGTAGTCGGGGCTGGCTTTGCGGGATCGCTTCTGGCAATGATCGCGCAGCGGCTTGGACTGCGCGTGATCCTGCTGGAGCGTGGCCGACATCCTCGAGTCGTAATTGGAGAGTCTTCTACGCCGTTATCCAATTTGCTGCTTGAGGAACTGGCGATTCGATATGATCTTGCGAACCTGCGGTCACTGAGCAAATGGGGAAGCTGGCAATCGAGTCATCCAGAGATTGCATGCGGACTTAAGAGGGGGTTCAGCTTCTTTCATCACCCGCCGGGCAGTTCGGGCGCAGTGAAACGGGAAAATCAGCTGCTGGTGGCCGCCAGCCCTCATGATCGGATCGCAGACACGCACTGGTATCGCGCAGACTTCGATGCGTATCTGGCAGATGAGGCGCAGCAGCAGGGAGTTGCTTATCTGGATGAAGTGGAGTTGCGCGAGTGTGCTGATGATGGGCGCACGGCACGGCTGAGCGGCGTTCGCAAGGGGCGCGAGGTTGAAGTCGCGGCGCGTTTTGTGGTGGATGCGACGGGGCCGCGGGGGTTTCTGCATCGCGCTCTCGGATTGGGAGAGCACGAGTTGCCAGGCACGCCTGCGACAGCTTCGCTCTACAGCCACTTCTCCGGGGTGCGGCGTCTCGATGAGACAGGTGGCGCCGCGCTCCAGGGCGAACCGCCCTATCCGATCGATGATGCGGCGGTGCATCATGTGTTCGATGGCGGATGGGTGTGGGTTCTGCAATTCTGCAATGGCGTGACCAGCGCGGGAATTGCGGCCACGGATTCTCTTGCGCAAGAGCTTCGGCTGGCGGAGGGCGAGGCGGCGTGGAAGCGGGTGCTGGAGCGCATTCCAGTATTGCGGGAGCAATTCAGGGACGCGAAGACGGTGCAGCCTTTTCGGCATATTCCCCGGCTGGGGTTTCGTAGCGCGGCCGTATGCGGGCGGAACTGGGCCTTGCTGCCGTCGGCGGCAGGCTTTGTCGATCCGCTCTTATCGACAGGGTTTCCGCTGACACTGCTGGGCGTGTCGCGATTGGCGGAGATGCTTGAGCGGGAGTGGGACACGAATCACTTTGCGCCTCGACTTGAAGAATACGCAGCCAGGACCGATGCGGAGCTCGTGGCCACCGCAAGGCTGATTGGCGCGCTGTATGCAAATCTTGGAAATTTTCCGGTATTCTCGGCCGTTTCTTTGCTCTATTTTGCGGCTGCGAGTTATGCAGAAACAGCGAGGCGGCTTGGACGGCCACAGCTTGCATCCTCATTCTTATTGCACGATCATCCGCATTTCGGTTCGGAATGCAAGCGGGCGCTGGAGCGGGCAAGTGCAGTGCGGAGTCAAAGGGCTTCAGAAGCCGTGATCGAAGAGATTTTCAGGGTCATTGAACCAGTGGATGTGGCCGGGTTGGGAAATCGCGCCCGGCGCAGCTGGTACCCCGTAGACGCGGAGGACCTGCTGCGCGCGGCACACAAATTGGGCGCCACCCGTGACGAGATCTTGCAGATGCTGGAGCGCTGCGGGTTCAGTGCGTCCGCCCCTTCTCAAGTGCGAGAACAAATTGAATTGGATGTGCCGCGATAATGCCCTGTCCTTCTCTGGCGGTGATGAACTGGTCGGGTTGGATGTTGTCAATGGTGTCCTTATGGCCGCTGGGCCAGCGGATTTCGAGTGTGATCCGCCTGCCAGGATCGGGCTTACCAAGGCCGAAAGTAAGTGGCAGCTCGCTCTGCGAGAGATAGCTTGATCCGCTTTTGACCATCTGACTCACGCGCTGGCCTGTGGAGGTGGTGAGCAGAACTTTCGCTCCGATACCGTCGCGGTTAGAGCGCGTGCCAATGAGCTTAATGCGCAGCATGTCATTTTGATTGGCCCCATCGTTGCGCAGCAGGCGAGCGGGACCGTTGCTGGTGGTGAGCGCCAGGTCGAGATCGCCGTCATTGTCGATGTCGGCATAGGCTGCGCCGCGTCCGACTACCGGCAAGCGGAGTGCAGGACCGACCTTGTCGGAAACATTCTCGAATTTGCCGTGGCCGATATTGCGAAATAAAAGCGGTGGTTCGGCGTAGGAGAGCGATGGCTGCACGACGGAGATGTCGTCTGCGACGTGGCCGTTGAGCGCGAAGATGTCGGGAAGGCCGTCGAGGTTGTAGTCGAAGAAGAAAGCTCCGAAGGTGAGCGATCTCGCGGATGGGAGTGCGATGCCGGCGCTGAGCGCATCGTTGGTGAAGAGGCCCTGGCCGTCGTTGTGGTAAAGGGCGATGCTTTCGTTGGTGAAATCACCGATGAGAAGGCTCTGGCGTCCGGAGTCGTCGTAGTCGGCGGCATCGGTACCCATGCCGGCGCGGGCTTTGCCCTCGTCGCTGTAGGCAACCCCAGCGGTGACGCCGGTTTCGGTGAATGTCCCATTGTGATTGTTGTGGTAGAGCTTGTTGGGTTGCGTATCGTTCGTAATAAAGAGATCGAGCCAGCCGTCATTGTCGTAATCGAGCAAGGCAATGCCGAGGGCCTTGTCTGAAGAATCGCTCAGGCCTGCGGCCTTGGTCACGTCTTTGAATCGGCCATGCCCCAGGTTGTGGTAGAGAGTGATGCTTTCGCCTTTGTAGAGTTCGGGGGTGCAATAGGACTTGTGGACTTCATCGAGCGAACAATACTTGTCGGTCGCCGGGGACCAATCGACGTAGTGATTGACGAGGAGATCGAGCTTGCCGTCATTATCGTAATCAAACCAGGCGGCCCCGGTTGAGAATCCGGATGAGGCGACACCTGCTTGCGCGGTCACGTCTTTGAATTTGCCGTTGCCCAGATTGCGGAACAGGTGGTTATGGTCAAGGGCAGTGACGTAGAGATCGTCGTAGCCGTCGTTGTCGTAGTCGCCGACGGCGCAGCCCATTCCGTACATCTCAACGTCGAGACCGGCCTGTCTGGTGACATCGGTAAAGGTTCCGTCGTGGTTATTGTGATAAAGGGCCGGGTAGGACTTAGGTCCTTTGTGCCCGGGCCAATTCATGGAGTTGACGAAGAAAATGTCCTGCCAGCCGTCGTTGTCGTAATCAATAAAGCAGACGCCGCTCCCCATGGTTTCAGGAAGGTACTTTTTGCCGAAAGCGCCACTGTTGTGGACAAAGCGAATTCCGGCCTGCGCGGTGATGTCAGTGAAGTGAATGGGGCCGGAGGGTCGCGAGGACGCGGCGGGAACAACTGGCGCGGCCTGTGTCGAGGATGATTGCCGCACGGCAGAAGGCCTTTCAGTCACTGCGGGCTTCGACTTGCAGCCGGCGATCAGAGCGATGACAGCGAGCAGAAGGCAGAAAGCAATCTTTTCGGATTGAACGGTCAAGCACAGTCCTTTAGTGGAGGGATTGCTGCGACGTTACGGGAGCCGCTGCAATCACAGGGGAATCAGCCGGCGCCCGCTTCGCACGGCGTGCATCGAGGTACATCTCGACGAGCATGGCAATCGGCCCGATCCAGAACAGGGCATATAACTCGGCGTATATGCTCTGGTCGAGGCGGAAGAACATTTCGAGGAGCGCGACCAGAAAGGCCACGATGCACTGGCCTTTCCAGGATCGCACAGTTGTTTTCGGGTCAGTAATCATGAAAAAGATGAAGAGCTGGTACTCGGGGCCGGTGATGGGAGAAACCTCAGAAAGCCATGGCTCGTGGATGATCCAGGAGCGGACGACGGCGAGGACGAGGAACGAGATTACGTACGTTGCGCTGATGTGGAAGCGGCGCAAACGCCAGATGATAACGGAGCCCAGCAGCCAGATAACGGCCATCGACCAGATGTTGTTGCCCCATTGAATGCTGAGCATGGCGACGCTGGCGGGCAAGAGAAAGAGCAGCACACTGATGCCGAAGTTGGAGGGATTCCAGAGGTGACGGCCTCTGAAACGCAGAACATATTTCGAACTGATGGCGAGAGCGGCGCCGACGGCATAGGGCCAGAAAGCCGGAGAGCGCAGAAGGATTCCGACACTGATGCCGGTGATGTAAGCGCTGGCCAGGTTGAGCCATTTGCCGAGAAAGATGCGTCCGAGGATCAACTCGATTGCGATGGAGGTGGTGATGGCGAGCAGCGTCCGCTCGTAGCTCTCGAGAATTCCGTAGGAGAGCTGCCCGGCCAGTAGGATAAGGGTGATGAAGGCGGGAGGGACGTAGCGGTTCTGGAGCGAGAGCCACTGCTTCCAAAGCGGCTTCGGCGGCTTGGGGACGGCGATGGACGGCTGACTCATTGCGGTTCCTTGATGTGGTAGAGCTGACCTGGCGTGAGATGGTTCAGGGTCTGAACCGTTCCGGAGGGCCAGCGGAGGACGGCTTTCTCGATCCGCGGGTCCTTGCCCAGGCCGAAGTGTAATCGGAGATCATTTTGTGCGGCAAACCCCGAGCCGGCGGAAACCTGCTGGAGTTGCCTGTGCCCGTTCCAGTAAAGAGTGACTTCAGCTCCGATGGCATCGCGGTTGCTCCTTGTGCCTTCGAGCTGGAATTCGATCCACTTCTCTGCCGGGTCGACATGGTTTTTGTAGATGAGCAACGGACCGTTCTGATTGGCGACGACCACGTCGAGGGCGCCGTTGTTCCACAGATCGCCCAATGCGACAGCTCGTCCATCGTGGGTGTCGGTGACACCGACAGCGGCGGCGACGTCTTGAAATTGACCGGCCCCGTCGTTGAGCCAGACGCGTTTTTGCTGGTAGCCGGATAGGCTGCGTCCGTCGAAGGCCGGCCAGTTTTTGGCGTCTCCAATGATCGTACTGTTCCCTGAGGCGACTTTGGCGAAGTCGTACCAGTAACTCCGATTGCGGTCGAGAGACACGTAGCCGTTGGTGAGGAAGAGATCGAGGTTGCCGTCGTTATTCAGATCTCCAAACTGCGCACCAAAGCTCCAGCCGCCCAGTTCCAAACCAAGCGCATTGGCCATGTTAACGTACTGGGGCGAAGAGCCGGTAGTTCCATCCTTGGGCACCCAGAGATTGTTGCCCTGAATCAGGACTCCAGCTTCAGAGATGTTGGAGACGTAGATATCGTATTTGCTCTGGTTGAAGATATCGCCGAAGGCAACGTTCATGCCGCTCTTGGGCGAGAAGCCGACACCAGCTTGTTTGCCCTCTTCGTGAAAGCGCTTGCCATCGTTGACGTACAGTTCGGAGACGCCGTAATCGTTGGCGATAAAAAGATCGGGGTGACCATTTCCGGTGAGGTCGGCTGCTCCTGAGGCAAGCGCCCAGCGGCGGGTGTTGATGCCAAGTTTGGCACTAACCTCCTCGAACTTGCCATCGCCGAGATTGTGGAAGAGATACTTGCGGCCTCCGTTCTCAGCGTATTCAAAGCTGTCGGGCATGATCCTGGTGGTTTTCAGGTGCCAGAGATCGATGTTTTCGTTGTAATAACCGCCGACAAAGAGATCGAGCTTCCCGTCGCCGTCGTAGTCGAACCAAAGAGCGGTATTGGCATTCATCCACTGGGGAAGGTCCGCCTGTTTTGAAACGTCGGTGAAGCCCTGCCCCTGATCGTTATGGAAGAGCATGGGCTTGCCCCACTTGATGAGGAACAGATCGGGATAACCGTCGTTATCGTAGTCGCCCCACACTGCGCCCATCGAGACGCCTGTACCTGGCTGGTTGACGTTGGCGATACCGAGCTGAGGAGCAACGTCGGTGAACGTTCCATCGTGGTTGTTGCGGTAGAGAGCGTTCATGCTACCCTCGCGACTATTGGTGACATAGAGATCGGGCCAGCCATCGCGGTTGTAGTCAACGATGGAGACAGACGCGCCCATGGACGCGACCTCGGGCATGATGGCAGTGAGTCTGGGGTCAAGAACGGGAGCATGATGGATAAAGTTGACCCCAGCCTGGCGTGAAACTTCAGTGAGATAGAATCCGTAGCGGGCGAGCGCCAGTTGAGTGTTGATCTTTGCGCCCATCGCCTGGCGCTTTGACGAGGTTCGGGTAAGGATGACGGGGACCGCAATCAATCCGATAAAGAATAGCGAGAGAACGAGTCGTGCGATGGGGCTGCGCTTCATTGGTCGGGTGAACTCCGCAGCACATCTTCAAAAGCGTTGGACGTGATGTAGCGCGTCTGGTAAGTCTGCCAGTCCATGCGGTGGTGGCGATAGACCCACTCATCTTCCAGCGGCTTTGGCGGCGCATCGTAGTCGCGGCGCGCGTGGTAAGGAAGAGGGCGAACGGTGGCAGAGTTGACCGAGTTGTAGTCGCCGTCTTTGACCCAGCCATCGCCAGCGATGATATAGTCGCGCACCCAGCCTGAAGGTGGGGGCGCAAGTGCTTTGAAGCGGAGAGAAAGTTCGTCTCCGGCATTCATGATGACGTAGCGGTCATCCATCTTGTTGAGCAGGGGGCGAACGTCTCCGAAGCGCGTGTAGTAGCCAGTGAGGTCGCGCCAAATCTGGGTGCTGGCCATGAGGTGGTTGTACTCGGGAATCTCCGGCGACGAAACGCCGGCCCTATCGATGACTGAGTAGCCGCGATAGTGCAGGTCAGCGTAAGCGGGCGCGAGGCGGGTGATTTTGAGTGGCGTGTTGGGCAGGCCCTGTGCCCACTGAATCTGATCCCAGTAGATTTCAAGATTGGTGCCGAGCCGCATACGATGGGGCCCGCCGGGATGGAAGAGCCCGGTAAGGTCGATGAGGCATGTTTTGTTGCGCCCGGCGGGAAAACCGAGGTTCGATTTAACGACATGCCAGGCGCCATGACTGTCCTGGACGGAAAGACTGAGCGGCTTGGGCGGCTCGTGATGCCCTTGTCCGATGGCGACATTGATGGTCGAGTCGGATGGGTGCAGCCAGCCTCTGGCGATGAGATAAAGCGGGCCAGAGGTCGGGACACCGGGACCAAGATCAAGCTCGACGTAATGGTCGCGCGTGATTCCCTGATACTGTCCGAGCCCGAAGTTGTCGAGATACTTTCCGTCGAGCGAACGCAGGGTTTCAGTTACATCATTGCCGTTGTCATCGACAGCGCGAGCGATGGAATGAGGAGTGCCCGTAGCTGTAACGGCGAGCTTGACGGGCGGAACGACATAGCGCTCATCCGTGAAGACAGAGGTTCCCGGGGGATGATCAACGACCATGAGGGAGAGGTAATCGTAGTAGTAAGTCTCCCATAACTCGCCGGTAATTCGCAGGTCATAGTAGCCGTTTCGCGGAGCCAGTTGGCCGCCGGCTATCTTGTACCACTCCGTGGTGGCGGCGATTGCGGCGGTGCCGATGGCATTGATGCGAATGCCGATGGCCGAACCCCAGGGCACGGTGTCCATGACGAAGTTCATCTTCTCGCCGTTCCAAGCAAAGAGGAGCGGGCAGGAGCCTTTGAGGCGTTGTTCGGTAAGCACCTCTTGATCGCCCTTGAGCGCGAATTCCGCGCTCACTGTGCCGTTGGGCCAGACGATGCGGGCAACGTCGGTTTGCGCATGAGTTCCCAGGCCGAAGTGCAGTTGAGGGCCGGTGATGGGAAGCTTCTGGGTCATGAGCGCGGAGCGGATCTCCACTTCTCCGCCGATGCCAAAGGAGTTGACGCGCTGATCTCCGGTAGCTTGCCTGGCGCGGGGACGGATGGTCTGCCAATGGTAGTTTTTGGTGCCGCGATTCAAGTCTTCCTGGGGTTGACCGTCAGAGGTGATGCCGAGAAGCGCAAGGCGGCCATCGTCGCGGACATCGGCGAGGTTGAACACCTCGGACGGGCCGACAGGCTGGTTGAGCAGATTAAACTTTCCGGACGGATCGGCGAGCCAGATGAGAGCGCCTGCTGTCCTGCCCGTGGAGGGCGAGACCTGCGACAGCATGAGGTCGATGGCGCCATTGTTGTCGATATCGGCGGCGTGCAGGCGGACGTCCACAGCCAGCCGGAGTGAAGGACTGGGGACTGCAGCGAGGGGTGAGGAACTCCAGCCCTGGCCATTGCCTGTATAGGAAAGGCGCTCGATGATGCCGTTGGGCAGAACAGCGATGAGGTCCATGAGACCGTCGTCGTTCACATCTGCAGCGGTGATGGCCTTGGCCGAGGCGAATTGGGCAGGCACGGGTATTTCAGTGAATCTTCCCGCCCGCTGATTGATGAGTACGTGCAAGCGGCCTGAACCGTCGATCAAAGCGGCATCGGGAGAGCCGTCCCCGTTGAAGTCCGCCCAGACAAACTGGCGTATGCCGGAGATTCCGGCGAAGGGATGGATGGCGGTGAAAGTGCCGTCTCCGTTATTCCGCAGCACGGTGGGAAGGCCTGAGGGCTGGCCGAGGACGACGTCGAGGTCGCCGTCAGCTTCGATATCGATGGCCCAGGCCCCGGTGTACGCGGTGTTGAGGACGGACCTGGGCAACCTGGTTTTTTGAGTTACGTCTGTGAAGGCGGCAGGGCTGTCCTGGCGCATGAGCCGAACGCCTGCCGCACCGGCGAGGACGAGATCGGTCTTGAAATCGTAATTGAAGTCGAGAGGCACAATGCCCTCGGGTGCGGGGGGAACTGCAGTGGGCCCACCGGGAAATGGCATGGTGGCCCCGGTTGAGAGCCGCACTTGATGCGCATTGGCGACAAGGACCGTGGGCGCGCCTTGTCCGGTTAACGAAAGCGAACCGATCCAACTCCAGCGATCGCTTCCCTTTTCGGTCACGATATTGGGAACCGGCTGCGGATCAAAGTTGATGGCAGTATCGGCGGGCGCGGGCGTTGAGAGCGGCGATGGAAGACGCAAAAACTGAGTGAATGGCTGCGCCTGGTCGCCGGGAGCGAGCCTGATTTCGGACAGGCTGGCGCGGAAGGCAGGAACGCGCATGAGCACGTTGCGAAGGAAGACACTGCGCAGCGCGGCCGCGCTGGGGTCAGAGCCTGAGGCTGCCGATTGCAGCGCACTCAGCTCCTGCTTCACATCGGGAGGCCAAGTGGCGCTCTGTGCGGTGATCCGCTGGACGGTGGAGCGGAGGGTGGCGGAATCTCCACGCTTGGCAGAGATGCGGCTTAGCTCGACAAGGGCGGCGAGGTTGTCTGGCCGTACATTGAGGATCTGCTCGACAAGCTCTTGAAACTGGTCCTGGCTCCCTGCGCCGCCCTGACGCTCAATGGCGAGTGCCAGAGCATAGATGGCGCGTGGATTTTTGGAATTGAGACTGACCGACTCGCGGTAGTTGTCGATGGCTCCCTGTGAGTCTCCGCGGGCGCTGTGGAGAAGGCCAAGCAGGAAATAGATTCTGCTGTTTTTCGGGACGAGCTTGAGAGCGCGGTTCAATCGATCCGCTGCGGGGTCAAAGTTACGCTCGCGCAAAGCGAGGATTCCCCAGTCGGCCCAGGCGGCGGGCTCGCCGGGAGCGATCTCGGTGGCTTGCTGGAAGCTGCTTTCCGCCAGAACGTCATTGCCGACCTGGAGAGCGGACAAGCCGACGTAAAAAGCTGAAACGAATTGCTCGTAGGCCTTCGACGATGGCGCAGGGAGACCTGTGTTCGCATGGCATGCGGTAAGGGTAAGAAGCAGAAGCGTGGCGAGGGCGGGTACCACAGGCCAAGCGTGTGTCAAACAAGATCCGGCCGCAATTCGAGGGTGGTTGAATTTTTTCACGCGCGGGGAAGAAGGCCTTTAGATGCTGAACGCCACAAAAATCAGTTTAGCGCCCTGTGGGAGACTCTACCCAGCGGTACTCTTTGTCGTCCTGCTTCTCAGGTTGGAGAGAAAGGTCAACTTTTCAGTTGACTCCAGCGATTGCAGGGTACTCCTGAAGCTTCAGCCGACGCCTGAACCGACAAACAAAAACTCCCATGAGGTATCGAGATACATCCATCGTGGGGTGCTGAACCAGCTCGTTGGGAGCGCCGGCACATGGAGCAACGTGTGTCCCCCGGTGCAGATCAGTTCCGTTCCATTCCAGGCAAGGAAAGTTCTCGACGCCAAGCCCACCGATGCAGGATGGGTAACGCGCTTTAGACAAACTGGGCACCGCTGTCTCTGGTCCAACAGGACCCATCTCATGCCGAGCAAACAGATCGAGAAAGATGAAACCAACTGCATGTACTGCGATGCAGCGGAATAGAGCGGCGTGTGCCAATAGGCAAGGTCAAGCGAAGAAAAATAAACGATGGGCAAGAGCAGCACGATTTTGACCCAGAGGAACCCCCATCGCCGAAGTCTCCTTGACCATGTTGGCCTGTGTGAGCTGAAGCTGTACTCACTCATCGAGACGGAAGTGACAGCGGGGAGGCAGAGAAGCGCCAGCAACACGGTGAACAGGAAGATGCCCCATGGTCCGCGGGTTCGATCGTCGAAGGAAAGGCCCCAAAGGTCGTCGGTTGGATCCTCGCCCTTGTATTCCGCGATATGAACACGCCGCGTCCAGACTTCCGATTGTCCCTGGCGAGTCAAAAGTGCGAGGGCGTAACCGAGGCCACCTGAAGGGATCTCGGAATCCGGCTCCAATAACCAGACGTCGATCTTCCCGGGCAGTCTCCATGCTCCAAACGGAACGATCCCGGCGATTCGAGCCTTGCGTCCACCAACTTCGATGAAGTTGCCGATGAAATGCGGATTCTGGCCGAATTCTCTCTTCCAGACCTGTTCGCTGAGGATCGCCTCCGGCATACTCGAAGCGGGGTTGGCCGCCGGCCGGTTGAATCGCACCGCCAAGCCGAGGAGTGAAAATAGATTGAAACTGGCATGAGCGACATTCAACCCAATCTGTTCGTTGATTGACGTCGAGGTCATCTCCGCCTTGATCCGATAGTAGGCGAGGCCATCAAAATACTCTTGCTTCCTCTCTTTCCAGCCCCGAAACTGCTGGATGGGAATGGTTGCCGCGGAATCATTTGTGTAGCGCGCATTCTGAATCAGGACCAGGCCTGGATTCACCTGATAGTTCGAAGGATGGCTCTCGGCGCGAACGCCAGGCAACAGCAGGGAGATCACATAGGTCCCGGTCAATCCCGCGCAGAGCAGAAGAATGCACTGCAAGGCCGAGCCGTGAAGAGGAGCATGCGGCGTGCCAGTTCGCCACGACAGGCGACGCAGGCAAAATGCATCCTGGAACGCTCCGAGACAGAACGCGGTAATCCGCTGCTCATCTTTCCATGAGGCAGATCCAGCGGACTTATGCGCCTGGCGAATATGCCAGAGTTCCGAGAGCCATTCCTGCCGCCACTCTGCCCTCTGTTTTCCCGGCGTCAGCAAGGAGGCGCAGCGTAGAAGTCCGAGATCAACGGCGTGAAATCCCGTTTCTGGTAGAAGGTTCACCGCGAATTTGCCTCCTCAGACGGGATCAGGCGTTCGAGAAGAGGGTACCGCTTGCGTGACGCTTCCAGAGTCGCTCTTCCGGTTGCGGTCAGCCTGTAGTACTTGCGGGGAGGTCGTTGCTCCGCATCGGCGATCGATTGCCGCTCCCAATGGGAACGGATTAACTCATCGCGCTCCAAGCGGCGCATCGCCGGATAAACCGTCCCACTGGGCAGCCCTGTCATCTCCATAATGCTGAATCCATAAATGATTCCGGCATTGATTGCTTGAAGGATGATGGCGGTGGTGTGGGATAGTTTTGACTCTAAAGCCATGGCGAATTTTACCTATGTAGCGTTCTACTTGACAAGTGGCTATACCGATTGCTACATAGGGTAATGCAGGTGGCTGGAGGCAGGACGATGCTGGAGTTGAAAAACCTGTGCAAGAGTTTTCGCAGAATTCCAGCGATCGAAAATGTCAGCTTCCGCCTGGCGCCCGGCGAGATCATCGGATTCCTGGGTCCGAACGGCGCGGGCAAATCGACCACCGTGAAGATTATTACCGGCATGTTACGGCCGGACGACGGTCGAGTTCTCTTCGAGGGTGACGACATTCGCAAGGATATGGTCGCCTTTCGCGCCGCTATCGGCTACGTTCCGGAGGAGGCGCATCTCTACAACTACCTCTCGGGACTCGAATACCTGCAACTGGTCGGCAGGCTTCGCGGAATCAGCGAAAGGCTCATCCTGACCAAGGCAACGAACCTGCTGAGGCTGCTGCACCTTGAGTCGTGGCAACACTCGCCTATCTCGTCCTACTCGAAAGGAATGCGGCAGCGCGTGTTGATTGCCGCCGCATTGCTCCACAATCCCAAGCTGCTGATCTTCGATGAGCCTCTCTCCGGTCTTGATGTCGTTTCAGCCCGTCTTTTCAAGGACCTTCTTGAAATGCTGGCGGCAGAAGGTAAGGCCATCCTTTATATTTCGCATGTCCTCGAGGTGGTCGAACAACTTTGCAACCGCGTCATCGTGATTGCCAAAGGCAGAATACTGGCAGACGCCGCACCGTCGGAGCTGACCAACCTGATGAGCCTTCCCAATCTGGAGAGCGTATTTGCCCAACTCGTACAGCAGCAGGACACGCGGGCGCTGGCACAAGAGATTGTCGAAGTGATGCGGGTTGCGCATGTCTGACTCGTTTCAACGGCTTCTTTTGTTTTCAGGACATGAAGCGCTCTCGCTCAACGCGCAGGCCGCACTCGGCGAGGCATGCGAGCCGGAACGAAGCCAGTTTGCGCATCTTGTTCGCCATTTTCTTGAGCGCTTCTTCAATCACGAAACCGCGTCGCCCGACGGTGACGCCAAAGCGCGCCTAGTATTGATCGCATTTACAACTGGCCTTCCTGGTTTTGTTGTTGCGTTGTATTTGTGGCCGATCTACCACCCTTTTCGCGGCTGGCCGCCTGGTCACCCTTCAAACGGGGGGCCGCCGCCTTACTGGCTGCAGGTGAACCATCACCTTTTCTATGTCGTGTATTCGTTCGTCGCCATGGGCATCGTCACGGTTTTCGAGTGGGATCTGTTCTTTCCCGATCTGCTTGATATTTTCGTCCTGCAAACTCTGCCCATTCCTGAGGTCCGGGGCCTGCTTGCACGCGTGGCTGCGATCGCGATCTTTATCCTCGGATTTCTGTTCGATGCGAATCTGCTTGCTCCCTTCGTGCTTCCGGCGGCGATCGACCCGCCCAACCTGGCGCGTTTTCTGTGCGGCCATTTGCTGGCGGTGGCCGGCAGCGGACTCTCTGCCGCGATTCTTATCCTGGCGCTCCAAGGGACGCTTCTTTCCCTGCTTGGTGAACGGATGTTTCGAAGACTCTCTCTTTTCCTGCAGGGCATCTGCATTACAAGCCTGCTGATGCTTCTCTTTCTCTTTCCCGTGCTCTCAGGGACGGTGCCAGCGCTTCTCGAGTTCCATGGCGCGCTTTCACTCTGCATTCCGCCGTTCTGGTATCTGGGAATCTACCAGCGCATGATGGAGGGACCGTCCGCGCTGCCAATTTATTCCCAACTGGCGGAGGTTGGCTGCGTGGCTCTTCCGGTTGCAGTTGGAATGGCGCTGCTGGCGTACCCCCTGGCCTATCTGCGCCGGGTGCATCAACTGGTCGAAGGGCCGGGCACGCGCTCTGCCCGAAACTGGATCTGGTCGCCTCTTGGTGGACTCATTCGCTTCACCCTGGTTCGGAATCCGGCGAGTCGTGCGGTGTTCCACTTTATCAGCCAGACCATCCTGCGCGTTCCGCGTTATCGGATCTATCTCGTTCTTTACGGAAGCGCAGGCCTCTCCATCGTCGCCTCAACCATCCTTCGCTTGTCAGTGGACCATGAGCAAATTCGAATTACGACTTCGCCGGACGGAATCCGTGCTGCCATTGGAGTCATCGCCTTTTGGACAATCGCTGGACTGCGCATGGCCTTCGTCTCTCCCGGCAATCAGCAGGGACGGTGGGTGTTCCGAACGGTCAATGGTCGTCCTCCTCACTTTATTTGTGCCATGCAACAGACGCTGGGCACAGAAGTATGGATACTCCTGTGGTCACTGATGGTGACGTGCGGGGCATGTCTTGTATTTCGTGCCGTTGCCCCGGCGCAGCTTCGCACATGGGAAGCAACCGCAAGCCAATTGGTGATTGCGGTTGGGATGTGCCTGTTGCTCACTGATTTTCTCTTCCTGTATCACACAGCAATCCCACTGACTGGCGACTTTGCCCGTGAGCAAACGAACCTTGCCATCAGCGTTCTCAAGTACATCGCTTTCGTTCCTGTCGTGGCCTCTGTTCCGTTGATCTCCGAGCCATGGATGGAGAAGAGCACGCTTGACTTGACGGTTGCGATTGGCGCAATCGTCGCGATGCACCTGATCTTTCGCTATCGTCATCGTAGAATTGTCCGCGAATACTGCGACTTAGCCGGTCTGGAAGAGGATGAAGAGGATTTCCCAATGAAACTCGGGCTCCGCTACTGAAGTGGCGAACATAGCCCTGTGGGCGGAGGGAGGCCCCGTTATGCTCGCTCCGAAGATAATTGGACCTACGGTGTCACGCGAACGGTTACGTCCTGGACGGCTGATCGGCACCGTACTGCAAGACGCGCGTTCCGTAATCCGTGGGAAGCAGCATCACCTAAAGCAACACTTCACTTCTCGCTCTTAAGTGGCTCCAGCGGTGTCTCTTCGGTTGCGATGTCTTCTTCGACCTTCCAGGTTCCGTCGGCCTGCTTTTTATAGACCTCGACGTAGTTGCCCGCCTGGCCTACACGCTTTCTCGTCTTTGGATCCGTAGTCGTGTACTGGAACCTGCCTTGTGAATACGCCATGTCTCCCGACTTTGCGATTTCCACTTTGGTCGGCGCAAAAACCAGTGAGAAGTTGGGATCGCCCAGCTCAGGCTTCATCCCGGCGATGATCGCCTGTTTGCCCGTCATGAGCGGCGTATCGGGGAGCATCGATGCGGCATCGTCTGCATAAAAGGCAGCGGCCTTTTCGGGCTCTTTGGTGGCGAAAGCTTTCACCCAGGCTGCTTCGTTCTCGCGGATGGCTTTTTCGTCCAGAGCACGGGTATCGGGCGCCTCCCTGGCGGTTGTCGCCGGCCGCACGCACCCCGACAACAACAGAGCCAACAACAGGCCAGGAACAAGAAACAGAGCGGACCTGGGCTTGAGCATGAGCCATTCTCCTTTGGATCGATTCGAGTGAATACTTAGTTTTACTCCAAAATTCATCCTGAGAGGAGCCTCCGGCGAGAAAGTCCACTGTCGAGTTCACCGACTTGCCGACTACTGCGCAGGAATGAGCCGAGGCCCGCCATGCTGAGTTAATGCGAAAGGTTTTCAATCTGTACGCGGTAGGGTGCAAGAAGATTGCCGGTTGCATGGCCAACGGAGGCGATCGCGAGCTGATAGTTTATCTGCGTCTGTAGAAGGACGAGCTCAGCCTGCGCGAGCCTGGTCTGTGCATCCAGCACAAAGAAGTTTGTTTCGGCGCCAAGCACATATTTACGCTGCTCGGCGGCCAGCGTCTTTTCGGCCAGCTCGAAGGACGTAGTTCCGGCTGAGAGAGCGAGTTTGGCTTCTTCAAGCTGTTTGGCCGCGTTCCCGATCTCCTGGGTGATCTGTTCCTGCACAAGGCTTTTGCCGTAGAGATCATGGGTACGGGAGACGAGCGCATTGCCCAGGGTGGCCTTTGCCGCACGGTTCTTGATGGGAAGTGTCAACGTGAGGGTGCCTCCATAACCGGGGTAGGAGAAGATCTGATTGAATGACGAGCCGAAGCCGCCGGTTGAAATCAACTGTCCGGTAGTAAGGCTGTATTGATCTCCGCCAAGACCGGAACCCTGATAAAAGCCCGTGAGGGACAGATTGGGCTTGAGCTGATTTTTTGCGAGGCGAATGCTGGTGTCGTCGACGGCGAGCGAATCGCTTGCCGCTTCGATTTCCGGGCGATTCTGCAGGGCCTGCTTCAAGGCTGATTCAGGATCGATGGTGGCAAGTTCACCGACCGGCTCGGGCTTCTCAGTGAGTTCGAGTCCCATGGCATGAAGCTGGGGATCACGGTCTGCGCCGATGGTGAATCGCAGAGCTTCTTCGGCTTGTGCCACCGCGTAGTTTGCCTGGATCACCTGCACTTTGCGGGCGGCGACCTCCGACTCGGAACGGCTGATATCAAGCGGGGGCAGGGCGCCGAGTTCGAGGGCACGCTTGTCCCGCTGGTAGCTGACCTGAGCCAGGTCGAGCGATCGTTGGTTCACATCGAGGGCTCCTTTTGCCTGGACGGTGGCCCAATACTGCGTGATCACGGCGAATATGGTGTCGTTCACCTGCGCCTGAAAGCTGGCGCGGGACTCAGCGAGCGAGCGCCGGGCGATGATGAGCGGAGCCGTGTTGGCGAATTTGCCGAAGTTGCGCAGCAGCGGCTGAGTGAATTGGAAATTGAACATCGTACTGAAGTAGGGGTTGAAGAAGTTGAACGAAGTGTTGGTGGAATTCTTGTTGCTCTGGATCTCGGCTGAAAAAGCGGTGCCGGTCGTGAAGGTTTGGGTGTAAGTGATTTGGCCGAGTTGCGAGAGCGAATTCAGCGTGGCATTGCCGGACTCGCCCACGCCCTGGAGCTGGGTGTAACCGGGATAGGAATAGCGATTGATTTGCAACTCGCTCTGGAGAGATGGATCGAAGGGCGAGTAAGCATTCAGCAGGGCGAATTTTCGCGATTCGATCTCGGTCTCGTCGATCTGGACGCTGCTGTTGTTTTCCAACGCCAGCAGAATGGCATCGCGGAGGCTCAGGCGAAGTTTTCCATCCTGGATAAAATCTCGAAGATGCTGCGGAGGCGGCAGGGTGTTGGAGCGAACTCGGGGAGTGAGGAAATGGCGGTAATCTTCATGATCCTGAGCCCAAGCGGGGGCGACCGTGAGCCAGAGCAAGAGCCATATACAACCAAAGCATTTCAACTTCATCCATATCTCCCAGAAGCGAGCGAATTGAGTCGACGGAAACGGATGCAATAGACGGAATGGATAAGCAAGGCAGGCGCGCATCTGGATCACTCATAGCGGATTGCCTCGACGGGATCGAGCCGCGCCGCTTTGGTGGCCGGATAGATTCCGAACACGAGCCCGACGGAGATGGAAACCAGAAACGCAAGGGCGATGGAACTGAACGTAACGATTGTGGACCACCCGGCCAGCCAGGCGATCAGTTTTGAGATGAAGAAGCCGAAGACCACCCCGATGGTACCCCCCGCGAAGGAGATCATGGTGGCCTCGACGACAAACTGGCGAACGATGTCAGATTGACGGGCGCCCACCGCGCGGCGGAGGCCAATCTCGCGCGTGCGTTCAAGGATGCTGGCCAGCATGATGTTCATAATGCCGATACCGCCCACAAGCAACGAAATGGAAGCGATGGCGACCATGACCATGTTGAACAGATGCTCCGTGCGCCGCTGTTCGGCGAGCAACTCGGCGGGGACGACGATGCTGAAGTCGTCGGCGCCGTGGTGGGACGAATTGAGGACGGCGCGGACGACCTGAGCCGCCTGAGAGATGTTGTCGGCATCCGCAAGATTGATATAGATTCCGTCGATTTCGTCCCGCACGTCGCTATAGCTGTCCTCGAGGCGAAACAATGCAGATCGCAAGGGGATGTAGATATTGTTGTTGGCATCGACCGCAGGCGAGCCGCCGATATCAGACTGGCCGCTGAGCTGCGGACTGACGACTCCAATGACGCGGAACCACTGCTCATTCACCTTGATGTACTGGCCCACCGCTTCAGACGATCCGAAGAGGCTCCATTTGGCAGCGGTACCCAACACGCAGACGGGCGCGGCGCGTTCCTCGTCCTGCTGATCGTAGAATCGGCCACTGCTAAGGTGAAGCGCGGCGATTTGCTGAAAGGTTGGATTGACACCGTAAATCGTCGGCATATCCTCGAGCGGCCTGGGAATCATTTTGGAGGGCGTCATGCGCTTACGAGGAGTGGATGCGACGATGCCTTCGAGATCGTCCTGAATGACGCGATAGTCCTGCAGCGTAAGACCGGGAGAAATCTTGCGAATCTTTGAATGGGCCTGCCATTCGAGAGTTTCCTTGGCCTCGACGATCAGGTTACGAACGCCCATCTGCTCGATCAGCGCCATGACCTTCTGGCGGGCACCGGCTCCAATGGAGAGCATGGCGACGACGGCGGCGACGCCGAAGATCATGCCCAGCATGGTGAGGAGCGAACGCAATCCGTGGAGCATGAGGTTCTGCATGCCCAACTGCGCATCGCGCGCCCACTGCTGGTAGACATCGATGGTGCGGGAGACCACGGGCGAATCAAGCGCAGGCTTCACAGCGAGCCTCCCGTGCTTCCAGCCGCGGAGCCGCCTGTTTTGCGGGGCGCTGTGGGATCGATGAGAGCGACATGTTCGCCTGGCTCTAATCCTTCAATGATGGCGCGGCTCTCGCTTTCGTTCTCGATCTTCACGTCGCGCTGTTCATATCCGGAGCCATTCTTTACGTAGACGATGCGCTTGCCGTCCTTGAGGAACAGGGCGAGGCGAGGAAGGTAGAGGACGTTCTTGTGGACTCCGGCAAGAAATACGATCTGGGCGGTGAAGCCGGAACGGAGTCGCGGATCCAACCTGTCAAGCTGAACCGCGACATCAAAATTGCCGCCGTTGTTGGCTTCAAAGAACTGCCGCACCGACATACCGCTTACGTTTTTCACGGTCCCCTGGAATTGGACACCGGGCAAGGCATCAAAGGTGACCAGCGCAGGTTCTCCGACTCGGATGTTGTCCCGGTCTTCTTCGCTGATGTGGGAGGTCAGATCCATCCCAAGAGGATCAACTACCTGAGCGACGGCGCTGCCCGGCTGCACCTGGTCGCCCGGATGATAGTCGGGCAGCGTCATACCGGTGAAAAAGAATCCACCCGAGGCATTGATGTTTTTCTGGATGGAGACGAGGCCGTCCATTGGAGCGGTGACACGCATCTTGTCAAGGTTGCTCTGCGCTTCGTCCAATTCGAGCTTCGCTTTGTTGTATTTCTCCTGTGCCAGGTAGGTGGCTGCCTGGCCGGACTGTTTGTGCGACAGGATGTCCTTTTCCAGTTCTCCGAGAACGCGTTTGGCCTGCTGCAAAGCGAGGATGTTCTTGTCGGCGTCGATTTTGCTGAGGAGTTCATTTTTCTGCACGTCGAGCTCGGCGCTGCGCACGGCGTAGCGATCTTTGAGCAGCGAGACCTTGTCCTGTGCGGCGAGGACGGTGGCATCAGCCTTGGCTTTTGTGATTTCCTGCTCGGCCTGCAGCAACTCAGAGCGGCTTTCCTCGATTTTGTATCGCTGCTCGCTGGGATCGAACTCAATGACAACATCGCCTTTCTTGACGGCTTCGCCGGTGCGGGTGAGGCGCGTGATCTGGAGAGCATCACCGCCGATTGCCGGGGCGGAAAGCATCATTGCGTGACTCGCCCGCAGCTCGCCGGTGGCAAACACCTTCAGGTCCACATCACCGCGTTTCACCACGGCAAGCGGGAGATCATCGCCGGCTCCAGATGTGCGAACACGTCCCGCAGCCACAATCACACTCAAGCAAGTTGCCAGGATGATTGCGAGACCGGTCCAAGCAAGTGTTCGATTCCGTTTCAACCCAGTCCCACTCCTACTCTTTCAGCGTTGGATCTTGCAGTGCGACCTGATCGCCGGGACGCAACCCGCGCGAGACCAGGATGCGATCGCGGCTCCTTCGTTCCACTTGAATGGAGCGCTCGTTAAATTCAGAGCCGTTCCAGACATAGGCCACGGTTTGTCCCGACTTGAGGAACGAGGCCTGCGAGGGAATTGCGATGGCATTTGCAATGCGGTCGACGATGACAGTGATCTGAACGGTCATTCCTGGTTTCAACCGCGGGTCAGTTTGATCAAGAGAGATTTGAAGATCAAAGTTGCGTGGAATCGGCCATCCGGCGGAGAAGTCCGATGTGGCAATGGTGCCGATGCGATCGATTTTTCCGGTGAACTGACGGTCGGCAATCGCATCCAACTGCACGGTGACGGGCAGGCCGGGAGCAAGGCGGCCGCGTTCGGTTTCGTCAACACGCGCGGTGACTCGCAGCGATGAAGCGTCCGGCAATTCAGCAAGGGGTGCGCCGGACCACGCGCGCTCACCTGCTTTGAATGGCCCTTCGTTGCCGTCGTGCCAAACGGGAATGAGGCTGATGGAACCGGCGGCGGGCGCTTTCAAGGTCATGGACGCAAGTGATTGCGCAGCGCGCTCGGCGTCAAAGCGTGCTTTGCTGCTGGCGTTTCTCTTGCTCTCCACGGTGGCACGGTCAGTTGCGATGTCGGACTTCAACTGGGCTTCTGCCTGCTTCAGGGCCTGCTCTGCATCGGCCAGTTTCAAATTGGCTTCCGCGCCGTCGATTTTGGAGACGATCTCGCTCTTGCTGGCATCGAGACGGGCTACTTCAACGTCATACTTTGCTTTCATCACCGCAGTCGTGTCCTGCTCTTCAGTGAGTTTTCCCTGGGCCTGCGACTGCTCGATGTCAGCATCTGCCGATTTCAGGGCGGACTGGTCCTGGGCGAGGTCCTGCTGGGTCTTCGAAGGGTCGAATTGGACAACAACGTCGCCTTGTTTCACCTGGGTTCCGTCGGCTACGAGTTTGAGAATCTGGAGGCTTCCCGCGTTGGGAGGCGCGGAGATGGTGATGGAACGCATCGCCTTCATCTCTCCGCGGAATTGCACGGCATCGAGAAATTCGCCGCGCTTGACCTGAAAGGTGGGAATGGGCGGGTTTCGCTTGTCGAATTTTACAAACGCGAAGACGGCAACGCTGCTCGCGGCAAGAATCAGCAGGACGACGATCGTCATCCGTCGGCCAAGAAGAGCGCGCCAGCGATCCATCATTCTCCGTTACTCCGTGATGGGACGGGCGTGAGGGTCACGCGGACGTCGACGGCGGCAGAGAGATCGGGCATGAGACGGGGATCGGCGCCCTGGATCGAGAAGGTTGCCGAGAAAGTGCGAAGCTTGGAGGAAAAGTCGCCGGTTCTCCCCATGGGATCGATGGACTCAAGGCGGCCGTGCAGGACGAGGTCGGGATAGGCGTCGAGGTGCACTTGCGCCGTTTCGCCCACGGTGAGCATAGGCACATCCATCTGGTCCACCGGGACCTGTACCTCCATGATGGATGGGTCGACAACCTGCATGAAGGGGACTCCGGGTCTCACCTGGTCTCCCTCCTTCACTTCACCCATGCTTCCCTGCTTCCAGATGGTGTTGTAGACGACGATGCCGTCGATGGGAGCATGAATCTCCATGAGCGCGGCATTGGCTTCAGCGTGCATCATGGTTTCTATCGTGCGGTCGCGCTGGATTTCAAGGATCCGGATGGAAGCCTGGGCCGCCTTACGCTTCAAATCGAAGGTCTGCCTGAGCTGCGCCAGCGTAGCCTTTGCCTCCTCGAGGGTCTCTTTCGCTTTCTCGGCGTCGATGCGTGAGAGCAGTTCGACCTTCTGCATTTCCAATTGCGCTTTGCTCAGGTCGTCCTCCGCCTGCTTCATCTCGGTTTCGTCTTTTGCGCGCGCGGCTGCTTCCTTGGCCTGCTCCTCGAGCACTTTGTCGTTTTCGTCGCTGCTCTGAGAGCGCTTGTCGATGATGTTCCGCTCCTGCTCCTGGCGGTCAAACTCCACCAGCAGGTCGCCGCGCTTGACGCGGGTGCCGCCGGGGATCAGATGGGTGATGGTGAGAGTGCCGATTTGCTGGCCGGCCAGCAATGGCGCCTCGATTGCCCGTGCGTCAGCTGCGATCGTGGTGCCTTTTAGACGCAGGACTTGCGAGTCGCTTGCTGAGGCGGGCATGGAGTGCGAAAGGCCGATGCTCTCTCGGGTTCTGAGGTGGAGAACAATGAAGACGGCAGCGCCAAGAAGGAGTAAGAAGAAGACCAGGATCGAGGAGAGGCGCCAAGCGCGGGACCAATTGGGCTGAAATTGATTCTCCGGCCCCGGAGGAGAGTCAACCGAGCTATTCATTTTGGCCTGCTTCCTCTGGAGGCAAGTCCATCCGATGACTCCAGCGCTACTGGGTTCAACTCAAGATGTCACACGCTGCTGGTTGATAACGATAGAACATGAGTCTGCATTCCGAAAAGAACGCTGAATTGAATGACTTCCCATTTTAGACGTTTGGAAGATCATTTCCGCTCAACGGAAAAGAGTAAGAGACGAATCTGCAGCGCTGGAAGCTGGTTTTACGTACTCTTCTGTTTCTTGAGCCACATTGATTCGATCTCTTCAAGCGTTCGGGACTTGGTCTCAGGGAGGCGGGCAAAGATATAGGCAAAGGAGGCCGCGCACAAACACGCGTAGCCAAGGAAAACACCGGACACTGAGAAGATCTTGATCAGGCTCAGAAATGTCGCCGTCACACCGGATACCGAGATCCAAAGAACCATCGTGGCCACCGACATTGCACGCCCACGAATACGATTTGGGAAGAGCTCCGCAAGGCATACCCACACACCTGTTCCAAGGCCGAAGGCGAAACATGCGACGTAGCCGAGGACCGGCAAAAGCAATAGAGTCAGGCGACCCGGCGAGTGGTTCAGCATTGCCGCGAATACCAGAAGGCAAAAGCCCATTCCTGCAGTGGCTGTGAGGAGCAGCGGGCGCCGGCCCAGCCGATCGATCATGAATAGTGCAATTACCGTGAAAAGTAGATTTACCACCCCTACCAGAATGTTCAAACCGATCGCCTGCGAAGCGGTGGCGCCTGTGTGCTCTGCAAAAACGATCGCGCCGTAATAGAGAACTGTATTGATCCCGGTAACCTGCTGGATGAGAGCCAGCATGATGGTCAAGATAAGCGGCTTGCGAAGTGCGTGATCCAGGAGTTCCAGATAGGTTCCTGATTCCACCGAAAGCGCTTCGTCGATCTCAGTGAGCGCGCGCTCGGCATCGATCCCAGGCGAGATTCTTTGCAACGTGACGGAGGCACGCGCCCGCTGCCCGCGCTGCAAAAGCCACCTTGGACTTTCAGGAATCCAAAGCAATGAAGCGCACAACGCCACCGCAGGCACCGCTCCCAGTCCAAACATCCATCGCCAGTTATCCTGGGCCAGCTTTGCCAGCAAGAAATTGCTGATGAACGCGACCAGAATCCCGGACACAATCGCAAGCTGGTTGAGGGTAACTAACCTTCCTCGCACATTCGCGGGAGCAATTTCTGCAATGTAGAGAGGCACAACAAGTGAGGCCGAACCGATGGCGAGGCCTCCCAGGACGCGTGCCGCAAGAAGTTGCCAAAGCTGGGAGGGCAAAGCCGCGCCCAATGCCGACATAAAGAACATCACACCCGCGGCAAACAACACGGCCCGCCTTCCAAATCGATCGCTCGCCCACCCGGCTACGGCTGCGCCAACAGCGCATCCCCATAGCAGCACAGTCGCCACAAGTTCTGTCTGAACAGAGGTCAACTGGAATTCCGCGCGAAGATAAACCAGTACACCATTGATGACTGCGGTGTCATAACCGAAGAGCAACCCGGCGGTTGCCGCGCTCGCAGCTACCAAAATGACAAAGAGCGATGTCCTTCCACTTCCCTGCTTCATGGTCTGCTTTCAGGTTACTTCACCAGATTTTGGCATTTTGTCGATTATAGCTGCTAAGTGTCATCAGATATGCTCCTTTTGATTGAAAAGCTGCATTATCATGACTATAATTTGATCTTATGAGCAAGAATGTCCCCAACAGCCCAGGGCCCACATGTGTCGACTGGAACTCAGGGGAGATCTCCGGGGCAGGGATCGAAGAGAGCGTGAAAGTCCTCGGCCAAATGGCAGGCCTGTTTCATGACGAAGCGGCATGGCACAGCATGGACCTTGAAACTGTAATCTATCGGGTCCGATTCTGGAGGCCGGTTCCCGATGGAACGAGCGGCGGACTTTTCTGGGGATCTACGGTTCTTGAGCCGGGCCGTGTGGGAGACGAGTACTTCATGACCCACGGCCATTTCCACGCCGTTCGCGATCGAGCCGAGTTCTATGCCACCGTAAAGGGCACCGGGGCGATGCTTTTTATGGGTGAGAATCGCGAAACATGGAGCCAGTGCATGGCTCAGGGATCGGTGCATTACATTCCCGGGTGTGCGGCCCATCGTGTTGTGAATACAGGAAGCACCCCGCTGGTTTTTCTTGCCTGTTGGCCCAGCGACGCAGGCCATGATTATGCACGGGTGCGCGCTGACGGATTCAGCAAGCGGATGGTGATGCGTGACGGTGTGCCATGCCTGATCTGACCATTCTGGTCCCTGCAATTGACGCGGGCGGCTCGTGTGGCCTGCATTTGGGAGTTGTTCCGTTTGCGGAGAACAACCTTTGACGCGCGCATGCGGTTTCGAGAAGCACCCGGCTGTGTCGATTTCGCAGTCAGACGCCGACTGTGCCTCTGGTTGGGTTAAAATTCTCGATCGCCTGCGCGCCCAAGGCGATGTCCGCAGCATTGCGATCGAGTGTTATCCCGGCGTGCTGCTCGAGCCGTTGCGCCAACAACTCGTCGCGCATCTGAATGCTGAATTGGTGCTGGAGAGTTCAGAAGCCTTGCTATCCCCTTTGGCGATTGAAGCAAAATTCTCAAAGGTTCTGGGGGATGACCCGGTCTTCGCCCGCATGACTTCGGTCGAGCTCGACGAATTCTTCGATTCAGAAAAGATCATGCAGGCGCGGCGCGCGGCGGAGAATACAAAGGGCCGCGTAATTGCATTCGGAACCGGCGCATCACTGCTGCTTCCCCGTTGGGACCTGCTTATATATGCAGATGTTTCGCGCTGGGAGATTCAGCAACGACAGCGCACGGGAACGGCGTCAAATCTGGGGCTGATGAATGCCGGCTCGCCGCCCGGTCAGCTTTACAAACGCGCCTTCTTCCTCGACTGGCGCGCTGCCGATCGAGAAAGACATCGGCTGTATGCATCCGTTGACTTCTGGATCGACGGCAATCAACCGGAGCAGCCGGCGATGGTAAGCGGGGCTACGCTTCGTGCCGCTCTCGCGGAAGTGAGTCACCGGCCATTCAGCCTGGTACCGTTTTTTGATCCGGGCCCTTGGGGCGGTCAATGGATGAAGCGCAACTTTGATCTGCCTGACGGTCCGGCGAATTATGCATGGTGTTTTAATTGCGTGCCGGAAGAGAATAGCCTGGCGCTCCGCTTTGGTGCGCGCGTGTTCGAATTGCCGGCCCTCACACTGGTACACGAGCAGCCCGATGCACTGCTCGGACGCTGTATCGTGGATCGTTTCGGTGCGGATTTTCCTATCCGCTTCGACTTCCTTGACACGATGGACGGCGGCAATCTGTCCTTGCAGGTCCATCCGCTCAGTACGTATATCCGCGAGGAATTCGGCATTTCGTACACGCAGGACGAAAGCTACTACCTGCTCGACGCCGCACCCGATGCGACGGTATATCTTGGGCTGCGTGAGGGCGTTAAGCGCGAAGAGATGGCTAACGCTTTGCGCGGTGCACAGTCGGGCGGCCCCGACTTCCCTGCCAAGGACTACGTGAATGTGTGGCCGGCGCGAAAGCACGACCATTTTCTGATTCCGGCCGGCACGATTCACTGCTCCGGGCGCAACAGCATGGTTCTCGAGATCAGCGCGACGCCATACATTTTCACCTTCAAGCTGTGGGATTGGGGTCGATTGGGACTGAATGGGCAGCCTCGTCCGATCCATCTCGAACACGGCCTTAAGAACATCCAGTGGGAACGCACAACCAAATGGGTCCGCGAACACCTGATTGATCGGAAAGAGGAAATTGCCTCAGGGGAAGGTTGGACTGAAGAACGCACTGGACTACATTCGCTTGAATTCCTCGAATCGCGACGGCACTGGTTTACGGCTCCGGTCCCCCATGATACGCAGGGCAATCTGAACGTGCTCAATCTGGTTGAAGGCGAAGCGGCGATCGTGGAAAGCCCCATGAATGCGTTCCCGCCTTTCACGGTGCATTACGCTGAAACCTTTGTTATCCCCGCCGCGGTCGGCCCCTATACCATCCGGCCCGCCGCCGACCGCAAGGAACCGCTGGCCACAATCAAGGCCTACGTCCGGGAAGTTGGATGATGTCAGCGCCGCTTGAGTTCGATCCCGATCTTCCGATTCGTCTTTCTCAGACGGCTCTCGCCTTTGAGTATGGCTGCGACATGTTCGGGCCCGAGCCCGAGATGCGTCGACTCGATGCGATTCGGACCAGCCTGCGCGATCCCGAATGCGGCGGACCCGACCCGGTTTATGGGATTGCCATGGACATCGGACGCACTGCCGACCGGGTTGAACTGGAGAGGCGAATGCTGCTTTTTGGAGCAGTTGTGTATGCGGCAGGTGCTCTTGGTTCGGAGCCGGTACGATCACAAGGTCACATTCACCGGATTGCTGCGCATAGCGGGTGGTCTCCACCGGAGGTCTTCGAGATCTGGAGCGGCAAGGCGATTGTGTATGCGCAGGAGCGCGCCGAAGATGCCCCCGGACGTTGCATTGCCGTGATGGCCGGTGCTGGAGACAAAGTCGTCGTGCCGCCCGGATGGGCCCATGGTGTCATCAACGCCGACCCCGACAGCCGCATGTCCTTCGGCGCATGGTGCGATCGGCAGTATGGCTTTGACTATACTGGAGTCCGCGCTCACCATGGCCTGGCGTGGTTTCCGTTGCTCACCGATTCAGGCGCAATTCATTGGGAAGCGAACCCGCATTATCTGCATTCCACTCTTGAAGAGCGTGGTCCTCGCCCTTATCCAGAGCTTGGACTCGAAACTCCGCGCAGTCTCTACGGTCAGTATGCCGAAAATCCCAATTCGATGATGTTCGTGGCTGAACCTCAGCGCATGGCCGAGTGCTGGCCCTCGTTCACGCCCTAACAAGATTCAGACCCGTCGAACTTCAACTCCAAGCTTCAGAAATGGGTCGATCATCTCATCGGTCGCTCCGGTATCGGTAATCAGCAGATCGACGGCAGTTGCCGGACAAATGAGCCAGTTGGCCACAATGCCCATTTTGCTGTGATCCGCGACGGCGATCTTGCGCTTGGCCTGGCGCACCATGCAGCGGTTGATCTCTACCTCGTCTGCGTTAAAGCAGGTGAGCCCATTTGGAGCATCGATACCATTGACGCCGATGAAGAGCACATCCACAAAGATCCCGCTCATGGTGTTCACCGCGGCCTGGCCAACCAGTGAAAACCAGTCGCCACGCAAGTGCCCCCCGGTTACGAAGACATGGATGTCTTTGCGATTGCTCAACTCCATCGCCACGTTCACTGTATTCGTAACAACGGTAATGCCTCCAAGAGTGCGCAGGCTGCGCACAACCTCGGTGGTCGTGGTGCCCGCAGTGAGGGCGATCGTGTTTCCTGAAGAAATCAGCTCCGAAGCTGCCAGGGCAATCCTGCGCTTTTCGTCCGCAAAGCTGCCCACCTGTTCCTGAAACGAACGATCGTTGCGAAAAGCCTCGTAGAAGAGAGGCTCGATAGGAATTGCGCCTCCATGCGTTCTGCGCAACAGTCCCCGATCTTCAAGTTCCTGCAAGTCGCGCCGTACGGTCGCCAGGGAAACTTCCAGCCGGTCTCTGAGCGTTTCAACTGAAACACACCCCGCCTGGTGAAGTTCACGCAGGATCAGCGCGGT
>DATKPJ010000182.1:0-49981 GCA_035524195.1 Occallatibacter sp.
AACAGGGAGTTTGTCTAATAGCCGTCGAGCGGATCTGAGGAGATGATTTCGAGAAAAACCCTTGGCCCCAAGTTGGCTGCTGATCGGAGGAGATTGACGTTTGAGTAAGAAACAGGGGTGGGTTGAGCGGATTTCCGCGCCGAAAGTACCACCCGGGGACCAGATAAGGTGAATTTTGGCTCTGCTGCGATGTGTTCCGATGCACTTCGCAATGCTGGATTGCGCTCCAGCGGCGGTTTAAGGGCCAACTTTCACGGCGATAACACGGGTTCAAATCCCGTCGGGGACGCCAAATAGAATCAAGAGCTTACGCTCAATTCTTCCATCCCAATCGGCGTCCGTTAACGTCCAATAAGCCTGCATCATTTTTCCGCCTCGGCCTTCTTGCCAAAAACGAGCCGTGCCACCTTGCTCTGCGCGTTCCGCTTGATGTCGGTCACAGCCTGCGCGTAGAGGTTGAGGGTTACGCTGCTGTTCGCGTGCCGCAGCAGCTCCTGCACCGTTTTCACGTCCTCTCCGTGCGACTTCAGAATCGTCACGAAGGAGTGACGGAACGTGTGCCATCCGACTTTTCCGGTAATCCCGGCATCCTTCAAAGCCGGCCGGACATAAACGCGAAAGAGGGAGAAGGACCAGTAGGGCAACTTCCCTTTGCTGGCCGGGCTCGCAAAGACCCAATCGTCTTCGGTTGGATAGTCGCTATCCTCAACCCCGCGCAGACGGTCGCAAGCAATTCTGTTGACAAATCGCGGATGCAGTAAGTATAAACTTACCGTAAGCGAGGGCTAACGGCACTGCCCGAGTCTGCGGCTCTCCCCTCAAGGCAATGGCGATCGCGCGACGAATTGAAAAGGCATTTGACGCTCTCGGCGATCCAACTCGCCGGGCCGTGTTTAGACGCGTACGTAAAGGCAATCGCTCTGTGCGCGAGATTGCCGAAGGGATGAATGTCAGCCGCCCGGCAGTTTCTCAGCACCTTAAGGTGCTGAAGTCTGCTGGTCTTGTCATCGTGCAAATCGACGGAGCACGTCGCCTCTACGGCATTGATCGGAACGGAATCGAAGCGCTGAAAGAATGGTTGGACGGATTCTGGGATACCACCCTAGCAGCATTCAAACAAGCAGCAGAACAGGAACAGGACAGATCGGAGAATTGAGATGGTTGAAATGAGCGCCGGTGACCCTAACAGCATCAAGAAAACGACCATCGTAGAAGCCGATCAGCAGATCGCTTGGCGTGTGTTTACCGAAAAGATGGGATCATGGTGGCCGCTCGCCTACTACAAGATTGGTCCTGCGAACGCTGTTGACGCGGTCATCGAGCCTTACGTCGGAGGACGTTGGTTTGAGCGCGGCGAAGACTTCAGCACGTGTCAATGGGGCACCGTGATTGCATGGGAGCCACCATCGCGTATCGTGCTGTCGTGGGATATCGATGCTGACTGGAAGTACGATCCTGAGCTGAATACCGAAATCGAGGTTCGTTTTATCGCATACGGTAGCAAGCGTACGCGCGTGGAGCTTGAGCATCGCCGCCTCGACCGTTATGGCGCTCGACGCGACGAAATGCGTCGTATTTACGATACCGAAGGCGATTGGGGCAAGCTCCTCGAAGCGTTTGCGGGTGTTGCCGCAAGTTGGAAGGAAGACTGACCAATGGCCAATATCGAACCATCAAAAAAGGCACTGTTGCGAAGGGTCCTTGAAGGCGATGGAAAAACATCCGTAACCGATCGTCGATCCGCATTCAATAACAGCGGCCTCAGCGAACCCGTTCGTCAGCTCGTTGACAAAGTGGCTGTGAACGCTAGTTCAGTCGACGACGGGGACATTCGTCGAGCTCGACAATCGGGTCTGAGCGAAGACCAGGTTTTCGAGATCGTGGTATGCGCCGCGATTGGACAAGCCTCTCGGCAATACGACAGAGCTAAGACGGCCCTTGAAGCGGCCGGAGGAACTAGAGATGCGGCTCGAAATTCTCAATAGCGGTCACGGCTTTGGTACAAAGGCGCTCTTCGCTCTCATTCGGACAGCCTCGCGCCAGCCGGTCCTCGATGTGATTAAGCTGGTGAAGTACCGTCCGGACTTTTACGGCAACCTGATGTCGGAAGTCACTCAGGAAGCCATGCGTGGATGTTCCTCCTGGCCAGTCGCTGATCGGGAGCTGATGGCCGCCTTTGTTGCGAAGACCAATCAGTGTGAGTTCTGTATCAAGGCGCACTCTGCGGTCGCTAATTTAGCGTACTGCGGTGAGAAGAACGTAGCAATGCTTCTGTGTGATCCCACACTTGCTGGAGTAGGCGAGCCCCTACGGGCGACCATGCTCATGATTCGCAAACTGACCAAAGAGCACACAGTCGATGCGGACGACATGCGAGCCGTCCTTGCTGCGGGAGCTTCAGCCCAACAGATAGAAGACGCCCTCGCGATCTGCTTCTCATTCAACGTCATTGGGCGTTTGGCCGATTCGTTTGGCTTTTCCGTGCCTTCTCCCGATGCATTCGCCGCTGGCGCTAAATACCTACTCTCGCGCGGCTACCGCTAAACGAACCTTAAATAATCCGCTTTCCGGCTATTTTGGTCGCAGGGCACTTGTCAATAAGCATATGCTTATGCCTCCCTTCATAAGGGACTCCTTATGACGACAGAAGAGCTTGTATTTCGGGCGATCGCCCATCCGACGCGCCGGCGTATTATTCGTGTCCTTGCAGATTCCCCGCTGTCAGTGAAGGAACTGACTGGCCGCTTCGATGTTTCTCAACCCGCCATTTCACAGCACCTGAAGGAACTTCGCGAGACCGGGCTGGTGGCCTCAGACCGAGCTGGATTGGAACAGCGATACCGGCTCACTCCGCAGCCGCTACGATATGTGATTCAGTGGTCTGATCCATATCGAATGCTGATCGATCCCACTGGCCATCTCTGGTCTTTCGCGGTTGCTTCCGGAAACTCGAACAAGAATGCCCAGCGAAGGAGGAGTGCGCATGGCCATTGAAGGCTCCGTCCCAGGTTTCGGACAGATCGTTCCGCATCTCGTTGTGCGAAATGCTGAAGAAGCGCTCTCCTTCTACATGCGTGCGTTTGACGCGGAGCTGCTGTACCGCTCACCATCGCCAAGTGGAGTGGGTGAGCACCTTCATCTGAAGATTTGGGGAACGTTAGTTCAAATTTCAACCGAAGAACCCGACCAACGCAAACAACGTGCAGAGGGAGCATTGCTCGCATCTCCCGAGACGCTATCGGGCTCCACTTGTGTATTTCAAGTCCGCGTCGATGATGTCGATACAGTTTATCGTCACGCCATCGACGAGGGCGCCTCTCCCGCTTGGCCTCCAACCGACATATTCTGGGGAGACCGGTATGGCTGGGTCCGTGATCAGTTCCGCCTGGGCGGAGACAGAAACGGGACGCAAAGCGAAGTATTACAAGCTCAGCGCGGCCGGCAGAAAGCAATTGCAGGCCGTGGAGCAGGATTTCGAGCACCTGGTCAAAGGCGTTCGCGCCATCCTGCGGTACGCGTGAGGTAAGCATCGTATGGCACTGCTTCGACGCATTCGAAATCTGCTTTCCCGGGTCGAAATAGAACGCGAGATCGACGCGGAAATCAAGGCGCACATTGATATGCGCACCGAGGACAACATCGCCGCGGGCATGACTCCCGAACAGGCGCGCCGGGAAGCCTTGATTCGCTTTGGCAATCCCGCCGCCACCAAAGAACGTGTGGCGAGTATGGATGTATTACTGGTCATCGAAAGCATTTGGGCCGATGTGCGCTTTTCCTGCCGGCAGCTCATCAGGAACTCGGGCTTCGCCGCCACAGCAATCCTGGTGCTCGCTCTCGGAATGGCAGCCAGTGTCGCCATCTTTTCGTTCGTGGATGCTGCACTGATCAAGCCTCTGCCTTACAAAGACCCTAGCCGTCTCGTCAGCGTCTATGAAGTCGTCAACACCTGCCCGCTTTGCAATATCTCCTACATGAACTACCAGGACTGGAAACGGAGCGATCTGCCGTTCAGTTCGATTGAAGCCTGGGGCTGGGCCTCCTATCTGGTGCGCACGAGCGAGGGCACCGAACCGGTACAAGGCGCTCGCGTCAGCGACGGCTTCTTCCGGACTCTTGGAGTAACTCCCCTACTGGGCCGCAATTTCTATGTGGGCGAGGACAAGCCCGGCAGCCCTCACACCATTCTCATTACGTATGGGTCTTGGCAAAAGCGCTTCGGGAAAGACCCAGGCGTCGTCGGCCGGCAGATCGTGCTAAATAACATTTCCTACACAATTATTGGAGTGCTGCCCGAAAACTTTCATTTCGCTCCGATCGGCGCGGCCGAATTCTGGGCGGCTCTCAACGATCCGAGTTCCTGCGACGAGCGGCGCGGCTGTCACGGTCTTTTCGGCCTCGCGCGGCTCAAAGATGGCGTAAGTCTGCAAACGGCCTCCACCGCCATGGAGACGGTCGCTCAACAACTTGCAAAACAGTACCCAGATTCCAATCGCGGTCTGGGAGCAACGGTTACCACGCTGAGTGATTCGATCGTTGGGGACATACGTGGTGTTCTTCTTGTGCTGTTAAGTGGAGCCGCTCTGCTCTTGTTTATCGCGCTGGTCAACGTGGCGAACCTGGTGTTGGTTCGCGCTGAAAAGCGCAAGCGTGAGACTGCGGTCAGGGGTGCTCTCGGCGCATCCAGAGCGCGCCTGCTGAGGCAGTTCGTCACCGAGGCGCTGGTGCTTGTCTGCGCGGGGTCGGTTTTAGGCGTCGGAGCCGCGTATCTTGGAATGAACCTGCTTCTCAAGCTCATTCCCGCGCAACGCCTGGAGGGGATGCCATATCTCCTCAATCTTGGACTGAATCCTCGGGTGTGCGCATTCGCTGGACTGTTGTCGCTGCTTGCGGCAGCAGTTGTTGCCGCCACTTCGGCTCTGCGAATCCAGCCGCGCAATCTGCGCGATGATCTCGCGGATGGCGGACGCGGCGCTGCAAGCTTCACCTGGCGTCGTATCGGATCCCGCTTTGTCGTGCTTGAGCTGATCACCGCTGTCGTGTTGCTTGTGGGCGCCGGGCTCTTGGCCAAGAGCTTCTACCTGCTGCTTCATGTCGATTTGGGATTCAAGCCTGACCATCTGGCAACCATCGTCGTGGAAGCCCCCAAGTCCTACTCCGACGGCGACAGGCTGATGGTTCTTGAAAGGCAGTTGGTGAACGAAGTCGGCCATCTGCCAGGGGTAAAATCGGCTGCGATCTCCAGCCACTTGCCGGTCCGGAGTTGGGATGGCGGAGTCTGGATCGTTGTGCCCGGCCGCCCCGCGACGGAAGCACGCAATGACCTGCCGGAAAGGGACGTCAGTTTCGGTTATCTCGAGACGCTGGGCGCACGACTAATAGGAGGGCGCTACTTCACCGAACAAGAGGACGATGGGAACAAACGCCGCGTCGTGGTCGTGAACCACACTCTAGCCAAGGAGCTGTTTCCCGGAGAAAACCCCATTGGCAAGCACCTTGCGTACAAGGACGGACACGACACCATGGAGATCATCGGGGAGATCGAAGATATCAAGGAGGGCCCATTAGACACGGTCAGCCGCCCGGTCATCTACGTTCCTTTCAATCAGGATTCCTCTCGATCGTTCTACGTCGTTGTGCGAACCACGCAGGCAGAACAATCGTTGCTGCCCATCATCGCAATTACTGTTCATCGGCTCGATCCCAGCCTTGCGACCACAGATCCCGCAACCATGGCTCAGGTCGTCGACGATTCACCGTCTGCGTATCTTCATCGCGCATCTGCCTGGCTGGCCGGGACCTTCGGATGCTTGGCTTTTCTGCTCAGTGTCGTGGGGCTTTACGGCCTGGTCTCCTATTCTGTTAGCCAGAGGACACGCGAGATCGGAGTGCGCATGGCACTCGGCGCAGCGCGCGGCTCCGTATGCAACATGGTGCTGCGCGAGGCCGCGCGGCTCACCGCAACAGGAATCGCTGCGGGCTTGATTTGCTCGATAGCAGGTGCCGCTCTGATGCGCAAGCTACTCTTCGGCACCCACGCCTGGGACATACCTACACTAGTCGGCGTGGCTGTCTTGCTCGCCGTCTTTGCATTGTTCGCAACCTATCTCCCCGCGCGGCGAGCGGCATCCGTCAATCCAATAGACGCGCTGCGTGCGGAGTAGCCGCAGCATCTCGACTATTTGCCTTCGGGGTCAAATCGCTCCTCCAGAGGTGGTCAGGCGGGATTTCGGTTATAGGTAGCGATAGACGCCCCAAGCTTCGGGAGGCTCCTCGGACCCTGCCCGGCGGCTGGCTTCAGAATTCCAGTCGCCTTCCCGATTTCCCGTTCCCGATCCTGCCTCTTCCTTTAGAAGTTCGAAATGTGTATACTCGCCTTCATTTAGAAGTTCGAGTGGAGGAGCGCCTGCCCGAAAAGACCAGACCGGAGGAGGAAATGCTGAAGGGCACGCTGGACATGATGATCCTGCGCACCCTCATGTTGGGCGACGCGCACGGCCACACCATCGCAACGATCATCGAGCGAACCTCGGAGGATGTGTTGCAGGTGGAGCAGGGATCGCTGTATCCCGCCCTGTATCGCCTGGAAGATCGCGGCTGGCTCTCGTCGTACTGGAGTCCGACCGAAAACAACCGCAGGGCGAAGTTCTACCGGCTGACAGCGGCTGGGCGAAAGCAACTGCAGCGCGAAACACAACGGTGGCAACGCATGACGCGCGCCATTGGACTGGTGATGGGGGAAGCACTGCAAGGAGGCAAAGGATGAACTGGCACAGGTTTTTCCGCCGTCGTCGCAGGGACGCAGAACTGCGGGAGGAGATGGGCGTTCACCTCGCCGCTGAGATCGAGGACAACCTCGCGAGGGGAGATTCGCTGGAAGAGGCCCGACGCGCGGCGCTTCTCAAGTTCGGCAACCCGCAACGGGTACGCGAGCGGCTCTGGCGCCAGAACACAATCCTATGGCTCGACAGGCTCTGGCGCAACGGGAAACACAGCGTTCGCGCGCTGCGCCGGTCGCCGGGATTCGCGGTGGTCTCCATCGTGGTGATCGCTCTCGGCATTGGTGTCAACGCGGCGCTGTTTACCGTGGTGCGCAGCGTGTTATTGAAGCCGCTGCCCTTCGCCGATCCGCAGAGGCTTGTGCGCCTGTACGAAGATACGTTCAACCATCGCTTTGCGTACAACAGCAGCGCGGCCGGGGTCTTTGCTCAATGGGAAAAGCAGAGCCATAGTTTCAGCGGCATGGCCATGAGCCGTCCTGCCGCGTACAACCTTTCCGGAACAGGAGGGCAGTTCCCTGAGAACGTGCAGGCGGCGCTATTCTCGGCATCGATGCTCCCGGTTCTGGGAGTCGAGCCGGCGCTCGGGCGCAACTTCTCCGCAGCCGAGGACAGCCCTTCCGGGAATGGAACGGTGCTTCTGAGCTGGAACCTGTGGAAGCGGCGTTTCGGTGGGGAGCGTTCAATAGTCGGCCAAACAATTCTCCTTGATGGCCGCGGGTACACCGTGATCGGTGTGATGCCTTCGTGGTTCGCCTATCCGGCCAGCAAGGTGCAGTTGTGGACAGCGGTTTCCCACGAGCTTACCGCAGAGGAAATGCAGGTGCTGGACGAACACAACTTTCAGGCTGTGGGCCGGTTGAAGCCTCGCGTCTCCCTTCCTCAGGCAGTCAACGAACTCTCCCTCGTTACGCTGCGCATCCACAACGCCCACGGAGACGATCCGTTCATCAGTTCGGGCGCTCACGGCCGGTTCCTTCTACAGTCACTCGTTGGGGACGTGCGCACTCCGCTGCTCATTCTGTTGGCCGCCACGGGATGCGTGCTGCTGATCGCGTGCCTCAACATCTCGAACTTGCTCGTGACTCGCTCGATGGCGCGTCGCCGGGAGCTCGCGGTCCGGACCGCATTGGGGAGCAGCCGCGCGGAGTTGCTGGCGCAGCACCTCACGGAGAGTCTTCTTCTTTCCCTTGCCGGCGGCGCGCTGGGATTGCTGCTGGCGTTGGAGATGGTGCAGTGGTTCGTGAGTCTGCGCCAGGATATACCGCGGGTTGAAACGATCCATATAGACGGGGTGGTGCTCGCCTTCAGCGCTTGCCTGGTGGTGTTGAGCGCGCTGTTTGCCGGTCTGGTCTCCGCATTCTCCAGCCGCGGCGACGTGGCGCTGAACGTTCTCCAGGAGTCATCGCGATCGCACAGCGCAGGCCAGGGGCGGGCGAAGTTGCGCCGCGTACTGCTGACGATTGAAGTGGGAATAACGGTTGTCCTGCTGATCGGAGCGGGGCTTCTGCTGAAGAGCTATGCCCGCCTGCGCTCTTCGGACTTGGGGTGCGTGACGCGCAATGTGCTGACCATGCAGTTCTCCCTGCCTGATGCTCGCTACGACTTTCCTGCAGGGGTGCATTTCTATCAGGAACTGCTGGCGCGGGTGCGGCGTTATCCAGGCGTGCAGGCAGCGGCACTGGTAAGCACGTTGCCGGGCGACGGTTACGGTGGCGACCACAGTTTCACAATTCAGGGTCGCCCGCCGCTGCCGCAGGGAAAAGGGCAACTGGCGGTGACCCGGTGGGTCGACCCGGGTTATTTCGCGGCCATGGAAATCCCCTTCCAAAGTGGGCACACCTTCGATAACAGCCAGGTTCTCACGACCGGGTCGGAACTGATCATCAGCAAGACTTTCCAGCGGCAATATTTTCCAGGAGAAGATCCCGTCGGCAAGACGGTTATCACCCTGGGTGAGCGGCCGCATCGGATCGCAGGCGTGGTGGGGGACACTCTTTACTCGATTGGCGAGCAAGCGCGGCCCATGATGTATTTCCCGATTTACACACAGGCTTCCAACGATCCGAAGGATTTTGAGGCGTATGGGGCGCTTGTCGTGCGTTCCGGACAGGATGTCACTCGATTCGCGCTCCCGGTGCAGAAGATCTTCCAAAGCCTGGATCGGGACCTCGCGGTGTCGGACATTCTCACGATGGACCAGGTGATTGGCGCGCAGACTCTCGATGCCAGTTTCGATGCGAGTCTGCTGCTGATCTTCGCGCTGGTTTCCCTCGTACTGGCGGCAGTGGGTATGTTCGGAGTCGTCTCCTACCTCGCCGCCCAACGCACGACAGAGATCGGCGTGCGGATTGCGCTTGGGGCACAGCGCAATCAGGTGCTGATGCTCATTCTTCGCGATGGGGTGTGGCCCACGCTGATCGGCCTGGCCATTGGGCTCGCCACCAGCACCGCGGTGACACGATTGATTCAATCCATGCTGTATCAAACTCGGCCCCTCGATCCGGAAATCTTTAGTGTGGTCGCACTGACACTCTTCGTGGTGGCCGTCGCGGCCTGCATCATTCCGGCATGGCGGGCCGCGCAGCTAGACCCGGTGACGGCGCTAAGAATGGAGTGAAGCTACGGGGCTCCTGCGAACACTTCCGAACTCTGTTTGGCGTTTGTTGCGCAGCGATCCGGGCAATTTCAAATGGTTCGGCGTACACAACCTGCGCGGTGCCTGCGAACCGGGAACCGTCAATGGACAACCGGCCAACGCGCTCATTATGGATAGGTCTGGCTCTATTTCATTTATAGATACCCAAAAACGCCCTTTGCGACGGCGATCTTCGATCCCGGACTCCGTTCGGCAATAGACGCGCTGCAAAATCCATTTCTCGAGCGTCAGAATGAAGCCCAGCCTAGTCGCGTCTGCCTTCAGCAACTGATGAAATCTATCGTGCCGGCTGCTTTTCGAGAACCAAATTGAACGCAACCTGATCATCGAGCGGGTGCGAACAGGCATGCGGCGAGCCGGGCTCGAGGGCCGGACGTGTCGATATTTTCCCGGAAGCTGTCGAACTCGATGTTCAGGTGGTTGAGCGCGTCCAGGATTTCGAGGAAGTGCCGGGTTGATCGTGAGATTCTGTCGCCGGCCCAAACCAGAACAACATCGAACTTGCCGCGGCGGGCATCCCGCAACAGTTCATTGAGCCCTGGCCGGCGGGCCTTCACCCCGCTTATTTCCCGACGCGAATTTCCTCCTTGACAGCTTAGGAGAGCGCCGCTAATCTCCTAAGAAGATTAGGAGTGCTTCATGGGCGATCAGGCACAAATCCTTCCCGGTACTCTCGATGTCCTCATTCTTAAGGCCGTCTCCCTCGGCCCGTTGCACGGCTACGGAGTCCTGCTCCGCATTGCGCAGATCTCCGACTCCGCGCTGCTCATCGAACAAGGTGCGCTCTATCCGGCTCTCTTCCGGCTGGTGCGCCAGGGCTTGCTGAAAGCGACCTGGGGGACGAGCGAGAACAATCGGCGCGCCAAGTTTTATGAGCTCACCGCCGCGGGGCGCAAGCAACTGCGCAGTGAAGTGGAAGGATGGAATCGCCTTGCGGCCGCGATGGCCGCGGCACTGTCCGCCCGCCAGGAGGAGCTATGAGGTGGTTGAGTTCTCTACGCTCTTACGCCGAGCGGATTTTCAGCCCTTCCGCGGTCACGGACGACATGGACGAGGAACTGGCTGCACACGTGGCACTGCGAGCCGACGACCTGGAACGCAGAGGCATGGCGCGGGCCGAAGCCGAGCGCCGCGCGCGCGTTGAATTCGGCGCCCGCGAACGCGTGCGGGAAGAGTGCCAGGAGGCGAGCGGCGGCACTGACCTGTTGGCCGTACTGCATGACGTTCGATTCGGCCTGCGGATGATCCAATCGCATCGATGGTTCTCGGCCGCAGTCATCGTCACGCTGGCGCTCGGGATTGGTCTCAACGCGATGGTCTTCACGATCGTCGACGCGGCCCTTCTGAAACCTGTGCCCGTCCCCGGCGGAGCGCGCCTGGTGGCAATCACAAGCCGCGCGTCCGGCAACGGCGACGATCGGCTCTCGTATCCCGACCTTCTCGACTACCGCGCCCAGGCGCATTCTCTCAGTGCTCTTGAAGGCGCTGCCGATCAGGAAGGTGTGCTCAGCGAGCCGGGGGGAATCCTCCCCAGGCGTATCACCTGGCGCGCACCACCACCGGTATTTTCTCCATGCTGCAGATCCACCCAGTTCTGGGCCGCGATTTTCTTGCTTCTGACGCCTATTCCGGCGCCGCGCCAGTCCTCATGCTCGGCTATAACGTCTGGCAGACTCGCTACGCCGGCTCGCCCTCCGTAGTCGGCCGCCAGGTTCGCGTCAACGGGAAACTCGCCACGATCATCGGCGTCATGCCGAAGGCCTTCATGTTCCCAACAACGGTGGAACTTTGGATGCCTCTGATCCCGACTCCGAATGACCTGAAACGCGATCACCGCCAAATCCAGGGCTTCGCCCTGCTGGCGCCCGGCGTAGAAATGTCCGCTGCCCAGGCTGAGGTTACCGGTATCGCGCGCCATCTTGCTGCGGAGTACCCCGATACCGACAAAGACTCCTCCGCGGCGGTGATGACGTTTAACCAGCTCTACAACGGGGGCATCATCAAGGCTGTATTCCTTCTGATGCTTGCTTCCGTCGGCTTTGTACTCCTCATTGCCTGCGCCAACGTTGCCAACATGATGCTCAGCCGTGCAGTTGTGCGCCAGCGCGAGATGTCCATCCGCGCTGCGCTCGGCGCTTCGCGCTGGCGGGTTGTCCGGCAGCTCCTCATTGAGAGCATCCTTCTCAGCGTTCTGGGTGGAGTGCTCGGCCTCGCTCTGGCGAGCCTGGGTGTGCGCTGGTTCGATGTTGCGACCTCCAATGTCCAGCGTCCCTACTGGGTGCAGTTCACCATGGACTACACCGTCTTCGGATACATTGCCGCACTCTGCATCCTGAGCGGCTTACTCTTTGGCATTGTGCCGGCGCTGCGCTCCTCGCGGCCGGACCTCAGTCAGGTTCTGCAGCAAGGCGCGCGCAGCATCGGCCAGCAGCGCGGCGGAAAACTTGCTGCAATTCTGGTTGTCTTCCAGTTTGCGCTGACACTTGTGCTCCTCACCGGTGCCGGAGTATTCGTTCACAGCCTCCTGAAGGCCCTCGACTCCAACCGGTCCGTGCCTTCGCGGCAACTTATGGTCGCTCGGCTCCAGCTTCCCGAGGGCCGCTACAAGGACGTCGCCGCGCGGCAGCGATTCTACGATCAGCTTCTGCCACGGCTTCGCAGCCTGCCTGGCGTCTCCAGCGCCGCGCTCACCTCGAATCCCCCGGGGCTTGGCTCCGCGGAAAATCCTGTTGAGATCGAGCATGAGCATGTCGACGATCCGGCCCAACGCCCGGTTGTCGCTTATGTAACGGCTTCTCCCGGGTACTTCAGAACCATTCGTCTCCCGATTCTTCTGGGCCGCGACTTCGATGCGACCGACGGCAGTGCGAATCATCGCGCCGCCATTGTCACTCGTGAATTTGCCGAGAGGTTCTGGCCCGGGCAGTCGGCTCTGGGAAAGCGCTTCCGACTCTTTGAAAACATGGGTAAGCCCGACCAATGGATCACCGTGGTTGGGGTGACAGCCAATGTTGTGCAGGACCTGGCCGAGAAGGATCGCAAACCGCTCCTCTTCGTTCCGATCCAGCAGGAAGACTGGGGCGGCATCTCGCTGGTGGTCGAGTCCAGCGCCAATCCCACCGCCGCGGTCCGCGCTGCGGTGCAGAGCCTCGATCAGGATTTGCCGCTGCGCGACGTATACACCCTCAACGCGGCGGTCGAGCACCAGACCTGGTATCTTCGCCTCTTCAGCAAGCTTTTCATCGGGTTCGCCTTGATTGCGCTGCTGATGGCCACTGTAGGTATCTACGCTGTACTTGCGCAGGCCACAAACCAGCGCACGCAGGAGATCGGTATTCGCATCGCCCTCGGCGCCAGTCTGCGCAACGTCATGCTGCTCGTGATGGGGCGCGGAATCTGGCAGATCGCTGCCGGGCTCGCGTTGGGGCTGGCTGCCGCGTATCCTGCCGCAAGGCTGATGGCCAGCCTTCCCATTGGCGTTTCGCCTACCGATCCCGGAGTCTTCGTCGCGGTCGGCACGCTGCTTGCGCTTGTCGGCCTCATGGCTTGCTGGCTGCCCGCCCGGCGTGCCGCCAGCCTCGACCCTCTCCGAGCCATTCGATATGAGTAGCTGTCGAGCATCGCTCGTACCGAGGAGAGACACTGATGGTCTGCCGCGAGGGCAGGCCGTTGGGGCGATTGAAGTGCGCTTGGCAGAACTCTTAGATCGAGAGTAGAGGAACGAAGCCCGCAGCCGGGACTGAATCACTGCGAGTCGCGTAGCTCCGCAGCTTGGCCGGTGTGCGATGAGTGTGCAGGCGAAGAGAGGGCCCGCACGCGAATGTCGACCGAGTATCGCTTAGAGCGTTCTCCATTCACCCGAGCGAAGTCTGCCAACGCCAACACGGTTCATGTGTCGACCAAACCGTAATGGATACGGGTTCTGCTATGGCTGATCTCTAATCCCATTGGCACACCCTTTGCAATCTTGATCGTGCACGGGCGATTCAATCGATGCACCAGGTCGACCTGCCGAGGTGATGAGAGGCTTCGCGGCTCAAGGCAGGATCAGTGAGCCATCGGGCAAGAGATTCGTCGGTTGCCGTGAAACTGTCCAGATGCGTGACAAAAGGGTTCCAATGGGTTTCGACTCGCGACACCGAATGGAGGATCTGAGCCCAGTTGCGATCCACTTCTCGCGTGTCCGATGCTTACCAAGAACCAAAAGTGGCGCGCCAAGGGAAAACTGCATAGATTCCCGTGCTATAGCGATTTCGCCTTGCTATATTTTTTGACCGAAATCTCGACTATAAATGCGAATCAATGAGACAAATGCGACCCATGAGGTCTATAGCAACTCTTTCAATATCTTGCAGTTACATTTAGATTGAGCGAGATAGGTAACTTGCTGGCGGAGAGACTGGGATTCGAACCCAGGTTAGAGTTTCCCCTAAACACGCTTTCCAAGCGTGCGCCTTCAGCCACTCGGCCATCTCTCCACTGAGGGCTTCTGTCTTCTTGAATCTAACATAGTTTGACCTCGCTCATGGCACTTGGCGAGCGCATCGCGCTTCGGCGGCCTGCCTCTGAAATCGTTTACTTTTCGCGCCAGCGTGGTTTATAGTTCCGCTTTGTTTGCCGCTCTGGTTTCCGCTCGTATGTGCGGCTGATTCGCTCGCATCAAAAGGGGACTCTCATGCCTGGTATCTCACGTCGCGAACTCCTTTCTTCCGGCCTTGCTCTTTCCGCTTCCTCCCTCGTCAGCCGTTCTGCCTGGGCTCGTACGGCTGCTCTCCTTGCTGGCGATCCGCAGGCAGTTTCCCCGGGCGCACTGGCCGCAGTCGCCCCGCGCGAGAAGCTTCTCTTCGATTTCGGATGGAAATTCATCTTTGGCAACGGCAACGATCCCTCCAAAGATCTCGGGTTCGGCTATGGCCAGGGAGATTTTGCCAAGACCGGCGAGTTTGAGTTCGCGAAAGCCAAGTTCGACGATTCAAAATGGCGCCCACTCAACCTGCCGCATGACTGGGCGGTCGAGCTTCCGTTCGTCAACGACGATGAACAGCGCTCACATGGCTTCAAGCCGCTCGGCCGCCGCTATCCCGAATCGAGCATCGGCTGGTATCGGCGCGCTTTTGAAATTCCCGCCACCGATCAGGGGCGCCGCATCTTCGTCGAATTCGACGGCGTCTTCCGCGACGTCTTGCTCTTTCTCAATGGCTGTTTTGTCGGTCGCAACAACAACGGCTACGTGCCGTTTCGTTTCGACATAACGGATTTTCTCGCCGTCGGCGCAACCAATTATCTGGTCGCGCGCGTCGATGCCAGTTTCGGCGACGGATGGTTTTACGAGGGTGCGGGCATCTATCGGCATGTCTGGCTTACCAAGACCGATCCGCTTCACCTCGGTCAGTGGGAAAGTGTGGTCCGCTCCACGCCCAGCGGAAACTCCGCCCAGCTCTCGCTCGCTACTCTCGTGCAGAACGAAGGCAAGCAGGCCGAAAATGCCAAAGTCACCTGGCAGATCCTTGATGCCTCCGGCAAGACGGTCGCGACCGCCGAAACTCCCGCGCAGTCCATCGCCGTGGATGCGTCCGTTCCGTTCACCGCATCCACAAATTTGCCCGATGCAAAACTCTGGTCGGTCGACGAGCCCAATCTCTATTCCGCCATCGTCACTGTGGAGACCGATGGCAAGCCGCGCGATGCTGAGCGCGTCCGCTTCGGAGTGCGCACCGCGGTTTTCGATCCCAACACCGGATTCTCTCTCAACGGCAAGTCCATCAAGATTCAGGGCACTTGCAATCACCAGGACCACGCCGGTGTCGGCGCCGCACTGCCCGATCGTTTGCAGTACTATCGAGCGGGCGTGTTGCGCGCCATGGGCGGGAATGCGGTGCGCACCTCCCACAACATGCCGACGCCGGAGTGGGTTGAAGCCTGTGATCGCATGGGCCTCATGATGATGTGCGAAACCCGCCAGATGAGTTCCAACCCCGAGGGACTCGCGCAGCTTGAAACCATGATCAAGCGCTATCGCAATTCGCCCTGCATCATCATCTGGTCCATCGGCAATGAGGAATTCGTTCTTCAGAACGAAGAGGCGGAACAAGGCGCCAAGATCGCCGCGGCGATGGTGCAGAAATGCCACGAGCTCGATCCCACGCGCGTTGTCTCCGCAGCCGTCAATGGAGACAACTCAAAAGGCGTCTCCGATCCGCTCGATATCATCGGGTTCAACTATCAGCTCTCCAAGCCCGACGGCTTCCACAAGACTCATCCCAACCGCGCGCTCTACGGATCTGAAACATCGAGCGCCATCGGCACCCGCGGCGTCTACTTCACCGATCCGCTCCGCAACACCGTTAATTCCTACGATGGAGTGGTTCGCTGGGGCGAGACCGCCGAAGAGTGGTGGTCCTTCTACGGCTCTCGCGAGTGGGAGGCCGGCGGTTTTGCATGGACCGGCTTTGACTATCGTGGTGAACCAACGCCTTACGGCTGGCCCTCCATCAGTTCGCAGTTCGGCATCGTCGATACCTGCGGATTTCCCAAGGACAACTTTTTCTACTACAGGGCATGGTGGGGCAAGCAGCCATCGCTGCATCTCTTTCCCCATTGGAACTTCGAGGGCATGGAAGGTGACGAGATCCCCGTATGGGTCTACAGCAATCTCGATGAAGTTGAGCTGCTCGTCAACGGCAAGAGCCTCGGCAGCCAGAAAGTGCCTCACCTTGGCCACGTCGAGTGGAAGGTGAAATACGAGCCCGGAGCCATCGAGGCCCGTGGTTCAAAAGATGGCAACGTCGTTCTTACTGAAAAGCGCGAAACCACCGGCCCCGCTGTCTCCATCAAGCTCACCGCCGACCGCACCGAGATCAACGCCGATGGGGAAGACATCGCCATTTTGACCGTCGAAGCGCTCGACAAGCAGGGACGCTCCGTTCCGACGGCCGATAATTACCTCGCCTTCAACGTCTCGGGCGAAGGCAAACTCATCGGTGTCGGCAACGGCGACCCGAATTGCCAGGAGAGCGACAAGGAACCGAAGCGTTCGCTCTTCAATGGCTTCGCGCAGGTCATTCTTCAGTCCACAAAGCGTCCCGGCCAAATCCGCATCGAAGCGGTCAAGGAAGGTTGGGATGGCGATGAACTGACCCCTGCCAAAATTGCCATCACCACCAAGGCTGTCGAACCACGCCCCTCTGTCCGGGTAGAAAGAACGTAAGCGCCTGGCTTCCTGCGCGGTGCCAAAATTGTCGTCGGCATAAACGCCTCGATATGTCTCGGCGCCAGGCGCGAAAGAGCGAGGCTCCAACCAACCCCGCTGGTCAGTGATCCCACCTCCAGTTAGATTGGTAGGATGGCTCGTGCGCCAGCCAAATGGAAACCTGAACTCCGCGACCTGATCGTCCTCGCAGTTCCTGTAGTGCTCAGCGAGCTCGGCTGGATGGCCCAGGGCGTGGTCGACAATATTATGGTCGGCCGCCTGGGCCCCGCGGCCATCGGCGCCGTGTCGCTTGGCAATGCTCTCTATTACACTCCATCGCTGTTTGGGATCGGCCTTCTGCTCGGGCTCGATACGCTGGTCTCGCAGGCCTACGGTCGTCGCGATCACGAGGAGTGCCACCGATGGCTCGCCCAGGGCGTGTACATCGCCTGCATCGTCACTCCTCCGCTCATGCTCGTGGTCGCCGCCCTCAGCTATGGGCTGCCGCGTTTCGGTGTCGATGCGGCCGTTGCCGGTCCGGCCAGTTCCTATCTCCGCGTTTTGAATTGGAGCACCCTTCCTTTGCTGCTGTATGGCGGTACGCGCCGCTATCTGCAGGGCGTGGGCCAGGTCCGCGTCATTACACTGACCTATGTGCTCGCCAATCTGCTCAACTGGGGCGGCGATTGGGTGCTCATCTACGGTCACTGGGGTTTTCCTGCGCTCGGAGTCGATGGCTCAGCGCTCTCCACGTGTATCGCCCGTGTCGGGATGGCCATCGCCATGTTGGCCTGCGCGTGGCACTACGAACGAAAGCGCGGCCATTCGCTCTTTCGCCATTGGGCCGGTCCGAATCTCGATCGGATGCGTCGTCTGCTGCGTCTCGGCGCTCCCGCCGCCGGGCAAATCCTGCTTGAAGTCGGCGCGTGGAATCTCTCCACCTTTTCCGCCGGGTATCTTACTCCCGTCGCACTCGCGACGCATGCCATCGCGCTGAACTACGCCAGTATTAGTTACATGGTGCCTCTCGGAGTCTCAGCAGCCGCAGCCGTCAGCGTCGGCCACGCCATGGGAGCCGGCGACCCGGCACGCGCTCGCCGCGCTGGATGGCTCGCGCTCGGCCTCGGCACCAGCTTCATGCTCGTGGCTGGCGTCGTCTTCCTGGTCGCGCCAAAGCCTCTCCTCTCGCTCTACACCACCGATCCGCGCGTCCTTGCCGTCGGCCCCACTCTGCTCTGGATTGCCGCCGCATTCCAGATCTTCGACGGCATTCAGACTGTTTGCACCGGCGCACTGCGCGGGCTGGGCGAAACCCGCGTGCCCATGGTCGCCAACTTCATCGGCTACTGGATCCTCGGTCTTCCCCTCGGCCTCACGCTCTGTTTCATCCTCCGCTGGGGCATCTACGGCATGTGGATCGGCCTTACCCTGGCTCTCATCGTCATCGCTCTTACGCTGCTCGCGCGCTGGCGCAGAGACTCGCTCAAACCTGTCCTGGTTGGCTGAGTCCAAGCGCCGACAGCAGAATCGTCATTTCAAAAGCAGGACGTAGTTTGCGGAGTAGACTGAGGAGCAATCCGGAGGCGGCCCAATGAGAAACCCGTTCCCCTTTGCGCTGCTGCTTGCGATCTCGCTGCTGCCGATGGTCTCTGCGCAGGACGCGGCAAAACAGGCTCCCGTCGACGAATCATCGCTGGCGACCTATGTGCCCTCGATGACTTTCGACGTGGCATCGATTCGCCAGGCAAAACCCGACCCGAACGGCTGGGTAAGAGTAGGTGGACAGTTCGAACCTGCGAATTCGAGCCACATCACGCTGGAGAATGTCGACCTTCGATACCTGCTGGAACTGGCGTATCCCGGAAGGGATCACAAAGTGGATGGGTGGCGAAATCTCCAGGACGATCTGCGATCTGTAATGTTCGATGTGAGAGCCGAGGCCAGTCCCGAGGCGGATGAGCGGCTGTCGAAGTTGCCAGAGAAACAAGTCAGGTTGGAGCAGGCGCACATGGTACAGGCGCTGCTCGCAGAGCGTTTCAACTTGAAGGTGCATTGGGAGACGCGCGACTCTTCGACATTCGATCTGGTTCTGTCGAAGCGCGGACGATTGAAATCAACCGGTGCCCAACCGAGTGCCGATGAAGTACAGAGGTTTGGAGATCGTCCCGTGCCACCGCTGTATCAGAAGGGCGACAGCCGCGAAGGATTTGAATACATCGCGCACGGCGCAACGGTCAACAATCTCGCCAACATGCTTGGGGGGCAGTTTGGCGTTCCTGTCAACGACAAGACTGGCCTGACTGGAAAATATGACTTCGATCTGAAGACCTATCAGACAGCAACGAGTGAGAGATCGGATGACGAAACAAATCCATGGCCTCCGCTGGAAACAGCTATCCAGGATCAGCTTGGGCTGAAGCTGGTTCCGTCACATGGCCCGGTGAAGTTTCTTGTCATCGATCACGCCGAAAAGCCGTCTCCGAACTAAACCGGTGGCGGTCCAATCCTTCACTCTCTTGTCGCTTGAATCGATTGGAGTTACTGTCGAATCGCAGCAACGAAGACCGAAATCAGCCAAAACCGGCGCTCCTCGCTGTTGAACACGTCCGCATCTGTTGTATGACTCGGTACTTAAGGCTGCAACTGCCTCGCCGCGCGACAAGACGCCTCATCTGCGAAGTGACTATAATCACATCTGAGAGTGAGCATTTCGCTCCTTCCCGAATTTACCTGAAGGGATTCCCGCCAAATGGCGACTGGAGACCTCGCCCTGGGTCAAGAACAGGGCGTTTTGAGCACGCAATCGCGCGTAACTAACGATTTCAGCATTATCGTAGCAACGGTGAACGGGTCCGGCTCGCAATCCGCCAATAGCGTTCTGCTGAAAAGCATCTTTGGAATGGGGGTTCCCGTCAGCGGGAAAAACCTTTTCCCATCGAACATCGCCGGACTTCCCACCTGGTACACCATCCGCGCCAGCAAAGACGGCTACGTAGCCCGCAAGCGCGGTTCGCAGATCCTGGTGGCTTTGAACCCTGAAACCGCCAGGCAGGACATCCTTGAACTCGATAGCGGGGGCGCTGCCATCTACGAGGAGAGCCTCAACCTCAAGCAGTATCGCGACGACGTTGCCTGCTATCCGGTCCCGTTCGACAAGATCACCGCTGCCATCTGCCCTGAGGCCAAGCTGCGCAAGCTGGTCCGCAACATGGTTTACGTGGGCGTCATCTCGCAGCTTCTCTCCATCGATCTTGAAGTCGTTGAAAGCGGCCTTCGCAAGCAGTTCGCAAAAAAGCAGAAGGTATTTGATCTGAACTTCGGCGCGGTCAAGGCGGGCTTTGACTATGCGCACGAAAAGCTCACCAAGCAGGACCCCTACGTGATCGAGCGGATGAACCAGACCGCCGGCAAAATCATCATCGATGGCAACGCTGCCTGCGGCATGGGCGCCGTGTTTGCCGGGGTTACTGTCGTCGCGTGGTATCCCATCACCCCCTCCACTTCGCTCGTTGAAGCAACAACCGACCTGCTCAAGAAATTCCGTGTCACCCCCGAGGGCAGGGCCACCTTCGCCGTGGTGCAGGCCGAAGACGAGCTCGCGGCCATCGGCATGGTGCTCGGCGCCGGCTGGGCGGGCGCGCGATCGATGACCTCCACTTCGGGTCCCGGCATCTCGCTGATGTCGGAGTTCGCGGGCCTCGGCTACTTCGCCGAAATTCCCGGCGTCATCTTCGACGTGCAACGCACCGGGCCCTCTACCGGCATGCCCACCCGCACCTCGCAAGCCGATCTGCTCTCGACCGCATTTCTTTCCCACGGCGACACCAAACACATTCTCTTGCTGCCCGGTTCAGTCAAAGAATGCTTTGAGCTGAGCTACGCGGCCTTTGATCTTGCCGAGCGTCTGCAGACTCCCATCTTTGTGCTCAGCGATCTCGACCTGGGCATGAACAATTGGATGTCCGAGCCGTTCACGTATCCTGAAAAACCGCTTGACCGTGGCAAGGTTCTCACTGCCGATGATCTGAAACGCCTGGGCAGTTTCGCCCGTTATCGCGACGTCGATGGCGACGCGATTGGATGGCGCACGCTGCCCGGCACCATGCATCCCAAGGCCGCGTACTTCACCCGCGGTTCCGGTCACAACGACACTGCTGCCTACACCGAGAAGCCTGACGAATATCAGGCCGTCATGGACCGCCTTACGCGCAAATTTGAGAACGCGCGCAAGCTCGTGCCCGCACCCGTCATTTACCGGGAAGGGAAGTCGAAGATCGGCTTCATCGCCTGCGGCACCACCGACTTCGCTCTCCGCGAGAGCCTCGATCAGATCAGCAAGGAATACGGCAAGGATGTCGATTATCTCCGCATCCGCGCCTATCCCTTTGCCCACGAGATTCACGACTTCGTCGCCTCGCACGAGCGCGTCTACATCGTCGAACAGGACCGCGACGCGCAACTGGCCAGTTTGCTCAAGCTCGATCTGCCTGCTGAACAAACCGTCAAGCTGCGCAGCATTCTTCACTACAACGGGTTGCCCATCGATGCCCGCACCATCACCGAGGAGTTTGCAACCAAGGAGGGCCTCTAATGGCAACCGCAACACCCACTCCCAAAGTCAATCGCATCGGCCTTCCAGTCGTTGAATACCGTGGCAGCAAATCCACGCTCTGCGCCGGATGCGGACATAACGCCATCTCCGAGCGCATCATCGACGCCATGTATGAGATGGGCGTCGAGCCCGAGCGCGTGATGAAGATGAGCGGCATCGGCTGCTCGTCCAAGAGCCCCGCGTATTTCATGAGCCGTTCGCACAGCTTCAACAGCGTGCATGGACGCATGCCGTCGGTCTCCACCGGCGCCATTCTCGCCAATCGCCAGATGACCATGCTGGGTGTCTCCGGCGACGGCGACACCGCATCCATCGGCATCGGCCAGTTCGTTCACCTCATGCGCCGCAATATCAACATGATCTACATCATTGAAGACAACGGCGTCTACGGATTGACCAAGGGCCAATTCTCTGCAACCGCCGACATCGGCTCCAAGCTCAAGACCGGTGTTGTCAACGATCTTCCGGCCATCGACACCTGCGCCCTTGCCATCCAGCTCGGCGCGACGTTTGTGGGCCGTTCCTTCTCCGGCGACAAGAAACAGCTCCTCTCCATGCTCAAAGCCGCCATTGCCCACAAGGGCACCGTTATGCTCGATGTGATCAGCCCCTGCGTCACTTTCAACGATCACGAAGGTTCCACCAAGAGCTACAAGTTCATGCAGGAAAACGATGAGCCCATCAATGAAGTAGGCTTCGTTGCGAGCTTCGACGACATTGACGTGGACTACGATTCCGGTCAGGTCTACGAAGTGGAGATGCACGACGGTTCCAGCCTTCGCCTGCGCAAGCTGCACGAAGACTACGATCCGACCGACAAGGCCAATGCCGTGCGTACCCTCATGGAAGCGACGGAGAGCGACGAGATCCTCACCGGAGTCTTTTACATCAATACCGAGAAACCAACGTTTGCCGATCTGCTCAACCTCGTTGACGAGCCGCTGGCCACCCTGCCCGAATCGGTGACCCGTCCCCCCAAGTCGGCACTTGAGGCGCTGATGAACAACCTGAAGTAGCGCTGCGAAACCTCGTGATCAAATCATTCAGATAACGCAAAAGGCCCCGCAGATCGCGGGGCCTTTTTATTCCGATCTTCGCATTCATCTACCGCGTCGGATTAATTCTCACGCCCATCCCATTCAGCTTTTCCCGTGCGGCTTGCGCCTCGGGAGTTTGCGGATGGCGCCGGATCAGTTGGCGCAGTTCCTCGATGCCGGCCGAACGCTGGTTGAGTTTCAACAGGGCAAGTCCCTTGTGATACTGCGCCGCGGGAGCCTTGGCATTCCCGCTGAACCCTTCCAGCACGGCGTTATAGTCCTTCACTGCTGTGTCGTAGTTTCCTTCGTGATAGGCGATCTCGCCCAGGTAGAACTGCGCCGACCCTGCCATGTCATCCATGGGATAGTAATGAACCACGTCCTGGAATTCCCCGGCAGCCAGCTTGTACCGGCCCGCATTGTAGTCGCTCAATGCGCCTTGAAACGTCTGTTGCAGAGGCGGAGTCTGATTCACCGGCGGCGCGGCGGGTGCTCCCATCTGGCCAGGTCCGCCGGCGCCTGAATTGGCATCTTGCTGCCCCGGACCCATCCCTCCGGCTTGCGCCTGCACGCTTCCCGGCGGCGGGTTCTGAATATTCTGCAACTGGCCCTGCATATCCGAAATCGTCTTCTCCAGCTTGGCGATCCGTGTCTTCAACTCGTCCACCGAGTCGTTCAGCGACTGCACCTGGCCGGAACTCGTGTCAAGCTTTCCGCTGATCGCCTCATTTTCTACGTTCATTTTCTGCTGCAAAGCATTGACGGTCTGGTTCATCTGCACCGCCTGATCCGATGTTTGCTGCGCCAGGTTCTGCAGCACGGCAAACTTCGTATCCAGCGTCGTCTGCAACCGCTGCACCATGTCCAGCAGTTGCTGCACCTGCGTTTGCAGTTGAATGATCTCTTTTGAGGCTGCATGCGCCCGCATGGGCAGGGCGCCAAGAAGAATTGCCAGCGTGGCCGTGGCAAAAAGCCGGTTCCGATTTGTTCGAAGTATGTGCATCTTCCACCCGTTCAGATAAGAAGGTGCCGCAGCCGGCATCATCGCACGGTCTGCGGCGGCTTGGTTCGATTGTCTTGCCTGGTTCGTTCCGCGCTCACAACCGGGAGACTTTCTCCCCTCTTATTCTTTGATGCGGAACAAACCCAGGATCAGTCAGGGCCGGCACTTTCTGCCCACCCTCCCTTGCTACTGGTCCAACGAGAAGCCCGCGCGCCGGTTTTGCTGCCAGCACGCTTCAGTCGACTCCGTGCAGAACGGCTTCTCCTTACCATAGCTGATCACACGAATCCGATCGGCTGCAACTCCCGCGGATACAAGTGCGGTCTTCGCAGCGTTGGCGCGATTCTGTCCCAGCGCAAGGTTGTACTCGTCTGATCCGCGCTCGTCGCAATATCCCCCGATCACTATTTTGATGTTCGGATTGCTGGCAAGGTACGACGCGTCATGCGAAAGCGTGGTCTGTGCGTCGCTGCGAATGTCGTACGAGTCGTAATCGAAGAAGATATCCTGCACGTTCGCCTTGAACGCTTCCTCTGCCGACATCGTGTTCGACGGGACCGCAACCGCGGGAGGCGCATTTACGGTCACGTGCGCCGATGCCTCGGCGCTGCCCCCATCGCCTTTGGCAACGAGATGATACGTTGTCGATTCGGATGGCGTTACGGTCTTCACGCCTGTGGTAGGCACGTCGCCGATTCCATCGATCGAGACGCTGGTCGCGTCCGTTGTGCGCCAGTTCAGCACCACTTGGTCACCGGCCGAAATCGTATCCGGGGTTGCCGTAATCTGTGCGGTGGGCTGAGGCGCGCTTGCGGGCGGCGCCGTGGCAACGGGCGGGGGAGGCTGTTTCTTCTTGCAGCCTCCAATAGCAACCAAGGAAACCAGCAATAAAGCAGGGACGAGTAAGCGGGTATTTCGATTCAATGCAAAGCTCCTTCCAGGTGTTGAAACGCGATCTCCCGGCAACCCAGCCAATTCATGCCTTCGAACAGCCGCCGCTCGCCGCCTTTCAAGTTCGCACCGCCAGTCCAGATCGGTGATGGGCCATGGTTGCTTGAGTTACGCGCCTTCGTTTGGTCCGGCTCCGGATTCACTTCGCGTTTCGAATACAGGCCGGCGCGCCGACAAATTCCTACCCTCATACGTGCGAGGCACGGAGAAATCAGGGATCGATACAGATTAATGATGCAATATTTTTCCCACAGGATGCCTGGTGTTCGCACGTTCGTGCGGGAACATCCTGTTTACTATCGGGGTTCACTTCCAGCTCCAGTTGGGCATGAAGTTGTTTCCTGTGTGCGTTAACTGGTGCTGCTCGGTGCCGTCGGCGAGCATCGACCAGATCTGCGTATGTCCGCCAATCTGGCGCTCAAACACGATGTGCCGCACGTCCGGCGACCACGAAGGATAATCGTTGCTGCCTGCATCGTGGGTGAGTTGCTCCCAGCGCATCGTGGCAACATCCATCACATAAATATCCTGCCCGCCAGGTGCCCCGGGGCCATACTTACGGTTCCAGCTGAAAGTCAGCTCCTGCCCGTTCGACGACCACGAAGGTGAAACGGCATAGCCGCCGTCCGTCATGCGGTGCACGTTGGTACCGTCCTGGTCCATGATGTAGATTTGCGGCAATCCAGTGCGTCCGCTCACCCACGCAATCTGCGCATTGGTGCGCGGATTCCACGTCGGCGCAACATCCGGCCCGCGAAAATACGTCACCCGGTGCAGGTTGCTGCCGTCGGCATTCACCACCCATATCTCCGGATCGCCCGATCGCCCCGATGAAAATGCAATCTTGCTCCCGTCGCCGCTCCACGCTGCCGACTGATTTGCCCCGCCGACCGCCCCTGCGGGAAAACTCACCAGCCGATTCAGTTCCAGCGAGTACATCCGCACCGACCAGCCTTCTTTGCCAAGCGAAGTAAACGCAAGCCGCGTGTTATCCGGCGAAATGCGCGGCGAGAGCTCAATGATTCCGGAGTGCGTCACCGGGTGCTGATTCTGTCCGTCGTAATCCATCACCCAGATCTGCTTCGATCCCGACCGCGAACTCACGAAGTAGATCTTCGTCTCTGCGATCCCGTTGATGCCGCCGCCAAGCCTCGCGATAATCTCATCCGCGAAACGATGCGCCACCGTTCGAGCCATATCCTCGTTGGCTGTTTCGTTGTACTGCTTGCCCAGCACCTGCGGATTCTGCGTATTGCTCGTGTCGAACAGCCATCCATAAACCACCAGCCGGCCGTTCGTCACCGAGAGCGCGCCAAACGCAACCATCATCGCGCTCGCAGGCGCAGCGGACCATTGCGGCAGGTTAATCTCTTGAGGCGAGCCCGGCATTGCCGCCGGAGCAAAGCTTTTCGACACCAGGTCGAAAATGCCCGCGTTGCCAAGATCGCTGTAGAGTGTGGCGTCAAACACCGCCTTCAGCGCGGGCGTCTGTGGGTCGCTGCCCACCGGCTTGAAATCCGCCGCGGCAATGCGAATTTTTGCCTGGCCCAGGTTCGATCCAATGTGGACCCAATCCTGAGCGAAGGTGGGAATGGAATTCAGGCTTGCAAGAATGAGAAATGTCGATAAGAGAAGCCGAATACGGCAATTCATGCAGTACGCAATCCTTCCTCGGTGGAGTCTTGCGGATCGTGCAACAGGGTGCGGCCCTTCCAAACGTTCGCTGTTCTTCCGCGAATACGCATTTGTTGGAATAGCCTTGTTCCTCCACCAATTTTACTTGTTCCGGGCCCCACGGCCCTAATACTCACAATAGTAGGAAACCCACAAACTGCTGTCGTTGTATCCCTGAGGCAGGTTCCCGAAGTTCTCAGAGCGTTGCGCCGCAGCAAGGCACGAGTTGTCCAATGTGGAACTGCCGCTGCTGCGGTCGAGACGAATATCGCCCACCGAACCATCCCGGTATATCTTGAATTCGATATAGGCCTTGGCTCCCCTCGGCGTGTTCTGGTCTACCAATGCCTTAAACCAGTTCGTGCTCATCTTCCTGCTGATGCCGTCCACATACCAGCCGAAACGGCTGCCGAAGTCGCCATTGTTCACCGTCGTCGGGCCACTCGAGGAACTTTGATCCATGGCATGCGGCATCGACGACCCTTCCTGTTCTCCGTATTGCGCGCGATGCTGGTCTACCGGTGCCTGCTGACGCGGCGGCGTCTTTTGAACTGCCTGTTTTTGCGGCTTGGCCTGTTTGCCCTGGATCGGAATCGCGTTCTCGTCTTCGGCCTGCTTGGCCTTCGGGGTCGGCGGAGCCGGCGCTGGGCTCGGCGTTTCTGTCGCCAGTACATTCTGGTTCTGCGGCACGGGCGAGGGAAGAGGAATGGCATTGCTCACGAGATGTACCTGGATCGCTCCGCCCAATCCCGGAGTTCCCCACAGGTTGTGGTGAAAGAATCCGCCCAGAATCCCGTACAACAGGAGCGACGCGACCAGCCCCACGTGCAGCACAACCGATCCCATGGCAGGCCCCGCCACCGGTTCCGGCGTCAGTTCCTGCTCCAGTTGTTCCGCACCTTCAAAAAACTCGTTCATCGTCTTACGCGAAATCCAATGCCGGAAATCATTCCCATCAAGCGCCAAATTATTGGCCGCCCGATTGCCGTCCCTTGGTATCCAGCGGCTGCGTCACAATCGAAATATTCGAGATCCCTGCCTGCTTCACCGCATCCATCAGGCTCGCGAACGCGCCAAATGGAACTCGCTGGTCGGCGCGCAGATACACCACTTGTTTCGACGGATCAACTCCCGGCTGCCGAAGCTTCTGCGGCAGCTCATGCAGCGTTACCAGCTTGTCCCCGAGAAAAACCTGGCTGTCGCGGTCGATCGTCAGCACTTGCCGCGGAACCGTGATTTCCTTCACCGTGCGCGTCTTGGGCACCTGTACCTCAATGCCCGACTGCAGCACCGGCGCGGTAATCATGAAGATCACCAGCAGAACCAGCACCACGTCGACGAGCGGCGTGATGTTGATATCCGCCAGCGACGTCCGTGTCTGCCCGGCACTCGATGTAAATGCCATGTTCTTAGAACCTCAATCGACCTTCGCAGCGTCGGCAAATCGCAGGCGCGCAGTGATCGCGCTATTTGAAGAATCCGCGCTCAACTTCTTGTGGCGCTTCATAGCTCGGATCCGGGCCACCGCCGCGATGCTGGCCTGAAGCGGCTCGCACCGGAATCTCTTCAAGCGCATTCAAAAGCTCGCGCACAAAATCATCCGTCGCCGAGGCAAACACCTTGATGCGTCCCGCAAACTGGTTGTAGGCCACCACAGCGGGCACTGCAACAAACAATCCGGCAGCTGTGGTGATCAGCGCCTCCGCCATTCCCGGCGCCACCGCCCGCAGCGTAGCCGCTCCCGCCGTGCCCAATCCGTGAAACGCTTCCACCACGCCCATTACAGTGCCGAAAAGGCCCACAAACGGGCTGGTCGCCGCGATCGTCGCCAGCCATGTCATCCGGCGTTCAAGGCTCGTGATGGATTCGCTCGCAGCGGTCTGCGCCGAGCGCTCCAGCGGTACGATGTTGCGCGGCGGGCCGCCTCCGCCCGTCTGCCGCTTGTACGTTTCGTAGACTTCGATAAATACCTGGGCGAGGGGACTGGCCTTGTAGTTATCGGCAAGCGCTGAAATCTCCTGCAGCCGGCTGGCCTTGCGAAACGCGCGAATAAAGCTGCGGCTCTGCCGCGTCGCCTTGCCAAACGACGACATCTTGCCGAAAATCACAGTCCACGAGTAGAGGCTCGCAAACAACAGCAGCACCAGCACAAAAATAGCAACCGGACCTATGTTGCTAAACAGGTCCATGAGCGAGCTGGTGGCTGATGCGCCCGGTTCAGCCGCGGGTGCGCCGCTGGCTTGCAATGCAAACGCAAAAGCTGCCGTAAAAATAGGAAATCACCTCAATATCTACGCTATCAGACGCGTCGCGCCCTTCCAAGTTATCGATTGGATGCGGGTCTCCCCGTCTCCTGAAGCTCTCTCTCTTCTGTGGGATGCATGAGAAAGATCAATCGGTGGCACCTCTTTTGAGACTCCTCAACCCAAAAGTACCGCGTTTTTCGGCGCTTACCCCAATTCTGCCTCCGCAAGCAAAGCATCCGGCACCCGGCCGGAAGCTGTTCCATCGCCAACATCCGTCAGAATCATGGCCCTTGCACTTTCCGGCCCGGCCATTTTCCTGATTGTTGAAATCCCGTGCCGCGTCGAAGGTCTGAACCTGCAACGCATTGCCGGCGTCCCGCAGCGTTAGCCGTTCATGCTATGCTGCGCTCGGATTCCTGCTGTGCCGTTTAATTCGCATCCGTCGCATAGCTGCGGGTCCTGGACTGGATCATGCTCGTCGAACTGCGCGCCGAAAACTACGCTGTCATCGACCATGCCATTGCCGCCTTCGGCCCGGGCCTCAACCTGCTCACCGGCGAAACCGGCGCAGGCAAGTCCATCCTCGTGGACGCTCTGGCGCTCCTGATGGGGGGCAAAGCCTCTGCGGACCTGGTACGCCACGGTTCAGACAAGGCCGTTGTCGCCTGCGTCTTCGAGTCGACACCGGCCGCCGACGCTGTCCTCGAAGAAAACGGCATCGACTCCGACGGCAGCGAAATCATCCTTCGCCGCGAAATCCTGTCCAACGGAAAGGGCCGCGTCTTCGTGAACAATCAACCTGCCACGGTCGCGGTGCTCCGCCAGCTCGCGCCTGAACTCGCCCTTGTCCACGCGCAGACTGAAACGCTTTCGAGTTTCGATCAGGCACAGCAGCGCATCCTTCTCGATCGCTTCGGCGGCATCTCCACCGACGCGGTTTCTCAAGCGCATGCCCGCTGGCGCGAAGCACAAATCAGGCTCACCGAACTCCTCCAGGGCGAGCAGGATCGCTTGCGCATGGTTGACCTCTGGACCTACCAGCGCAAGGAAATTGAATCTGCCCATCTCGAATCCGGCGAAGACGAAGCCCTCGCAACCGAAAAACGCGTCCTCGCCAACGCCGAGAAGCTCCACGCCGCCGCCATCAGCGCCTTCGATCAGCTTTACGAGGGCGAAGCCTCTGCTGAAGTTGCCCTGCGCTCCGCAATTCGCAATGTCGAAGAGCTCGCCCGCTACGACACCCGCTTCGCTGAATCTGCCCAGCAGCTTCACTCGGCCCGCGCCGTCATCGACGATATCGGAGCCGCTCTTCGCGACTATGCGGAATCCATCCATGCTTCGCCCGAGCGCCTTGCCGAGATTGAAGACCGCCTCGCGCTCCTCGACAGGCTCAAACGGAAATATGGTCAAAGCGTCGCCGAGGTCATCGCATTCGGCGAGGACGTTGCGCAGAGGCTCGCTCAGGTCGAAGATCGCGACGCGATCCTTAAGTCTCTGCGTGCGGAACTGGACGCATCATCGAAGGCATACAAACTCGCCGCGTCTGCGCTCACCGCCGAACGCACGGCCGCAGCCGCCAAGCTCGCCAAACTTGCCGAAGCACAGATCAACTCTCTGGCCATGAAAGTGCGTTTCGACATCGCCGTTCACTCCGCGAAAGGGCACGACAGTCATGCCGATCCTGCGGAAAGGAGCGACAGCGCTTCAGCCCCCGAAGAAAAAGCCCACTGGAGCGCCCACGGTTGGGACACCGTCGAATATCGCATCGCCACCAACCCCGGCGAGCCGCTCAAGCCGCTCCATGAAATCGCTTCCGGCGGCGAGATGTCCCGCGTCATGCTCGCCCTCAAAGTCACAGTCGAAGAATCCGCTGCCAAACCCAAAAAGAAGAATCCCACCCCGCGCACACTCGTCTTCGACGAAATCGACATCGGCATCGGTGGCCGCGCTGCCGAAGCGGTGGGTCAAAAACTCAAGTCCCTCGCCCGCGGACAGCAGGTCCTCTGCGTCACCCACCTTCCGCAGATTGCCGCCTTCGCCTCGCAGCATCTCGCCGTTGAAAAACGCGAAGATCATGGTCGCACCAAGACGCACATTCGTGTGCTCGATGATCATGCCCGCACGCAGGAGGTCGCCCGCATGCTCTCCGGCGCCAGGGTGACCGACACCAGCCTGCAGCACGCTGCGCAGATGATCGCGTCCAGCAGGTGAGCTCGCTTCCATCCGCTGACGGTGTTGCCGGCCCGGGCGACGGTCGCTCGTCCCCTGCCTCCCACTTATGGGTCGAATGCGGTTTCCTTGCAGGGCAGCAACTTCGACACAGTTTCCAGCATCAACGATGGATGAAGAGGCTTCGCCAGTATCTGCGGCGCCTTCGCTGGGGCCTTAACTTGCGGCAGCAACTCCATTGCTCCGGGGTAGCCCGAAATCAGCACAACGCGGCAATCAGGTATGCTGGCCGCCAATATACGGGAGAGTTCAATGCCATTCAATCTCGGCAGGATGACGTCAATGATGGCGACTTCCGGCCGCCATTCGGCAATCAAATCGATTGCTTCCTCGGCCGAGTTTGCCTTGCGGCATTCGTAGCCACTGGTTGAAAACACGAGTACAAGGGTGTCAGCGACGACGATCTCGTCGTCTACGACCAATATCTTGCGGCGATTGGCAATCAAGTTCATGCGCCCCAGCTGCCTCGTTGCCGGCTCAGATGATCGACAGAAAACCTTTTCAACTTGCCCCGCTCATGCGGGGAACCGGGTCGCACCTGCTGATTTATCTGGAAAAAATCCTTAGGGCTGCACCCATTCGCTACGATGCTCACAAAGGCCTGTTAGGATACCTGCAGAATTGGTTAACTCATTGATTTCATTGGCGCAATTACATGGATGAAATTTAGGCCCCTCAATCTCCCTCAAGGAGCACGATGTCCGCACAGAAGGCAAATTCCACCGAATGGGCCGAACGGATCCGGCGCCTCCTTGCCGACCTCAAACTCAGCCAGGCGGGATTAGCCGAGCGCCTCGGCATCTCCCCTCCAACTGTCTCCCGCTGGCTCAAGGGCCGCAGCGAGCCCACCGCTCAAAGCTATGTCGCGCTGGGCAATCTCGCCCGTCAGCCCGACGGAATCTACTTCTGGGCACGTGCGGGAATCGACACGTCAAGCATGTCGGACGCAAGCCTGCAGCAGGCCATCACTTCGCTGCGCGTCAATCTGCGCGATTTCAAGCTCGTTGCAGGCAGAAAGCTTTCACGGCAACTGTCCGGGCAGGGAAATGCCGTCGCGATTCCTCTTCTCCATGTCACCGCATTCGGTGATCGCATTCCGCCCCATGAGAATGTCAACCTGGCAGAGGTTGATATTGAAGACATCCTGCTTGCGCCCCTCAGCTGGTGCCCCCACCCCGAGAACATGGTCAGCATTCATTTTGGCGGCGACTCGATGCTTCCCGCCATTCCTCCCGGCTCCACCCTCTTCGTGGACACTGCCATGAAAGACCGCGATCGCCTTCATCAGCGCATCGTCGTGGTTGCTCATCGCGATCTCGGACTCAAGGTGGCGCGCTTTCAGCGCATGTCAGGCGCGGATTTTCTTGTCTCCGCAAACTATAAATATCCGCCTCTCGACGTCAGCAATGCGTCTCGATGGAAAATCTTCGGAGAAGTGCTGTGGTGGATCTCCCGCGATACCGGCGAGAACGCCTGATCTCGCAAACCAGAAAAATGGGGCGCAGCCTGTGCGCCCCACCGCTCACTCTAAATAATTCTTCCTCTATCTATTGTTTATTCAATGTCCATGCTGGCTGTGCTCTTCATGGAAGCTCTTTCCCCTGAAATGAGGATTGTGCTCCGGATGCATTCCATGCCGATCGCTCTCGCCTCGCCGCGGGAACGCCCCATGGTAACCGTGGTGCGGATCGAAGTGATCGTCTACGTGACCGCGAAAATGTTCCGGCCCATGGAACCACGGTCCCGCTCCAATAAAGACACCGCCAGGAAACCATTCCGGTCCGTAGTATCCGTAGGGCGCGCATGTATACGGCGGATAATCAAAATACCCATACGGACAAACCGGCGGTGCTCCGATCGTCACACTGAGCTGCGCCGCGGATGCCTTCGGTCCGGCGATAAGGAACAGCATTCCAGCAATTCCCGCCAGGACGAAAATCTTGAATCTCTTCATACCCTCTCCTTCCCATAAATCTGCTTTATATCGCTTCTTCATCCTGAGATGTCCATCGCGCCGCAAAAGATGTCAGATGGCACCTGTCCGTGCACGCTGAGAAACTCTCAAATTCGTTTCTTTCTTCAATCTTTCTCTGACGCAGGCAACCCTTTTCTTGTGCCGTCTCGTTCCTCGGCATGCCGATCAAGAATGAAATCCCGGTGCGCGTCGACATGACCTGGCGGCCGATGGATTCGCCCAATCTCCCGGAGCGCAGGAGCCGGGAGGCAGAGCCCCGCGGTTGTGGGCGGCCTCAAATTCATTTCCTTCGTTGCCGCCTTCGTTTCCGCACCGTACAATCCTTGACCATGCGCTTTCCCAGAACGATTCTCCTCGCACTGGCGGCCATTCTGTGCTCCGCCGCCGCACTCGCCCAGCAATCGCAGCATCTCTTCTTTCGCGTGACCCTCGGTCCGCAGTTCACTGCGCCGGTTTCCGGCCGTATGATGATCTTTCTCGAGCCGGGTGAAGGCGCCAAGTCCGTCGACGAAAATCCCTTCCGCCCTGCGGATGTCTACGTCACCGCAAAGGAAATTTCCGCGCTCGATCCCGGCGGCTCCGTTGAAATCGATACCGACGAACTTGCCTATCCCGGCGGCTTCTCCTCGCTCAAGTCCGGCGATTACCAGGCCCAGGCCGTCCTCGACGTTGACCACACCTATGACTACTCGGGCCGCACCGCCGGCGACCTCATCAGCGACGTAACCGCACTCCAGGCCTTCGCGCCCGGCAAAAGCTCCGAACCCAACCTGACCCTCGATGCCGTTGTTCCCGAGCGTCCCGCCCCCGCTAAACTTCCTGCCGGCTTCGACCGTGACGCCCACCAGGAAGACTTCGTGAGTCCCGCCTTGAGCGCTTTCTTCGGCCGCCCCATCCACATGCGCGCATGGGTCATTCTGCCGCCCGAGTATGACGCCGGCTCCTCTGCCCGCTACCCCACCGTTTATTGGACGCACGGCTTCGGGGGCAATCTCTTCTACTCCGAGTTTTCGGGCTCGCGAATCTACGAACGCATGCAGCAGCACAAAATGCCGCCCATGATCTGGGTTATGCTCGACGAGTCCTGCGCCACCGGCACGCATGAATTTGCCGACTCCGTCAACAACGGACCCTGGGGCAAAGCGCTGACAACGGAATTCATTCCCTATCTCGAGTCGAAATACCGCATGGACGCGCGCGCCTCCGGTCGTTTCCTTCAAGGTCACTCGTCCGGCGGATGGGCAACCCTGCAGTTGCAGGTAAATTACCCCGGGGTCTTCGGAGGCACGTGGTCCACATCGCCCGACCCCTCCGATTTCCATGACTTCACTGGCGTCGACCTGTATGCGCCCCACGCCAACGTTTACCGTCGTTCCGACGGCACTCCGTACCCGCTGGTTCGCGATCACGCCAGAGTCATCGGCACATTTGAGCAATTTGCTCTCACGGAGCGCGTGCTAGGCGACTACGGCGGCCAGCTTGCTTCGTTCGAATGGGTCTTCTCGCCGCGCGGTTCCGACGGCCGCCCGCTCAAAATGTTCAACCGCGAGACCGGTGACGTCGATCCCGCTGTCGTCGCCTACTGGCGCGACCACTATGACCTGGCCCATATCGTCCAGTCCACCTGGGCCGAGCGCGGTCCGGATCTTCGCGGCAAGATTCACGTCTTTGTCGGTACCGCCGACACCTTCTACCTCGATGGCGCGGCGCACAAGTTCGACGCCGTGCTGCGCGCCCTCAACGCCGATGCCCACTTCACCTACATTCCCGATCGGACCCACTTCGATCTCTACACCACGCATACCGCCGATGGCAAAGACGATCGCATGGGACTCTTCGACCAGATTGCAGCGGAGATGTACGCCGTCGCCCGCCCCGGCAGCTCATGGAAACCCGCGGAGTAGCCGAACCTTTTCCTGAGTTGTCATCCTGAAAGGTGCGCGTTGTTGGGGTTCCCAAAAGCCACTCACTTCCCGTATGTCATCTTCACCAGTTGCACCACCGGCGCATCACCGCAATTCACGCAATGAAGGTTCGCCGTGTCGTCTTTGCCAAGGGTGACACGGAATGTCATTGCCGATCGATCTGGCCGCGTCGCCTCAAATGTCAGCGTTTTCCCGTCCACGCGCACATGCAGCAGCACATGCGGCTCTTGCGCAATCACCTTCGCCGTCCCGCTGTCGCGCGAAATAATGTCAAGCACCAGCGTGCCGCCTAACTGCCCGCTGTCATCCGCCAGCGTCAGCGTCGCGCTCGGTTGTCCATCCAGTTCCGCCTGCCATACTCCAACCCAGTCCGCACGGATGCTTCCTTTCGGCGCAGCGTCTGCCAGCATCATGCACCCCACCAGCAATAGGAGAGCCTTCATCTCCCACCTCCTCCCGGCGGACTACTGTCCGTAAGCCTTGATCGTCGCTTCGGAAATCTTCGCCGGGTTGTCCAACAACGTGTTCTCGTCGCCGTGTAGCGACTTCGCCAGGAACGCCCGAATATATCTCTCGATAAGCTCAAGATTGTGCACAGCGATGGCTCTGCCCGCCTCGCTCCGGCTATCCAGCAGACCATCGTCGCTGAAACTCCCATGCACCATCCCTGACGAATGCAGCACCACGTCAAACGATCCGGCAGGGCACTGTTTCAGCTGCGATTCCTGCTTCTCGAAATACGCCACGTGCTGTTCGTGCGTGCCGAACATGTGTGCTTCATCGTGATACGCCTCGAGAAAAAGCAGCGGCTGCTTCATCGTGGCCCCGTCGCCAAAATCTGGCAGGGCGCTCACCGGCACCATCCCTCCATCCAGGTCGACACATGCCTTGAATCGTGCGTCGAGCTGGCAGGCGCGCGCTATGCTCGCCGCACCGGCCGAGTGTCCAATGGCGACAACTTTGCCCAGGTTCAGCGCCGCCATCACCGGCGACGTGCGCTGCTTTTGCATGGCAGTCAGCTTGTCCAGCACGAAGCGCACATCCTCAGCGCCCTCCGTGATGCCCCGCCCAGCCATCGCGACCATTCGTTTGAACCCTTCGTCCGGTGTCAGTCCCGGCGGGATCGGCTCTCTGTAGCGCTCCAGAATCCGTCCATCCGGAAACACGAGCGGTGCGTTGTACGGCACCTCAATCGACGCGACGGCGTATCCGTGGCTCACCAGGTCCTCGATCAGCACGGTGTATCCGAAGCTCGTTCCGCCCAGCCCCGGCACAAACACCAGCAACGGAAACTTCATCTTGCTTTTTGCAACCGGTGCATTCTCCTGCGCGTGCGAATAAATCGCGCCGGAGACAATCATCTGCCACTTCGCCGTGTCATCCTCGCGATAAAACCCTCCAGCCTGCGCATCGGCGTCCATTTGCTTCGCGCCCGGCTGATACATTCCTTTGAAGTCTTTCTTCACCATCGCCGGATACCACAGGTACACCATCATCTCCCGATGTGCTCGCGCGACCTGCGAGTAGCGATCCGGCCGCGATGTGTCTACCCAATCAAATCCAACCCGGCCGATACCGTACTGCCCCGAAGGTTCCGGCAGCGTTTTCCCGCCGGGGTTTTCGGCCGCCATCGCCTGGCCGGCTCCAAGACACACGACCAGTAACATGCTCATCGCACCAAGTTTCATAGCGAACCTCTCTTATTGTTGTTTTGCCAGCGTTGTTGTTGCCAGCGTTCCGCCCAGTCCCATCGTCTCGATCGCCGACGACGGCACCACCACCATCGATCCCTTTTCGCGCATCGCCTCGAACAGCATGTTCATGCCCCGCAGATGCAGAGCCACCGGGTTGTCCGCATACATCTGCGACGCTTTCGAGAATTGCGCTGAAACCTGCACCTCCGCGTCGCCCAGGATCACCCGCGCCTGCCGCTCCCGCTCCGCCTGCGCCTGTTGCGACATCGCATTTTCCAGCGCCTGCGGAATCCTCACATCCCGAATCTCTACCGACTGCACCGTAATTCCCCACGGAGTCGTCTTCTCATCCAGGATCCTCTGCAGCTCGTGACCCAGCATCTCGCGTTCCGTAATCATCTGCGCCAGTTCGTGCCGCCCGATTGATTCCCGCAGCGCCGTCTGCGAACCCATCGTGATCGCGTCGATAAAATCCTCTACTTCAAAAATTGCCTTCTCGGCATTCCAGACCAGCCAGAACACGATTGCATCCACGTTCACCGGCACCGTGTCGCGAGTCAACGTCGATTCCGCGCTCACCGTCGTCACCCTCACGCGCTGATCCACATACCGGCTCAGGGAGTCGATGATCGGAATGATCAGGAACACGCCCGGTCCGCGCAGCCCGCGGTACCGCCCGAAACGCAGGACCGCAACCCGCTCCCACTGATCCACCACTTTAATGGCCAGCAGAAAATACACACCGAGCAGGGAAGCGATGATCTCCCATCGCTGCTGATGCCATTCCGCCGACGCCCAAATGCCGGCACCGATCAGGATCAGAGCCACCAGCACGCCCACCCCGCTCACCGATTTCGATTGCCGCAGATTCGGCCGCACCGCATTGATCTGGAACATAGCTATCTCCTTTCGCCGTCCGGGCTCATGGCGCGCAGATTCTCGATCAGCTCGTTCACCGTGATGCCCGCAGACCCGGCCCTTGCCACGAACTCGCCCACCAGTTGACCCAGTTGCCGCTCTTTCTCTTCTTTCGAAATCTCGATGCGCCGCTCCGCAATAAACGTGCCCGTCCCTTGCTGCGTATCGAGCATTCCTCTAATTTCCATCTCGCGATATGCCCGCATCACCGTGTTCGGATTGATGGCCAGCTCCACGGCCACGTGCCTCACCGTCGGCAACTGGTCTCCCGCGCGCAGAACTCCCATAGCCACGGCGGCCTGTACCTGGTCAATCAGCTGCCGGTACACAGGAACCCCGCTGTGCGGGTCAAGGCGAAAAGCAAATGCGAGCTCGATTTCAGCGTCTCGTTTCATTACAGAAATAGTGTATTAGTTAAATAGTACAATGTCAAGAAGAAATTCTCCGCATCTCCAATAAAGCCCTCCCGTACCCGTCCATTCACCTCATCCTGAGGTCGTTGACGCTCGCCAGGCGCACCGAAAATCTGCGGTACAGGTATACTGTTTAAGTGACGCAAACGGCCCTCGACCACCCCGGAAACACCGCCGCAACCGGCACTTCTTCCGCGCAAAAGCGAGTTTTGCTTCTCAAGCCGCGCGGCTTCTGTGCTGGCGTCGTCCGTGCCATCGACATTGTCAAAATCGCCCTCGAGACTTTCGGTGCGCCCATCTACGTTCGCCGCGAGATCGTCCACAACCGGTATGTCGTCAACGAATTGGCAGACAAGGGCGCTATCTTCGTCCATGAAATTGAAGAAGTTCCCGACGGCCAGCGCGTCATCTATTCGGCTCACGGAGTTTCGCCGGCAGTCCGCGAAACCAGCAAGGGGCGTGGCCTCAAAGTGATTGACGCCACCTGCCCACTGGTCACCAAGGTTCATATCGAAGCCGTCAAATTCGCCCGCCAGGGATACTCACTGGTTCTCATCGGCCATCGCGACCACGATGAAATTGAAGGCACATTGGGCGAAGCTCCCGATGTCACCCAGGTTGTTTCAAATGTGGCCGAAGTCGATGCGCTCCAGGTGCCGGATCCAGATCGCGTCGCCTACCTGACCCAGACCACGCTAAGCCTGTCCGAGGCGCGCGACATCATCCACGCCCTCAAAATCAAGTTTCCCAATATCGTTGGCCCTCACTCGCAGGACATTTGTTATGCCACTGAGAACAGGCAGGTCGCAGTCCGCAACGTGGCTCACGATGCCGGCCTCGTGCTCGTTGTTGGCTCCACCAACAGCTCCAATTCCAATCGCCTCGTCGAGGTTTCCCGCAATTTGGGAACCGTGGGGTATCTCATTGATAACTCCCAGGCCATCAACCCAGCGTGGCTCAAGGACGTCTCAACGGTCGCCGTCACCGCCGGAGCTTCAGCACCCGAAATCCTTGTCGAAGACGTGGTCAACTACCTTCGCCAGAACGGATTCTCCAGCGTCGAAGAGGTTGAAGTGATGCCGGAGAACGTGCGCTTCGGACTGCCGCCGGAGATCGTTCAGGCCATCGGAAGCGCCAGCGGCGCCTCCTCTGTTCCTGTGAATTGAAGGTAGCCGACCAGAGCGTCGGCCAGGTCGCAACCTACGCAGAACATGGAATTTGAATCACATTCCGCTGCGCCGCAATCCATAAGTGTACGGCGCTTTCATGTCTCCGAAGAGGCGGTTGAGGCATCTCATATCGCATGAGTTCACAGTCCGAAATACCGCACACGATAGCACCGCGATTCGGCCGTCTCGACGCCGATCTCGCTGATGTTGAAGCCGCTATCTCGAAATCGCGTGATTTTCTGCTCTCCATCCAGCAGCCTGACGGCCACTGGTGCGGCGAACTCGAAGGCGATTCCATGCTGGAAGCCGATTACATCTTCCTGCATACCTTGCTCGAAAGCGGCGATCCCGGCCGCCTTCGCCGCGCGCTCACCGAGATGCTTCGCTATCAGAACGAGGACGGCAGTTGGAGCCTCTATCCCGGCGCACCCGGCAATGTCTCGCTCTCAGTCAAGTGCTATTTCTCCGCCAAGCTCATGGGCATCATGGCGGACGATCCCCGGCTCGTCAAATCCCGCGAGTGGATCCTTGCCCATGGTGGTGTCGTCGCCTGCAACACCTTCACCAAGATGTATCTGTGCGCGCTCGGGCAGTACGACTACGATGCCGTCCCTGCCATTCCGCCGGAGATTGTTCTTTTCCCTAACTGGTTCTACTTCAATATCTACGAAATCTCCTCGTGGTCGCGCTCCATCCTCGTCCCGCTCGCCATCATCTACGCCAAAAAGCCGTTCAAGAAGATTCCGCCCGAGCAGAACATCGACGAACTCTTCGTCGGCGGCCGCGCCAATTCCATCCTGCGCCTGCGCATGGATCGCAAGCACATCCTCTCCTGGCGGAATTTCTTCCTCATCCTCGATCGGGTCACGCATTTGTTCGAAGCCGTCCACATCCGCCCGCTGCGCACGCTTGCACTCAAACGCGCCGAAAGGTGGATGCTCGATCGCCTCGAAATGACCGACGGGCTGGGCGCCATTTATCCCGCCATGCTCAACGCCATCCTCGCTCTGCGCTGCCTCGGCTACTCTGAGGACGATCCGCAGGTGATTCGGGCCCGCGATGAATTCGAGAAGCTTGGCATCGAGCAGCCTGCCACGGCCGAAATGCCTGACCCGACATTCCGCATGCAGCCGGCGGTCTCTCCCGTGTGGGATACAGGTCAGGCCATCTGTGCTCTGGTCGATGCCGGTGTTCCGCGAAGCGACCCGCGCATGATCAAGGCTGCCGACTGGCTGCTCTCTAAAGAAGTCCGCCACAAGGGCGACTGGGCCGTAAAGGTCCCCGACACCGAACCCGGTGGATGGTACTTCGAGTACAACAATGAGTTTTATCCCGATACAGATGATACGGCGCAGGTTTTGCTCGCGCTCAATAAAGTTGACAACCCCCGAGAGCGCTACCAGATACAGGTGGCGCAGCGCGCGATCGAGTGGGAATTTGCCATGCAGTGCCGCAAAGGCGGCTGGGGCAGCTTCGATAAAGACAATACGAAGATGATCTTCCAGTACATCCCCTTTGCCGATCACAACGCCATGCTCGATCCGCCGTCCGTCGACATAACCGGCCGCATGCTCGAAATGCTGGCAAGTTACGGCTACACCCGCGCCGACAAGCGCGTCGAAAGAGCGATCGACTTCATCCTCAGGGAACAGGAGCCGGATGGCTGCTGGTTCGGACGCTGGGGTGTCAACTATATCTATGGAACGTTCCTGGTTTTGCGCGGCCTCGAGGCCATCGGCTTCGATCAGCACGAGCCACAGGTGCAGCAGGCCGCTGAGTGGATTCGCATGGTGCAGAATCCCGATGGCGGATGGGGCGAGAGCTGCGGCACCTACGACGATCCTGATACCCGTGGTGTCGGCGTCAGCACGCCCTCCCAGACTGCGTGGGCTATTCTTGGGCTCCTGGCTGCCGGCGATGACCGCTCCGATTCGATTGCCAAGGGCATTCGCTGGCTCCTCACTCACCAGGGCGAAAATGGTACCTGGGACGAATCGGTCGGCGAGGGATACAGTCGCCAGGCGCTTTACACGGGAACGGGTTTTCCCCGCGTGTTTTATCTCGCCTATCTCGGGTATCGTCATTACTTCCCGCTCCTGGCGCTGACTGCCTACAAGCGGGCCATGGAGCGTGCCGTAGCATGATCGATGCGTTGCAGGTGCACCGGCTTTTCGGCGCGCGGGAATTTGCCTCGCGTTTTGCCTGTTTATTCCGCGAATCGCGTAACCTGAAATAAGGGTTCGATTCGCACCGGAGGAAGACACCAACTATGGCTGTTCCAATCTCACAGATGGCGACGGTTGCCGCCTATGTATTGAAGAAGAGGCTCACGGGCAACAAGCGCTATCCGCTGGTTCTCATGCTTGAGCCGCTCTTCCGCTGCAATCTGGCATGCGCCGGTTGCGGCAAGGTGCAATACCCGCCCCATATCCTTAAGAAACAACTCACGCCCGCCGAGTGCTTTGCCGCGGTCGAAGAGTGCGGCGCGCCCATGGTTTCCATCCCCGGCGGCGAACCCCTGCTGCACCCGCAGATTGTCGAGATCGTCAACGGCCTCATCGCGCGCAAAAAGTACATCTATCTCTGCACCAACGCGCTCGAGCTCAAGAAGCGCTTGCCCGAGTTCACGCCGTCCAAGTACCTCACTTTCTCCGTCCACCTCGACGGCCAGCGCGAACACCACGATTTCTCCGTTTGCCGCGAGGGCGGATACGACATCGCTGTCGAAGGCATCAAGGAAGCCGTCAGGCGCGGTTTCCGCGTCACCACCAACGCCACCTTCTTCGATGGCACCGATCCCAACTCCGTCCGCGCCTTTTTCGATGAAGTAATGGATATGGGTGTCGAGGGAATCGTGCTTTCGCCCGGCTACAGCTATGAGATGGCCCCCGACCAGCACCGCTTCCTGGGCCGCGCCCGCGTGCGCCGCCTCTTCCGCGCCATCCTGTCCAACCGGAAGAAGTCGTGGAAGTTCAACATGTCGCCGCTGTTCCTCGAATTCCTGATGGGCGACCGAAAATACGAATGCACCCCTTGGGGATCGCCCGCCTACAACATCTTCGGCTGGCAGCGCCCCTGCTATCTGCTCCAGGATGGCTACGCCGAGTCCTTCAAGGAACTGCTCGAAACCACAAAGTGGGAAGAGTACGGCGTCGCCAGCGGAAACCCGAAATGCGCCAATTGCATGGTCAGTTGCGGCTACGAGCCCACCGCCGTGATGGACGGGTTCGGTTCGCTCTCCGGCTTCTGGGGAATGGTGAAGGGTACCTTCAAGACATACAAGGACCAGCACGCGCTCAACCTGCTCAACGAGCCCACGCCCCACGGTTCAGGCTCGCTGGTCCAGATCGAGCACCCCGATCGCGAACTGGCCAAGCTTTAAGCTGCTGGCATATTGGGTGCCCGAGGGCCGTGTTTTCTGAGTTGGAATAGAAGAACGGACCTGCAATGAAGTTCGGGAAAGCACGAAGGAACAGAGCACGACTTCAGTCGTGCCTGGCTAATCGCTTAAGGCTAATCGCTAAAAGCTAAAAGTTAATGCGAGGAATTCATGACCGCTGAAGTCCAGAAATACACGCTCGCCCAGGTCGAAGCCCTTGAGCTCGCACCCGGTTCCGAACACGAAAAACTCGAAGGCTGGGTTCCTGAACTTGCTTCGGACGAGGACCTCAAAGACGCACTCGAAAAGGCCTTTGACTACCGTGGCGACGTCACCCTGACCCTCAAGTCCGGCGAAAAAATTGAGGCATACATCTTCAATCGACACACCGGCGGCGCGCTGGCCGAGTCGTACGTGCAATACTTCACTCCCAACGCTTCCGAAAAGCGCAAGTTGAGTTATGACAAGATCGCGCGCCTCGAATTCAGCGGTAAGGATCGTGCCGCCGGCAAGCATTGGGAAGACTGGGTGAAGGCGTACAACGAGAAGAGGGCCGCTGGCGAGAAGTACGCGTTGCACCCCGAAACGCTGGAATAAGCGCCCTAACTCTTTCCATAAGAGAAATTTACCTCTAAGCTATTTGTTTAGAATAATTTGCGCAGCGCTTTGGTTGGCAAGTCAAATCAAATGAATAATTTGCGCCCGAAGCCTGGGTGGGGGGGTACCCCAGGCGTATTCTTGATTTCTTCGCCTGCCCATCCGCCGCCGCATCGAACCTGCTAACCTTCGGAACGATGAAAGTTTTCCTCACCGGCGCTACAGGTTTCGTCGGTCATCATGTGGCCATAGCTCTCGCCGCCCAGGGCGCCGACCTGCGCATGTTGGTGCGCAAGACCAGCAACCTCAAAAACCTCGAGGGCATTCCCGGAGACACCGTAGCCGGCGACCTTGCCCGTACCGAATCCTTCGCGCCCGCTCTCGCAGGCTGCGATGCTGTCATGCATGTGGCCGCCGACTACCGCCTCTGGATCCGCGATCCCGAAACCATGTATCGCGCCAATGTTGAGGGAACGCGCGATCTGCTGCGCCTCGCCCGCGAGGCCAACGTACCGCGCTTCGTCTATACGTCGAGCGTGGCAACAATGCACTTCCGCACCGACGGCATCATCATCAACGAAGACACGCCCGTCACTCTCGGTGACATGGTCGGGCACTACAAGCGGTCCAAGTTCATGGCCGAGCAGCAGGCCATTGCGGCCGCTGAAGACGGTCAGCAGGTCATCATCCTCAACCCCACAACACCCATCGGCCCCAACGACGCCAAGCCCACACCCACCGGCCGCATCTTCGTTGATTTTCTCAATCGCAAATTCCCTGCCTACATCGACACTGGCCTCAACCTTGTAGATGTTGCTGAAGTCGCACGAACCCACGTCACCGCGCTCACTCGCGGCACGCCTGGCCGCCGCTACATTCTGGGAGGAGAAAACCTCACCCTCAAGCAGATCCTCGACAAGATGTCGGCCATTACCGGCATCCCGTCGCCCACGGCAAAGATCCCCTTCGCTATCGCCGCCACCTACGCCTTCTTCGAGGAGTGGATCACCGGCCGCATTCGCGGCAAAGAGCCCCGTGCCACGCTCGAAGAAGTCCGCATGGGCCGAAAGAAGATGTTTGCTTCTTCGGCCCGCGCACAGCAGGAACTGGGCTTCCGCATCCTTCCCGTCTACCCTGCCATGCGCGCCGCCATCGAGTGGTTCCGCGCCAACGGTTTCGCGCCATGAGCTACCCTTGTGGTTAGGTCCAAGCATGACCCGCACCGCCCTCATCGCCGCCATGCCCGCTGAGCTCAAGCCCATCGTCCGCGGGTGGAAGCACCAATCCATCGACGGCGTCGACACCTGGGCCCATCGCGACGAGAACCTCTACGTGGCTGCCTGCGCCGGAGCCGGCCAGCAGGCTGCCACCCGCGCTTTCGCCGCCATCGAGAAAGATGCGCCCATTGACCTTGTCTTCTCCATCGGCTGGGCCGGAGCCCTCAAACCGGATCTTGCCCTCGGGTCCGCGCACAACGTGGCCGGCGTCATCGACGTCCGCACCGGCGAACGCTTCAACTGTGATGCCGGGGCAGGCAATCTCTGGCTCGCCACCAGTCCCAGGGTTGCGGACGCCGCCGAAAAGCGCCGCCTCGCCTCCACCTACCCAGCCGCCCTGGTCGACATGGAAGCCGCCGCCATCGCTCGCCTCGCCCACATGCGAGAAATCCCGTTTTACTGCTTTAAAGGCGTCAGCGATGCAATGGACGCCAAACTGCCGGATTTCAACCGGTTTATCGCTCGCAACGGCAAGTTTAAAACTTTCGGTTTTACTGTTTATGCCCTTCTGCATCCTTGGTACTGGCCCGCATTGGCGCAGATGGGAGAAAATAGTAAGAGAGCTTCCCAACAGATTGCGGAATCGCTGCTCGACTTTCTCCGATGACGAGGTCACACCGGAAAACGAATGGCTACTCAAATCTCAAACCGCGCCAGCCTGGTGGAATCAACCATCCCGGCCACCATGCGCGCCGTCGTCTACCACGGCGTCAATGACATGCGTGTCGAAACTGTGCCCGTGCCCCGCATCGGCCCCGGCGAACTGCTGGTCCGAATCGCCACCTGCGGCATCTGTGGTACCGACCTCAAGAAGATCCATACCGGCTCGCACTCGGCCCCGCGCATCTTCGGCCACGAAATGGCCGGAATCGTCGCTGCCGTAGGTCATGGTGTAACGCGCTTCCACGAAGGCGACCGTGTGATGGTTTTTCATCACGTGCCATGCAACGAATGCTATTACTGCCGCAAGGGAACACCAGCGCAGTGTCCGCTCTATAAGAAGACGGGCGTGACCGCCGGCTTTGAACCGTCCGGTGGCGGCTTCGCAGAATACATCCGCGTCCTCGATTGGGTCGCTTCCGGCAGCGGGGTAGTTCCCATTCCGGATGAAGTTCCTTTTGAACAGGCCGCCTTTGTTGAGCCCGTCAATACCGTGCTGAAAGGTGTGAAGATGCTCGGTCTTGCGGCGGATGACACCGTCCTGGTCATCGGCCAGGGCCCGATAGGCCTTATGCATGCTGTGCTATCCAGCCGCACCGGTGCGCGTGTGCTGACTTCGGATCTCTACCCCGAACGCCACGCAATTGCGGCGAAGTTCGGTTTGCGGCATCCAATCCATGCAGGTGAGGAAAATGTCGTCGAGAGGGTCTTTTCCGAAACTGACGGAAGGGGCGCAGACGCCGTGGTTCTGGCCGTCGGGGGCACGGCACTGATTCGAACTGCGATGGACGCCGCACGCCCCGGAGGAAAGGTGATGCTGTTCGCGCAGACTCAGCGCGGCGAAGTCACCATCGACCCGGCCGCCGTCTGCGTCGATGAAAAAACATTGCTCGGCTCTTACTCGTCTTCTTTCGGCATCCTCGATGAAGTGACAGGTCTGGTTTTTGGCGAATATCGCAAAGGATTCGATCTGACCCAGTTGATCTCTCACCGGTTCCGGATCGAAGAAGCGGTCGCAGCGATCGAGATGGCTTCGCACCCCAAGGCTGATTCGATGAAGATTATGATTGAGCCGGTCTTCGGGGCGGGAGCGGATTAGGAGACGTCTGGTGGCAACAACCATGAGGGCCGCGGTCCTCCACGGACGCGAGGACATTCGAATTGAGAGCGTGCCGGTTCCCGAGGCGGCGCCCGGTGAACTGATCGTGCGCGTGGGGGCGGCGCTCACCTGTGGAACGGACTTGAAAGTCTTTCGTCGCGGATATCACGCCCGGATGATTGTGCCTCCAGCGCTTTTTGGCCATGAACTGGCTGGGACGGTTGTGGAAGCCGGCGCCGGGGTCACGGGTTTTTCTCCCGGGGACCGCGTCGTTGCGTTGAATTCGGCTCCCTGCGGCAAGTGCTATTTTTGCGAGCGCGGCCAGGAAAATCTCTGTGACGATCTCCTCTTCAACAACGGGGCCTATGCCGAGTTCATTCGCATTCCCGCCCGCATCGTTGGCAAGAATACGCTCCATGTCCCCGATCACGTGCCGCTGGAACATGCCGCTCTGACTGAACCGCTGGCCTGCGCCGTGCATGGATTCGAAGACTCGCGACCACGTCCCGGAGATATGGTGGCGATCATCGGCGGGGGCCCGCTCGGACTGATGATGCTGCACGTTGCGGCCCTTGCGGGCTGCGAGACCATTGCGGTGGTCAGGCACGAGGGTCAGGTAGAGGCTGCCCGCCAATTAGGAGCCGCGCATGTGGTTCACGCGACAACCATCCGGAAAGCCATCAGAGAAACTCGCGCGCTTACCCCGAAGGATCGCGGGGTGGACATTGCCATCGAAGCCGTTGGCCAACCGGAAGCGTGGGAAGAGGCTGTCGAGATGGTGCGCAAAGGCGGCACCGTGAACTTCTTCGGAGGGTGCGCGGTCGGGACGCAGGTCAACCTCGATACCAATCGTATCCACTACAGCGACATCACCCTCCGTGCAACCTTCCATCACACTCCGGCAATATGCCGTAAATCACTCGACCTTATCTCCAGCGGCCGATTCCAGGCAGGCGCTTTCATCACCGGTCATGCCCACCTTTACGAACTGAACCGGGTATTCGAGAAACTGATGAAGCGCAGCAGCGAGATCAAAACCGCGATCGTGCCCTGAGGCGATGGAATGACAACGGCAACTCTGCACAGGGAAAACGAAGAGCTTGTTCAGCAAGGGTGGGCGGCGCTCCCGCCTTCGTACCGAATGCCCGCCGTCGCTCCTTCTCTGGCAGAGGCGCGCGCATGGTGCAGGCAACTCGCTGAGTCTCACTACGAAAACTTCCATGTCGCTTCGTGGTTTCTGCCTCGTGCATTGCGACCTCATTTCCACGCGATCTATGCTTACTGCAGAGTCTCAGACGACTTGGGCGACGAGGTGGGCGACACTGCGCAATCCCTGGCGCTGCTCGATCTGTGGGGCCGGGAACTGGATGCCTGCTATGAGGGCCATTCGCGTCATCCTGTTTTTGTTGCTCTGAGTGAAACTATCCGCGCCTGCTCGATTCCGAAGGAGCCATTTTCCGACCTTCTCGCTGCGTTTCGTCAGGATCAATCCGTTTTGCGTTACCGCAATGTGAAGGATCTCCTAGGTTACTGCCGCTATTCAGCCAATCCGGTGGGCCGCCTGGTGCTGTATGCATGCGGCGAGGCAGCTCACGGTGACGTCGAGGAAAAGTTTCGCCGCTCCGATGCAACGTGCTCGGCCCTTCAACTCGCGAATTTCTGGCAGGACGTGCGTGTGGACTTTGCTAAAGGGCGCGTTTATCTGCCACAGGAAGACATGCAGCATTTCGGAGTGACCGAGGAGACGATCGGGAAGGGAATTGCGACTCCGGAGTTTCGTGCACTGATGCGATCAGAAGTGGATTTAGCGCGCCGTATGTTTCACCAAGGCCTGCCTCTGATTGGCATGGTCGGGCGTGAACTCGCTGTGGATCTTGACCTTTTCAGTCGTGGCGGTATGGAAATTCTAACTGCAGTCGAGCGGCGGGATTATGATGTGCTGAGCGCCCGCCCCGCGATCTCCAGGCGTACCAAGTTCGCGCTGGCAATGCGGGCGATTACCGGCAAGATGCTTCCGTTTTTCCGGCTCGGGGCGCGTGTCTGAGGAAAGCCGCTTGACGCACGAAGTATCACTGGACGAAGCCTACTCAATCTGCCGGACCATCGCGAAGCGTGAAGCGAAGAATTTCTACTACGCCTTCATCGCGCTACCAACCGCACGTAAAAACGCTATTTGCGCGGTCTACGCTTTCATGCGCAAGGCCGACGATCTTGCTGACGACGAGAGCCTGTCTCGCGCGGATCGTCGCCGCCAGTTGGATGCCTGGTTGGAAGCATGGCATGAGGCGAGTCGCGGCGCCCCTACGCTGGATCCGGTATTCATTGCGGTGCGCGACGCCACGTCGCGTTTTGGCATTCCCCTCGAACTGCTCGATGAGCTTGTCGCCGGCACCACGATGGATCTGAAGCCAGCATCCAACGCTCCCGATACCTATGCATCGTTTGCGGACTTGTATCGATATTGTTACCTGGTAGCTTCTGTCGTTGGGTTGGTGTGCATTCACATCTTTGGTTACACGGACAAAGCTGCGGAGAAACTGGCGGAAGAGACAGGCGTCGCATTCCAGTTGACCAACATTCTCCGCGATGTTGCCGAAGATGCGGAGCGAAACCGTGTCTATCTGCCGCTGGAAGATCTTGCAGCTCATCAGGTCTCGGTGGACGCGATCCTGCATCGTGCTCCATCTTCACCCCCGGACTCGAATCAACGCGCCGTACTGGCCGCGATCGCGGGCCGCGCTGAAAACTATTACAAGTCGGCGCGCGCGCTTCTCCCGCTGATCGAGCGCGAGAGCCGGCCAGCAATGTGGGTGCTTGTATCGATCTATCACGCGCTGCTCGAGCGCATCGAGCGGGCAGACTACGATGTGTTTACGCGCCGCGCCAGCGTGCCTTTGGCGGAGAAGGTCGCAATTTTGATTGCGGGGATGGCGCGTATGGGCTGGACACGCGTATTTGGATGAGGGCAAAGGCTGGGGAAGAGAGAGCATTGGGCGAATCACGGCAGAACCCGGGAAGATCTGTGATCATCATTGGCGGCGGTGTGGCCGGGATGAGCGCAGCTTGCGCGCTCACCGAGGCCGGCTTCAGGGTTCACCTGGTGGAGCGGCGCGGATATCTCGGCGGGCGCGCCTCATCGTATCTTCATCCCGGCGTCAACGAGGTGATCGATAACTGCCAGCATGTGCTCTTCGGCTGCTGCACCAACCTGATGAGTTTCTACCAACGCATCGGCGCTCTCGACAAGATCCACTGGACGAGCGAGATGACGATGATCGAGCCAGGCGGAAGGCGATCGATTCTTGGTCCGTCGTGGTTTCTGCCGGCGCCGCTGCATGGATTGCCGCGGCTGCTCACGGCTCATGCATTCACTCGCGCGGACAAGCTTGCCCTGGCAAGGGCCTTCCGCGCGATGTTGCGGCCAATTCCGGGCGATACCAAGGAGACGCTGGCTGAATGGCTGCAGCGGAATCGTCAGACCGGCGGAGCCATCGAGCGGTTCTGGAAGCTGGTGATCGCCAGCGCGCTCAACGCGGAGATCGACCAGATTGCCGTTTCCTACGCAGCCAAGGTGATTCGCGAACTGTTCATGAATTCCGCCTCTGCCGGCCGCATGGGAATCAACGCCGTGCCGCTGACGGAGTTGTATTCGGGCGTGCGAACGATTCTTGAAGAGCACGGCTCTGAAGTTCACCTGAACCACAGCGTGGAATCGATCGAGTGGGACGATGAGACTTCAGAGTGGAGCGTAGCTACCCGGAGCGGCCTGGTGACCGCAGCGTTCCTGATCCTGGCGCTTCCGTTTGAGGCTGTCGGCAAATTGCTGCCTGCCCTGCCTCCTTCAGAGGAGGCGGAAGAACTGGGCAAGAAAGTGGCGCGGCACGAGCATTGGCCCATCTGCAGCGCGCATCTGTGGTTCGATCGCGAGATTACCGAACTCGACCACGCCGTGCTGCTCGATCGCGAGATCCATTGGCTTTTTAACCGGAGCCGCCTGCAGCCGTGGCGCAAGACCAGGGGCAGCTACATCGAGATTGAGGTCAGCGCCTCGCGCGTCTTTGCGGCACGGAGCAGGAACGAAGCGATTGCGCTGACGCTGCGCGAACTGGCGGAGTTCTTTCCGGCAGTCCATCAGGCGAAGCTCGAAAAAGCGGCGCTGGTGAAGGAGGTGCGGGCCACGTTCGGCGTGCCGCCGGGAATCGAGGATGCTCGACCGGCGACTCAGTCTCCATGGCCGAACTGCTTTCTGGCGGGGGACTGGACGGCGACGGGGTGGCCGTCGACGATGGAGAGCGCGGCGCGATCCGGGCACATTGCGGCGGAGGCTGTCTGCGCCAGCACGGGCGATGCCCAGAGCTTCCTTGTCCCGGACCTGAAGCCGCAAGGATTGATGAGGCTTGTCGGGCGGTAGCTTCCCGGGTTGCCCGTGTGCGGCTGAGGTGCGGCGGGACCGGGACGGGTGGCTGACCGGCAAAAATACCCCTTGCTACCCCCCC
>DATKPJ010000183.1:0-4995 GCA_035524195.1 Occallatibacter sp.
CGGCAGCGAACAGAAGAACATGTGCGTTGAATCCCAAATGGTCCAGATAGGGCATGCCCACAAGCATGTCTTTGGATATGAGGCTGTGCAGCACCCGCATCATGCCCAGGGCGAGTATCAGCCCTGAGACTGCGCCCACGACCACCAGCACGCAGCTTTCCGTGACATATTGCCGCACCAGGCGTATCCGCGATGCACCCAGCGCTCCACGCACTGCCATCTCGCGCCGCCGCTTTTCCGCACGCACCAGCAGTAGGTTCGAGACGTTTACGCATGCGATCAATAGCAGCAGCCCGGCGCCTCCCAGCAGGACCAGCAGCACGGGCCGGACATCTCCGGTAATCGCCTGCGCCAAAGGCACGACACTCGCACCCTGGCCGCGATTGGAGTCAGGGTATTGCCGCTCCAACGCCAAAGCGATCTCTTTCATCTGGGCACGCGCGCCTTCCGGAGTCACTCCGTCTTTCAAGCGGCCCACGCCGAACAAGTCGTGGCAGCTTCTTGTCCTGGAGCATGTACCCGTCGGCTGAAGTGCCGCATATATCTCGGCATCCCCCTGCGCAGCGAATTGAAAGCTCGCCGGAAGTACGCCAATGATTGTGGTGGCGATACCGCTGAGCTTCACAGTCTGGCCGATTGCATCCGATCGTCCTCCGAACAGTTTCTGCCAGCCGCCGTAACTGAGCAGCACTGCCGGTGCAGCGCTCACCGAGTCCTCATCCGGCCGGAAGTCGCGCCCAAGCGCAGGTCGAACGCCAAACGTGTGGAAGAACCCGGCGCTTACGTACATGCCCGGCACCGGTGTCGCGCCCTGCGGCATCTCCACCAGAAAGCTACCACCGCGATAGACGTCAAGCGAACTGAATACGCGGTTCATTCGCTTCCAGTCCACATAGTCGGGGTAAGAGAGGTTTCCGCGAGGAAATAACGCCAGGCTCTCCGTCACGTCCATCAGCCGGTTGGGCTGGACATAGGGCAACGGCTCAAGCAACGCTGCATCCACAAAAGCAAAAATCGCGATGCTTGCCGCAATGCCGAGGGCAAGGATCAGAATCGCAGAGGATGCCAATCCTGGATCACGGGCCAGTTGGCGAAGCGCAAACCCTACATCCTGTCTCAACTTCGCCCAATTCTCCTTGAGAGCACTCTGGCGCTCCATTTTGCCCCCGATCTGTTCACCGAGTTCTTGAAACTCTTTCAAATTGCCAAATTGGCGTTCTGCTTCCCGTTGAGCGGCTTCCGCAGTCCAACCGCGCGCGATCAGTTCCTCGACCTTCGATTCGAGGTGAAAGCGCAGTTCGTGCTCAACATCACTTTTGCAATCGGGACCGTGAAGCCGGTCATACCGGCGCCAGATAGGCGTCTGCTTCATCAGGCCTCCTGCGCCTTTGCAGGCCGTGCCGCACTGAGCACCTTTGACACTGCCGCCGAATAGGCTTCCCAGGCTGCGGTCTCGAACTGGAGCTGCCGCTTGCCCTTCCTGGTCAGGCGATAGAACTTTGCCTTGCGATTATTTTCCGAAAGGCCCCACTCGGCTTCAATCAGCCCTTTGCTTTCCAGCCGCCACAGAGCCGGGTAGAGTGTGCCCTCCTCCAACAAAAGCGCCTCATCGCTCTCTCGGCGAATCAAGCCGGTGATCGCATAGCCGTGAAGAGGTTCCCATACAAGAGCCTTTAGGATGAGCACATCGAGGGTGCCCCGCAAAAACTCGAGTTTCGAGCCTTCCATTTTCTTCCCTTGCATACCAAGGGAAGAGTTACATATGTCCCCTGGAAATGCAAGGGGAATCTGGTTTATGCGCAATCGCCGAGGAGCGCCTCCAGGGAGGTCGGTCCTGGAAACGTGATATGCCCTGAATCCGCCAGTTGACAGTGTGAACTAGGCCGCAGGCACTGAGCGTCGCCATGCGCGGCATCGACGAGGAGCGCCCTCAGACGCTCATTGTGCAAGCCCTCTCTTGGCTAACTCCAGCGATTGACTGCTTGCTACTACGCGGTCTCTGTGACAAGATTCCCGTATCCCCGGAGGCCAAGCTCTTTGCGCCGCGCCTGTTTCGTTATTGCATTGGCACTGATCCCGCTCGCTGCTGCGCCGCTCGCTCGCGCCCAGGCGATCGTGACGCACGGGGCCGGTGAACCGGCGCGTCTTGACGGTCCCTGGCTTCTCTACGAAGGCGATCCTCCCGGCGGCCAAATCGCTTCCGCCGATCCTCGCCCTGGCCGAACTTGCCGGCTCGGCGCCGGACGCACTCCAAACAAGGGCCCCAATATCATCTGGCTCCGCGCCACCGTGTCGTCTGACGAACCGCTTTCCCATCCTGCTTTGCTCGTCAATCCCGATGCTGAGGATTGCCAGGTATTCGTGAACGGCCAGAAAGCCGTCGACTGCAGCAACTGGCCCCGGACAACAGATGACGCACGGCGCTGGTTGCTGGTCCATGTTCCGACTGACTCCGCCCAGATCGCGATTCGCATCGCCGGCTCCATGGGTTCGCCTGCAAGAATCCCCCACCACGGCGACGTGCTCTTCGGCCGAGCGCCTGTGCTCGAAGAAATACGCACAGCCTCAGACGCAACCCGCTTTTATCGGGTGTTGCCGCAAACATTGCTCTGTGCAGGTGAGCTCCTCGGCGGGGTGATCCTGCTGCTGGCATTCCGCAACGACCCGCGCGGGCGAGCGTACCTGTGGTTCGCCGCTTTCCTTTTTCTCGATGGGACGATGTCGTTGGAGTCGGTCTTCAATTACGTGTACCCGTTGCTTCCGTTCCCTACCGGCGAGCTTACGGACGCCCTTGGCATGATCGGCCGCTATGCGCCGTTGGTCGGCTTCATCGCGGCCTTCACCGGGGTTCGTCTCAACCGCTGGATGCGCGGTTATCAGATACTGCTCTTGGTCATTCCGGTGCTGTATGGCCTCCCTTTCTTAAGTGAGAAATTCGCATGGCTGCCTCGATTGTCCTACAAGGCATTCGGGGTGACGCTGCTCGTGGTTCAAGTGCCCTTTGTCGTTGGCGCGCTGGGCTTTCTTGCATGGAAATGGAGACGCGGAAACAGCGAGGCCGGTCTGCTGCTGCCTTCATTTCTTCTGGCAAGCGCCATCGAGGTGATCGGAATCACCGTACCCTGGTTCAGGGATTTCCATGTCGGGCGCTTTGGCTTTGACTTCGACGACTTGTCGATGTTTTTCTTCCTGGTCTCCATCGCCCCGGTCCTGCTTTTCCGTCATCGCCGTATTGTTCTTGAACACGAACGGGCTACCGCCGAGCTCGATGCTGCGCGCGAGATCCAGCAACGGCTGGTCCCAAAATCGATCCCCGCGCTCACCGGCTGCCACATTGAGGCCGCCTATCTGCCCGCTCATGAAGTTGGGGGAGACTTCTACCAGATTCTCTCGCGACCCGATGGCAGTGTTGTTATCGCGGTGGGCGATGTGAGCGGCAAGGGCTTGAAAGCCGCCATGACCGGAGTCCTGGCCATCGGCGCTCTGCGCACCCTCACATTTGAAGGCCTGGACCCAGCTGCGATCCTGATGCGCCTCAACGCAGAGTTGGTGCGCGCCAGCAATGAAGGCTTTGTCACCTGCTTTTGCGGAGTACTCGATCCCTGCGGTACCTTGCGCTTTGCCAATGCCGGGCACCTCGCCCCATTCTGCAACGGTCGTGAGATCCAGGGAACCGGTACGCTGCCGCTCGGCATCGATCCAAACACAGCCTACGAAGAAAGCACACTTGCGCTGGACCCCGGCGATCGCCTCACTTTGCTCTCTGATGGCGTTGTCGAGGCCCAAAGCGCCAGCGGCGAGCTCTTCGGTTTCGAACGTACTTGTCGAATCAGCTCCCAGACGGCTCAGAGCATCGCCGAACAGGCGCAGCGCTTCGGCCAAACCGACGACATAACCGTCCTCACTCTCAGCCGTCTCGCTCTCGCTTGACGATCGTTCGTTGGTGTCTCCGCTATGGCTTCAGGATTCCGCCGGGTGGTCGCCAGTCGGCAGTTTCACGGGCTCGACTCTCATGCGGGTCAAAGACCTTTGACCCACTTTCTAACCGGAGGTATCGATTGAGAAGGCACCGGAATCGGCTCGCATCTCGGACACAGCAAGCTCATCACACCCGTGAGCGGAGTTTGTCAGCCGGGCTGAGCGGCCTCGGCTGCCGTTCTTGAGAAATGCCTGGCTGGAGACAGCGATGCGCTGGTGACAATTCGCCAATGCGCGAACTGACGATAGATAGGTAATCTGAAGTCGGCTTGGATTGAGTAGTGTGTTTTTCAAGGTATAGATTGGAAAACACACTTAAAGCCCTTCCTGATTTCAATGAGTGATTCGGCGATGATGTGCCAGTCCAGAATCATCGCTGGCGACAAGGGTGTTTGCCTGGACTTATCTTTGAAGCGCAGCCTAACTCGTGGTCGGTGATGGACTTGGCCCGAAACCCCACTAAGAGGCGATCTCTGACGAAGTTCTGACTGGGGGAGAATGCTCTCTTTCAGCAATGCAGCTTTGCCTTGCAGGCGATACTCATCCAATCCAGACGAACACTCGATTCTCGCAGGGTGGAGTTACTCGTATCTCAAGACTACCGCTGGGTCCACTTGCATTGCCCGACGCGCTGGTAGATAGGCAGCCAACAACCCTGTTGTCGCCACCAGTACGCATACACCTGCCAGCACCAGCGGGTTGCGCGGACTGGTTCCGTAAAGGTAGGACTGCAATATGGATCCGGACGCCAGCGTTGCCGTGATTCCGAATCCGATTCCGATGATTACCAGCTTGGCAGCCTGTTGTAATACCATCCGGAACATCATGGCGCGCGGTGCTCCCAGCGCCAGCCGCACGCCGATCTCGCGCCTACGCCTCGCGACCGAGTACGCCATCACTCCATAAAGGCCAACGAGCGTGAGCACAAGCGCAAGCCCGGAGAACGCACTCAGCAGCACCATGGCGAAACGAGGCTGCGCGAGTTCGAGCCCGATCCGGTCCTGCATCGTGCGCACA
>DATKPJ010000184.1:0-58309 GCA_035524195.1 Occallatibacter sp.
TTCCTCAGGTGCGACGGTTTTTGCCCCGTACAATCAAGAGTTGGCGCGGACTTGTGCAAAACGTCCTTGCCAGGAGCTTGCCTTGATCGAACGCTATACACGCCCGGCGATGGGGCGCATCTGGACAGAAGAGAACAAGTATCGCTGCTGGCTTGATGTGGAAGCCGCAGCGAGCAAGGTGCTGGCCGAGGATGGGGTGGTTCCGGCCTCGGCGGCTGCGGCGATTGCAAAAGGCAGCGCGTCGGTCGAGCGAATCCATGCAATCGAAGCTGAAGTAAAGCATGACGTGATTGCCTTCACCACGGCCGTGGCTGAGTCGCTCAAGGTGCAGGGGCTGGACGCCGAATCACGGTGGCTGCACTACGGGCTGACCTCGAATGACGTAGTAGACACGGCCCAGGCACTTCAGGTGAAGCAGGCGTCGCACCTGATAAGGGAAGGCCTGAGTGCGCTGCTGGCGGTGCTGAAGAGGCGGGCGATCGAGTTCAAGCACACCCCGACGATTGGGCGGACGCACGGGATTCACGCCGAGCCGACGACGTTTGGGCTGAAGCTGCTGAATTGGTACGCGGAAATGCAGCGGAATATCGCTCGATTTGAGGCGGCGGCGGAAGACATGCGCGTTGGCAAGCTTTCGGGCGCGGTGGGCACATTCGGCCATCTTAAGCCGGAGCACGAGGAACGGATCTGCGCGGCGCTCGGATTGAAGCCGGCGTTGGTGGCGACTCAGGTGATCCAGCGGGACCGCCATGCTGCGTTTATCACCACTCTCGCGATTATCGGCAGCACGCTGGACAAAATTGCAGTCGAAGTGCGGCATCTGCAGCGAACTGAGGTGCGCGAAGCGCAGGAGTATTTCTCAGAGAAACAGAAGGGTTCGTCGGCCATGCCGCACAAGAAGAATCCGATTACAAGCGAGCAGATCAGCGGATTGGCGCGCGTGCTTCGAGGGAACGCACAGGCGGCGCTCGAAAATGTAGCCCTGTGGCACGAACGGGACATCTCTCATTCTTCGGTTGAGCGGGTGATTTTTCCAGACTCGACCATCCTCGTGGATTACCTGCTGGCAAAGATGACGGATTTGATTGACCGACTGCTGGTGTATCCGGAGCGGATGAAGAAGAATCTTGAATCCACAGGAGGGTTGATCTTTTCGGGCCAACTGCTGCTGGATCTGGCCGAGGCCGGCATGTTGCGCGAGGATGCGTACCGGCTGGTGCAGGAGCATGCCATGAGGGCCTGGAAGGAAGACCTGAATTTTCAGGATGAAATCGGGCGCGATCCGCAGATCACAAAGCTGCTAAGCAAGGAGAAACTGGACCGGACATTTGATTATGAGCGGCAGTTGGGGAATGTGGATGCGATCTTCAAGAGAGTGTTGGGAGAATAACGGACTCTCTCTCACTTAGTGCATCGTGCGGCATGGCCATGCAGTCTTCCAGGCTCGGGCATAGCGACATGGAGTTGCGGCTTGCCAAGAGATGCCTGGCGACCTGATAGTTTGTGTTCGACCTGGAGGTCGGGATGAGATTCTTCCTTTGCTTGATGATCCTGCTGGGTGGGGCGCTTGCTGATGGTCAACAGCCGGTCGCCCCGCCAACCGGCGGGTTGAATAACCTGGCCTGGATGGAAGGCGACTGGGCTGGGAAACAGGATTTCAACACAGGCGGCGGACCGGCGATGGTGGGCGACGCGACGGATGAGATCAGGATTGGGATCGAAGGGAAGTATCTCTGCGAAATGCTGTCGACGACCTTGCCCGGTCGCAAGCCGACGGACACGCGCCATTTCATCTCTTACGACAAGGAGTCGAATCAATTTAATGCCTGGTGGTTCAACGACACTTCAACTCACCCCATGAAACTCTCCGGTGAGCTTTCCTCCGGCAAGCTTGTGTTGCTCAGCGATCCGTCGGCACCGGGTCCGGAGTTACGCGCTACGTACGAGAGCCCTTCTCAAGGAAAACTGACCTTTCTTCTCGAAATGAAGACAGGCGAAAGCTGGCGGAAACTCTTTCTGAGCACCTATATGAAGAAGACACCGGCCGAAGCACAAAATGAACACCCCTAGATTGTTGAAGGGAAGGCGTACGTGGATGCCACAAATCTTACCGTAGCCATTACGGGCGCGTCGGGAGCAGTATTTGGGCGAGAAATGCTGCGCGCACTGGAGGCTGAGGAGCGCGTAACAAAGGTCCATTTCGTCGCCAGCGAAAACTCGCTGCGCGTGATGGCCGAGGAGTTGGGTGTCTCGGGACGCACTGAACTTGTGGAGAAACTGCTGGGCACAAAGCCGAAGAAAGTTGTGCAGTGCTCAGATGCAGATGTGGGCGCGGCCATTGCGAGCGGGAGTCATCCGTCGAAAGGAATGATTGTGCTTCCTTGTTCGATGGGAACGCTGGCGGCAATTGCGCTGGGCCTGGCTGATTCGCTGATTGCCCGAGCGGCGGACGTAACTTTGAAGGAGCGGCGTCCGCTGATTCTGTGTGTGCGCGAGACGCCTTTCAACAGGATCCATCTGCGCAACATGACACTTGCTGCGGAGGCGGGGGCGACGATTTTTCCCTGCATCCCAGCGTTCTACAACAAGCCTGTCGATTCGAGCGAGATGGCGAAGCAGTTCGTGTGCCGGGTGCTGGCGCACATCGGTCTGCAGCAGCCAGACGCATACATTTGGAAGGCGGAAGAGTAGGGAATCGAGAACGGGGATGGAAAGGTCACTTATAACGGCTGGATGCAGCGTTCTGTTTGACAGGTGGGGCTCATTCCGAGATACTGCGGTCAATGCTGAACCAGATGAAAGTCGGATTTGAGGTCATGGCCATGTGCACATGTAGGGCATGCGGACCCGTCCGCGAGTCTCTGGAACGGCAGATGCGCTGAGCGCAACCGAACTTGAAGATAGCGGCCCGGGTCCTCTTAAGGGGATTCGGGTTTTTCATTTGATCCGGAGGCCTTCCCCGTCATTTGCTCCGGAGCCAAGACACTCAACAGATCCCGAGACCCAAGGAGTCGACCATGCCTGAAGAGAAGCAGCGCCAGTTTGCCACCCTTGCCGTTCATGCCGGCCAATCGCCCGATCCCGCAACCGGTTCGCGTGCCGTGCCGATTTACCAGACCACTTCGTACCTTTTCCAAGATGCGGACCACGCCGGCCGGCTTTTCGCTCTGAAGGAATTCGGCAATATCTACACGCGCATCATGAATCCCACGACCGATGTGCTGGAAAAGCGTGTGGCGGCGCTGGAAGGCGGAGTTGCTGGGCTGGCGACCGCTTCAGGCCAGGCGGCGGAGACATTGACGATCACGACGCTGGCGGCTGCCGGCGAGGAGATCGTTTCGACGACCTCTCTCTATGGCGGAACGTACAACCTGTTCCACTACACCTTGCCGCGGCTAGGAATCAAGGTTCGATTCGTGGATGCAGATGATTTTGATGGGCTGCGCGCGGCGATCAACGCAAAGACGCGGGCGATCTACACGGAGACGTTGGGCAATCCAAAGCTGGACGTTGTGGACATTGAGCGAATGGCCGCGATTGCGCACGAGAATGGGGTCCCGCTGATCATCGACAATACCTCGGCTTCGCCTGCACTGGTTCGTCCCATCGAGTGGGGAGCGGACATTGTGGTCAATTCGGCGACGAAGTTTTTGGGCGGCCACGGGACAAGCATTGGTGGGGTGATTGTGGACGGGGGCAAGTTTGATTGGGCCGCATCAGGTCGATTCAGGGAGTTTACCGAACCGGATCCTTCGTATCACGGACTTTCCTACACCCAGGCGTTTGGTCCGCTTTCGTTAATTTTGAAGGCTCGGGTTCAAGGATTGCGCGACACGGGAGCGGCGCTATCGCCCTTCAATGCGTTCCTTTTGCTGCAGGGCATCGAGACGCTTCATTTGCGCATGGAACGGCACTCGCAGAATGCGTTGGCGGTGGCTCAGCATCTTGAAGAGCATCCGGGAGTGGAATGGGTGAATTATCCCGGGCTGAAGTCGAGCAAATACTATGCGCGCGCCAGGAAGTATCTACCGACCGGGCAGGGGGCACTGATTACGTTTGGGATTAAGGGCGGCTTCGAAGCGGGAAAGAAGCTGATCGACTCGCTGGAACTTTTCTCGCTGGTGGCGAATATTGGGGATGCGAAATCGCTGGTGATTCATCCGGCTTCAACGACGCATCAGCAGCTTTCAGTGGAAGAGCAGGCGGGGACCGGCGTGACCCCTGAGCTCGTCCGGCTTTCGGTCGGAATTGAGGATATTCGCGACATCCTGGCCGATCTGGATCAGGCGATTGAGATCGCAAACGGGCAGGCGTTCGGCGGCAAGGCGCGCACGGCGGGTCTTGCTGCACAATAAGTGATATGACAGAAGGCCAATCGGGAACCGGAGCCGGACCGGCTGGAAATCTGCTGGAACCGACTTACGAAGGTGACTTTGTGCTCAATGAGCACTTGTCGCTGGAGAGCGGTTGCACGCTGGCGAAGCCCACACTGCATTACGCGGTATATGGCCGGCTCAATGCAGCTCGTGACAACGCGGTGCTGGTTTGTCACGCTCTGTCAGGGTCGGCGCTTGTGGGCTCGTGGTGGCCGGAGATTTTTGCACCCGGCGCGGTGCTATCGCTGGACCACGATTTTGTCATCTGCATCAACATGCTTGGCTCCTGTTATGGATCGACAGGGCCCGGTTCGGTTAATCCGGAGACGAGCCAGCCTTATCGGTCGGCGTTTCCACTGGTTTCGGTCAGGGATAACGTAAGGGCGCAGGCGCAACTGCTCGATTCGCTCGGCATTCGAAGTCTCCGGCTGGTTCTGGGCGGCTCAATCGGGGGTATGCAGGCGCTAGAGTGGGCTATCTATGATCCAGAGCGGGTGCGGCGAGCCGTCGTAATCGCAGTCGCGCCGCTCTCGGCAATGGGTTTGGCGCTGAACCATCTGCAACGCCAGGCAATCCAGAACGATCCAAACTGGGCGAATGGGAATTATTTGCCTCAGAAGCCTCCCCGGCATGGCCTGGCGCTGGCAAGGCAGATTGGGATGCTGAGCTACAAATCTGCGCCGTTATTTGAGGAGCGGTATGGACGCAATCCTAACCGCAATGGAGAGAACCCGTGGGCGCTGGATCACCAAGGCGGGGGACTTGTTGGCGGCCGATTCGACATTGCAGGTTACCTGGATCATCAGGGGAAGCGTTTCATCGACCGTTTTGATGCAAATTCCTACCTGGCGATCCTGCGCACGATGGACACCTGGGATCCACTGAGCGGAAAGACATCGCCGGAGGAGGTTTTCGGACGGATTCGAGCCCAGCTGAACTTTGTGGGGATCAGCTCCGATTGGCTGTTCCCACCGGAATCGGTTCGCGAATTTGCGCACACGATCCGGTCAGCGGGTGTAAACGCTGATTACCGGGAAATGAAAAGCTCGCATGGGCACGATGCGTTTCTCGCGGAGCAGACGGAACTGGTGCGATTGCTGCAGCTGAGGTCGTGAAAGCGCTCGGGAACAGTTTTTGCCTCGGTGGTGTCTAATTCGATTCATGGGGTGGGGGTCGGTTGCGCCGAAGGATTCGTTTCGACCTCCAATTCGGGTAGACCGGCGCGACCAATCAATTGGCTTCAAAGGCACTGAGAGCGAGCGGGGGGCCGGTGCGTATCCTTTGGCAACAACTTCGCTTGTCACAGGAGGCCGAGGTTTCTATAATCCTTCCAACACCGCAAGGGATATACCGTGGTATCGTTTCCGAGGCCGGGTGTGGAACTATTGCGGTAAGGGTTGTACATTCCAAGAGCGATTGCTCTAGTATTGATTTCCATTTTCGCATTTCCCAGGAGCACTGAATGAAGAAGATAGTCTTTGCATCCGTGATGGCGTTGGTAAGCTTGAGCCTTGTCATCGCGCCCATGTTGCGAGCGCAAGAGGCTGGCCAAGTCAGCCTTCCGCCTGACCAGTTCAATGCCTACCAAATGGCAATCACACAGAGCGATCCAACGGCGAAGGCAGAGGCGTTGGAAGGCTTTCTTAAAACCTATCCGCAGAGCCAGGTGAAAGCATCCGTCCTGGATATGCTCATGGACACTTACCAATCCTTGCACGATGCGGATAAGACGCTGAACGCGGCAAGCCGGCTGTTGCAAGTCGATCCGAATAATATGAAGGCGCTTTATATCTCGACTTTCATTAAGAAGACTCAATGTGCCAAGACGATCGATCCCCGGACCGGGAAATCCAACGACGCGCAAACCTGCGATGATGCCGCTGCACTGGCTACGAAGGGACTGGCGGTTCCGAAGCCGGCGGGCGTTTCTGATGATGATTGGAAAAAGCAGACCGATGCGACCTATCCCGTGTTCCACTCGACGATTGCCCTCGACGACGACGTCGTGAAGGCCGATTACAAGGGAGCGATCGCGGAATACGACGACGCGTTGAACCTGATGTCACCCGATCAATCAAAATCGGCGGGCCTGGTGGACATGCTGCAGCTTGCGGATGTCTACACGAAGCCCGCTGTGTTGGATCTTCCCAAGGCAGTGTGGTTTTATGCACGTGTCTGGGACTTCGCTCCGCCTGCCTACAAGGCACAGATCGAGCCAAAGCTGGAGTATTACTACAAGAAGTACCACGGCGGGTTGGACGGACTCGACCAGATCAAGACGGCTGCCCAGGCGACAACATTTCCGCCCGGGACATTCACGATCGCCAAGGCCAAGAGCCCTGCCGAGCAGATACACGATTTGCTTGCTTCAACGCCCGACCTGAACTCGCTGGCATTGCAGGACAAGGAAACCGTGCTTGCGCTGGGCAGCAAAGACGACGCCGACAAGCTATGGTCGCTGCTGCAGGGTAAGCAGACGCCCGTACCTGGGACCGTGATTGCGTCGATGGTTACCGTCGTGAAGCTCGTGGTGACTGAAGGCGTGAAGCCGACTGATTATACGGTCAATCTGAAAGCGCCAGTGGCTTGCAAGGACGTTCCCGCTGAAGACGCCGATACGAAAGCCAAAGAAGACTTCATCACCAACAATGGTTCTCCGGATGACATTACTAAGCTGACGACACTATTCAGTGACTCTGCGGCGCATATCCGGAGGCTGGTGCTCGACCCGCAGGCAACCCAGATCAAGATGGCCGTGACCCAGGACGCAAAGTCGTCGAACGTTCCCGACTTTATCGTCAATCTGAAGGATCCGACGCCGTGCAAGGATATACCGGCGGCGGGTCAGGATTTCGGGCTTCAACCTGCGGCAGAGCTCGACGGCACGTATGACACCTACAGGCAGATTCCTCCGGCCTCGGCCAATGCAGCGCAAACCGCCGAGATCGTGCTGAACGGTGGTTTTGTGCAACCAGCCGCGAAGAAGCGCCCGGTTGCGCCACACAGACCCGCGGCCGGGCATCGGCCAGCGCGTTAAAGCCGGCATCTGGTATCGGGACCGGAGTTGAGATTCCGAACCGTGCCGAGCATCTGGGAATCAGCGAGGGCAGCCTTTCACAGGCTGCCCTATTTGTTTCCCGAGGGGCAGGCTGACTGCCGGGCCCGATGGTAATCTTGTGGGTAACATGGTACGGACGCCCTTGCCCACGATTATCTTGGCGCTGTGCTCGTTTGCTGCGGCAGGTCTTTTGCAGGCCCAAACGGCCGCAGACGAGGTGACGCAGTCTGCGCCGAGAGGGAGACTCGTGCCCGGGGCTCCTCCCGCTGGGCCTTTTTCGACCCTTTCTCCGCCTGAAAAAGCCGCCTTCAACATCGAATTCCGGCCGGCTGACCAGATGACTGAGCACGACCGTTTGTTGCTCGCAAATGCGGAGTCCTCCATTGCAGAGCACGCCGGGCTGAATGGGCTGGCTTTCGAGCAAGGGAACTGGAGCTATGACCAGATCGTTTGCCCGGCGCTGCCAAATCACTTGTTTCTGCAATACACGCGCAACAACGGGACAGGCGATGTTAGCAAGTTCACAGCGTCCATACCGCGCAACGGGAACGGGCGAGTGCGCATTATCCCCATCCTGCGGCGCGGTTATTCGTTGTTTTCTCCTGCTCCTATCAGTGCGTTGACTGTTTCGGCGTTCAATCATATTCGCGCTGAGGAGCCGGACAAGGAATCTTCAAGCTGGCTGGGAAATGGACTGTGCTATGCGGCCCTTGCCGGTGCGCATCCGCGGATTGAGTTTCCCGACGAATCACTTGATCAGGAGAGACCCATTCCGGGTGTGACCGCCACGCTGGAGGTGCCCACCAACGGTGGGGAGACGATCGATTTTGCCGATGCGGCGGCAAGACCGCGGCCGATGGAGTGGACGATGACCTTCACTCGGCAGGGAAAGCTGATCAAGGCACGCCATTTTCCTGCCCCGACGATCGCAGCGAAACCAATTCCGCACGGTTCGCCGGAATTAAAGGTGCGCCCAGTTCCGCAAGGGAATCAGGAGTGAGTCGAACTCGGCGGCCGTCGATCATTCTCCCAGCATGATTCGCTGAATCGCGGTCGCGCGGCCGGTGGCGGGATCGCATTGAACCAGGGTCGCGCACATCTTTGGATTCCCCTTTGCGGCTTCAAACTTGCCGGGCATGCCGGTGAGAAAGCGGTACAGGACTAACTCCGTCTCGACACCGATGACACTGTCGTAGGGTCCGCTCATTCCCACATCGGTCTGGTACGCGGTTCCGGCCGACAAAACGCGCTCATCCGCGGTTGGAATGTGAGTGTGCGTGCCCAGCACCGCCGTCACGCGGCCATTGAGGTGCCAACCCATCGCGACCTTCTCGCTGGTCGCTTCGGCGTGGAAATCCACAACGATTACCTTAGCCTTGATCTCGTTTAAAAGATGATTTACGGCGTTGAATGGATCGTTTGTGCCATTCATGAAGACCCGGCCCATGAGGTCGATGACCGCATATGAAGTACCGTTGCGGGTAATGCCTTCAAATGCGCCATAGCCGGGCAAGCCGGCGTAGAAATTTACCGGGCGCAGCAGGCGGCGCGGCCGCTCCTGGCTATCAGCGGGAACAGATTTGAGATAGTCGACCAGCTCGCGCTTGTCCCAAACGTGATTTCCAGTGGTAAGCACGTCGGCACCAAGATCGAAAAGGTCTTCGGCAATCTGCGGAGTGACGCCGAAACCGCCGGCCGCATTTTCGACATTCATAATCACCAGATCGACTTCGTGCGCCTGTGACACGTGTCCGATGTGCTCGCGGACGATCTTGCGTCCCGCACTGCCGAAAATATCGCCTACGAAAAGGATATTCAAAGGACAGCTCCTACATTTGCCCGCCTATTTGTTGAAGCGACGGTGGAGTTGACAGCTAGAGCCTAGGAGCCAGCGGCTTCTGCCCGCATCAGTGGGAACAAAATCACGTCGCGGATGGATTTGGAGCCGGTAAGAAGCATGGTGAGGCGGTCGATGCCGATGCCTTCGCCGCCGGTGGGCGGCAGGCCATAAGCTAGTGCGCGCACGTAGTCCTCGTCCATCTGGTGAGCTTCGTCATCTCCGCGGTCGCGCTGGGCAATCTGCTGTTCAAAGCGCTTGTGCTGCTCGACTGGGTCGTTCAACTCGCTAAAGGCATTTCCGAGTTCGAAGCCGCCGGCGAAGAACTCAAAGCGCTCGACATGTGCCGGATCGTCAGGCTTGGCTTTGGAGAGCGGCGAGACTTCAGTGGGGTAGTCGTAGATGATGGTCGGCTGGATGAGAAACGGTTCTACGACGGCTTCGAAGAGGTTGTAGACCGACTTGCCCAAGGGTGCGCCCTTCATCGAGTCGTAGTAGACGGCAGTGAGAGCTCCGTGAATGGTCTTGAGTTCCTCGATCCTTTCGGATGCAGTGTGTGCGGTTTCGTTCATCGATTTTTCGAGTGACCCCATGGCAGCGTGCAGACGCACCTGCAGCGCAGAGGCCGACTCGAATGCAGTCTCTGCGGGTTTCGCGCCTGCCTCTTCGGGCCAGAACTCGCGGATGGCCTCGCGCATGGTGAGGCGGCGCCATTTTCCGAGGTCGATCGTGCTTCTATCGAACTCGACCACCGTTGTTCCATTGACCTCGCGTGCCACGAACTCCATCAGGTCTTCGGTGATCTGCATCATGTCGTGATAGTTGGCGTAGGCCTGATAGAACTCAAGCATCGTAAATTCGGGATTATGCTGGGTGCTCACGCCTTCGTTGCGAAAGTTGCGATTGATCTCGTAGACGCGGTCGAGCCCGCCGACAACGAGGCGCTTGAGGTAGAGTTCCGGCGCGATGCGCAAAAACAGATCCATATCCAGCGCATTGTGGTGGGTCTTGAAGGGGCGCGCCGCCGCTCCGCCGGCGATTTGCTGCATCATCGGGGTTTCGACTTCGAGATAGCCGCGCTCGTCGAAAAACTGCCGCAGGGCACGCAGCACCTTGGCGCGCTTGACGAAGACTTCCCGGCTCTCGAGGTTGGTGAAGAGATCGACATATCGCTGGCGGTAGCGGAGTTCGACATTGGCGAGACCGTGAAACTTTTCCGGCAGGGAGAGCATCGCCTTGGAGAGAAATGTGAGCCGTTCGACATGGATGCTGAGTTCGCCTGTCTTGGTACGGAAGAGATATCCGGCGGTGCCAACATGATCGCCCAGGTCGAGGAGTTTGTAGAGAGCCCAGCCCTGCTCGCCTACGGCATCGAGCCGGACGTAGATCTGGAGACGTTGGCCGCCCTGCTGGAGGGTGGCAAATCCTGCCTTGCCCATGATGCGGATGGCCATGATACGGCCGGCAATGGCGACGGTGACGCGATTGGATTCCAGTTCTTCACTGCTCGACTTGTCCCAATTTTCGCGGATTTCGGGGATGGTGTGCGAGGCAGGGAACTGGTTCGGATAGGCTGCCTGTCCCAGTTTTTCAATCTCTTGAAGTTTGGCCTTGCGCAGGTCGAAAAGACTGCGCTCAAACTCGGAATCGAACACTCTGTATCCTTCCCGTGTGGTGCATTACCCAAAAGGGAAGTATACCCGCTCTTCGGATGGCGCTGTATCCTTGAGGTGAGCTTCCATGCCAATCGATCCTCCCAATTCCGACCAGAAGCCTCGCAGCAAGTCTTCCACGGGATTGCAGAGTCTGGTTGAAGCGGAGAAACTGATGCAGATTGCTCTTGTGCTGCCCTCAGGCGTGGTCATCGGCTGGCTCGCAGGAGCCTGGCTTGATACCCGGCTGCATCAGACCTGGATTGTCTTGGTGGGGATCGTCCTGGGAAGCATTGCCGGGTTGGTGAGCGCAATCCGCATGGCGATGGCCGCAGGGGGCAGTCCCAAATCTGAAAACAAAGACGGCAGAGGAAAGAAAGCTCCAGCAACCAAGAATGAATGAGGAAGGCCAGTTTGTTACCGACATGACGCAAGATGCCCTGGAAGCGATGCTGAAAAGGGCCATGCGTAACACTTTGATTTTGGGTACTATTCCCGCCGTGGCAGTCGCAATCGGCTCGGGCTGGCGCAACGGGGCCATGCTGGTGATCGGCGCGCTTATTTCGGCCGCCAGCATCTGGGAATGGCTGCGGCTGGCCAGAGTGATCAACGCCCGTCTCGATCAGAAAAAGTCTCCTACGAGCGCGCCCGTTGTCGTCCTCTTTTTTCTGCTGCGCCTAGCCGTCTTTGGCGGGGTCATTTATGGTAGCCTGAAAGGTCTCCACGGATCAGCGGTGGCGCTTCTGTGCGGCCTCGGTTTGGCTGTCCTGACCCTGAGCTGGGAGGCGATTCGCCTACTTCGCAATTAGATAACTTTGACCGCATTTGCGGTGAAACCCTCCCGGAGGCGGAAAGACTTAGGTGTCATGCATACGTTAGCAGTGACCCATTTTTTAAATCTCTTGTTCGGCGGCATTGTGACGTCGCTGATGCAGACCTTGGGCATTCATCCCACCAATCCTGCCGCTCCCATCAACGACACTTCAGCGCTTGAAATCCTGGTAGTCCTGGGTCTGATCCTGTTTTTCATCATTGTCCGGATGACTCTTTCGGTTGAAAGGCCCAATCCGGCACAGCAGATTGCGGAAATGATTCACGAGTTTGTGGGTGGTCAGGCGGATCAGGTGATCGGCCACGGCTACGAGCGCTTTCAGGCCTTCGTCACGTGCGTCGGTCTGTTTATCGTGATCAACAATCTGCTTGGCCTGGTTCCGGGGGTCATAACTCCCACGAGCGAGCCTGTCGTTCCTCTGGGTATTGCCGTTCTTGCATTTCTCTACTACAACGCTCACGGCGTGCGTGTGCACGGACCCATCGGGTATCTGAAGCAGTTTATAGGACCAATGTGGCAGATCGCCTGGCTGCTGTTTCCCATCGAGGTTATCTCTCACCTTGCGCGCATGATGTCTCTTACCATCCGTCTTTACGCCAACATGCTGGCCAGTGATCTGCTCACACTGATCGCGTTTTCTTTCATGCCAATTGTCCTTCCAGTGTTGCCCCTGGCATTGCACGCGTTTGTTGCACTGATTCAGGCGTACGTTTTCATGCTGCTTTCGATGATTTATGTGTCGATGGCGGTGTCACACGACCACTAGGGCGATGTATCGCATTCACTCGTTTTAGACGAGAGAAGGATTCTGCCGGAGAGCGCTTCCGCTCTGGATTGACGGAAGGTTGTCAGCGTGAGGGGGCCAGCTCGGTGAGCCTCAACCACCCACTGGCGGCCAATCTTAAGGAAGCAGGAGAACTATGCGGAAACTTCAATACATTTTCATGGCCCTGGCGGCGCTTTGCTTCGCCATTCCGGCCTTTGCGGATGGCGGCGGAGCCGCTGTCAATCTGGTGCCAGTCGGTGTTGGTCTGGGAATGGGCCTGGCTGCCGGCCTCTGCGGTCTCGGCCAGGGCAGAGCTGTCGGCTCGACCACCGAGGCGCTGGCGCGCAACCCGGGGACGCGTCCTGCCCTCCTGACCTTCATGATTATCGGTCTGGCTTTCATTGAGTCACTCACCTTGTTCACCTTCGCGATGATCATCATCAAGATGTAACAGGGCAAGTTCCGAACCAGGCAAATGGCCCTGCCGCATCAGGCAGGGTCGTTTCTTGACAGATCAAGCCTTATCTTCCGCCCGGCGCAGGAGCGGAGCGCAGTTCGCGAATGGCTTCGACGTAACCCATGCCTACCGGCAGCGGTTCGAATTGTGTTTCTTTCTCTAGCGTATCGAAGACCCTGTTCTTGAAGAGCACGCGACCGCTCATCGACATCTGAAAGCGCACGATGCGCCATTGACCGTTGCCCACGTCAGCCTGTTCTATTACGATCCAACCGCCTTTATTGAGCCGGCCGAGGATGCCCCAACCGAAATCTACGTCCTGCTGCAGGTGTCCTTCGAGGCGCGTGATGCGTTCCTGGGAGGGATCGATCCAGATTTCGCCGGTCATGGCGGTCAGAACCTGCGTTTCGAGGTTGGGCGGAGTAAACGCCGGGTTCGGACGGAACGCAAACTTTGCCACCCGCCCGGTGGACTCGATAGCGGTACCGGAATATTCGTAGAGAAATGCCTTGGGCAAGGCGCGCAAGACGTCGATGGCGCGAGAGGCGTCCTGATCCTCACTCTGCTTGCGATGGCGCTGACGGCCTGGATCCTGCAGGAGGCCTTCGAGACGCGCTTCTTCCTTCTGCTCATCCGACTGGCTGAGCGGGTGGCCATTGATTTCGATCAGGCGCGCGACTGAACCATCCCTGGTTTCGCATATTTCCTTGACAGAACTCAAGCGCGGAGTTGCCTTGTAAAGGCGATATCGCATGGGATGAGAGGCATCCTGTGCGAGAACTAACTCGGCTGCCAACGTCCGTTTCACGAGATCGGCGTTGGACGTTTCGACGGCCGTACTCTGTTGGGCAACAGCGAGCGAAGCAAGGAGCAAGAGGGCGAAAACGCTCTGGAGATGAATTTGATTATCAGCCATTCGTCTTCTGCGCCAACTTGCCCATTCTCATACTTAAGTTTAGACGCGTTCATCTCCCCGCGGTTTCGGGAATTGAAGTACCCCCCTCTGGTTGCGTATAGTTCGGGGAGGGCCACTGGCGTTTTCAGACAGCATGAGTCGATGGCATTCCCTCTGGCATGTGTCCAGAAAGGCCAACGTATTGTGCCTCGTAAAGACGCTTAAATCAGCGCCTCGGAAGGATCTGGAAGCATGGCATCGGAGAATGGTCTCGCTCGGATTGGCAAAACTGTCGTGATTCGCGGCGAAGTAAAGGGAAGTGAAGATTTGATCGTGGACGGGCAAGTGGAAGGCACCATCAGCATCGACGACGGCCGGTTGACGATCGGCCCCGATGCGAATGTTTCCGCCGACCTTACGGCCCAGGATGTTCTGATAATTGGGCGTCTTAAAGGCAATATTGTGGCCAGCGGTCGAGTGGAGTTGCGTGCGGGAAGCCTGGTTGAGGGCGACGTGAAGGCAACGCGCCTGGCGGTGGAAGACAATGCGGTTTTCCGTGGGAAGGTCGATCTCACCCAGGGGACTAAGCCCGGCGGAGGCGCCAGCGCTTGAATTGGCTGTAGCCTTTCGAGTGAAACCGTTGGAAGAAATCATGGACGGCTTTCTGCATGTGATTTTCCGTCGCGGCGACGGCTTCTCAGGTCGAGAAGCCTGATTTCGTAATCCACCGCCGAGGCGAGCATGCTTGGTTCGTGCGCAGCCATTGAGGAAATTCAGGGTGCTTCGCGACTGGTTTGATAAGAAATCCGACAGCGGCTCGTCCGGCTCGGTGCAGAGTCTTGTGGGGCCCAAAATACCGCGCCACTCGGGCGCGTGGGCGTCGCTTCGCAAACGCTTGCAGGCCGAGCCTGGAATGCGGGTGATCGATGCTGGCGTGACGTCGCCCACCAACATCAATTACCTGACCAGCCTTGGACATAGCATTTTTCTTGCTGACCCGGTGACAGAAGCATGCTCTGGCAATTGGAAGACCGGCGTCGATGAAGATGACAATCCAATATGGAACATCGAAGGGTATCTCGATCAGGCGCTTCAGTTTTCTGGCAGAACGTTCGATATTGTGATGTTGTGGACGACGCTTGATTACTTGCCGGAGCCGATGGTGGTTCCAGTTGTAGAACGCCTTTTCAAGGCGATGAATTCCGGAGGCCAGGTACTGGCGCTTTTTCACACTCGAATGCAGGGCGAAGATACGGCCTATTGCCGTTTTCATGTCACAGATGGAGACAACGTCGAGATGCAACTGGCGCAATCATTCCCGATGCAGCGGGTCTTCACCAATCGAAGCATCCAAAGCTTATTCTCGCGCTGGTCTGGATTCAAGCAATTTCTGGCAAAAGACAGTATTTCCGAAGTCCTGATCACACGCTGAGAGTGAACCGGCGCAAGAGGGCAAAATCCACAAAGAAACAGGAGGAGAGATGGCCTCAACGAGAGGTACTCGCGTCACCTGGCTTGGTCACGCTACCGTGCTGGTGCAAACCGAGCAGGGCACAAATATCCTGATTGATCCGTTTATTGCGCACAACCCGAAATACCCGCAGGATTTTAATCTGCCCGCCAAAATTCATTACATCCTTCTGACGCACGGTCATAGCGACCATATCTCCGATGCCGTGCCAGTGGCCAAGAAACATGGTTCAACGATTGTTGCTATTTATGAGCTGGCAGCCTATGTTGGCGCCAAGGGAGTTTCCGATATCATCGGAATGAACCTTGGCGGCACCGTCGAATTGGAGGACGTGAAGGTGACGATGGTGGACGCAAAGCATTCCTCCGGCGCCGAAGACGACAAAGGCACGCACTATGTCGGAGTGGCGACTGGGTTCGTGCTCAGAGTAAAAAACGGCCCTGTCCTCTATCACGCAGGAGATACGACGGTCTTCGGTGATATGAAGATCATCGCAGAGTTATACCATCCGGAGGTCGCGATGCTACCCATCGGAGGACATTACACGATGGGGCCGACGGAGGCCGCGCTTGCCGTTCGCCTGCTTCAACCAAGGACGGTTCTGCCGTTGCATTTTGGGACATTTCCGCCGCTCACGGGTACGCCGAAGGAACTGGCAAAGCTGGTTGACGCCGACGTGAATCTATTGCAATGGATCCCTGGAGAGACGTGGGGACATGTTCCAATAAGTCGGGAATCTGCCGTTTAGAAAGCAACAGGGGATGGCATCCGAGCCATCCCCTGTTCTTGTGGACATCATTTATTTCGAGGCAGCAGCCTTCTGCTTTGCCCAACGCCGTTTCACAGCTTCGGCGATTCGTCTCCGACCTTCAGGCGTGAGCTTCCTCTTTTTCCTGGTGACTTTCCTGGCCGGAGGCACCGCATTCTTTGACGGCCTTGTTCCGCCGGTTCCGCCAAGCAGTGTCCGAGCCTTCTGTAATTGGGCAATTTCCCGATCGATCTGTGCGAGAATTTCTGAAACTCCCACAATCCCTCCTCTTACTCTCCAGATATGTGGCTAGAACCCCGCAATGTAAGAACCCCGGACAGCCACTCGTCCTCTGCAACACGATACGCAACAGTAGACTATTTTACAAACAAAAAATGTCTGATGTTACTGCAATTAAGCAATAAAGATCCGGAAGGTAACCAATGTTCCAACGCTCGGTGACCTCGATAAAGAAGGTTAGTTCGAGGAGAGACGGATAGAGATAAGGGCTCCATTTTCCCCGGGGAGGGCGATAACTCGACATACCAAGATGGAAGGATTTCCAGTTCGCAATCAAATCCCGCGTGATGGCTTGGAGAGCTGATGATGAGATTGCTCGGAGGAAGCGCCTGTTGAGGGGCCGGAGGTATCCTGGCCACCGAGTCGAATCGTAGCCGCCTCGGCTGAACGAAAATTGCGAAGGTCGCGGAGTATCTCGACTTTCTCCCTGGCATAATGGCCGGCAAGGCGAGTAAGTGCGTAGGTAATGATATCGCTATGGTGCAAGTCCTGCATCGAGGGATCGCGCCGCATGTTGAGCCAAAGGCGATGGACAAGCTGTACATCGTCGGGGCTCAATGCCGGTGCGTGCGGGCCGATATAGAACACGCTGGCCTCGCCGTTGGGGCCGATGACAAAAAAGTTAAACTGGCGCTTCGGCTCGGGCAACGCTTCCCAGGCCTGGCCTAGATGAAATGCCTGGTCCTCCGCGCTCATGGAACTCGATAATCCCGAGACTACGGAATCGACTTCGAGCGAATTTGCACCCTGTGCGAGAGCCGCGAACACGTCGCCTGCAGGAACAACAAGAAGTGAAACTTTCTTCCCGAAACTCTCGGCGACCGCGACGGCCTTGGTGAAGAGGGTTTGCTCATGTTCGCTAAAACTCTGTTGCTCCGCGCTCAGATATTCGGGTCCGCCGACGCCCATCATGCGTACGCTGATGACAACCACGTCGCGATCTTCAGTCTTAGTTCGGGAGAGAATCCATTTCAAAGCAATTGGATTTGCCGCATCGTGCATGGTGACCATCACGCCGCCGGAACGGATCGCTACAGATTCGCGGCTAATGGTGTCCTGGTGTTCCAGTTGAAAATGGTCTTTCATCTGGCGCGCGGTAAGGGCGTGGCGGCGCAGATTCTGGCGCTCGGAAATAGTGAAGATCACAAAGAAGGCCGCCGCGAAGATCAAACCACTGATGGTCGCGACCGACTTGGTGAATAGGTTCACGACGGCCGTCGAAAGCAGCACCAGGAAGACAGAGATCAATCCAAGTGGAATCTCGGCTTTGCCAATGCGGATATTTGGCGGAACCTTCCAGCCGCGCTCGCCATGATATTTCCAGCGAAGCACCAGCATGGCAAGGTTGTTGAAGGTGAAGGACCAGATGACGCCGAAGGCATAGGCTTCGCCAAGAGTGATGATGTTGCCCCTGGTCACAATGATGGTAAACATCTGCAGACCGAAGACCAGGTTGACGATACGGTGACTCGTACCGAAGCGGGGGTGCGGCTTGCGGAACCAGTCCGTCAGCACGCCATCCTCTGCCACACGCATGAGCACGCCGGTGGAACCGATGATCGAAGTATTGATGGCGCCGGAGAGGATGAGAAATCCGACGAACACGACAAAGATTCGAAATGCCACCCGCCAGAAAAGCGGACCGACCATGTACATAGCCAATCCGGCAATCAGGTTGTCCTGATAAATGTGCGTGCGCTGCCAAGTGGGAATGAGCATCGAAGCCAGAAGCGTGCCACCGCCCGTGAACACGAGACTATAAATGGCAATGACGATTGCTGCGCGCTTCAGGTTCTTCAGCTTAGGGTGCTCGATTTCACGATTGACCTGTGCGAGGCTCTCTTCGCCGCTCATGGCGAGGATCGAGTGACCGAACGCCATCAGGATTCCGAAAAGGCCAAGGATCGGAAGGCTAGTTCCGTTGAGAAAACCGAGGGCGTCGTTGCTGAAGTGGAGATTTGCCGGTATCGGCGCGGGTGGAAAGTGGATACCCCTAATGAAGAGTGAATAACTGCCCCAGACAAACAAGATGACCACCATGACGGTGGTAATCTGCATAACACGCAGGGCTTTGTCGCTGGATTCCTCGATACCCTTAACGTTTTCCCACCAGTAATAGATTGTGACCGCGGCCGCGATGACCGCGGACGTAGCATTCATGTTGAACTGGAAGGGATTGTTGTGGGCATCCATGAGCGCTGGCGGGAGCCAGTGGCTGGTGGCGGCGACCCCAAGCAGCTCGTTCATCGCGCCAGTGATATATTGGCCGGCCGAGACGCCGGATATTGGCCCGGTAAGGATGTAATCAAACATGAGCGCCGAGACGCTCAACTTGGCAAAAGTGCCGCCCAGGGCCTCCTTGACGACGCGGTAGACGCCGCCTCGGGTAAACATCGAACAGCTTTCGACATATACCGCCCGCACGGCGAAACTGAACAGCATGATGCCGAGAATGAACCAAGGTGCAGCGGCGCCGACCGCCTGCTCGGCGATGCCGCCAGCATAGAACGCAGAAGATCCGAGATCATTGAGGACGATGGCGGCCGCTCGCCAGAAGGAGATGAACGTGAGCATCACCGAGGATGCCACGATGAGCCGGACGCGGTCGGAAGGTGGGGCTACGGTCGTTCGAGTGGATGCCATCGCAACACTGCCGGCAACCAAATGCCAGCCGATCCTGGGTTCGACGTGCTAACTTCCCGTCCGCCCATGGCTGAGTCTATTGCTGAAAGACCTTATCGTCAATCAAGCCGAGTTTCGTACTCAGGACACAGGGGTTAGCAAATGGCTATTCGTCGCCGAACAACTCTCTGCCGTCTTCAATGAAGCTGATGACCACGACCACGGCAGAGCCCACAAGTCCGACAAAAAACATCAGCTCCAAGAGGCGAATTCCAAGGATGGCCAGAGTCATTGCCTAGATTGTAGCCGGTTTTGTTGACCGTGATTCAAGGATTTCGACGAAGTGCCAACACCAATGAACCTTGGAAAAGGGCGACAAAAGCCGTATGCCAGCGTGATGTTTTACACTCGGCCCTGTATGCGCCGACCTTCATGGATGATGTGGGCCGCGGCCGGTTTTTCCGCCGGACTGCTCGAATTGCCGTTTCCGTTGGCAGGTCCCATGCCTCCATGGCGGTCGATGTTTGCCTGGTTAGGGCTCGCCCCGCTTCTGTGGGCGTTACTTGGAGGTGGTGACGCGGAAAAGGCGCGGACACCCCGCCAGGGATTCCTGCTGGCTTACGTGTGTGGAGTGCTCTGGTATTGCGGGAATTGCTATTGGGTTCGGAATACGATGGAGCGCTATGGCGACATGCCGCCGATGGCTCCGACGCTGCTGCTGATCGGTTTCAGCCTGGTTCTTGGCGCGTACTTCGGGTTGTTCGGGTTGTTGGTCACTTTTGTTCGGCGTGCGTCAGGCAAAACCTGGGTTGCCCTGGCATCCGCACCCATCTTCTGGGTCGCTCTCGACTTGGCCGCCGCCCGGGTGACGAGTGTTCCCTGGGATCAGCTTGGCTATTCGCAGGTCGACAACGGTTTGTTGAATCAGCTTGCCCCGTGGACCGGCGTCTACGGCATCAGTTTTGTTCTGGTGGCCGTGAATGTCCTGATTGTCGGAGGGCTGGTACTGAAAGAGACTTCGCGACGGATTTCATCGGGAATTGCCGGAGCACTGCTCTTCCTGGTGGGATGGTCGGGCATCCTGCTGCAACCGCCGAAAACTGAGACTTCAGCTACGGCAGTTCTCATCCAGCCCAATCTTGACGTTGCAGGAGTGGGATTGTGGAACGGACCCGGCGAATGGGACCAGCACATGGCGGAGTTTGCCAAATTGGCCGGCGACCAGTGCGGGCCATACATTGCTGGAATTCCCCAGACCGGGGCAACACGGGGCGAAGTCGTTTGTCCACCCCATCCCACACATCCTGATCTGGTGGTGTGGCCGGAGTCTCCAGCGCCTTTCTTTGAGCAGGATCCGAGATTTCAGCAATCCATGGCGAACATCGCGCGTGCAACGCAAGCCCCGCTTATTGTCAATGGGATTGGATCGAACTTCTCGCCAGCGGAGGACGAATGGCAGGACCATGTCTCCGCGATGGTCTTCACCGCAGATGGGCGGGAATTAGGCCGCTACGACAAGATCCACTTGGTGCCCTTCGGCGAGTTCGTCCCCTTTTCAAAATTGCTTTTCTTTGCGCGCAAGCTTACGGGGCAGGTGTCAAAGTTCACGCCGGGAGCCGGTCGCGAAGTGTTTCGCCTGGGCGGGCATCGCTACGGGATATTCATTTGCTACGAGGCTGTGTTTGCAGACGAAGTGCGGCAGTTCTCGCGGCTTGGCGCGGAAGTGCTGGTCAACGTGAGCGATGACGGCTGGTATGGCGATACGAGCGCTCCGTGGCAGCACCTGAACATGGCTCGAATGCGGGCCATCGAGAACCGGCGGTGGCTCCTGCGGGCCACCAACGACGGTGTGACGGCTTCAATTGATCCGTACGGTCGCGTGCGTCAGAGCATTCCGCGGCACAAGACGGATGCGCTGCCGGCGATGTATGGCTTTCGACAGGATGTGACGTTCTATGCCGCGCACGGAGACGTGTTTGCCTGGCTATGTGCCATACTGACTATAGGCATCGCGGGTTGGGCCGTTCGATCCAGCCTGGAGCTGAAACTTCAACTTAAAGCCAGGTCATAAGAGCAAGCATGTCGCTGAACGATCTCGAATTCGCATATGCTCCCGTGCGCGATCAAGTGCGCGACCTGCGGGAGTATCTTTGACCCCGCCCGCATCCGCAGGGAACTCTCGGGAATCGAAACGAAACTAGCCGATCCGGCCATGTGGTCGAATCCTGCTGCAAGCCAGCCGCTGATGCGCGACCGCAAACGCCTCGAATCGCTTGTGGCCGCCGACGAGGAGCTGGTGCGCCGCACCAGCGACGTCGAAGCCTACTTCGAGCTTGCGCGCGAAGGCGAGGATGTGCTGCCCGACTTGGAACGCAATATCAAAGACCTGGCGACATTCGCCGAGGAACTGGAAGCTCGCACCATGCTAAGCGGCGAGGCGGACGCGCTGAACGCGATTGTGACGGTGCATCCGGGAGCCGGCGGCACGGAGAGCCAGGACTGGGCGGAGATGCTGATGCGAATGTATGTGCGCTGGGCTGAGCAGCAGGGATTCAAGACCGAGATGAACGACTATCAGGATGGCGAAGAGGCGGGCATCAAATCAGCCACATTCACCATCATGGGTGAGTACGCGTTCGGACTGCTCGCAGGCGAGAGCGGGGTGCATCGTCTGGTGAGGATCTCGCCATTCGATTCGGCCAAGCGGCGCCACACTTCGTTTGCGTCGGTATATGTTTCGCCGGAGATCGACGAGACCATTCATGTGGATTTGAAGCTGGAAGACCTGCGCATCGATACTTACCGATCGGGCGGCAAGGGCGGCCAGCACGTGAACACGACGGACTCCGCGGTGCGTATGACGCATCTTCCGACGGGGATCGTCGTCCAATGCCAGAACGAGCGCTCGCAGCACAAAAACCGTGAAAAAGCGATGAAAATGATGCGCTCGCGGCTGTACGAGTACGAACTGGAAAAGAAGCGGGCAGAAAGCAAGAAGCTCGAGGACTCGAAGTTGGATATCAATTTCGGCTCGCAGATCCGGTCGTATGTGCTGCAGCCGTACCGCATGGCTAAGGATCATCGCACCAAGGTCGAAGTAGGTGACGTGGACAAGGTGCTGGATGGGTATCTGGAGCCGTTTCTGCGCGGTTATCTACTCGCAAAGCGGCGCGGAACGGCCGTAGCCGCGGAATCAGAAGATTTGGACGTGTAACGGACTCCCGGGATTTTTACTCTCACTCCGCAGGAGGTTGCCGCGTCCTCTGGGCCCCACTGCCAGACCGCGGCGAGCGGAAACGAGTCGAAAGCGAGTGACCGCGAATCGAATTCCTGGTACTTGTGATGAATGATCGGTCAGTAATCGAAGAGATGCTGCATTCGGCACGCACGATTGCCGTTGTGGGCATGAGCGACAAGCCTTGGCGCGCCAGCCGAAATATTGGGCGTTATCTGGCTGAGAACGGCTATCGAGTGTTGCCCGTGAACCCTGCATTGACTGAGGTCGTGGGGTTGAAGTGCTATCCGGACCTCGAGTCAGCGCAGAGAGCAGCGACAGAGGAGGCCGGAAAAGGCATCGACCTGGTCGATGTGTTTCGCGCGCCTGAAAACGTGCCGGCGATTGTGGACGACGTGATCCGCCTCGGGATTCCCTATCTGTGGCTGCAGGATGAGGTGGTGCACGAGGAGGCGGTCGCGCGGGCTAGATCTGCGGGTGTCAAGTGTGTGCAAAACGACTGCATCTTTCGGCAGCACTCACGGATGGCTGTCGATCAGTGATTCTATTCGAAGAGCGAAGGGATTGATGCGATTGGACGGGATGAGGAATTCAAGACACGAACCAGGACTTCGATACATCGAACGCGATGAGTCGTCCCTGCATCGCGTACGCACCCGTCTGATCTTCGCGATTCTTATTGTCCTATGTACCGCCTGCGTTCCGGCAAGGTGTGCATCGAGTTTCGCCGACGCACTGCATGTACATGTCCAGCTCGTATTTCCCAAGAGCGATCTTTATCCGGGTCCCGCGAATCAGGCAGGGCTGTACTTCAAGCTGGAGCCCGGGTGGCATGTGTACTGGAAGAACGCGGGCGATTCTGGTGAGCCGCCTCATTTGAAGTGGACACTTCCAGAAGGCATCACCGCAGGCGCTTTGCAATTTCCGGCTCCGCAGCGGCTTCCGTTGGGGCCCTTGATGGATTTCGGCTATGAAGGCCAGGTGCTTTTTCCATTCTCGGTTGATGTTGCCGATACGGTGAAACCGCAGCCTGTTGATCTGAAGGCTCATGTGGACTGGCTCGTCTGCCGCGAAGTCTGCATTCCGGGCAAAGCGGACCTCGAAGTGCAGCGCAATGTTGTCGCAAATGGAAATACAGCCGGAAACGACGTCGAGCCGGATCAAAGCATCTGGGTCAATGCGGACGAAACGCTGCCCAGGCCTCTTCCGGTGAACGATCAGGCAGTGTTTCAGTCGACAGGCATGGGGTTTCGGCTTGGAGTTGATACCGGGCACCGGGAATCGAAGGCCGAATTTTTCCCAGAGGATCAGAACATCCTCGACAATCCCGCGCCACAAAAAGTCACTCCGACACCGACGGGGTTTGTCCTGGAACTGAGGAAGGATTCGGACCTCAAAGCGAATCCCACTCAGCTCAAGGGCGTACTTGAACTTTCCGGCGGTAGAGCTTACGAGATTGCCGCAGTGCAGGGAGCCGTTGCGGCAGCAACTCCGTTTTCCTGGGTGTCGCTCGCGCGGGCGACCGGCTTGGCTTTTCTTGGTGGACTGCTGCTGAATCTGATGCCGTGTGTTTTTCCGGTGCTGTTCCTAAAAGGATTGGCCCTCGTTAGGTCGGGAAACGAGGAGCGGCACAACCTGCGGCTGCATGGCTACGTGTATGCGGCCGGGATCGTCGTTTCATTTTGGGTGCTGGTCGGGGTGCTGTTAGGGTTGCGTGCGGCAGGCGGTGAGCTCGGATGGGGATTCCAGTTTCAATCCCCTATATTCCTTTCGCTGATGGCGGCATTGCTCTTCTTCCTTGGACTTTCCCTGGCGGGACAGTTTGAAATTGGCCTTTCGATCACGAGTGCAGGCGGATCACTTGCTGCGAAGCAGGGTCTTGCTGGCAGTTTTTTCACAGGCGTGCTTGCCGTTGTCGTGGCCACGCCGTGCACCGCCCCATTCATGGGAGCGGCAATCGGCTATGCGCTGGCGGAATCGGCCGGGGTGACATTTGCGGTGTTCACTGCGCTGGCGCTAGGGTTAGCGGCTCCGTATGTGGCGCTAACCGTGCAGCCGGCATGGACCCGTGTGTTGCCGAAGCCGGGCGCGTGGATGGAAGTGCTGAAACAGGCGGTATCAGTCTTCATGTTTGGGACGGTCATCTGGATCGCGTGGGTGATTGCACAATCCTACGGCGCAAATCTGCTGCTGGCGCTCCTCTCGAGCCTGCTTTTGCTGGCGATTGCCGGATGGTTCCTGGGCCGGTTCCCGGCGCGGCGATGGGCGACGGTGGTGGCGATCACCATCGTTGTCTGCGCCGCTGGATTAAGCGTGGCATCGGCAAGGGCTTTTGTGATTCCTAGATTGGAGTCGGGGAAGACACTGTCAATGAGTTCAAATCCTGGCAATGAATGGCAAGCATGGTCTCCCGACCTGGTGGCGAAATACCACGCGCAGGGCAGGCCCGTTTTTGTGGATTTCACCGCGAGCTGGTGCCTGAGCTGCCAGGTAAACGAGCGGGTCGCGCTGGATCGGCCGGAGGTTTTAACGGCATTTCGCCAGGACAATGTGGTTTTATTGAAGGCCGATTGGACGCAGCATGACGATGCAATTACCCGTGCGCTTGCAAGTCTGGGACGCAGCGGCGTTCCGGCGTATGCGCTCTATGTTCCGGGAGAGAGCACCCCGCGGATGCTGCCGGAAGTGTTGACTCCTGGAATCGTGACTGATGCGTTGAACGACCTTCCGCGAGCGGCAACCCAGACCGCATTAAAAACTTCCACTTCAAAGTGAGACCGGGGAGTTTCTGCAAGTCGACCCCAATTTTTCCCTGAAATGCGCGGACCGAGCCGGATTTCTGGCCGGTTCTCTCTTACCCCGTTCGCCCTTACCAGGTGAAATAGTGCCGGCCAATTGCCTGTAGAGACGGGTGAAGCGGGAGATCCTTGCTCTGTCCAACGACATATTTCGGGACGCCGGATGCCAACTGGCTGAGTTCCTGGACTTCGCGTGCTGCTTCTCCCGACATGATGCGAAGCCGAGTATGAACCTTGACTGGAACCTCCTCCGACAATCCGGGCAAATTGCCATGAAAGAGCTTCTGGTAGGTAAATTCGTTACCGTAGGACGACATTTTGATCTCCCATACGCTTGACTCAATTCGCGCTTGCCTCTGCAATTGCACGCCCCGTGCCAAATCCACGATGGAAGGGTTCGATCTCTCTGGGCCGCTGGGAAGAAAGCATTTAGAGATGAAGCGACTTCAGCTCCGCAATCGCGGAAGGACCTGGAGTGACGAAACGTTGTGACGAAATTTCGTCGGGAGAGACGCTGGGGCGTCAGTTCTTAACTCTGCCGCCGAATCCGGCCTACTTCCGGCCTTGTTTGGCCCCTTTGATCCGCCGGATCTCTTCCATGCGCTGGGCGAGCTGTTTTTCGCGGCCTTCCTGGGTCGGTTGGTAATAGGTGCGACCTTTGAGCGAGTCGGGAAGGCAGTCCATGTCGGCTACGCGGTCTTCTTCGTCGTGAGCATAACGGTAGCCCTTTCCGTAGCCAATGTCTTTCATCAAGCGCGTGGGCGCATTACGCAGATGGAGCGGCACAGGCTCCTGACGCGTATGCTCGACCTCTTCCTGCGCCGCTCCGTAGGCCGTGTAAACGGAGTTCGACTTGGGCGCGAGGCAGAGATAGACGACGGCTTCTGCCAATGCGAGATCGCCTTCCGGCGAGCCGAGAAAATCAATGGCCTCCTTGGCCGAAAGACACAGGTTCAGGGCTTCTGGGGCGGCGAGGCCGATGTCTTCCACGGCCATTCGCACAACGCGCCGGGCCAGGTAGAGCGGATCTTCGCCGGCGGCAAACATACGGGCCAGCCAATAGAGAGCGGCGTCGGGATCGCTATTGCGAACACTCTTGTGCAGGGCGGAGATGAGATTGTAGTGCTCCTCGCCGGATTTGTCATAGAGCAGCACACGCTGTTGAATCGCTTCCGACGCGAGCGCTTTGTCAATGTGCTTTGATCCTTCCGCAGCAATTTGCGCTGCAACTTCAAGCGTGTTGTAGGCGCTACGGCAGTCGCCGCTGGAGTAGCCGGCGATCAGTTCGAGGGCCTCATCATCGACCTTCAGTTCGCTAGCGCCCAGCCCGCGTTCCCGATCTTCGATGGCCCGCCGCAGCAAGGCGACGATGCGCTCTTCGCCGAGGGGTTGAAGCACATAGACCCGGCAGCGCGAGAGAAGCGCGGAGATGATTTCAAAGGACGGATTCTCTGTGGTTGCGCCGATCAAGCGAATCGTGCCCCGCTCCACGTAAGGCAGGAACGCATCCTGCTGCGCCTTGTTAAAGCGGTGAATCTCATCGACGAAGAGGATGGTTCTCGAATGCAGTTCAGCAGCCTGGGCGGCCGCGGACATGACCTGTTTGATCTCCTTGATGCCGCTCATCACCGCGGAGAATTCAACGAAGTTGGCGCGAGTGGTTTCGGCGATGATCTTGGCCAGGGTAGTCTTGCCGGATCCTGGGGGGCCCCACAAAATCATCGATCCCGGATCGTCGCGCTCGATTTGAACGCGCAATGGTTTTCCCGGCCCGAGCAAGTGTTCCTGACCGCTGTATTCCTCAAGTGTGCGCGGTCGCATCCGTTCTGCCAGCGGGGCGTTGAGCGGCGTACCTTTGGGGCCTTCCGGCTCTCCATCGAACAGGCTCATGGCAATCTTTCCCGGGCGGATGGGGTGGACCGTTGTCGGGACGCTTCATAGAGAAGGATGCCAGCGGCCATCGCCGCGTTGAGGCTTTCGACCGGACCCGGACAGGGAATCGTGATGGCAGCGTCAGCTTGCAATGCCAGATCGGTCGGGATTCCGTTGCCTTCATTGCCGATAAGCAGGGCAGTCGGGCGAGACAGGTCGGCTTCACGCGCTGGTGTTCCGCCTCGCAAAGCGGTGGTCAGCAGGGTCACGCCAGCCTCGCGCAAGACGGCAAAGCACTCATCGACTGCGACCGGAAGCACAGGCAACCGGAAAACGCTTCCTGCAGAGGCTCGGACGGATTTTGGGTTCCATTCACTGACGGTACCGGGCAGGCTCACGACTCCCGTCGCTCCAAGGGCTTCAGCCGAACGAAGAATTGTGCCGAGATTTCCAGGATCCTGGATTGCCGCCAGCACGAGGATCAACGGCGTACGTCCGGAACCATTCTCCACTAGATCCCGCCATATCCATTTGGGAGTTTCAACCAGCGCGGCCACAGGCTGCGGAGTCTCAGTGGAAAGAGCCGAGGCGAGGATCTCTCGGGGAAGGATGAGCACTTCGGTTTGACGTGACAAGGGAAGCCGCGAAACCCAGTCCTTGAATCCGCCCGCGGCGAAGACACACTGAATGCGCAGTTTTGCGCGCAAAGCTTCTTCGACAAGGTTTGGCCCCTCGATGCCAACCAGACCCGCAAACTTGCGCCCGGGTGCGGAAAGCACCCGTCGAAGTTCTTTCAACCGTGGGTTCTGTTTACTCTGTACAATGCGAACAGGCATCTTGCGCGAACCGTCTCGATCTCATAGCGATTCTATGACGTTTTGACGTGCCGCGGGCGTTCGCCTGAAGCGCTTGTCACTTGCCCGCCGGGGTGGGCTGTGATAGCTTCCGGCTTTGTGGCGTCTGCAATTCGGGAAACTTGGAGACCTTCTTGTCCGCGGAAATCTTGCGCGTTCATCCCGATGAACCCCAACCAGACCGGATCGATTACATTGTCTCCTGTCTGCGAAAGGGAGCCGTAGTTGCACTACCAACAGACACGTTTTATGGTCTGGCTGTCGACCCAGTGAACCTGCATGCGGTAGAAAGCATTTATCGGATCAAAACCCGGCAGAAGCATAAGCCGCTTTCGCTGCTAATCTCCGGATTGCGGCAGGCCTACGAACTTGCGCGAGACACGGATTCCATGCTGGACAAGCTTGCGGACAAGTTTTGGCCTGGTCCGCTGACGATTATCGTGCGCGCCGGCACCAAACTGCCATTGCGCTCGACGGCGAACACCGGCAACGTTGCGCTGCGCGTACCGGACGCGGCCATTCCGCGGGCAGTTGTGGAGCGCCTCGGACTGCCTATCACGGCAACCTCGGCGAACCTGCGGGGAGCATCGGAATGCAGCCATGCTGCCTGTGTTCGCGATCAGCTCGGAGATCGCATTCCGCTGATCATCGATGGCGGGCCCACGGGAGGGTCGCAGCCAACTACGATTGTCGATCTTTCGCTGGGACCGGGACGCTGGGAGATCCTGCGTGAAGGCGCAATTCCGACGCATGAGATCGTTATGGTGCTGCAGCGGTAAGATGTCCTCATGAAAGCGAAGGCCATTCCGGCACCTCACTGGATACTTCGCTTGTGTTTGCTGGTTCTACTGCTACTGGTTGCAGCGGCGCTGCTTTGGGGCCGCTGGATTTACGTGCAGATCGAACAATTCGCGAACAATGACCAGGCTGCGCCGGCAGATGCAATTGCGGTGTTTGGCGCAGCGGAGTACGACGGCCGTCCCTCCCCGGTATACCGCGCGCGCCTCGATCACGCGGAAGCCCTTTATCATCGCGGCATCGCACCTGTCATCATCACGCTTGGAGGAGACGGCGGAGACCAATACTCCGAAGGCGGCGTCGGCCGCGAATACCTGATGGCTTCGGGCGTTCCTGAATCGGCGATCATTGCCGAAACCGAGAGCCGAAGCACTGAGGAATCGGCCCGCCGTATTGCGGTGATTGCGCGCACCAATGGATTCCACCGGCTGGTTGTGGTGAGCGATGGCGCACACCTGTTTCGAATCCACGCAATCTGCGCTGCGGATGGACTCAATGTCCTCACATCGCCGCGACCTCTCGTCCCCGTTGAAGGAAACAGCACTCCTGGAACAGAGCCCGTGATTCACGAAATACTGAGCTATATGCTGTGGCGGCTCGATTTGCATTGAATTGCAGAGAGGCAATCGGCACGCGGCTACGGGCCTGAAATCAGACGCTGTGGAACAAGGGCAAGAGCGCAATCACGATGAGCGCGAAGCAAGTTGCGCTCGCGGTGGACAGGAAATTCACCGCGTCGTTGTTGAGCCAGCCGCGGCGCTCGAGGGTTGCGCCCAGCAGACTGTCAAAAAACAGGCCTAATACTGCACCGGCCCAGCCGATGACGAACAACGTTTCATCACCTCGTAGTGACCATGCACCGAGCGCCGAGACGATTCCCGCCGCAATGATTCCGGCCACTGTTCCCTCCCAACTGATTGCGCCGTCCACTCCGGGCGCTGCTTTTTTCAGTGTAGTGATCATGCGCGGTTGACTGCTCAGTATCTGCCCAAGTTCGGAGGAGACGGTATCTGCCGCGGCTTCACTGAGGGCAGCGATTCCAAGCGCGAATACAGGCGAATGCGAAGGGGCGGAATGCGAGAGCCAACCGCCGTCCGCCAGCAGTGATTGCGCCAACTCACTGGAAACCAAAGCGGCGATACCGAGGTTTGCCGCAACCTGCGATGCAGTTCGACCGCGGCGTCTCTCGGCGATTCCCATTTGCTCTTTCTTTCCGCGACCGATGCGGGTGGCGATGTGTGCGAGGACCGAAACCGCCAGCACGGGGACGAGAGCCGTGTACCACGGCTCATAAGGAAATGACGCGGTCGAGAACATGAGGCAGGCCGTAATCGTGAATCCTGTGGCGGCGGCCATCGGAGTAGCGGCGCGCAGTTTGAGCACGACCAATCCAAGCAGGAGACTTAAGCCAATCGTCCAGATTGCGAGCGGCATGTCGTGGGTTCCCCACCAATGCGTTTCCAGCACAAGGTTGGCAGCCACGTAGGGCATCACCAGGAGCAGAACGACCTTCGATTGCCACGCCAGAATTTTATGAGCCACGTTTCATCGTATCGTTCCTGCGTGCAGGGACGAAGTCGCAGGTGGAAAACCCGTGGTGAGTCGGTTTACACTCATCACCGCTTCATATTTCATGCAATCGTATGTGCGGATGGAACGGAGAAGGTTCATGAAGAGATTCCCGGCACTGGCGGCGATGATTGCGGGACTTCTGTGCGCTTCCTGGGGTGCAGTGGCACAGAACGCAAACCAGCATCTGGAAATCGACCGTAAGGGCGAGACAATTGTCCTTGAGCCATACGCGGCGAACATCGTGCGCGTGACCTTGAGTCTTCAGAAAGACGCTGCACTGGCTGCACCGGGTTTCGGGTTTGTGGCATCGCCTCAGCCTGATGGATGGGTAGCGAGCGAGACCGAAAAGGCGGATATTTATCAATCCTCGCGGATCATCATCACTGTGGACCGCCCGCAGCCGCGGAGCGCGCCTTCGATCCAAACCCAGGTTGACATCGCAAGATACTTCAGCGGCTCAACACCGGGCGCCCATATTACGTTTCGAGCGCCTGAGGGCAAGAAGCTGCTTGAACTCACTGGCTGGTCCCAGGCGATTCCGAACGTGAAAGAAGATACAGCTGCCCTCGAACACGATCGGCGGCCGAGCGATCCGGCCTTCTATGTGGTTGGTGCGACATTTGCCTCGCCCGATGACGAGCACTATTACGGGCTCGGCGAAAATCAAGAAGGATTTCTCGATCATCGCGGGCATGTAGTTGATTGCTGGCAAAACTACACGGCACCTGGAGGGCCAAGCAGCTGCGTTCCGTTCATGATCACGAACAAAGGGTACGGGCTGATCTGGGATAACCCCTCCAAGACGACCATTGCGCCGGGCTTCAATGAGGAAACGCGCTGGACATCAGAAGTCGGTGATCGGGTCTCGTTCTTCGTGATTGCAGGGAAAACAGCGGACGAAATTTTCGCTGGATACAAGCTTCTGACCGGCCCGACTCCGATGCTTCCCAAAGCGGCCTATGGCTACATTCAATGCAAGCAGCGCTATTCAAGCCAGGCCGAGGTCATGGCGGTTGCCAAGGGATACCGGGAACGCCATCTTCCCGCGGATGTGATCGTGGTGGACTGGTTCTACTACACCAAAATGGGTCAATTTGATTTTGATCCCCGGTTCTGGCCCGATCCGTCGGCGATGAACGCCGAACTGCACAAGATGGGCTTCCAGACAATGATCAGCGTGTGGCCGCGCTTTGTTCCGGACGACCGCTTCTACGATGAGATCAAGAAGAATGGATGGTTCATTCACTTGGCCGACGGTACACCAACCAATGGCCTGCCGTACGATCGCGCGGGATCCGACATCGATACCACGAATCCCGACGCGGCGAAGTGGTATTGGGGGACCATCCGCAACAACATTATCAGCAAGGGGTTCGATTCGCTTTGGGCCGATGAGACAGAGCCTGATCTCCCTCCGGACGAAGCCTACTTTCACGTGGGTCCGGGCACCGAATACTTCAATGTCTATCCGCTCTTTCACACGTCGGCGCTCTATAACGGCTTCCGCGAAGATGAACCGGGCCATCGGGCCTTGATTCTGTCTCGCGACGCGTACCTTGGAGTGCAACGTAACGGAACAATTGTCTGGTCGTCCGATATCTACCCAACATGGGACACGCTGCGCCGGCAAATTCCCACGGGGCTGGATTTCGCGGCTTCGGGATTCACGTATTGGTCGAATGACACGGGTGGCTGGCAATATCTTCCGCAAGTACATCATCCCGCGCACCCGCCTCTCCTTGATCCGTCGGATGCACGGGCCAACGTTGGCGGATACGACGACTATCCAGAGCTCTACACGCGCTGGTTCGAATACGCCACGTTCCTGCCCATTTTTCGCACCCACGGCAGCCGCCGCGAGAACGAAGTATGGTCCTACGGAAAGCAGGCGGAGCCGATCCTCGAAAAGTATCTTCGCTTGCGCTACGAGTTAATGCCGTATATCTACTCGCTTGGATATCACTCATGGCTCACCGGTGCGCCATTCATGCGTGCTCTGCCGCTTGATTTTCCGAACGATCCTAAGGTGGTGGACCTGCGCGACGAGTATATGCTTGGCCCGGCGTTCCTGGTTGCGCCGGTTACAGAGCAGGGCGCTACCAGGCGCAAGGTCTATCTGCCTGCTGGCGCGGACTGGTACAACTACTGGACGAAAGAGAGGTTCACCGGCGGGCAGACGCTCGATGTATCGGCGCCGATCGATACGATTCCGCTTTTCGTCCGCGCCGGTTCCATCGTCCCCCTTGGGGCACCGGTCGAGAGAACACAGCAACTCCAGGCAATTGAGACGATACTTGTCTATCCCGGCGCCGACGCAGACTTTACGCTTTTCTCAGACGATGGGATGACCTATGCCTACGAGAAGGGGGCCGGATCGATTACCCGCATGCATTGGAATGACGCTCAAAAACAATTCAGTCACGAAGGTGCGTCGGCCTGGACCAGGGAGGACCGGGACATCGTACGGATCGTTGGACGATAGGGTTCGTTCGCCGGAGTATTTGGTGAGGGCCCCAGGCATTTGCATTGGGCAAGAATGCTACAGCCGAATCCGCACCTCGTCCGTCTAACCCATAGAATTGGCACCAATTCAGGGCGGTTCGGTTGATTGAGGAGAGGCCGATTGCCACGAAGGTTCATTTTGGCTGAGCGGCAATTCCAGCGGGAGACAGCCGTCGGGTTCGGCCTGGGTCAGTTGATACAATCAGCAGGTAAGCAGGAAAGAACTGAATGAGTCTTCTTCCAATATCCTTTCGCCGGACGTGTGTGCGGCTGGGTCCGGCCGGCACAGTTGTCGTGGCCGCGATCCTGATATCAGGCTGTGGTGACGCGTATCGTCCAGTGGTAACACCCATTGGTCCCAGCGGGCCGGCCCAGCAGCCAGAGGCACTTGCGGTCGCGGTGTCGTCTCCCTCGCCGACGTCGCCCGGAGTTGCCACCATCATCGACTATGCGGGTGATACCGTAATGGCCCAGGCTGACATTGGGCCGGGCCCGCTCGAGTTTGCAGTGGATCAAGGGGGCAGCACCGGTTATACGTTGAACGGCGATGGAACCCTAACGAACTTCGACGTATCGACGAGCCTGCGGACGGATCCCATTCACGTAAGGTACTCCACCCTGCCGACGACCGCGGAGCCATACGGCCTGTTCGCGCCGTCGGCTGGACTCTGGGCCGCTGATCTGACCGGGAATGTCGCTGATGTGTTGACGGGAAGCCCGGAGACGTTCAAACTCGCTATCCCTGTGGCCTCCACGCCGATCGCAATTATCGGACCGGGCTCCCTGGGTCAAGATAACTATGCAATCAGCCAGAACATTCCCTACGGGAGCATTTGCAATACAAATCCTTCCTCGGTAACTACAAATGGCGAAGCCGATGCGCTTGAAACGGCTAGCTATTCAGTATCCGCGAAGATCGCTCTTGGGGCATGTCCGGTATACGCAGTGTCGAGCAGTGACGGCAGGCGCGTGTTTGTCCTGAATCGTGGAAGCGACACAGTAACCGTAATCAATAGCCAGAACGATGATCTGGACTCTTGCACCCCGTTTACGAACCAGAATGGGCAGCTAGTCACATGCCATCCGAGCCTCCCGCTTTCAACGACTGCGGTGGGAGCGACCGGAATCACGCCGCCCAACGGCACGGCGGGCATGCCGGTTCATGCGGGACCTGTTTACGCGGAATATAACGCTGCGACAGCGCAACTGGTTGTGGCCGATTATGACGGGGGAACCATCAGCGTTATCGATGTGAGCCTGGACGAATACGGAAACGACAGCGCAACATTTGGAACTACATACACCATACCGGTGGGCAACACGTCGACGCCTTATCCCGCAAGCGTGACTGTCCTCTTTGACGGCAGCCGCGCTTACACGGCCAACCAGGGCGATGATGACGGCACTGGAAATGGAACGGTGTCCATCGTCAACCTGAGCAGCCATTCGGTGGAGAAGACCCTCGCCGTGGTAGGACATCCACGAACCGTGGTGTCTACCTCAAACTCTCTCTATGGCAAGGTCTACGTGGATTCGCCTGACAGCCCGTACCTGACCATCATTCGCACCGATCAGGACATTGTGGATACAACGATTCTGCTCGAAGGCAATGTGGTTGACGTTCGAACCAGCAACCAGAATGGATCGAGCGGCAACGCCGTCAACACAAGCCGCAGACCAGGTGCCGGTCAACCCTGCTATTTGCCGCCCACTTTGGAGCCAGCACCGACAGGCTCTCAGACAGCATTGCAAGTCTGCCAGACCCTACCCTAATCTGCGATATGGAATGAAAGACGAGGGCCATTCCTTCATACCGGAATGGCCCTTCCTGTTTTCGGAATCTGCACCGGGCGGTTGTAGATGGAGCGAGCCATGATGGAAGTACCCGCCAAAAAGAAGACGCGCGTTGACCTGCTCCTTGTGGAACGCGGACTGGTTCCAAGCCGCGAGCGGGCCCGCGCCTTGATTCTTGCCGGCCGCGTGCTGGCCGACGAACAAAAAATCGATAAGCCGGGCCAGGCCGTGAAGAGCGAAGCGGCAATCCGGCTGCTGGGAGACGACATTCCGTATGTAAGTCGCGGTGGTCTCAAGCTGGCTGCTGCGCTTGAATATTGGAAGGTCGATGTGGCGGGTAGAGCATGTCTGGATATTGGAGCTTCGACGGGCGGATTCACCGACTGCTTGCTGCAACGTGGAGCCCGTCATGTAACTGCTATCGATACGGGTTTTGGCCAGATTGCGATGAAACTCCGCAGCGACACCCGAGTATGCCTGATGGAACGCACGAATGCGCGTTTTCTGGCGCCTGGAACACTTTCAGAATCCGGGCCCGGGAAGCTTACGTTGATGGTGATGGATGTCTCTTTTATTTCGGCGACACTCCTGCTGGCGCCTGTATTTTTTTCTGCTCCGGATCTCACGGAGGCGATCATTCTCGTGAAGCCGCAATTCGAGTCGGGAAGGGAATGCGTAGGGAAAGGCGGCATCGTTCGCGATCCCGAAGCGCACCAGGCAGCCGTCGACAAGGTCGCAAGTTGCATTAAGTCTCTGGGCTGGCAGGTCGCGGGAACGATTCCTTCGCCTATCACTGGTGCCGAAGGAAACAGGGAGTTCCTCCTGTACGCACGCGTTTGAGCGGCGCCAGCGCAGTCCCGACGTCCCGAATCAGGAGTACAACTCTCCGGGCCGGCATCCGTTACACTGTAAGCCGCATGGACTGCGTCGCAATCGTCTGCAAGCCGAAGAAGGAAGAGCTGACCAGAATTCTGCCGGAATTGGTCGACTGGTTGCACAAGCGAGGATTTCAGCCGATTCTCGACCGGGAAGGTGGTGCGCTCTATTCCGGTGCGCCTATCGTCGACCGATCGGAGATGCCGGCCAAGGCGCCGAAATTGGTCATTGTTCTCGGTGGCGATGGCACGCTGCTTTCCGTGGCGCGGATTTTTGCTGCCACCAGCGCCCCGATCCTCAGCGTGAACCTGGGCTACCTCGGATTTCTGACAGAAATTCGACTAGCCGACATCTACACCACGTTGGAAGGCTGGTGTGATGATTGCCATTCTCTTGATGCCAGGGCCATGCTGCATTCCTCGGTTTGGCGCGGCGACGCGGAGAACTGCACGTTCGAAGCACTGAATGAGGTCGTGGTTTCAAAGGGCGAAATCGCCCGTATGGGCGACTTTGAAGTTGAATTGGATGGCAAGAGGGTTGCGTGCTTTCGAGCGGATGGAGTCATTGTGTCGACACCAACAGGATCGACAGCGTACACCCTGGCGGCGAACGGTCCCATTCTTACGCCGGATGTCGATGCCATGGTCGTGACGCCCATTTGCCCGCATCTGCTGACCTTGAGGCCCATCGTGATCCGAGGCAGTTCTCAACTCACGGTTCGTGTCGTAGATGCTCCCAACCAGGCGCTTCTTACCATAGATGGACAACAGGCCATAGAACTGCACATAGGCGATGAGGTCAGGTGCCGGCGCTCCGACTATACGGTTAATTTTGTGCGGCTAAGTGAAAGCGGCTTCTTTGAGGCATTACGAAGCAAGCTGAGTTGGGGTGAACAGTAGGGGCATTGCGCACTCCCAAAAGCGCTGCCGCGATTACTGGCTGATTTCACCCAGTAAGACTTTGGCCTTGAGAGCCAGCGTGTGTGCTCCATCCACATCTCCCGTAGCCAGAGCGTCCTTGGCCTGCTTAAGGAACTCCCTGATCTGCGCGACGGTCTTTGTCTCCTGTTGGTTCAAGGTGCGGGTCATGCTATTCAAGGCGCGCTCAGTCGACTCAATTGACGATTTGGTCTGATCTTGCAGATCCGGGGGATCTCCCGGCGAAAGCTGGCCAATTGCGCTCACTTCCGGAGTGGCGTTCGACGCCTGCTCCGTATCCTTGTTCGCAGGCTTCCTGTGGTGGACCTTGGGCTTCAGGGGCTGATCCGGGGTCTTAATTTCCGCGGTGTTGGCTGGCGGCGTTTGACTTGGGACAGTGACAACCGGAGGAGGGAGGTCGGTCGGGGTCGGCGTGGGCTTTGGTGGCGGATTATCCATGATCGGGGGGGCGAGCGGCTGGGTCGCGGCCTGCTGGGGCTTATGAACACACGCGGTCAACATGAGCGGCAACAGCAATGCAACGCATATAAAACGCGTTTTCATCCCAAGAACCCTTCCGAACCCTGCATATTCGCCGGCTGAAGATGCCGACGTCCCCATTCCGTGGCGGTGAGAGGAATCCGCAACAGGAATTCCGTACCACGTCCTACAGTAGATTGTACTTCGACGCTGCCATGATGCAATTGGAGAATGCGGTAAGTCATCGCCAAGCCTATGCCGCTTCCCTCCGTTTTCGTCGTGAAGTACAGGTCAAAAATCTTTTCCCGGATCTCTTCCGGGATTCCGGTTCCCTGATCCGCGATTCGCAGGACGCCGTTCTTTTTATCCTCCTCAAGTACGACCCTAAGGGTGCCACCTTCCGGCATCGCCTGGGCCCCGTTTTGGATGACGTTGAGCGCAGCCTGTTTCAGCAGGTCGGCATCGACATTCGCCACCAATGCATTGGACGGAAGTGAGCTGTCGAGTGTCACGTTCCTGGTGGTTAATTCTTCGGCCGCTAACGCCAGCACATCGCCGAACACCTGGCGTAGATCTTGTTCTTTTAATTGAAGTTCCACGGGACGAGAGAAGTCAACGAGAGTCTGAACGACACGATCGAGGCGATGAATTTCGGCCTCAATCACTTCCAGATGGCGGTTCGCAGGTTCGTTCTCGCCGCCTAGCTTGTTTCTGAGCAATTCCAGGTGCACCACGATGGCATTGATGGGGTTTTTGACCTCATGGCCCACGCCCGATGTGAGCCGCCCGATGGCCGCCATACGCCGCGAAAGCTCCAGTTCCGACTCGATCTCCTCGACGGATTCGAGATCGTGGAGGGTGACCAACGCTCCCAATCCCTGGCGCGTGTTGTCGTCGTGAATGAAATCGAGCGAGGCCTGGATACGGCGCCCGGTTTCAGTCTGAACATCTTCCTGAACCAGGTTCATCCCGGCATCGTATGCCTCGCGGAGGGTTCGGCCGAGAACCGTTGAGCGGTCAAAAATCTCTCGCGCATGGAAGCCCAGAATGCGGGCTCTATCCACATGGAGAAACCTCCGCGCAGCTTCTGAAACCAGCACGGCTCGTCCATCGGCGGTGAAAAGCAGGATTCCGTCCTGAAGATTGGACAGGAACTGGTCGAGGTTATCCTTGAGAGCGGCAAAGACCTCCTCGACATTTCGCATTCGCTGCCCGATCTGCTCGATCTTTGAAGAGACTCGCTGCGGGGTGTCCTGCCGTGGCGTTGTCCCTGGCTCGTCGTTCCCCTCGCTGGGAGGCGTCCAGTAATCCAGTTGCATGCTGATTTCTTCAAGTGGGCGCAAGGCAAGGTTGCTGAGCAGAAAGGCCACAATCAATGTAGTACCCAGCGCGAAACCCATCAACGTCAGCCCTTCCCGGATCCAGGGAGCATAGAGGGCGTGGAGCAGGGTGGTCCGGGCGCCGACGTGAACCGTGGCAAAGGGCTCGCCGTTACGGTCGAGCGGGACGACAACATCGAAGACTGTGGGCGGACCGAAAACTTCCCTCATCAGTTCGATGGGATTCGCATTGATAAGTTGGTTGTAATTCGGACGAATCGGGAGGGGCTTGTCCTCATTGTCCGGATTTGTGCTTAATATTGTGTTCGATTGACTGTCGCCAATATTGATGTCATAGACGGTCAGCGAGTAGCGATTCACCGATTCCAAGACATCGTGCAGGTCCTTGCTGTCGTGGATCGCCTGCGCTTCAAGGTTGCGCAATTCCGCGGGGTTATTAGGATCGACCACGCGCCCCTGCAGGCCCGCTTCCAGCGCATTCTGCAGAGCAAGCCGAACCTGGTTCGCAACCATCCTGTTGGCGTCGTAGGATTGCTTTACTGCCACGTCGAGCAACTGGCTGATGTAGACGAGGGAAAGGGCTCCTGAGACAAGGAAAACCAGACTGGTGATCGCAAGAACGAGTTGGGTCTTGAGTCGCATGGCCCTATGCCGGCTGGTCTTCCCGCGCCTGGCTGTATTCCTTGAGCTTGTTGTGCAGCGTCTTCAAGCTCACTCCAAGAATCTCAGCAGCTCGAGTCTTGTTCTGGCCCGTGGACTCGAGCGTGCGAAGAATAAGCAGCTTCTCCGCCTCGCTCACGGTGGTACCTACCCGGACCGTCAGGATGTTGGCATCGGAAGCATAGGCAGGGGGTGCTTGTAGCTTGCCAAAACCCGGAGGCAGGTGAGCGGCTTCCAGTGGGTTCCCATCAGGGCAGAGAATCACCGCCCGCTCAATCGTGTTTCTAAGTTCGCGCGCATTGCCGGGCCAGTCATAGGCCATCATCCGATCGAGGATGGAGGGGCCAACACCCGAAACTCTCCGTCCATGCTTTTGGTTCATCTCGCCGATCATCGATTCGGCCATTGCCGGAAGGTCCTGCATATGCTGGCGCAGTGGGGGCATGTCGATGTGAAAGACGTTGAGCCTGTAATACAAATCGCTCCGCAAGGCCCCCTGGGCCACGGCGTCGTCGGGATCGCGGTTGGTGGCGGCGAGGACACGGACATCCACTTCCTGCTCATTGCGCGCTCCGAGTCGCCGCACTTTGCGTTCCTCCAGCACACGGAGCAGCTTTGCCTGCGTACCTACGGGCATATCACCAATCTCGTCCAGCAAGAGGGTGCCCCCGCTGGCCAATTCAAAGCAGCCAGCGCGTCTCTCGGCCGCTCCGGTGAAGGAACCTTTCTCGTGGCCGAATAACTCGCTCTCAATCAGCGTTTCGGGCATGGCTGCGCAGTTGAGGGCAACAAAAGGCCTCGGCTTCCTTGGACTCAGCGCATGCAGCGTGCGCGCGACCATCTCCTTGCCTGTCCCGCTCTCGCCGGTGATCAGTACCGATACGTTGGATGGAGCAATCTGCTCGATTAAAGCAAAAATCTCCCGCATCGCCGAAGAGGAACCAACCATGGAGCCGAGAATTCCCGTTTCGCGCAGGCGTCGGCGGGTTACCTCCAACTCAATCGCTGTGTCTCGCTGCCGGGTCGCATTCGCCAGGATCGTGCGCAGGCGGGCAGCGTCTACAGGTTTCTGCAGAAAGTCGTAGGCGCCCATTTTCATGGCATCCACGGCCATCTGAATGGAACCCTGCGCAGTGAGCAGCACTACCGCAACATTCGAAGGAACGCCCGATCCTTCCGCTGCGAGTTTGGTCAGGAGGCCGATCCCATCCATGCGCGGCATCTTCAGGTCAGTTACTACGATTGCAGGTTCCCAACTCAGCGCCTTTTCCCAGCCCTCGATGCCGTCACGCGCAGTTTCGGTCTGATATCCCCAACCGGAAATGAGTTCGGCTAGCCCCATCAGGGCATGAGGTTCGTCTTCGACGATCAAGACCTTGACTGCATTCTGCATAATGGCATTCTAAGCAATCTATTTGACTCTTCGCGGCTTTGCCTTGCAAGGCTGGTCCTCAGCGCACTGAAACGGGGCTCCCAAAAAGGGGTGTCTTAAACTTGTACCATGCTTGATTACGAGATTTCCCCTTCCGAGACAGCGAGGCTGATTCAACAAGAGAAGGCGCGGATGGTGGATGTCCGTGAGCCCTGGGAGTTTGCCACGGCGCACATTGAGGGCAGCCTTTCAATGCCCATGGGAGAGGTCCCCGCACGCGCCTTTCAAGAACTCGATCCGGACGAGCATCTCGTGATTCTTTGCCATTTGGGCATGAGGTCGATGAACGTTACAGTCTGGCTCCGCGACCAGGGATTCGAACAGACACAGTCGCTTCGGGGCGGCATCGATGCCTGGTCAACTGAAGTCGATCCGACGGTCCCGCGATATTGACTCTGTAGAAACTGCGGCCGATGAAGCAGTCAGCAGGGTTCACATCCTATACTCTCCACGGTGGAAATAATCTCTTTGGAGCTCGACTATGCCTTCGTCTGCTGTTGCCTACGCAAACCAGAACCACTCCCGATTTCTCGATGAACTGCAATCATTTTTGCGGATACCCTCGGTTTCAACTCTGCCCGAACACGCCGGAGACTGCCGCCGCGCCGCTGAATTGCTGATCACAGAGCTTCGCCGCATCGGGATGGAAAACGTCCGTCTCATTGAAACGGAGGGGCACCCGCTCGTGTACGCCGACTGGCTTCATGCACCCGGCAAGCCGACCGCGCTCTGTTATGGCCATTACGATGTCCAGCCCCCGGATCCGCTGGACGAATGGCTTTCACCTCCGTTTGAGCCGACTGTCCGCAACGGCAATCTATATGCTCGGGGCGCAGTTGACGACAAGGGACAGGTCTGGGCGCAGATCAAGGCATTGGAGTCGCTTCTCGCGACCAACAAAACCCTACCCCTAAATGTACGTGTCCTTCTGGAAGGCGAGGAAGAGGTCGGCGGAGAGGGGATTGCAGATTACGTCGCACAAAAGCCGCCGGAATTGAAATCAGATTTCGCGTTGGTTTCAGACACGGAGTTGTTCGCCCCCGGGCTTCCAACTCTTTGCGTGGGGCTGCGCGGAATGATTTACACGGAAATTGAGGTGCGCGGGGCAAAATCCGACCTGCACTCGGGCATGTACGGCGGTGCGGCGCCGAATCCGTTTATCGCTTTGGCGCAAATTGTGGCTCGTCTCAAAGATGAGAATGGCCACATCCTCATTCCTGGGTTCTACGATGGCATCATTCCGCCCAGCCCCGAAGAACTGGCCGCGTGGAAAAGCCTTCCATTCAACGAAGAACATTATCGGATCGCCGAGGTGGGGTCGCGGCAACTCGTCGGGGAAGACGGCTTTAGCGTATTGGAGCGGACCTGGGCCAGGCCCACACTGGATGTACACGGAATGCCCGGGGGATTCGTCGGCGCGGGAGCCAAGACAGTGATTCCCGCCAAAGCGCAGGCCAAGATCTCCATGCGCCTCGTTCCGGGCATGACGCCAGCCAAGTCGTACGCTCAATACAGGTCCTACGTGGAGCAGATTACCCCCGCTGGCGTGGACGTCGAGGTCCGGCTGATCCACACGGGTGATCCTTGCCTGATCCCTGTTAACAATCGGTACATTCAGGCGGCAACCCGCGCACTGCATGAGGTTTGGGGCAAAGACACGGTCTTTATTCGCTCCGGTGGCTCGATCCCGATCGTGGGAGACTTTGACCGTCACCTTGGCCTGCCGAGCGTAATGATGGGGTTTGGACTTCCTGACGATAACATCCATGCGCCTAACGAAAAGTTCCATATCAGGAACTTTGAACTTGGGATCGGTTCGCTGATCCGCTTTCTGGAGGAGGCTGGGAGTTGATCCAGCCGGATGAAGATCAACTGGCCGACGCTGCCGGATTTGTCCTGGCTGGCGGCAAATCGGGCCGCATGGGCTCGGACAAGGCGCTGGTTCAACTTGGCGGGAGACCGCTCGTGGCTCACGCATTGGATATTTTGCGGCTTGCTGGAGTGCCGGGTGCAATTTGCGGATCGGCCTCGTCAATTGGAGAGGATGCGACTGTTATTCAGGACACCGAACCCGGCCGAGGTCCGTTGGGCGGTGTCTGTGCGGCGCTGCAATTCACTACCGCTCGCCACGCCGTTTTTCTGTCGGTGGATTCGCCCTTTATTCCCGCATCCCTGATCCTATATCTCCTGGATCACGCCAGAATCACCGGCGCGGCAGTAACACTTCCGAGCGTGGCCGGCCATGCGCAGACCTTTCCTGCGGTAGTCGTTCGGGCGGTCCTGGGTCGTCTGAAGTTTGCTCTTGATTCTGGTGTGGGAGGGTGTTTCGCGGCCTTCCAGAAAGCTGCAAAGGAAAGTGGGAGTGGTTTTTCCGTCCTCCCGGTCGAATCACTTGTGCAACCGGGGCAGGTGGCGCATCCGGACCACCTGCCGCCTGCGTTCTGGTTCCTCAATCTGAACACTCGCGACGATTTGGGGAAGGCGGAGTCCCTTTTGGCTGGTTATCGCGTAATCTGATCTCACAGGAATGGCGGACTCTGCTTCCAATTCAGTTGACTCGGCGGTTGTTCTCGGTGCCAACGGACCCGGTGCCGAGCCGCCATCCCCTGCATCACCAAGCCCGATCATCCTGTTCGATCACGTTTCGATTTCATTCGATGGCCGTCCTGTTCTTGAGGATGTGAGCTTTTCAGTGAATCGAGGTCAGACGCTTTGTATCCTGGGGCGGAGCGGCGTCGGGAAATCCGTTTCGTTACGCTTGCTGATGGGCTTTTTTCAACCGGATTCAGGCTCGATTCAAGTGGAAGGGAAGGAGATTACCGGCCTTGACGAGGATGGGCTCCAGGAGATCCGAAAAAGAATCACCATGGTCTTTCAGAACGGCGCATTGTTTGATTCAATGAGTGTCCGGGAGAACGTCGCCTTTCCACTGCGCGAACGAGGCGGGCTTGACGAAGATCAGATACGGCAAATCGTCGATCGGCTGGATGGACTGGTGGGCGCGGAAGACGTGGAAGACGCCTTGCCCGCCAGCCTCTCGACCGGGCGCCGGCGTGCTGTGGCAATCGCCCGCGCGCTTGCAGCGCAGCCTGAGGTCGTCCTTTACGACGAGCCGACGACGATGGTCGACCCGATCATTGCGCGGCGTCTTGGATCGCTGATCCAGCGCCTGAAACGACAACTGGGATTCACGAGCATCGTAGTTACGCATGACATGCGCTTCGCCGAACGACTTGCTGACACAGTCTTGTTTCTCCACCAGGGTCGGGCCAGTTTTTTCGGACCCCTAAGCAAATTTCTCGCCTCCGAGGACGAGAACATCCAGCAGTTCCTGACCCTGGATGCGTATACCCTGCCCAGGGCCGAATAGCGCAATCAGTTTTCGTAGAGCTGACCGCATTGCGCCTTTTGCGCGTAGATTAAACTGGATACGTGAAGATCGCTCTGGCCCAGATCAATCCCACAGTCGGAGATTTCAGAGGCAATCTTGAAAAAATCGTCTCAGCCAGCAGACGTGCTGCGGCTCAAGGTGCAAGGCTGGTCGTGTTCTCTGAGCTCTGTATTTGTGGCTATCCGCCTGCTGATTTTCTTGAGAAGCCAAGTTTTCTCGCACGTTGCCGCACCGCGGTGGATGAACTTGCAGTTGCGACGAGCGACCTTTCCTGCGCTGTGATTGCCGGCGTCGCTCTGGGGACGGCAGATGGTGCAGGGAAGCCGGCGGTGAACGCGGCGGTTCTGCTGGATCGGGGACGGATTCTGCTGGAGCAGCACAAGAGGCTTTTGCCCTTCTACGACGTCTTCGACGAGCAGCGTTATTTTTCTCCATCAAAACATCAAAGGGTCGTCGAACTGGATGGGGTGCGGCTGGCGGTCAGCATCTGCGAAGATGCCTGGAACGACAAGAATTTCTGGCCTCGCCGTCTTTACTCAGTGGATCCAATGGAGGATCTGGTGCGCCAGGATCCAGCCATCCACATCAACCTTTCATCATCGCCATTCTGGCACTCAAAGCGCGAGACTCGAAGAGAGATGTTGTCCGCCATTGCGCGGCGCGATCGGATTCCGATCCTGATGTGCAATCAAGTTGGCGGAAACGACAGCCTGATTTTTGACGGCTCCTCGCTGGCCCTTGATGCGCATGGTGAACTCATTGGTCAGGCAAAGTCGTTCGAAGAGGATCTGCTCATCGTCGACCCGTTCGATGCACAGCCAGTCGCATTGCCGAGTGAGGATGAGACTGAGGCAGCCTTTCGCGCGCTGGTAATGGGGACGCGTGATTATGTGCGCAAGTGCGGTTTTCGCAAAGTTCTCATTGCGCTTAGCGGAGGGATTGACTCCGCTATCGTGGCCGCGATCGCCGCAGAAGCACTCGGGCCGGAAAACGTGATGGCTATTGGGATGCCAAGCCCGTATTCTTCTGCGGGCTCCATTGACGACAGTCGCCAGTTGGCAAAGAATCTCGGGATTCGCTTCGAACTGATCGGAATCAGCGAGCTTTTCGAAAAATACGTAAGCGTGCTTGAGCCTCTTTTCGGCGGCTTGGAGCCCGACATCACCGAAGAGAATGTCCAGTCACGCATTCGCGGAAACTTGCTGATGGCCATGTCGAACAAGCTTGGATCACTGGTTCTCACGACCGGCAACAAATCCGAGATGGCGGTGGGCTACTGCACCTTGTATGGCGACATGGTTGGAGCGCTGGCGGTCATCGGCGACCTGATGAAGACGCGGGTATACGCGGTCTCACGCTGGTTGAATCGGGAGCGCGAACTCATTCCTGTTTCGATTCTCGAGAAACCGCCATCGGCGGAACTGCGACCGGGGCAGAAAGATACAGATTCACTGCCGCCGTATGAGGTGCTTGATCCCATCATTGAGGCCTACGTGGAGCGGTATGAGACCCCGGAATGTATTGCCAGAAGGAACGGTTTTTCTCTCGAATTCGTCCAACAGGTAGTGGGGCTTGTAGAGCGCTCTGAATACAAGAGGCAGCAGGCCGCGCCTGTTTTAAAGGTCACTTCAAAGTCATTCGGGATGGGCCGTCGATTTCCCATCGCGGTGAAGGTTCAGGTATAAGCTAAAGGGTGGGATTTTCCTGCCCTTCAAAGGAGATACAGCTTGATTCGTCCGTCTGTCCGACTGGCCGGCGCAGCCGCGCTAGTTGCTTTTTCCCTTACCACTCTTAAGGCTACAGCTCAGCAGCAAGTTCCGCCCGCACCAGCGCAGACGCCATCCTCCAATGCGCCTTCCGCGCCGGCGCCCACGACCGCTCCCGTATTTCCTAAGCCGGACCCGGCAAATTTCACTGCAACGTCGCCAACCAAGGAAGCCATCGATTCATTCCTTCAGACGAGTTGGGGTTTTGATCCTCGCCGTGTGTGGCAGGTGCAGGCGATCCTGAAGACGCCTGTAGATGGAGTGAGCAAGGTGGTTGTTTTTGTCGGCGACAAGAGTGGCAAGCAAAAGCCCACTGCACTGGAATTCTTTTCCCTGCCGGATGGAAAACATATCATCGCCGGGGACCAGGTGATTCCCTTCGGAGATCACCCTTATACGGAGTTTCGCTCTGAATTACAGCAAGATGCCGATGGCCCCTATCGTGGCTCCGCCTCAAAGGATCTGGAACTGGTTGAATTCGCCGATTTCGAATGCCCGCACTGCAAAGAGGCGCAATCGACGATGGACCAATTAGCGACCGACTTTCCCAAGGCGCGCATTGTTTTTCAGAATTATCCTCTGGTGCGTCTGCATCCCGCGGCGATGAGCGCTGCTGAGTACGGAGTGTGCGTGAACAAGATGGGCGGCAGCAACGCCTTCTTCCAGTTTGCCGGCGCCGTATTTGCTGCCCAGGAAGGTCTCGCGACTGCAGACGGCGCTACGCTGACGCTAAACAGCGCAGTCACAAAGGCGGGCTTGGATCCCGCAAAAGTGCAAGCCTGTGCCGTAACTCCCGATGTGGCCACGCAGGTTGAGAATTCAGTCAAACTGGCCCAATCGCTGAATATCAACGAGACGCCGACCTTGATGGTGAACGGGCGCCAGGTGCCGATCGGCGGAGTACCTTACGACACAATCAAGCAAATCGTCGAGTTCCAGGCCAAGCTGGATGGGGTGGCAGCGCAGTAGGGAGTGCCGCCATGGTACCTAATTTCAAAAGAGGTTCTCGGCGGATCGTCCAGGCGCTGACGGCGGGGCCGAGCCAACCGATGGATCGGAGCGGTCCGCTAGGGCTACTCCGCTGTTCTCTCCACCCGAAACATCGGGGAGCTTCCACTTGACTGGGGCCCACGAATGACGTGGGGCGTAATCATAATCAGAAGCGTTGCGTAGTCCTTCTGTGCATTGTTGTCGGTGAGGCTGCTCATCCCAGGGATTTCGCTGATTCCCGGCGTGCCACTCAGTGCCTGGCTTTCCGTTTTGCTGATTTCACTTGCAAGCACAACACCGGCGCCCGCTTTGACTGTGACAACTCCTGAGTAGGAACGATTATTCAGGACTGGAACACCGTTCACTGAGCTGCCGGCGAGCGCGGTGATTTTCATGTCGAGCGTGAGCGCAACATTCCCGTTCCGCATGACCTTGGGCGCGGCCTTCAGCGTCAGGCCGAGATCCTGATACTGTACCTGGGGTATTTCGGTCGTCGCTCCTTGAAGTGATGCGAGTAAAGAGGAAAGAGTGCTTGAGGTACCTGCGCTTGTCAGTCCTGGAATGTTCACTCCACTGGTTCCAAGGTTCGAATAGCTTGAAGTCATTACCGGATAGCGTGTGCCTGAGCGCAGCGTGGCGTCATTTCCGTCCTCCATGCGCAACTCCACCTGGTCCAATTCCCGGCTGTCTGATGAGTTCAAATTCAGGTTCAAGGTCGTCGGCCCGGGAGAAACGCCCGAGAGAGTAAGACCGCCCCCAAAAAGCGCAATGCCATTGGTGAAAATTGAATTCGAAACCTGACCGGATGCTAGAAGGATGCCCAGGATTGCCAGCGTATCGCCGGGGGCGGCAAGCCCCGAAGAGATTATTTGTTGAACCAGGGACTGGTTCGCATTCAGAATGGCTTGCTCTTCCGCATATACGTTGAATGCTGTGATCTCCTGAGGCAATTGCACACCCGTGTTTCGTTGATTGCTGTGTGCAAGCTGGATGAGCCGCACGTCCAGAAGGACCTGGCTCCGGCCATCGAGCAAATCTTTAAGTGTTGCGTTAAAGGCATCCAGGTTCTGGACCGGAGCGCGAAGTGTCAACGTTCCAGCGCTTGGCGAGACCACAGTTCGCGGTGAATCAAAAACATTCTTTGCGAGGGCGCCCACATCCGTCATTTCGGTGGGGGTTAGTCCGGACAAATAGACGGTCTCCATTTCCTGTCGTAGAAACTGCTCGCGGTTTAACCGCGTGTCTCGGGCAACCAGCGCGCGATGCTCATCCAATGGAACCCAGAATGTGTCAGTCACCAGACTCAGAGCTTCTGCGGCCTGCTTGAACGAGACATCATCGAGGTCAAATCTTGCCTGAACCGCCGAAACACTCTGGTCAACAGTTGCTTCCACGCCATAGGCGTGAAAGACCGTCTGGATCAACTGCCTGCGATCCGATCTCAAGTGAAAGCTCTTTACGCCGGCTGCCGGTTCCAATACTGGCGCCGGGCCTAAATGGCTGACAGCCTTTTCGTACAGCGGTACCGTTCGAGAGGCTGCGTCGCTTCCGAGATCCTGTAGATGTTCTGCGACTTGGGGATTGTCAGGATCAAGGTTCGAAGCTTGCTCTAGTGCCGCAAGAGCTGCACCTGCGTCACCGTGCATGCGGTCTTTGGCCGCCGACTGGATCAGCGCGGTGACTAAATGGCTGCGTGCCACGTTCGCGGCGAGCGAATAATCCTGATTGGAAGGATCAAGTGTTGACGCCTGCTCATAATCTTTCATCGCGCGCTCAAATTGCGCATTCTGGTAAAGCTTTGTGGCTTCGATGAACAGCTTTGCCGCCCGGCGCTCATTGCGACTGCTCACGTGTTCCGACTGCGCTGACGGAGCGGATGCGCTACCACTCTGGTTCACCGGCTGAATCGCAGCTGCGACTGAGGGTGTATGCGCAGAGGCAGCTGACTGCTGCGCGGTCCCGGAGAGCTGATTCGCAGCCATCCCCAGAATCGCAAGAATTGCTATGCGAAGCACCTTCACGCTGGATTCCTCGAAGCTGCAAGCAGATCGGCAAGCGAGGTCGCGCAAACTTCGGGTCGGTGTTCTAACAGGGCATCAAAAGTGGAGTGACCGGTTGCAACCGCAATCGCGGGGAGAGAATTGGCATGGGCGGCTTCAATGTCCCTAGGTGTGTCGCCTACGACGCACACCCGTGCGCCGGTACCGGCCAGTTCACGGGCTTTGCGCGCTGCGTGGTCAATGAGCTCCGAGCGAACCGGGAAATGGTCGCTGAAGCCGCCAAATCGAAACCACTCGCGCAGACCGGCTGTTTCAATCTTGATCCAACCGATCAGTTCAAGATTGCCGGTCGCCACGCCGAGGATCGCGCCTCGCCGTGCAAGATGGCTCAAGGTCTCTTCGATGCCCGGCATCAGCTCTAATCTAAGCTCGGTGCGCCGCTCGGCGACGTTTTGGCACATCGCGTCAAGGATGGTGGCGATCTGCGCTTCCAGGGTTTTCGCGGGGATGCCGGCACGTAGACAGGCTTCCCGCAGAATTCCGGTATCGGTATTTCCCTGGAGTGCGATTCCAGCGAGTGTGATCTCAAAACCCGTTACGCGCTGCACGCTTGCGGCAACAGAATCAATGTGCACACGATCCCGACAGCGCAGAATCGTGCCATCAATGTCAAACAGATAGGCGTCCTGTCTGTCCCAGTGAAATCCGGGCTGAATTGCGATGCGCGTTTCGGTTCTCGGCGGGGCTATGTCCATGCTCTGATGGGATCGTCAACCCTGGCGGTATCCCTGGCGTGCCGATCCAAAGACAAGACGTTCGCTGCGGGGCGGACGCTTGAGGCCGGCTCGAACTTCTGCCAGGCTCAGGTCCAATTCGGCCATTGTGCGGCTGAGTGTGTTCCGGTGAATGCCGAGTTCCTCGGCTGCTTTGCACTGATTGCCGCGGTTGGCCATCAGCACTTCACGGAGATACTGCCTTTTGAACTCGCGCACGGCATCCTCGTAGCGGATTCCGCTGGAATGCATCTGCGTAACAAGGCTGTCCAGTTCTCGTCTCACGTCAACCTCTTGCTCTATTAGCTTGCCACATCGGGCTGTGGTCCGGCCTACGAAAAATCATGTGCCACTTTTTCCGGGATGCATCCAGGAGGGCGATTCGCTCTCCAGGTGATTCAACTCGATTCGAATGCGTTGCGCAAGGGTCTGCGGGGTTACGTTTGTGCTCAAATGACATGCACCAAAAAAATATCTGGGGAGCTTTGATTCTGTGAGCCATTGAGTCTGAGGGAAGAACGCGATGGTCACCAGAATCCCTAGAGTAACAAGCAGCACCCCCTGGAAGAAACCAAAGGCAGCGCCGACCAGGCGATCAAGGCAGCCGAGGCCAATCTTGTGAAACAGCTTCGAAAGAAACGATCCGATCAGTCCCGACACGATCATCACGAGCAGAGCGATCAAGAGGAATCCGATCGCATTGGCAACCTCTTGAGAATGCACAATGGGCTTAATGAACGCGGCGGCGCGGCCATAGTTCCATGCAGCGAGCGCCAGTCCCAATACCAACCCGCCCAGGGCGAAAATCGACCGCAGGAAGCCTTGAGCCAAGCCGCCCAGGACCGAGCCGGCAAGGATCGCAACGATGATCCAATCCACCAGGGTCATGCCCGAGGCCGCTTCGTTCACAGTTTGATCTCCTGACCGGTCAACCGGTGATATGCCTCAAGATATTTTGAAAGCGTCCTTTCGACAACATCGTCCGGTAAACTCGGTGCAGGCTCCTGCTTGTTCCATTGGATGTTTTCGAGATAGTCGCGTACGAATTGCTTGTCAAACGAGGGCTGCGCTCCCCCCGGTTTCCACGTATGGGCTTCCCAGAAGCGGGATGAGTCGGGCGTCAGGACTTCATCAGCCAGGATGATTCCGTCGGATGTCGTACCGAATTCGAATTTGGTATCGGCCAGAATGAGGCCTTGCGATTCAGCATGGATAGCGGCTTTACTGTAAATTGCCAACGTCAGGCGCCGAAGTTCTCCCGCGATATCTGCTCCCAGCAGTTTCTCTGTTGCATCAAACGAGATGTTCTCGTCGTGGGCGCCGTCCTGACTTTTTGTCGCTGGGGTAAACATTGGCTCAGGCAGTCGCGATCCATCGAGCATGCCATTCGGCAGGGGAATTCCGCAGACGGTACCGTTCGCCCGGTACTCCTTCCAGCCGGACCCTGCAAGGTAGCCTCGTGCGACACACTCCACCGGGAACATGCGCGCTCGTTTGACCAGCATGGAGCGTCCCTCCAACTGGTCTGCATATGGCTGAAGAACAGCGGGGAACTCCGAAACGCTCGCTGTGATCAGATGATTCGGTACCAGTTCTGACAGGAACTCAAACCAGAAAAGGGAAATCTGCGTCAGAATCTTTCCCTTGCCTGCAATTCCGGTTCCGAGGACATGGTCAAAGGCCGAGATTCGGTCAGTGGCGACCAGCAGCAACGCGTCATCTACCGTATAAAGATCGCGCACTTTTCCCCTGCCAAGCAGGGGTGTTGCACCTAAATTCGTTGTGAGGAGAGCATTCACGAGAGGCCTTGTCTTGAAAGAACTGAATTTCGATTCTCAAGCGATGAGCGAGCTTTGTCAATTGAAGTTGGCGCCGGCGTTGGTTGTCGAAGTATGAAGGAGTGTCGAAATCATTTTCCGGCGCAAAGTGTAGTTTCGATTGGCCGAATTTTTGGGCTGGCCACATTTGCACAAAGCAGTGTGATGACCGTCACGGAATGCCCCGCGCACATCGGCGACACTCCTCTTGTCAACATGGTTCGGAGGACGTGCAAGAAAGTCCTCTTTGAGCCGGGCGACACGAGGCAGCAGTGGAAAGGGGAAGCCGCCGCTTGCTTCGTTTAATTGGGATCGCCAGTAGCCGCGCGCTACCGACCTCCAGCGCCGGCTACTGGTCCCCGCTATTATCTTGTTTCATACAAGCGCCTCCGAAGCGAAGAGTTCCTTCGGAGGCGAATTTTTTCTTCCCGGGTCAAGATACCTGAACAGTATCCGGTCTAAGCGCCTTGACAAGATAGATTTGCTGCGTTGGCCGCGCGCAGAACCTTCTTCTGTGCGTTCACTGGGTTTGAAGACACGCAATCAGGCTGTAGCTCTCTGTTGTTCCTGGCTTCCGAGACGCACGCTCACCACCTTCGAAACGCCAGGTTCCTGCATGGTGACGCCATAAATCATATCTGCCGAATGCATCATGCGTTTGGAGTGGGTGACGAGCAGGAACTGCGTCTCTCTGCTCAGCGAGTGAAGCAGATCGGCGAGCCTGCCAACGTTGGTTTCGTCGAGTGCGGCATCGACTTCGTCGAGGACGCAGAACGGGCTGGGCTGGAACTGGAAAATACCAACCAGCAGCGCCAATGCCGTCAAAGCTTTCTCGCCGCCTGAAAGCAGAAGCACATTCTGCAGCTTCTTTCCCGGCGGCTGCGCGACGATATCCAGGCCGCTCTCTGCCTGATTTTCTTCATCCGTAAGGCGCAAGAACGCCTGCCCTCCATGGAACAGGCGGGTGAAGACCTGACCGAAGTTCTCGTTGATTTTGGCGAAAGCCTCGTCGAACTTGGTCCTCGAAATCTGGTCGATTTCCTTGATGGTTTCCTGCGTGTTTTCGATCGACTCGATCAGGTCCTTGCGTTGCGCTTCGAGGAAGGTATGGCGGTCGGCGGTTTCCCTGTACTCTTCGAGAGCCATCATGTTGACCGGCCCCATTTGCTCAACGCGCTGGCGCAGGGTGCGGCAGGCTTCTTCTTCGGCACCCAGGGCCTCGTCGACGAGATGCGCCGCTTCCATCTCGGTGCGGAGAACGGCCGCTTCAACGTTGACTTCTGCCAGGCAACTCGCTTCCAAGTGCTCCAGATCAGAACGGAGCTTGGCGACCTGGCTAGCGCGCTCTGAACGCTGATCGCGAAGCGCGTCCAATGTGCTGCGGGATGTCTTCAGTTCCGTCTCCATCGTTGCCAGTTGCTGACGCAGCACCTGTGCCTGTTCTGTAATCTCCTTCGCCTGCGTGATGGCTTCGTCGCGCAAAGCAGCCAATTCCTGCTCGCGCGCGGCCAATGCAGCGCTCTCGCGGTTCCGCTGCTCGCGCTCGGCTTCGGCCGCAGCCTGCTGCTGCTGGATGGCCAGAACTCGGCGTTCCAGATCGGCGTGCAACCGGTCGATTCTTTGGAAGGCCGCTTCCGCTCCGCGCCGCCGTTCCTCCAGACCGGCCAACTCGGCGGTTACGCGCGCAGCTTCCTGCTGCAAGCTCTCGCGGGTCTCTCGCAGGGCCGACAGCTGCGCCTGCTGCTCGTCGAGGGACAACTCGGCGGTCTTGTGCTCCGCCTCAAGACGTAAGGCCTCCTCGCGCTTCTCTTCGATCACTGCGTGCTTTGCTTCGCGTGCATCCTTGTTGCGTGCAGCCTGTATTGTCCACTCCTGCAAACGGCGCTCAATGCGCTGGGCTTCCGCTTCCATCTGCTTTAGCGCGGCGCCCTGGTCGGCAGTATCGCGCTCCGCCTGGCGCCGTTCTTCGCTAAGGGCTTCGATCTTCGCCGTGAGTTCCTCAATTCCCCGTGTAAGCACTTCGCCATGCATCTCGGTTTCGCGAAGGCTTGATTCGAGCCCGGAAAGTCTTCCATCGATCTCACGCAGTTCCCGCTTGAGAGTCAGGGGACCTTCGCTCGCAGGCTTGCCGCCCGTCACCGTCAGGTTGTGGAAACACTCTCCACCCGGCGTAAGGAAGAAGGCATCGACATATTCGCCAGCGAGCCGTTGAGCATCCGGCGAGTTCTCCACGATGTATCCATTTTTGAGCTTGGGAATGATCGTTTCAAGCGAACGTCCGAACCCGTTCAGGACGCGAATGGCATCGCGTAGCGGTGTGATGCCCGGACCTGAAACCACCTCGTCATCTTCCTTGAACAGGCTGCCCTGAGCCGAATCGTGAATCAGAAAAGTCGCGCGGCCATCCACACCCGACTTCAGAAGCCGCACGCCCTCTTCTGCCGCGCCCCAGCTCTTGACCACTACATAGTTCAATTCTTCGCGCAGAAATTCATCGACCACACCCTCATGCTGACCGCTTACTTCAAGGAAGTCGGCCAGCGTGCCAACCGGAGCGACATCCCCATCAAGCGCTCCCGGCTTCAAGAGCCGTCTTACGGTATCAGTCGAATAGCTGTGGTCGCGAATCAGGGCCTCAAGAGAATTGCGGCGACCCACTGCGGTCGCTTGCGTCGTGCGAAGTTCGTTGGCGCGCGCACGCAGCTCTTCGTCCTCCGCGCGCTTCGCCTGCAGATTTTCGCGCAGTTGCGCGATCTCGTTTTCCAATCTTTGAAGAGATTCGGCGGCAGACTCAAACCGCAACCTGGCTTGGCCGCTCTGTACGCCCAGGTGCTCCCGTTCCTGTCGAGCCTGGTTCATCTCGGATTCGAGACGCTCCGCCTCGCGCTCAAGCGCGGCAAGGCTTTCCTCAGCCTGTGCGGTGCTGTTGCGTGCATTCCCGGCCAGTGTCAACAGATGCATGACGTGGCGGCGGTTCGCCTCCAGTTGCCGCTCGGAGCCGAACACCTCTTCCGCGGCAGCGCGTGCCTCGTGCTGGCGCGTTTCTACCATTTGCCTAAACGATTTGGCCTCGTTGGCCGCGGTCTCAAGAAAAGCGCGTTGCTGTGTGCGTTCCTCCGTAATGCTGCTCAGTTGCGTCTGTGTCTGCTCCAACTCGCCTGCGGCTGCGGCCAGTCGCGCTTCAAGCTCCGTCACGCGCTCAGCATTGGCGTGCTCCCGTGCGGAGGCCCGCTCGAGTTCGATCGTTGCAGCGTTGGCCCTGTTCTGTGCTTCCTGCCCGTCATGGTCCAACTGGTAGCCACGCTCGGTGAGCGTATGCTGGTTGGCCTCCATGGCGCCGATTTCTCCGGCGGCATTGTTGATGCGCTCCGTGAGCGAGGCAATTTCCTGATTCAACCCCGCCTGTTCCGCGTCCATCAGCGCCATGCGGCTGGCCAGAACGACGCGCAACCGTCCGCGCAATTCGTCGCGCAACGCGGCAAAGCGCTCGGCTTTTGACGCCTGCCGCTTCAGGCTGTTCATCTGCCGCGTGACTTCTTCGAAAATGTCCTCGACACGCGCCAGGTTTTGCTTGGCGCTTTCGAGCCGCAGCTCCGCAAGTCTCTTCTTGGTCTTGAAGCGCGTGATGCCCGCGGCTTCTTCGATGATGGCCCGCCGGTCATGCGGCTTGGAGCTGAGCAATTGCCCGATCCGCTCCTGCCCGATGATGGCGTAGCTCTCGGGTCCAAGCCCGGTGCCCATAAAGATATCCTGAATGTCGCGCAGGCGGCAGAGCTTCCCGTTGAGCAGATACTCGCTTTCGCCAGTCCTGAACAAGCGCCGGGTAATAACAATCTCTCCCTTCTGCGGGGTGCGATGGAATTTCCGCCGGCGGACCTTCAAAACAACCTGCGATGGGGTCATCTGTGTATCAGGCGCAAGTTCAGTTGATGGTGAGGGTACCGGTACGGGCCCGGCAGGTTCGGCGAATTCCTCCTCGATAGGCTGACCGGGCTGTTCCGCCGCAGCCATCTCCTCGGCCTCGGCGGCTTGCCTGCGCCGATGTTCCTCTTCGTCCCAGTCCGAAGGTCCGTCGTGATCGAGCAAGACTTCCGGCTCGACCGGTACTGGACCCTCGTAGGTCTCGGGGTCGACCATGGTGAGTGTGACCTCAGCCATTCCAAGGGGATTTCGGTCACGCGTGCCGGCGAAGATCACATCCTGCATGTGCGTACCGCGCAGCGTCTTGGCGCTCTGCTCTCCTAGCACCCAGCTGACTCCATCTAGGATGTTCGACTTGCCGCATCCGTTTGGCCCCACAACGACCGCGATACCCGTGCCGGCAACGGTCAGTTCGGTACGGTCGCAAAAGCTCTTGAAGCCGAGGATGTGGATTTTTTTCAGTTTCAGCATGCGCACTCCGAGATTCGGGGGATCGAAGCGTACATCGGGAAGCGGCTCAGTGAGGAGCACCCGACCTTCAGCTTCAATTGTCCTTCGAATACCGACTCTAAGGAGCGGGGAAAAGGGGGTCAACGGAGGAAGGGGGTGTTTTTGTGGATAATAGGGGCCGGAACTTGCTTTCTTCGGGAATCTTTGGGAATCCCCTGAGAAACCTGGGCATTTCGACTAGTTTCAGCTGCGATTTCCACAGCTCGCACGCCGGTGCCAAACCATCTTTCAAAAAGTTCTTCGCGGCCGTTCGGAAGTCTCTCGAAGGCCCGATCCGGACCCGGGAATTCTCTGGGTGCAGGCTATAGACGATCTACTGGCCGAAGGGTGTAGAGTGTCTACGTCATGACACGCGCACCGGAACCGTACCGCAATCGCATCGAGCTGTTGCAGGGGACGCTCGACATGCTCATTCTGCAAACCCTTGAGCGGAGACCACAGCACGGGTACGGCATCATCCAGACCCTTCGCGCCCGCTCCGCCGAAATTCTCCAGGTAGAGACAGGATCGCTCTATCCAGCGCTGCACCGCCTGGAGCGGCAGGGCTGGGTCGACTCCGCATGGGGCCAGACGGAACAGAACCAGCGCGCGAAGTTCTATCGCATCACCGCAAACGGAGGGCGCCAACTCGCCTTGAGTCGCTCGAAGTGGGACACGATGGTTACGGCCATCGCAAGTATCCTGCGTCCGATACCCGAGAACTGAGCGCGTAACTACTGAAGGAGATTCCATGTCACTGTGGACCCGCATGATGCGACATGAAGCGCGCAAGGAAGATCTGCAAGACGAACTGCAATCGCATCTACACATGGCCATTGCCGATCGCATCGCGCAGGGAGAATCGCCCGCAGAAGCGCGCGCGGCCGCTCAACGTGAGTTCGGCAACGTTCCGCTGATCGAAGATGTGACACGCTCCACGTGGGGATGGCTGGGTTTCGAAACAGTTGTGCAGGACGTGCGCTACGCCGCGCGGCAAATGCGTCGCTCGCCCGGCTTTGCCATGAGCGTGATTGGAATACTGGCGCTGGGCATCGGCGCCGCTGCAGCCATGTTCACCGTAGTGGACCATGTGCTGTTGCGTCCTCTGCCATTCCGCGACTCTGACCGGCTGGTGAAGGTTGAGGAGATCAGCGCCAAGACCGGCCGCGACTCGGGAGTTCCCTGGCTGGATCTTGAGGAGTGGCTGGCCCAGTCGCGTTCCTTTGCGCAGATTGCATCGTATCGAGGTCTCCGCGGCCGCTCTTTTCTTGAGGGCAAGTCCGCGTCGCTGCAGGTGCAAGGTACGGCGGTCAGCACCAACCTGTTTTCGACCCTCGGTGTGCGACCAATCCTGGGGCGCGATTTCATCGAAGAACCGACAGGCTTTACGGCGGGAAAGAACGGCCCCGTTGTTGTATTGAGTCATGCTGCGTGGCGCGACGCGTACGAAAGCGATCCGGCGATTGTGGGCAAGAGCGTGCGCATCAACAACGACAGCTATACCGTGATCGGAGTCATGCCGCCGGGGTTTGCAATTCCCGAACCTGCCTTGTCACCCGAGGTCTGGATTCCGCTCACTTTGGGACACGAAGACAAAGAACGCAACTATATGAGTCCTGGGCTGGACGTCATCGCGCGCCTGCGAAACGGCGCGAGCGTCGAATCGGCCAATGCGGAGATGAAGACACTCCAGGAGCAAATTGCCGCCAGCTACCCAGGCGGAGACCTTGTGGAACTCCACCTTGAGCATGCCACCGCGCGGGTTCAGTCCTATGCGGACACGCTGGTGGAAACCGATCTGCGTAAGGCATTGCTGGCGCTGCTGGCTGCTTCGGGGGTGCTGTGGCTCATCGCGAGCGTGAACGTGACCAACCTGCTGCTGGCGCGCGGCGCGGCGCGCAAACGAGAGATTGCGATGCGCGGCGCATTAGGAGCGGGAAAGGGACGCATCGCGCAGCAATTTCTGGTAGAGGGCCTGTTGTTGAGCGGAATGGCCGCCGTACTTGGCACGGCGCTGGCCCTGGTCGCGGTGCGCGTCTCGCGCAGTGCGGTTCCAGAAAATCTGCATGTCGATCTCTCCGTGCACCTCAATCTCATCATTCTCGGTGCGCTTTGCGGACTGACGCTCTTGACCGCGCTGGTATCGTCGGCATGGCCGGCATGGCTCGCAGTGCGCTCGCCCATTGAGCCGGCGCTGCGGCAGGGCGGCCTGCAGGCGGGAAGCGGGCGCGGCCAGAACCGCACGCGCAGCGTGCTGGTGGCGGCGGAGGTTGCCATGTCGCTTACGCTGCTTGTGGCCTGCGGCTTGCTGTTGCGAACGATCTACACTTTGCGCCATGTGCCGCTCGGCTATCGCACCGATCACATCCTCATTGCGCACCTGACTTTGCCTGCGTATCGCTACCAGGGACAGAACATGGTGGTGAATTTGTACCAGCCTCTGCTGGAGCGGGTGGACAAGCTCCACGGCGTCCAGGCAGCCGGATACATCTCGCAGGTTCCGCTGGGCCGCAGTTTCAACATCACGCTTACCTTGCTCAACAAAGATGGAACGAACTCCAAGGCGATGCTTAAGCCGGTCAGCCCGTCGATTCAGCGGATCTTTGGATTCAAGATGCTGGCCGGGCGCTTCTTCAATGATGGCGACACGGCAACGTCGCAGCCCGTTGTGGTGGTGAACCGGGCGTTCGCCGAGCTGCATTCACCGGACAAGCACAATCCGGCCGCAATTGTCGGCTCGCGCTTTATGAACATTCGAAAGAACGCGACGACAACCGTGATCGGCGTGCTCGACGACGAACGGCAGTCGACGATTGAGACGCCGTCAGAGCCCGAGGTTGAATTTTCATTGCCGCAACTCACGCTGGGAAGCGGTTTCTACCAGCCATCGACCGTCGCGATGGACCTGGCAGTTCGCACGGACCGTGCGCCGGACGCCATGATTCCCGAGATTCGCGATCTACTGCGGCAAGCCAGCCCGGAGATGGCGAACGCGACGTTCACGACGATGGACCAGGT
>DATKPJ010000185.1:0-7625 GCA_035524195.1 Occallatibacter sp.
CCGCACCGAGACCTTCCTCCTCGGATTCGAGGGCCCCCAATGCCGGACCTATCTTCAGAAAGCCGCACCCGCTGCATTCAATCGTGATCGCCAGCTGTCCCGTACTCAGGCCGGCGCTGTCCGCGCCCACCACATCGGTCACCTCAAGGTGATATTCCACGTTGCGTTCGAGCAGTTCAATGGTCTCTTTGCCGATCCGATTCACAATGGAGCGCTGGGCAAAGGCAAGCGGGTCTTCGCCGCATTCGCTCCACAGTCTTGGCATCCCCATCTCCATGCGCACAAGAATCGCGCACAGTTCGAAGAGCATCTCGCCATTGACCTCATGGCTGTAGTTGACGGGCTGACCATTGAGGGATGGAAGTGCCACTGCGAAGGCGGGGGCGAGCGTTTCTACAGGAGTGGTGGCAGGATTTCCGTTGGCGCCGGCAAGACCCGCACGTTGTCGGAGTGATAGCGGGCAAGCGCGCTGGTCACAGCGTCTGAGAGTTCGAGAGATTCTTTGCATCGGAGGTGCCTCACCAGAAGCTGATTCTGCCGATTCGGAGGAGCAGCAGCCCTGGCCCGGAATGCGGCGATCAGTTCCTCCGGGTTCATTCGGCGCCGGCGCACGGCTAACCCTTCGATCCGATGGCCCGGTTGAACGTGTAGCGGAGGGCACTGCCGGTGTCTTCCGGCCCGCTCAGCGTCGCAGTCGCAATTTCCGGCCACGTCGGCGTCAGCAGTTCGCGCACCTGTTCGACGGAAAGATTGGGAGCTGGATCGGGAATACGCGTTCCGTTGTAGAAGAACTCGCGCTGCAGGGCTTCAACTTTGAGACCACTCATGAGTAGCTTCTCCTTGGTTGTCGAGAATGGGTCGACGTGGGATTTATGCCTGAAATCTGATTCAATGGACAGGAACCACTGACTTTGAAAGGACCGGGATGGGAATCAACGAAATCGTTGCGGCACTCGATGACGAGATCAGCCGACTCGAGCAGGTGCGCAGTCTGCTCGCAGGCACCAAAGGAAGTGTCACGCACGCGGCGACTTCCTTCGCATTCGGTGCGAATCAGGCGAAGCCGCGCAAACGCCGCCATCTCAGCGCCGAGGCCAGAGAGCGAATCGCCGCCGCGCAGAGGAAACGCTGGGCGGCTCAGAAGAAGGCTGCCAAAAAGTAAGGTTGCCGTGCCACGGCCTTCAAATTGTGGCTGGATCGCACGGAAGTGAGCAGGGAACGTGAACGAGAGTACTTCCGGTTACAAACGGGCAGCCTGTGAGCGCGTGGGCGATTTGCCGCTCGTCCACCTGCGCGATTCCTTTCTGACCGGGGCAGGCACGAGTCACCATAGGCGACTCTACGACAAAGTGGATCGCCGGAACGTCTGGATGAGTGGTTTGGACTGCATGCGTCAACCGAAAGTCATGCGCAGTTCGATCGGAGGACTCTTGCCGATGCTGACTTCGGTGCGGTCTCAAACCTTAGAATGAATGAAAACGGCAGGCAATGATACACCCGTATGCACTCGAGGAGGTGGGATGTTCGAAAGCTTCACAAGGCGACATCACCTGGATCATTTTGAGAGCGATCTGCAGTATGAAGATGTGCCGCCCGCTCTTCGTTACGATCTCTTCAAAATCGCGCTGGAACACCTTCGGGACGAAGGTAACAGCACCATTCGCGAGTATGTTCTGTACCGTGGGGCATCGATCGCCGTCAACAGCGACTATCACCGACTATATGGCGAAGATGACATCATGGAGTACTACACGTCAGATCTGTTTATAGATCTTCTTCAGAAATCTGAATGGCACGAAGTTCTATCGATCACCGAATACTTTGTGAACGATGGCCCATTGTCGAAGAACGAAGTAAACAACCTGCTTACCTATCACAACGTTGGATATGAAGTCGAAAAACAGTTAGACCGTTCAGCCCGAGTAGTGGTGAAGTACACCGCATTGATCAAGGATAACGAAAGGATCCTTTCGGCGGGCGTTCCGTACGCGCCTGCAGTCGAAGCAATCACAGCAGCTAAAGAAGCGCTGATCGATCCCAAGAAGATTGATGTTGCAACGTCAGTATCACTCTCGGTAGCTGCTGTAGAGGCTTACCTGCGTGGTTGGCTAGATGCAAAGGGACAAAAGGCACCCACCTTAGGCGATGCAATAAAGACGCTGAGGAAGCTAGCCTCCTGTCCTTTGCATATCATTGCAGCGTTGGAGCAGTTCTACATTTACCGCAATCGGACTGAGAACGTTGGCCATGGAGCACCCAAGTTTGCGGAAATAACTCGCGAAGATGCTTTGCTGTGTAATGAGATGGCCGTATCGTTCATCAACTATTTCCATAGGAAGGAGCGCCTGTCGGGTGAGTGATCGTTACACTTGCTTCGCAGTTGAAGATAGCTCTGGATCCCGCAGAGATTACACACGAAGGCAAGTTGGCCTTCGTCAACGCCATGGCATCGGCGATCAGCGCGGTGGTAGCACAATGCCGAATCCGCTACCGTATTTGATATGAAGACCCTTGCCCGCTATCTTGAGGTCATTGTTGACCCGACGTTCGACGATTTTCAGGACAACAGACGGTCCTTTCGCCACGCCTATTTAACCTGCGTGGCGATCTTCCACGCTGTGGATCGCGCCGCCGAAGAAGGTGGAGTCAGCCCTCGAAAAACCCGCCAGGACTGGTGTAGAGAGTCACTTCCGTTCAAATTGGTGGATATCCTTGCGCATCATTTCAAGCACGTAAAGAGTAATGACGAGAAAGTCCCTGGGTCCCGGCCCGGACTGCCAATCGGGCGTGCTCTTGGCTTCGACGAAGCTGGCGAGAGCATGGACCTACGGAACCTCTACTTTGTCATTCGAGATGCGGTGCGATTTGTTCATAAGAAGGCAGGAACAACTCACCCCAAGCTGCCGCAAACATTGCCTGCAGTCAGTTGAGCGATAACTTTGGCCAGTCACCTACGCGATGACTTTGGCCTCTCGTCCAATCTAGCGCCAATCCTTCCTGAGCTTCATGGATAAAGGCAAGATCATCGCCTAGAATGCATGCATGGCCAACTTCACCTCGACCCTGCACGGCGATCAAGCGAACGCATTGATCCGCTATTGGAACAAGCAGCACAAGCGGGAGGTCAAAGCGAGACAGTGGTTCATGGCGGCTGTGGCCTTAGGCTGTCTTCTCGAAGCTTGGCTCTACACCTACTTCATCATCTGGAGCGGAGACGAGAGCAACGATCCGGCCAAGGATGACGAGATTCCCGATGGGCTGGTCTTGAACGACCTGCTCGACGCAGCCAGGCAACTTGACCTGTTGACGCCGGTCAAATTTAAGGACAAGTTTGGCAAGCACGCGGTTCAGGACGTGGTGCACGAGATTCGCCATCTGCGTAACAACATCCATGCCGGCGCGGCGCTCCGGAAGGAATTCGATCCGGGTCGGTTTAAAAAGAAGGATTATCTGCGGCTTGAGAGAATCTTCGACGCCGTCTGGAAGAACTTCGAACTTGCGCTTTGAGCGTGCGTCGAACCTTCGCTCGCCAGCCCTAGGATTCCAGCGACACACTGTGCACGCCCAATAGAATTAGGGGCATGAGAAGCACACTAGGCAACATCGAGAGAACGTCGCTTTGGATGACTCTCGATTTGCGATTTATCGCAATGCGCTCATTGACGGATGATCGGCGACTTTATGTGGCCGAACCCCTGGTTCCCGAACGGCCAACGGGCATGTCTGACAAGTGCCACTGACTGTCAGTTGCCGCTTTCAGCCCAAATCCCTCTTCCAGAGCCGCCATTGCTGTACGTTGCCACGACCAAGTTCTCGAACATGCATCAGGAGCATCCACTCGTCCCGCCGCAGTTCCTGCACACATAGCAGTTCCCATTGGGACTCATCAGACCGCCGCAGGAACGGCAGGCTGGTGCGTCGCCGGCTTCAGATCCTTGGGATGAGATCGGCACAACCTTCCCTGGATCGACCTGAACGGTGCTGTGATCGCCGGGTGCCGAAAACAGAGCGAGTTGCGCTCCGGATAGAAAGCGAAGTTCGAGCCAGCGGAAAAGATAGTGCAGAGCATTTTTAGCTCGGCGGTGCGGCGAGAAGGAGCATCAGGCGCGGAGAAGAGTGTCTATGCCGCACCGGTGAGCTAAAAATGGATTGGGCTAAACCGCTCCACTGAGGCTGATGCTATGGGCGTTGGATGGGTGGCAGAACCTGGCGAACTACGTGACTGGGGGCAGCAAGGGGCAGCTGATCCAACTCTGAAGGATGATGGACGGACAAATAGCATGACTCTTCGATTTCGCCGAAGCGCGCGATAGGCCCAACGAGGTGATCGGACCACACGAACGCTTCGAGCTGGAAGCATCAGCTTCGGAGCGAAACGTGTTGTAGCGCGACCTATCATGACGAGTCGATGAGATGGGGCGTGCAACTGGGAGATGGATAAGAGGCCTCCACCACCAGCATCTGTCCCCGGCGGCACTGTGGGCAGAGAAGCAACGAGCGGCCGGTCAGTTCTTCGTAGCGTTGGCGATAATCCTTCGGTTGTGCTGATGTGCCGGAGGGCAACATGCCAAGCAGCCTGCGGCAGACAACCAGCTTTTCCTGCCGATGTCGGTTGGCCAGGAAGCCATAGTAGCGGATGCGCTGGAAGCCTTCGGGCAGCACATGGAGCAGGAATCGGCGGATAAACTCCTCGGCGTCCAGGTCCATGATTTTCACCCGGCTATGATCGCGATAGTCCTTCCAATGGAACTGAACCCGGCTGTCATCTATGCAAACCAAGCGGTTGTTGGAAATAGCCACCCGATGCGTGTATCGGCCCACGTAGTCGAGCACTTGTTGCGGGCCGGCGAAGGGAGGCTTGGAGTAGACCACCCACTCGCAGCCTCTCGGGTTGGCAAGCTGCGCCGCGAAGGCCATAGGGTTGCGCATCGGCTCCAGGGCGCCGAAGAACCGTAGCTTGTCGGCCGCAAATGCCTTCTCGAGCGACTCCAGAAAGAGTCGGCGGAACAGGCGCGATAGAACCCGAACGGGCAGGAAGAATCGAGCACGGCAGCGAATCCAACGTTGTCCATCGAGTGATAATCCGCCACCCGGCACGACACAATGAAGGTGAGGATGAAACATCAGGCTCTGTCCCCAACTGTGCAGGACAGCGAAGAAGCCGATTTCGGCTCCAAGGTGTTTGCGATCGGCGGCGATGGTTTTCAGGGTTTCGGCGGTAGCGCGGAAGAGGATGTCGTAAACCGCCTCTTTGTTTTGATAGGCAATCGCGCCAATCTCGTCCGGTACGGTGAACACCACGTGGAAGTAAGGGCAGTCCAGTAACTCCGCCTGGCGGTTTTCGATCCACCGCGCTCGGGCCAGCGACTGGCACTTGGGACAATGGCGGTCGCGGCACGAGTTGAAACAGTTGCGTTCGTAGCCGCACTGATCGCAGCGTTCGAGATGTCCGCCCAGTACCGCGGTGCGACACACTTCGACGGCGGTCATGACGCGCCGCTGTTCGCCAGACATCGAGGCGCCATGCTTCTGTCGATAGGCTTCGCCGTAGCGGCGGAACACATCCGCCACTTCCAACCTGGGGCGGTCCATCGGCCGCTGCTTAGAAGAACTGCGGAGCAGCGGGCTTTGGCTCAATGGGGACTGGACGGGGAAGCAGATCCAGCGGACTGGTGGTAGAGCACACCTTGCTTGTGGCGATGCGCAGATAGCGAGATGTGGTCGCCAGGCTACGATGCCCGAGCAATAACTGTATGGTGCGAACGTCTGTACCCGATTCCAGCAGATGAACGGCGAATGCGTGGCGCAGCAAGTGCGGCGTTATGGGCTTGCGAATACCGGAAAGCCGACGTGCCTTATGGCAGGCTTGCTCGACTGCACTTCTGTCGATGGGCTTGCCAACGATATCCCCCTCGAAGAGCCAACCGCTTGGCCGTGCTGCTCGCCAATACGCCCGCAAGGTCTCCAGCAACTGCGGCGAAAGCATCACGTAGCGGTCTTTCTGCCCCTTGCCCTGTTCAACACGGATGACCATGCGCTGACTATCGATGTCGGTAGGTCTGAGGCGAACCGCTTCGGAGATGCGTAGTCCGGCAGCGTAGCAGGTGGTCAGAATCGTGCAATGCTTCATGCTGCCCACGCAGCCGAGAAACTGCATCACCTCCTCCGGGCTCATAATCACCGGCAGTTTCTGCGGCTTCTTGGGCGCAGGAATGATCTCGTCGAAAGGCCAGTCCCTTTTGAGCGAAACCCTGTAGAGAAAGCGAAGGGCAGCCACGGCGATGAGTACAGAGCCTGGCGCCAGCTTCCGCTCATTGGTGAGGTAGACCTGGTAAGTCCGGATCTCCTCGGGTCCCAAGTACTCCGGGGACTTGTTGAAGTGCCGCGCGAAAAGTGAGACCTGCTGCAAGTAGGAAGTCTGGGTGTTGAGGGCAAGGTTCCGGATGCGCATGTCTTCCGTCATGCGCTGGCGAAGGGTGGTCATGATCGGCTCCTTGTGGGGAATGAAGTGCGCTGTCACCAGCAACTTCATGCTTCCGCAATGGAGCGCGAATGCAAAATCTCGAAGCCCAGAACGCTGTTAATCACTCCAGAGGAATCGAAGCTGGAGGATAGGAAGATCGCATCACAACCATACCGCGAAGCGGTTTAGTCCAGTCGCTCTTATGTTGGGCACAACATAAGAGCGACTACATCCAGCTTTACAACGGCAACGCAGTATTGCTGGCCGAAAGCCTTGAGGTTGTCCAGCGCACCGCCACCACCATCCTCCATGCTCTCCGCGTGGAGGATGCCGTTGACCCGCCATCGGTTACCACACGGCGGGAATCAGCGCCTTCGTCCTCGCGCGATATGCCGGATATTGGTCCGGGAAAAGCTCCATCATATAAGTCTCTTCGACGCGAATGCGCCAGGCGAAAACGAGAGCGCCAGCGACAAACACCACCATCCAGAACGGGCCGTTGACCAATCCAGAGCCGAACAGGGCCGCCAGCACACCTGTATATATAGGATGGCGGACGAATTGGTATGGCCCGGATGTGACGAGTTCATGGTCGATTTTCATGGTTGCCCGGCCGCTCCAGTTGCGGCCGAGATGGCGGCGCGCCCAGACGGCAAATGCAATACCGAACGCCGTGAGAACGGCCCCTGCGATGCGTACAACTCCGTTGTTGAAAAAAGCCAGGCCGTCGGCGAAATTCCAGAACTGCGAAAATACCCGCATCTTGACAAGGGCAATCAGTATGGCTGCCAATGCGAGGCGTGACAATGCCCATCCTCTCCAACTGCCCTTTCCCGCCACTGGCTTCTTTACCCCGACCGCAGAGATGCCCCAATAGACGATAAAAACCAGCCAGAGAATCGCGACAATGGCATTCAGAATGTCGAATGAATGAGGGTTCACCTCTTCCCGTCCTCCTGCTGCTCCTTGCTTCGCGGAGCTATATTCGAGTACGCGGCCAAGGCCGGAAAAGTTCTCGCTTTAGAGCCTGTTATTAACTTCATGCGAGGAGCCTGAAGAGTTGAGCGATCATGAGGCAGGCAAAGGCGAAGAAGTGGAAAGCCCCGAGGGTTACGGCGAGTCTTTCGTAGTCTCGGGCCAGGCGGCGAAAGCGCGCCGCCCA